>DBIN01000009.1 GCA_002296655.1 Acinetobacter sp. UBA801
GTTCGAATCCAGCTACCCCTGCCATTTTCTCGCATTAGACAGAACCCCCAATATTATCGCTATCCTGTTAATTTACCTTGACAGAATGCAGTAAAAATATTAAAGTTCTGCCGCATTAGGGGTATCGCCAAGTGGTAAGGCACCGGTTTTTGATATCGGCATCCGTTGGTTCGAATCCAGCTACCCCTGCCATCTATTCCTACACACACCAACCGCCAAGGGTGCTTCATGCCCAATCTTGTCGTTTTTAGTGGAACCGCGCATCCACAATTCGCTCAAAAAGTCGTAAGCCACTTGCACATTCCTTTAGGTGCTGCATCAGTTTCTACCTTCTCTGATGGTGAGATTGCTGTAGAGATTACCGAGAATGTCCGTGGTAAAGACGTATTTATCGTACAACCTACTTGTGCGCCAACCAATGACAACCTCATGGAAATCTTGGTGATGGCTGATGCTTTGCGTCGTGCAAGTGCTGGTCGTATTACTGCCGTTATTCCTTACTTCGGTTATGCCCGCCAAGACCGTCGTCCTCGTTCTACACGTGTTCCAATTACAGCCAAAGTGGTTGCAGATATGCTAACGACTGTGGGTATTGACCGTGTGGTGATGATTGACTTGCACGCAGACCAAATTCAAGGTTTCTTCGACATCCCTGTAGACAACATTTACGGTACGCCTGCGCTATTGGCTGACCTGCGTCAACAGTCACATGACAACCTCATGGTGGTTTCACCAGACGTTGGTGGTGTGGTTCGTGCACGCGCTGTTGCAAAACAAATGGGTGATATCGATCTTGCAATTATCGATAAACGTCGTCAAAAAGCGAATGAATCACAAGTGATGCATTTGATTGGTGATGTAAAAGATCGTGACTGTGTCATTGTAGATGACATGGTAGATACTGCGGGTACATTATGTAAAGCCGCTGATGCACTGAAAACTTTTGGTGCACGTCGTGTTGTTGCTTATGCAACCCACCCTGTACTTTCAGGCAAAGCAATTGAAAACCTGAAAAATTCTGTGATTGATGAACTGGTTGTTACCGACACCATTCCTCTTTCAGAAGAAGCTCAAGCACTTGGTAAAATTCGCCAAGTATCTGTAGCAAGTATGGTTGCAGAAACAATTCGTCGTATTAACAACGAAGAATCTATTAGCGCAATGTTCGATTCTTATCTATAATGGTGCGCTGAATTTTCAAAGCCCTGCCATTTGGCAGGGTTTTCTATCACTAGATTGGTCGCAGATCTGGTTTATTTAAACTCAAAATAAGGATGTCTATCATGGCAAACTTCGTATTAAACGCTCAAGCGCGTGAAGCAGCTAATCAAGGGAAAGGTGCGAGCCGCCGCCTTCGTCACGCTGCATTAGTTCCAGCTATCATTTATGGTGGCGACGCTGAGCCAGTAACAATCACTTTAGAACTTCGTGAGCTTGTAAAAGCATTAGAAAGCAATGCTTTCTTTGAAGAAGTTGTAGAAATCAAAGTAGGTGACAAAGTTGAAAACGTGAAAATCCAAGCGTTACAACGTCACCCTGCTAAAAACACACCAATGCACGCTGACTTCAAACGCGCATAAGTGTTCGTGGTGTAATTAGTGGCTAATATTTCACTGATTGTTGGTTTGGGTAACCCTGGTAAAGAGTATGCCCAAACCCGCCATAATGCAGGCTTTTGGTTTGTAGAGCGCCTTGCAGATCAATATGGCATTACACTAAAAGCCGATCCTAAATTTCATGGGATCAGCGGACGTGGTAATATCGAAGGTCAAGACGTTCGTCTGTTATTACCCACAACCTTTATGAACCGTTCTGGTCAAAGTGTTGTTCCCTTCGCCAAATTCTATCAAATTGCACCTGAGGCAATGCTGATTGCTCATGATGAACTGGATATGAACCCAGGGATCATTCGCCTAAAAACTGGCGGTGGTCATGGTGGACATAATGGTTTACGTGACATCGTGCCGCACACAGGTCCAAATTTCCATCGATTACGCATTGGTATTGGGCATCCGGGTTCAAAAGAACGCGTGTCTGGTCATGTACTGAGCAAAGCACCAAGTAGCGAGCAAACTTTAATGGATGATGCACTTGCACATGCATTAGGTCGTATCAAGTTACTGGTCAATGGCGAAGTACAACAAGCCATGAATCAAATCAATGCCTATAAACCGAACTGATGAATCCACAATTGTTGAACAATCACACTTGCCATGTCGCTATTTTCAGAGCAAAATGCGTTTTCTGCTCGGAACTGACATCCATTCAGCAGTGTTTGAATTCAACCATAAGATAAAATCTTAGGTCCACTAAGGAGACGCTCACCATGCTATCTCGTTTATTAAAATGCAAAATCCACCGTGCTTTTGTGACTCATGCAGAACTTCACTACGAAGGTTCATGTGCAATTGACGGAACACTCATGGATTTGGCTGGCATTCGTGAATATGAAGAAATCCACGTATGGAACGTGACCAATGGTAAGCGCTTCACAACTTATGCAATTCGTGGTGAAGATAACTCCGGCATCATTTCAGTCAATGGTGGTGCTGCACATCAAGCCAATGTAGGCGATATTATTATTATTGCAACCTTTGGTGACTTTACTGAAGCAGAAGCCAATGCACACGAACCACGTTTAGTCTATGCAAACCCAGACAATACCGTGAGCCACACTGCAAACTGTATTCCTGTACAAGTGGCTTAAGCCATTATTGTACAAAATAAAAAACTCGCAGATTTTGCGAGTTTTTTATGGCTCAATCAAAGTCTATCTACTCTTTACAGACCCATAACAAGAATTACAAATTAGTCATCCTGCAAATTATGCAATAAGCTATGGCTGATGCCATCGGCACGTAAGAATGCAAAGTCATAACTTGCGGTTGCAAGTGCCAACACGCGACGCTCAAATTCCTGCCACAAAGGCCGCACTTCTTTGTAGTGAATACCCAAACCACTTTCATCGGTAAAATGTCGATTTTTTTCACAAATTTTCAGTGCGTGGTATAGCTTACGCCCTTTTGAAGCATCATCACGTAAACGCACACGCTTAGACCGTATAAACCCTTCAACATGACGCAAGTCAGCAAAAGGCAGCATAGGCACTAAAATCTGATCGAGCTGTGCATCTAAGCGACGCCAAACGGCAGTGTGTTGTTCAGGCGTATAGCTGTTCCATTGAATCACTTCATGGTTAAAGCGACGACAACCTCGACAGACAGCATCACCAAACACCGTAGAACAACGACCTGCACACGGGGTTAAAGTGGCAATTTGACGCTCCTTACTCAACACAATACTCCAATATTTAACAACACCTGTTGGCTTATCAATCTGAACACATGATTCTTCTTTGAAACGAGTGGCATCATACCCCGTTCTGCTCCATTTTTAAAATGCTGTGTTGCCCTTTAAAAAACCATGTTCTGTGCTCGGTTTTCTCGCATATTCATACTAAGCAGGTTAGAATATGCGCCTTAAATTTTTGTCATTCATCTATTGGAGTACTCCATGAACGCTACTGTAGAACAGCTTGCACCTGTAGAACAGCCAGCGACCACGACTTGGGTTGTTGCCGCACTTTATCAATTCAAAGAAGTTGCAGATCCCGCCGATCTTCAACAACGCTTATTAAATTTGGTAAATTCAATCAACCTTTGCGGTACTCTTATTGTGGCAGGTGAAGGCATTAATGGAACTGTGGCGGGTGACCGTTCTGCCATTGATCAACTTCACAAATTTCTATTAGATGAAGGCTTTACCGCAATGGAATACAAAGAGTCGCTCAGCTCTGAAAAACCATTCCGTAAAATGAAAATTAAACTGAAAAAAGAAATTGTGACTTTGGGCGTAGACGTAAAACCACGTGATTTAGTCGGTCACTACCTAGACCCTAAAGAATGGAATGAACTGATTGCTCGTGACGATGTCATTCTGATTGATACTCGTAATGACTATGAATACAAAGCAGGAACGTTTAAGGGTGCAATTGACCCGAAAACCGAAACTTTCCGTGAATTTCCAGAATATGTGAAGCAAAACCTAGAACAGCACAAAGATAAAAAAATTGCGATGTTCTGCACAGGCGGGATTCGCTGTGAGAAATCGACATCTTTATTACTGCAAGAAGGTTTTACCGAGGTTTATCACTTAAAAGGTGGCGTGCTTAGATACTTAGAAGAAACACCAACCGATGAAAGCTTATGGGAAGGTGAATGTTTCGTATTTGATGGGCGTACTGCGGTAACTCATGGTATGCAAGAAGGTCAAAACACCAAATGTCATGCTTGCGGTTGGCCATTACTGCCTGAAGAAGTTGCACTACCAAGCTATGAACACGGTGTATCTTGCGTGTACTGTATTGATAAAACCAGTGAGAAACAAAAAGAAGGTTTCCGTATGCGCCAATCACAAATTGCCGCAGCTAAACGTAAACGTCTGTAATCCATTCAGGCTCATACACATCAACAAGGTCTAATCAAAGCCATATTGATGTTGTATCAACCGATCATCTTAAAAAGTCCTCATCCAGTATGCGGACTTTTTTTATGCCGACTCACGCTTCACGCAAGATTACATAGAACATAAAAATACAACGCTTGTTTACTAAGCATTGCGTAATATCCCAAGATTGAGTGATAGCATTCAATCAAAACAAGCCACAAAATCCGTGGCTATATTGGTGCAGAAGTTCAGAATACACTCAACATCTTCCATGCCCCAAAATTCAAGGATCGTTATGTATTCCTAAATTTATATGCCGCAACCTGGAGTGCCGCTATGTCTAAAACAAAAATTTCAACTTCAATGCACACACTACGTTTTACACCTGTAAAAGCAGTGGCTGTTGCGCATAGTGCAACAAACCAAGATTGTTTGGAACAAGAATCACATACTTTTATTGTGGCTTTCGGTGCAATTTTAGGCGGTATTATTGCGGCATTTGTGGGCTACCATCTGCAAGCGCATTTCTTGAATTACGCCCTGCTCTGTGTCATCCCTATCCTCGTGGCGTATAGCTTAAGACGTGTATATATCCACACCCTGACCCATGCAGAGCTTGATTAAATCTACATTGCGCAAGACTTTACTGTTTGACCAATACTGCTTAGGATTGAAGCACTTTTCCAAAGCACGACTTGCATGAACTTAACTGAATGGATTATTTCGATTATGGAACAATTGGGCTATCTTGGTATTGCCCTGTTGATGTTTCTAGATAATGTTTTTCCACCCGTTCCCTCTGAAATTATTATGCCTTCTGCAGGCTACTCTGCATCGCAAGGGCAATTACTGCTACTGGGTGTCATTATTGCGGGCTGTATCGGCTCATTGGTTGCGGCGGCACTGTTATATTGGGTGGGTTATCGTTGCAAACATGAAAGTATTTACCACTGGGTGAGTCGCTACGGTAAATATCTATGGATTAAAGAACAAGATGTCCGAAATTCCTTGCACTGGTTTGAACAATACGGACATCGGATTGTATTTTTTGGGCGCATGATTCCTGCTATTCGTTCTCTAATCAGTATTCCTGCAGGCATGAGCCACATGCCATTTTGGAAATTTATGTTTTATAGTGGTTTAGGTACAATCATTTGGACCACTTTTTTAGCCTGTGTGGGTTATTATTTTGGTGAAAACCAACAATTGATGCAGCAAATTTTCAGTAAGGTCAGTCATGTCATTATTGGATTGGTCCTCTTGGTCATTGTCATTCTTTTATACCTTAGGCATAAACGTAAAATGCGTGGTTAATGCTCGCGTTGCTATTCAATTGAATCAATTTTTTGGGGAAATCAGACATGAAACCATATTTATTATTTTTTGCTGCGGTTTACAGTATTGCGCTGGTGTTACTCATTACCGTATTAATTTTTGGTCTAAAATTAGGTGGTATAACCCTGCTCCCTGCATTAATTGCCGCAGCATTCATTAGTGCAGGCCATTTTGTCAAAAAAGAACAACGCTTACCGAGCAGTGATGAAAAAATTCAACTGGTCTGGGGCTCAAGTGCTGTCGCGATTATTATTGGTAGTTTCTTTGTGTTTTTCTTGGTACTCATGAACCCAAATGCAGAAGAAATTTTAAAAGCAGCAGATAAAGCAGGATTGGCTTTGGCTGCCGTGATCATGCTGTGCCTGATTGCCATTCATGGTGCTGTATTTCATATTGCTTACAACTGGTACGCAAACCGTTACTACCATAAGAAATTCTTATAAAATTTTACTGAATTGTTGTATTAGACACCCAAAACCAACAGCACACACCTAAAAACTACAACTACGCGCAGCATCATACATAAACTTACTTCAGACATGCGCTGTAACTGAAACACCTTGTGAATGGGGTATAAGGCTACATTTTCATCGCCTAAGCTTAGTTCATTCATAGCGATTATGAAAACACAGCAATAACTCATACAACGAGAAAAGGTGATTCGCATGTCAGATTTTAAACGCAATGAACAGATTGACCGTGATGTGGTTAAAAATTTATCCAAAGAAGAACGTGATCGTTTAAATGCCGACCCGATTACAGGTGAGCCGGGTGCCCACCCTGTTGGTACAGGTCTAGGCGCAGTTGGTGGAGCTGCAACAGGAGCAACTGTTGGTGCATTAGGCGGCCCTGTAGGTGCTGTTGTTGGCGGTGCTGTAGGTGCCGTTGTTGGTGGATTGGCTGGTAAAGGCGCTGCAGAAGTAGTAAACCCTACCGAAGAAGAAGCGTACTGGCGTGCCAATAGTCTCAATACTGTCTATTATGCAGAAACACGCAGTCATTACCCAGATTTAGAATATGACCGTGACTACCAAAATGCCTACCGTGTTGGTTATGAAAACCGCCCACATTATGATGCACATACCCGCTTTGAAGATGTCGAACCCGATTTAAAAAGCAAATGGGAACAAATTAAAGGCAGTTCTCGTTTAACTTGGGAACAAGCAAAATTTGCGGTAAAAGATGCCTGGGATCGTGCTACACGCTAATTGGCGTAGTTCAACTAAGTTGAAACATACATCATTGATGTATTCATCCTAGCCACAAAAAAGCACTGCATTTAGCAGTGCTTTTTAAGCTATTCACGCTTTCAAATATACACAAACATGAATCTAACCAATAGATTCGGCAGCTTATTTAGGTGTGTGATACATCAAATACAATTCATTCAGATTTTCTGGAATTTCTTCTGCAATCTCGTCCATTAACTGACCATTGCGACGGAAAGACTCCATTTGCGGGTCTTCTTCATCAATGCCACTAAACACCATCATTGGCAAAGTTAAATCAACCAATTGTTCTTCAAATTCAGGGGTGAACCACGCTTCTTCGTTCAAGAACATCGCATCTACAAAACCAACACTCCAGTCACCTAAGCTAGAATCAACTTCCGCTTCTTCAATTTCAAATGGAAATTCAATGCCTTCTTCATTGGCTAAACTTTGGCGAATACTTTCTAGCCATGCCTTAATTTGCGCGATAATTTCGGCAGGTACTTTGTTTTGATTGCCTTCAAATAATTCATTTAACCATGGGTCAAATTGAGGTCCAACTGCAATGGCACACAAGAAACCATGTGTTGCAGCGAAGTCTAGACCATATTCGTTTTGGTCACCATCTAGATATTCACTTAACAGGTCTAAATCTAAAGCAGTCATTTCAAATCCATAGGTGTCAATTTAGGGATGTAGCATAGCATTTTCAGCGGGTGATGCAGAACCTGATTTTAGTCGTCTTCGTCGTCAAAATCGTCGTCATCGTCAAAATCATAATCAAAATCTTTGAGCTCACGTTCCAAACGACGTTGTGCGAGTAAATCATCAATCAAACGGCGCTTTTCTAAAGATTCTTTCGCGCTTATTTTGTTTGATGCCTCATCGAAATTAACATCATCATCACCGTAGTTATCATCTAGTTCAAAATCTGTAGAAGACACTAAAACTACCTCAGAATGAAAAAATGTGAAGGGTCTAGCCGCTATTTATCTGCCTTTATAAATATTGTCAAGTTTTATTTATTTTTTTCAAAAAACTGCAACATACGCACATTGCAACATACTTTAAAATTTGTGTATATATTAGCAAGTTAGTATCATTATTCAGGATTGGCCCCAATCATAAAAATATTTTGCGGGCAAAAAGGAAATTGACTTGAAAAACAGTAATGAAGCCCCATATTCCAATCACATTCTTCATTCAAACATCATTTTAAAATCATGCTTGATTGATCAATTCCAACCCTATTTAAAGCGAATTGTGCTATCATGCACGGTTTTTCACTGCCACAGATTCAACGAAGAGTAAGCAAAGATGAGCGATATGAATTCCCCTACTTCGCAAGTAGCGGCTCTGATTAGCCGAGGCAAAGAGCAAGGTTACCTAACTTACGCTGAGGTTAACGATCATCTCCCGGACTCAATCACGGAAAGCGAACAGATTGAAGACATTATTCAAATGCTTCAAGACGTCGGTATTCCTGTGCATGAACGTGCGCCTGAATCTGATGATGCAATGTTCGAGGAAAATGCGGAAGCTGCCGACGAAGTTGCTGAAGAAGAAGCTGCAGCGGTACTTGCCTCTGTAGAAAATGAGCCTGGTCGCACCACAGACCCTGTGCGTATGTATATGCGTGAAATGGGCACGGTTGAGCTGTTAACGCGTGAAGGTGAAATTAGCATTGCGAAACGTATTGAAGAAGGGATTCGCGATGTACTTCACTCGATTGCCTACTGGCCAAACGCAGTGCAAGTGGTACTGCAAGAATATAAAGATTATGAAGCGGGTGAACGCCGCCTTGCCGATATTTTATCGGGTTATTTAGACCCTGAAACCGATGAAGAAATTCCAGAAGTTTTAGAAGACGAAGCCGATTTAGACAAAGAAGAAGATACCAGCAAAAAACCGACCAAAGACGTCAAACTTGATGATGACGATGAGGAAGAGGAAGCTGAAGCCGAAGAAGAATCTGAAGCAGATTCAGGTCCAGACCCAGAAATTGCAAAAATGCGTTTTGGTGAGTTGGAACAGGCTTATCTTGCAAAAATTGCAGCCATTGAAAAACATGGTCGTGAAAGTGCTGAAGCTCAAGAAGCTTTAGAAGCTTTAGCGACTGTATTCATGATGTTTAAATTTACGCCACGTTTATTCGATATTATTTCGGAAATGATTCGTGGTACACATGAACAAATTCGTACTGCTGAACGTGAAGTGATGCGTTATGCGGTGCGTCGTGGTCGTATGGATCGTACTGTATTCCGTACCTCATTCCCAGGTCAGGAATCTAACTTTGCTTGGTTAGATGAGCACATTGCCAAAGCACCTGCCGACCAAAAAGGCTATTTGGAAAAAGTACGTCCAGATATTTTGGCGTTCCAACAAAAAATTGCCGATATTGAAAAGGAGCTAGGCTTAGATGTTAAAGGCATCAAAGACATTTCTAAGCGTATGGCAGTAGGCGAAGCCAAAGCCCGCCGTGCGAAAAAAGAAATGGTTGAAGCCAACTTGCGTCTGGTGATTTCGATTGCGAAAAAATACACCAACCGTGGTTTGCAATTCCTAGACTTGATTCAAGAAGGTAACATCGGCTTGATGAAAGCGGTAGACAAGTTCGAATACCGTCGTGGTTATAAGTTCTCAACTTATGCGACATGGTGGATTCGTCAGGCAATTACCCGTTCTATTGCCGACCAAGCGCGTACTATTCGTATTCCAGTGCACATGATCGAAACCATTAACAAGATCAACCGTGTATCGCGTCAATTGCTTCAGGAAATGGGTCGTGAACCGACTCCTGAAGAATTAGGTGAACGCTTGGAAATGGACGAAGTTAAAGTTCGTAAAGTGCTGAAAATTGCCAAAGAGCCGATTTCTATGGAAACGCCAATTGGTGATGATGAAGATTCACATTTGGGTGACTTCATTGAGGACAGCAACATCACTTCACCAGTCGATGCGGCAACCTCTGAAGGCTTAAAAGAAGCGACCCGTGAGGTGCTTGAAAACTTGACTGAACGTGAAGCCAAAGTTCTGAAAATGCGTTTTGGTATTGATATGCCAACCGATCATACTTTGGAAGAAGTGGGTAAGCAGTTTGATGTGACCCGTGAACGTATCCGTCAGATTGAAGCCAAAGCTTTACGTAAACTTCGTCACCCTTCTCGTTCTGAACACTTACGTTCGTTCTTGGAAAATGACTAAGATTGTTGCATAAATGAGCTATTGAAATTTTACAATACAGCCTCATTTATTCAACAAGACCTAAAACGCCTGCCCTATGCAGGCGTTTGATATAGAGATAGAGACATACGCTTATGACGTTATTCAACCGCACCCCATCTCGTGAACTGCAAGAACATCTTTGGGTGTTTCCAATGGATTACCCAATTAAACTCATTGGTGAGGCAGGTGATGAACTACGTATTGCTGTGGTTGAAATTTTAGTGAAACACTTTCCTGAGTTTGATGCACAAAGCATCAGCATTACCCCATCACGCACAGGCAAGTATCATTCAATCACAGCGCAATTACGTTTTGAAGAATTGGAACAAGTGCATGCGATTTATGCAGATTTGGCGGCTTGCCCACTAATTAAAACTGCATTGTAATTTTGTAGATTGATTTTCAATTAACACGCTTTCGGGCGTGTTATTTGTTTTTATGCTGCCAAAATCTTATTCAATCCACAAATCCCCTACAGCTGCTACATTTTCGTATAATAAAATCAATTTCTTGCTTTTATGGATAGGACTGCATCACTGTGGATAATACACAACGGCCAAACCTAATTATTCGTCAATATCATGACCTGACTGACTATGAAGCACGTTTTCAAGAAATGAAACACTGGACTGAACAACGTGATGGTGACAGCCCTGACCAACTCTGGATTTTGCAACATCCGAATGTACTCACCCAAGGGCAAGCAGGCAAAGCCGAACATATTTTAATGGCGACAGATATTCCTGTAGTACAGACTGATCGCGGTGGTCAAGTGACATGGCATGGCCCGGGTCAATTGGTCGCCTATTTCATGTTTGACCTGAACCGTTTGGGCTGGAATGTCCGTACTTTGGTATCATATGCCGAAAACTTGATGATTGAGCTGCTTAAAAAATACGGTATTAAAGCCTATGCCAAAGCAGATGCACCTGGTGTATATGTCAATGAACGAAAAATTGGCTCGCTCGGTTTTAAAATTCGTAAAGGTCGCAGTTATCACGGTTTTGCTCTTAATATTGATTGTGATTTAACAGGTTTTCAAAGTATTAACCCTTGCGGCTATGCAGGTTTAGAGATGGTACGTGTGATGGATTTAGTCAATGACTATCCACATTTTGAAAACTTCTGCGCAGATATCATTGAAACTTTACAAAACAGCGGTTACTTTAATGACGTTCAAGTCATTCACGTATAAATGGCTTTCTTTTCAATAAGAAATAAAATAGAGTATTTACTCTAAATAATGATTTATAACACAGGGATTCAGCGCGTGATTTCAACTAAATCTGTGAAACCCGCTTTGCAACTGGCCTATGTCAAACTCATGATGGATGTGATTGGCAGAGGTTTAGTCATGGCAAGTCAGGTCGATGAAGAAATTAAACAAGAAGTTGCCAAATTTCCCAGCAACTTTGTGTTGTCTATGAAAGTCTTTCCGAATGGTCCAGCCTTTGTTGCCAAAGTCACTGCAGATCATCAACTGGAATTGCTGCAGAATACAGCACAAAAACCAGATTTAACCATTACCTTCAAACATTTAAACCATGCTTATTTGGTTTTTTCCTTTCAGGAAAGTACCGCACAGGCCTTTGCGCATGACCGCATGATTGCCGATGGCGATGTGTCTTATGCAATTCGCTTGGTACGTTGTCTGAATAAAATGGAAGCGCTCATCTTGCCTAAGCTAGTAGCAGAATTGGCGGTAAAACAATACCCGACTGAACTCAGCTTAAAAGAAAAACTATCAAGTGCAGCCAATATTTATTTAAAAGTTGCCCAATCTTATTTCAAACGGAGTGCATAACATGACGAAGCCTTATTACGAATTTTTTTGCCCAGTCAAAGTCATTGCAGGTCATGCAGCACTTGAACACATCCCGTTTGAATTGGCAACCTTAGGCTCTCAGCGCCCAATGATCATTACTGACAAAGGCGTGCGTTCCAACAATTTGCTTGCACCGATTGAAGCTGCTTTTGAATCTACCGATGCCGTAATTGGCTATATTTTTGACGATGTTCCGCAAGATTCAAGTGTGGCAACAGTACGTCGTGCTGCTGAGCTGTACCGTGAAAACAACTGTGATTCCATTATCGCTGTGGGTGGCGGCTCAGTCATTGACACCTCTAAAGCCACCAATATTTTAGTCAGTGAAGGCGGTGAAGACTTGTTGCAATATTCAGGTGCACATAACTTACCACGTCCGCTAAAACCATTTTTTGTGATTCCAACTACATCAGGCACAGGTTCAGAAGTCACAATGGTTGCGGTGGTATCTGACACCGAAAAGAATGTCAAAATGCCGTTTGCATCATATTACTTAATGCCACATGCAGCCATTTTAGACCCACGTATGACGCAAACCTTGCCACCACATTTGACAGCAATGACAGCAATGGATGCCATGACGCACGCCATTGAAGCTTATAGTTGCATGGCAGCCAACCCAATTTCTGATGCTTATGCCACAGCAGCAATTAAGAAAATCAGCAGTAACCTATTCAATGTATTAGATAATCCAAGTGATGAACAAGGTCGTTTAGAATTAGCACAAGCATCAACCATGGCGGGCATTGCATTTTCAAACTCTATGGTGGGTTTGGTGCATTCCTTAGGTCATGCGTTGGGTGCTGTGGCACATTTACCACATGGACTCTGCATGAATTTATTCTTGCCATACGTGTTGGAATACAACAAAGACGTCAATGCTGATAAAATTGCCGAGCTGTTATTACCGTTGGCTGGCGCAGATGTTTACGCACAAACCCCTGCACATTTACGTGCCGATAAAACCATTTCGACACTCTTAGCCATTCGTGACCGCTTATACGCACTGACCAAATTGCCACGTACTTTACAAGAAACAGGTAAAGTCAGCGAAGCGCAATTAGATGAAGTGGCTGAAAAAGCCCTGAACGATGGTTCGATTATTTACAACCCGAAAGAGGCCAATTTAGAAGAACTCAAAGCTATCTTAAAAAAGGCTTGGTAATTCCTACAAAATAGGCCAATATAACCGAAAATCTAGCCTGATGTTTTTCTAAACATCGGGCTTTTCATTGGTAGACTGCTGCGTCTGATGTTTTTTCATCAATATGGCCTTTTTTCTGCTAAAAAAGAAAGCAAAGATACTGACAAAGCGCGTCATTATAGAGTAGATTGGCGCGTTTTTACTTTTTTATGTAGGGGGGATTGTTCGTCTCAAACAATCCTGAACAAACATGACTGATCCTTGATCAACGATTAAGAGGATAACGCCGTTGACAAATATCTCTGGGACTCAATCGGCAGCTAAACTGCAAAAAACGCTAGGACTCTGGCACATTATTATTATTGGTTTAGCCTACATTCAACCGATGACGTTATTCGACACTTTCGGTTTAGTATCGGAAGAAAGTCATTTTCACGTACCCACATCTTATATTTTTGCACTGGTTGCCATTTTGCTCACGTCTTTGAGTTATGGTCACATGATTCGTCGTTACCCATCTTCAGGGTCGGCCTATACCTATGCACAAAAATCCATTCACCCCAATGTCGGCTTTATGGTGGGTTGGTCATCTTGGCTGGATTACCTGCTCTCGCCAATGGTCAACATTATTTTGGCGGTGATTTATTTAGAAGCGTTATTCCCTGAAGTGAATCACTGGATTTGGGTAGTGGTACTCACGGCATTTATGACAGGTGTTAACTTGCGTGGTGCGCGCTTTGTGGCGAACTTTAACAGCTTGATTGTGTTAATTCAGCTGGTGGTGATTGGTGTCTTTACTTGGATGATGTTCACCAAATTACAAGCTGGCTTTAATGCCGATGGCCCAATCACTGCCGAACAACGCTATCAGTTATGGAGCTTAGAGCCTTTCTGGAATGAACTGACTTCGGTAGGCGCATTGATTACAGGTGCAACCCTACTCTGCTTCTCATTTACAGGCTTTGACTCACTCAGCTCACTTGCAGAAGAAACCAAAGATACAGAAAAAACCTTACCAAAAGCGATTTTCTTAACTGCACTAATTGCAGGCGTAATTTTCATTGTTAGCACCTATTTCATGCAGATTTATTTCCCGAATGAACCAGGCAGCTACTTTAAAAATATTGCTGAAACGCAGCCAGAAATTCTACTCTTGGTTGGTGGCTCATTGTTCCAATCTTATGTGCTTGCTTTTGCCATTGTAACGGTAATGGCATCGGGTATTTCGGCACATGCGGGCGTATCACGTTTAATGTACGTGATGGGTCGTGATGGCGTGATCAACAAAAAAATCTTTGGTCATATCAGTCCACGCAACTATACACCTTCATACAATATTTTAATTGTAGGTGCTGTGGCGCTAACTGCTGGTTTTATGGACTTGGATTTTGTCATTTCATTGATCAGTTTTGGCGCTCTCACCGCATTCAGCTTCGTGAACTTATCTGTAATTTCACGTTATGCACTGCGTGATGGTCGTACCAAAGGCTTAAAAGACATTCTCAATTTTGTGATCGTACCATTATGCGGCTTTATTGCAGTCTTTGCTTTATGGCTCGAAGTCGATGAAACTTCATTGAAGTATGGCTTATGGTGGGCGATGTTTGGAGTTTTATACCTCGGTTATAAAACCAAAGGCTTTAAACACCCTGCTCCGCAGCACAATGAGTTTGATGATCGCTAAAAGACAAATAGCATCTCAATTTTAAGAACAGGCGCTTTATGCGCCTTTTCTTGTGCCCGAAATGAGTTGCAGCATTAAATCAGCAAAATAACCAAAACAAAAAAGCTGAGTACAATTTAGCCTCAGCTTTTTATCCATCAAGGAAGATTATTGATGCTGAAGATCGCCCCAATTTAATAAATGAATGTCAAATTAGAGCAATACTTTAAAACCTTGCTGACGCCATGCTTCATACACAATTACAGCCGTTGCATTGGACAAGTTTAAACTGCGTGAGTTTTCTGCCATTGGTAAACGAATCCAGTGCTGTTGCGGAAACAACATGCGTACAGCTTCTGGCAAACCGCGTGTTTCAGGCCCCATCAACAAGGCAACCGGTCGGTTTAAATCTGAAGTATGCGGTGTTTCTGTGCCTTTGGTGGTTAATGGATAAATCGCATCCAAACCCACGCCTTTGCTGTCTAAATCAGCCAAACATTGCTCAAGATTATCCCAAATTTGCATACGTGCCCATTCGTGATAATCCAAACCTGCACGTTTTAGCTTTTTATCATCCAACTCAAAACCTAATGGCTGAATCAAATGTAATTGCGCACCTGTATTGGCACATAAACGAATGATATTGCCTGTGTTGGCTGGAATTTCAGGCTCATATAAAACAACATGAATCACTTGTTTCTCTCACTTTGTCAGGGCGCAATCATACACCCTACAACCATTGTAACTGTTCACGCAGACTCACCACTTCACCAATAATGGTCAAGGTAGGCGCCTGAATTTGGTGCTGTTCGACTTTGCTGGCAATATTCGCCAACGTCCCCACCACCACTTTTTGTTCAGGTGTCGTGCCTTTAGAAATTAAGGCGACAGGCATATCCGCCCGTTGTCCATGCGCAATCAGTTTTTCACAAATGCTTTCCAAGCCAACCAAGCCCATATACAGCACCAAAGTCTGATTTTCATACACCAATTCTGACCACGGCAATTCAGGGGAACCTTCTTTTAAATGTCCAGTCAAGAAACGCACACTTTGCGCATAATCTCGGTGGGTCAGTGGAATACCCGCATAAGCCGCACAGCCCGACGCTGCAGTAATGCCTGGTACGACCTGAAATGACACACCTGCTTCATACAACTCTTGAATTTCTTCACCGCCACGCCCAAAAATAAAAGGATCACCACCTTTTAAACGGCAAACTCGCTTACCTGCTTGTGCATATTTAACCAATAACGCATTAATACCTTCTTGCGGCACAGCATGGTTAGAGCGCGCCTTTCCAACATAAACTTTTTCAGCATCACGGCGGCACAATTCCAAAATGGGTGCAGACACCAAACGGTCATAAATCACCACATCGGCTTGCTGCATTAATCGTAAGGCTTTTAAGGTCAGCAATTCAGGATCACCCGGCCCTGCACCAACCAAATACACCTCGCCTTTCGGTGTTTGCCATTCCGCTAAAGCGTGTTGTATGCTTTGGTTTGCAGCGTCAAGATTGTCATTGAACACCTGTTCTTTAAGAGGGCTAGCATATAACTCCTCCCAAAAAATACGGCGCTCTTCTGGATTTACAATTTTCTGTTTTACCGCTGCACGCCACTGACCTGAAAACTCAGCCAGTTTTCCCATGCCATGCGGAATACTGCTTTCCAGTTGAGTACGAATTTGACGTGATAACACGGGAGATGTGCCATTACTTGCAACTGAAATCACTAAAGGCGAACGGTCAATGATCGCAGGCACCATAAAACGACAATGTGGCGGATCATCAACACTATTGACCAGCACATTTTCGGCTTCGCAAGCTGCAAAAACTTGCTGATTGACCAAATTGTTATCTGTTGCAGCAATCACCAAACGATAGTGACGCAACGCAGTAGATGAACTAAAAACATCCTGCACATACTGCCCATGACTCTGCTGCACCAGTTGCAGTAAACTGTCATCAATTTCAGGAGCAAGTACATCAATTTTTGCGCCCGCTTTAGCCAGTAACAGTGCTTTACGATAAGCAATATGTCCACCGCCCACAATCAAACAAGGTTGCTGCTGCAACTTTAACGAGATTGGAAAAATATCCACACGAAACCTCAATATTTAAATCTGTTTGTAAGCAATTTCATCCTAAGCCGAATCTTACTCAACTTAGTCTATAAACTCTAAACCGCCCATGTACGGACGTAATACTGCAGGAATTTCAATCGAACCATCAGCACGTTGATAATTTTCCATAACGGCCAATAAAGTACGTCCTACAGCCAGACCTGAACCGTTTAATGTATGCACAAATTCAGTTTTCTTTTGGTCGGCACGGTAGCGTGCTTTCATACGACGCGCTTGGAAATCACCCATGTTTGAGCATGATGAAATTTCACGGTAGGTATTTTGACTTGGCACCCAAACTTCTAAGTCGTAGGTTTTTGTTGCACCAAAGCCCATATCGCCACCGCATAGAATAATTTTACGGTACGGTAAACCAAGTGCCTGTAAAATGCCTTCAGCATGTCCAGTCAATTCTTCTAAAGCCTGCATTGAGGTTTCTGGCTTTACGATCTGCACCATTTCGACTTTATCAAATTGGTGTTGGCGGATTAAACCACGAGTATCGCGACCATAAGAACCCGCTTCGCTGCGGAAACAAGGTGTATGCGCGGCATATTTTAATGGCAAGCGTTCAGGGTCAATGATTTCATCACGTACAAAGTTGGTGACAGGAACTTCGGCAGTTGGAATTAGATAGTATTCTTTTTCACCTTGTAATTTGAATAAATCTTCTTCAAATTTAGGCAGTTGCCCAGTACCACGCAGTGATTCTGCATTGACTAAATACGGTACATAAGCTTCGGTATAACCGTTTTGAACAGTATGCGTATCTAACATGAACTGTGTAATTGCACGTTGTAAACGCGCCAACGGCCCTTTCAGAACACTAAAACGGGAACCTGTCAGTTTGGTTGCAGTTTCAAATTCCAAACCACCCATCATTTCGCCAAGGTCGGTATGATCTTTAATTTCAAAATCAAACTGGCGTGGTGTACCCCATTTCAATACTTCTACATTATCAGCTTCATCTTTACCTTCAGGCACAGACTCATCGGGCAAGTTTGGAATAGACAGCAATTTGGCTTCTAACTCATCTTGCAATTCTGCCAAAGCCACTTCAGCAGTTTTGATTTCATCACCAATGGCAGCCATACGTGCCATAATTTCAGAAGCATCGCCACCTGCTTTTTTAATCTGACCGACTTGTTTGGCACCCGAATTACGTTCTGCCTGTAAGGCTTCGGTTTTAGATTGCAATTCTTTACGACGTGCTTCGAGTGCTGCCCACTCTGCCACATCTAACTGCACACCACGTTTTGCCAAGGCTAAATTTACAGCCTCAATATTATTTCTGAGTAATTTCGGGTCAATCATAGCCAATCTTGGAATAAGAAAAAAACTGGCTATAGTGTAAGCGCTTCGGGTTAAAAAATACAGTAACCCGATTCACAGCTGCACCTTATTACAGCAATCTCTGCGTATTTTTGTGCAATTTTATTGGCTCGGATACTGCGGCAAACTTGGTAAATATTCAGGCTTGATCAATTGTGCTGTTGCGTAATAAGGCAACACCAATTCAGGCATACCTTCTGCATAAGAGGCAAGCTCATACAACGGATAAACAAAGACCAAACCATTGGCACCATAATAAAAATTATCGCTCAGTTTAAACTTTTCACGGGAAATATCATGTTCATTTAGCCAATTATAATTATGGTTAAACAATTCTTCTGTCATTTTGGCTTCTGAATTTGGCAGCATAATATCTTGCAGCGCCAAACGCTTTTTCTGCTTTAAATCAAAAGTTACAAATTCTTGGTGATGAATACCGTGCGCTGCACCCGCAGGATAACTATAGCTTTGCAGACTAAACGTGGCTAAATTGGCGTGTTGCCCGATATATCGCACATAGCTAGAGCTCTGACTCTGCTGCATAGGATCAGTTTCTTCGACATTTGGCGTTTCATTTGATGCCGCAGTTTTGGAAAATGCAATAGGGTCTGCCTTTTGCAAACGCTGCATAAAATATTCATCAATCCACGCCACATTGGTTTTTACCGTCTGAATATCATAAGCAGTGCAGCCATCTTCATCACAAATTTGCTGTTGTGGCAATTTAAGCGCCAGCACTTTAGCTTGAATCACGGGAAGATCAGCTGCAACAGCTGCAGGCGCAGTTTGCTCTGTTTTGGTTTTTGAAGCTGTGTCATTTTTAGGCTGACATGCCGTCAATATCAATACTGAACTTAAAGTGACAGCACCCCACAATACCTGTGATTTTAAATATTGCATTAAATTCCCCTCTACCACGACTCATAAAATCCGATGATTTGAAATGCAAGCCTACACAAATCTTGCGATAAAATTGGTTCAATTAAATTAGTCAAGACTATAGATAACTCTTGCTGTTCAATCCTAGAGCAGTTGTGTAACGGAATAATCGGGGGATAAAATTATTTAAAATTTCTTCTCAGTTTTTTGCTTGATTATTTTTATTTTTTCATTATAAATCAAAATATTGTAGGCATTTCACTAATGCATAATGATGATCTGTGATAACTCCGTCTATATCCTGCATACTACAAAATGTGAATTATCCCAAGATTTATCCACAGAAATTGTGGATTTTTAGGGAAGCTATTCAAATAAATTTCTACTGTGCTGAAGTTAAAACCTTCTCCCTGCGGGAGAAGGCTCGGATGGGGATAGCAAATTATGCTAAAAAACAACGTACGGAATCATTCGATTATTGATCAATAATATCGGTGCCTTTTGGTGGAGTAAAATTAAAGGTCGATGCAGGAATTTTGGCATTAACTTTCACATTGTTAAAACGCACATGCGTGGTTTGACCCAATGAATCCTGCAAAATCATTAAAGTTGGCGCGTTACGTGCACCAAAACTAATAGTTAAACTCTGAAATACGCCATCATCACTTTTTGGGTATAAGGTGTAATAGGTTTTTGACTTATTCGGCTGGGTCACACGATACGACTGCATAATTTGATTGGTATTACCCGAAAGCAATAATGCAGGTGTATTCGCCACTTGATCATCTAAACTTTGACGTACCGCTTGCTGTAAGTCTGGGTCATAAATCCATACCGTTTTACCTGTGGTTACAATTGTCTGTTTGGCTGGACTGGTGGTTTCCCAGAAGAATTTGCCTGGACGTTCAACTTTCATCACGCCTTTAAAATTCTGGTTCATGTGTTGAGCCGATAGACCACGGTTTGGCAAAGCCTTGCCATTGTTGCTGACTTTGGTAGTTTGCTCAAAATTAGCAGTGAAACTTTTAATACCGTTTAATTGTTTAACTAAATTTGCTGTCGCCTGTTGCTCCGATGCTGCCACTGGCGCAGCAAACACTGTGGTACTCATGATTGGTGCTAAAGTCGTTGCACCCAATGCCACAGCACACATGGTTTTACGAAGCATATTCATAGATTCACCTTTTTATATTTGCTTAGTCGCAATGTTTTGGATGTCCCATCTTAAACCAATTTCTGGCGCTAATATGATAGAAAATAAGAAGTTTTGTATTGTTATTAATATAATATGTAGAAATTTATCCATCATGATGAAGATATAAAAAGCATCTACTTCTGAGTTATTTGCAATCTTATAGGCATAAAAAAACCCACAATCACTTGTGGGTTTTTTCTATTGTTGCTTACGCTTCAACAGATACGTAGCGACGGCCAAATTGACCTTTCACTTCGAATTTTACTACGCCGTCAGCAGTAGCAAATAAAGTATGGTCACGGCCCATACCTACGTTTGCACCAGCGTGGAATTCTGTACCACGTTGACGAACGATGATGTTACCAGCAGTTACAGTTTGACCACCGTAAACTTTAACACCTAACATCTTAGGATTCGAATCACGACCGTTCTTAGTCGATCCACCGGCTTTTTTAGTTGCCATGTCTATTTACTCCTAGTGATTAGCCTGCAATACCAGTAATTTTCAACTCGGTAAACCATTGACGGTGACCTTGTTGCTTACGGTAGTGTTTACGACGACGCATTTTAACAATACGGATTTTGTCGTGACGACCATGACCAACCACTTCTGCAGTTACTTTAGCGCCAGCAACAACTGGAGCACCGATTTGAACGTTGTCACCGTTTACAACCATTAATACGTCATCAAACGTAATAGTTGCGCCAGTTTCAGCTTTCAATAATTCAACTTTAAGGGTTTCACCCTCAACAACACGGTGCTGTTTACCACCGCTTTGGATTACTGCGTACATAATGTACTCCAAACATGCCCGTGTCGTCGTGCCGATAAAGGGATATATCGATCTTAAAACGAACGCCACTGGGGGTTATTCAAGGGCAAGGATTTTAAGGGATATTCACACAAACAACAAGCCATTTGCGGCAATTATTGCACAACAAGGTTGATTGTTTAATACACAGCCACGTAAATGACTTTTGCAGCCTTATCCATCTTCAATGGGTCAATCAATATAGCCAGATTGTGTTGGCGTAAACTGACATGCTTGTTAAAATCATGCCAAGTTGAGCAAACAACTGAATTTACCCACAAAGTTATTGACTTCCTTTTCCAGTAGAATTAACAATTACAGCATTTGACAGTTGACTAACTATTGCATTCATTGCGGTATTTTCGCAGACTTAAGCAGTTCCCTTAGCTGTAAGATAAGTTACAACTGATTCAAGTACGTTGTCATTCAATATTATTGAGGTTTCCCTTCACATGACCATCGACTTTAAGCAAGACATTCTCGCCCCTGTTGCTTCTGATTTTGCTGCGATGGATACTTTTATTAATGAAGGGATTACCTCTAAAGTCGCGTTAGTGATGGCGGTCAGCAAGCATGTGGTTGAAGCTGGCGGTAAGCGGATGCGTCCAATTATGTGCCTACTTGCGGCCAAAGCTTGTGGCGCAGAAGATTTAGAACGTCAACGTAAACTCGCTGCGATTATTGAAATGCTGCATACAGCAACTTTGGTACATGATGATGTGGTGGATGAGTCTGGCTTACGTCGTGGTCGTCCTACTGCCAACGCCACTTGGAATAACCAGACTGCAGTTTTAGTGGGTGACTTCTTAATTTCCCGCGCCTTTGACTTATTGGTCGATTTAAACGATTTGGTGTTGCTGAAAGACTTTTCTACGGGCACTTGTCAAATTGCCGAAGGTGAAGTTTTACAATTACAGGCACAGCATCAACCTGATACCACAGAACAAATTTATTTAGACATTATTCACGGAAAAACTTCACGTTTATTTGAACTGGCAACCGAAGGTGCTGCAATTTTAACTGGTACACCGCAATACCGTGAGCCTTTGCGTTTATTTGCAGGACACTTTGGTAATGCCTTCCAAATTATTGATGATATTTTAGATTACACCTCAGATGCTGAAACATTAGGTAAAAATATTGGCGATGATTTAATGGAAGGCAAACCGACTTTGCCTTTAATCTCTGCTTTACAAAATACAACAGGCGAACAACATCAAATTATTCGTCGCAGTATTGCCACAGGTGGTACTTCAGACCTCGATCAGGTCATTGCGATTGTGCAGTCCTCTGGCGCTCTCGATTATTGCCGCCAACGTGCCACAGAAGAAACTGAAGCCGCAATTACCGCTTTAGAAGCATTGCCAGATTCAGAGTCTCGTCAGGCCTTAAAGAATTTAGCCTTATTGGCTTTACATCGCATTCAATAGTTTAAGCAGCTTATGCATATAAAATTCAACGATTTATTTAGAAAAATGCAAGAACAGCTGGATACACCGAAAGCTGTTTTGGATGAAAATCTGCTGATTGAACTGGTCAATCGTATCCGTCCAAGTGACACTCAAGATTTAGAAGAAACCCATCAAAAGTTTCAGGCTTTTTTACAAGCCCTTCTGCTGACGCCTGATGCCAGCTCAACCTTGCAACATTTTGTTTTACGTCTAATCAATCAATACAAACAGACCAGTTTATATGCCGACACAGGTATTTTATCGCTCGATGGCTTTTGGAATCAGTTGTTTCAGCGTTTAGGCGCACATTTTTTACCACTGATTCATGATGAAAGCCAACTGCAAGATTTAGTCCGTCGGGTTTTTCCACTGCGTAGTGACAAATACTGGCTCGACAATATTGAAGATGCCGAATGGCAGCAATTATTTACTTTACTGAATCGCGGAAATGATGGACAAACGCAAAAACGACGGATTCGCAGTGAAATTATTAAAGCCCTGACAGTATTGTCGTATCGGGTCAGTGGGATTGGTTTATATCCTGAATTTATTAATGCCTACCCTGAACTGAGTGAGTATGATTCACCTTTTTTGGCACAAAACCGTGAAATCAACGAGTTTATTCAGCTTTATAAAATTGCCGATCAGCAACACGATCAAATCAGTGCCATTCAACCACCCGATGCCTCTCAAGCTTTAGTGATGATTGACCAATGTCATGATGTCAGCAGTAAAATTCGTCGTGCCACTAAACGAACTGGCGTCAGTATCAGCCTGACCTATTTATTGTCTTTACTGGAACAATGTTTAGAGCGGATTGAACTGTTGCTAAATTTAATCGTGGCGCAAGACAAAGTTGCTTATGTTTCGGCAGGACAATTACTAGTAGATGTAACTTCGGCGTTGTATAGCGAACGCAGTGTACGCTCATTGCTTGCAGAAAATAGTGAGTTAATTGCCTTACAAGTCACTGAAAATGCTAGCAAAACGGGTGAGCATTATGTAAGTACAGATAAAGACGGCTTTTGGAGCATGTATAAAGCTGCAGCAGGTGCAGGTGTTTTAATCGCCATGATGGCGACTTTAAAAACCCTCGCCTCGCGTTTAGTCCTTGCCCCGATGATGCAGGCTATCATCAACAGCATGATTTATTCATTTGGTTTTATGCTAATTCATGTCTTGCACTTTACCGTTGCCACTAAACAACCCGCGATGACTGCAGCAGCACTAGCCTCGACGGTTCAACACCGCAAAGGCTCTAAGATGGCGCAAATAGCCGAACTTGCTGCCTTAATTATTAATATTATCCGTACGCAATTCGTCGCCATTTTGGGCAATATTTCGATTGCGATTCCAGTTGCAGCCTTAATTGCGTTTAGTTGGGATGCGATGTTGCATGAACCGTTGATGTCACACGCCAAAGCATCCCATTTGCTGCACGACTTGAATCCGTTTACGTCACTTGCCATTCCGCATGCCGCCATTGCCGGGGTATTTTTATTTCTGTCTGGTTTGATTGCAGGTTATTTCGATAACATGGCGGTGTATCGAAAAGTCGGGCCACGCCTAAAAGCCCATCTGCATTTAAAAAAGCTACTCGGACAAGAACGTCTCAATATATTTGCCACTTATATAGAACGAAACTTAGGGGCTTTGGCAGGTAATTTCCTGTTCGGGATTATGCTCGGGAGTACCGCAACACTGGGATATATTTTGGGTTTACCTATTGATATTCGCCACATTGCCTTCGCTTCGGCCAACTTTATTCAGGGTTTAATGAATATTAATGGCTCACCTGAAATTGGCCTGATTATTGTATCATTTTTAGGCGTGCTGCTGATTGGTTTAACCAACTTATTTGTCAGTTTTACTTTAACCATTATTGTGGCTTTGCGTGCACGTCGGGTACGCTTTGAACAGTGGAAACCTCTGGCAAAACTGGTGCTGACTCACTTTTTAACCCGTCCGAGTGACTTTTTTTGGCCCCCGAAACAACCCCTTACTGTAGATGATGATTCATCTTCAAATACTGATCGGAATGATAAAATTTAGTGCACATTTACGCTGCACACCAAGTAACAAAAAAAGAAATTCTTCTCATTTACATTGGCTTGAAATAAAGTGTACTGACTAGTACACTTTGTTCCATTCATCAACCGTGCGCGTATCGGTTAAACTTACAGGGATTTTCAGCATGCCTAAAATACTGCTTTATCTCGGTGGTTTACTATTTACAATCAGTGTTTTAGTGCTAAATATTCCAAGTTGGCAACAGGTTGATTTTGCCATTGTGGAGTTTGTAAGTACTCAACGCACCGCACATTTGAATCTATTGGCAATCACACTTTCTGTATTAGGTGGCTTGCCATTTGTATTATTTTTAACATGCCTATGCTGTTTCTATTTGGCATGGTATAAAAAATACGCAAAAATTGTTTTTATCAGTGTAGGACTGGTCGTAAGTATTGCGCTGTCGTGGCTGCTCAAATACCTATTCGCGCGACCCCGCCCGCCTGAAGCATTGCATTTGGTGGAAACTTTTGGCGATTCATTTCCTAGTGGCCATAGTTTTTATGCTGCAACTTTAGGTTGTTTGGTGATTTACCTGAGTTTGCAACATCCAGCACATAAAATTTTATCTGTGTGTGCATGGTTGTGGATGTTGCTGATGGGCATTTCCCGTGTGTATTTGGGAGTGCACTATCCTTCAGATGTCCTCTCCGGTTGGAGCATAAGTTTTATTTGGATCACATTATGGTATCTGTTTTGCGCTCATTATCTGCAAGACAAACCAATACATAAGTTTAGATAAAAATCTAATAGAGGTGAAAGAATGATGTCTGCAAAGCTTTGGGCTCCCGCCCTGACTGCTTGCGCATTAGCCACAAGTTTAGCGCTTGTGGGTTGTAGCAAAGATCCAAAAGATGCGCAGCAAGCAGGTGCAGCTCAGCAAATGCCACCGACTGAGGTTGGTGTACTAGTGGCACAGCCACAAAGCGTGGAACAGTCTGTAGAACTGTCAGGACGTACCACAGCCTTTGAAATTTCAGAAGTTCGCCCACAAACGAGTGGTGTGGTTCTGAAACGCTTATTTACCGAAGGCAGCTACGTACGTGAAGGTCAGGCACTTTATGAAATTGACTCGCGCACCAACCGTGCCAGTTTAGACAGTAGCCGTGCAGCACTCACCCGTCAACAAGCACAACTGAATGTGTTGCGGGTTAAAGAAGGTCGTTACCGCCAACTGGTGGGTAGCAATGCCATTTCTAAACAAGAATATGATGACATTGTGGCACAGGTCAAACTTGCCGAAGCCGATGTTGCTGCGACTCAAGCAGAAGTACGAAATGCCGAAATTAACTTAGGTTATTCGACTGTACGCGCACCAATTTCAGGGCAAACTAACCGCTCTACGGTAACTGCAGGTGCACTGGTTACGGCGAATCAAGCGGAACCCTTAGTGACTATTCAGCGCTTAGACCCAATTTATGTAGACATCAATCAGTCTAGCGCAGAATTACTACGCTTACGTCAGCAATTGAGTCAGGGCAGTTTAAACAGCAGCAACAACACCAAAGTGAAGTTAAAACTTGAAGATGGCAGCTACTACCCTGTTGAAGGTCGTTTGGCTTTTTCTGATGCCAGCGTGAACCCAGAAACAGGAACGGTGACTTTACGTGCCGTGTTCCCTAATTCAAATCACTTATTGTTGCCTGGTATGTTTGCCACTGCGCAAATTGTGCAAGGTGTGATTCCTAACGCGATCTTGATTCCACAAGCTGCGATTAGCCGCACCCCAACAGGTCAGGCAATGGCGATGATTGTGAATGCTAAAGGTATCGTTGAACAGCGTCCTGTGACCACTGTCGGTACGCAAGGCAGCAACTGGATTGTGACTGAAGGTCTGCAAACTGGCGATAAAGTGATCGTAGAAGGTGTTGCTAAAGTAAAACCTGATCAGCAAGTGGTTGCTAAGCCATATCAACCGCAAGGCGCTGCTCCGCAAGCCGCACCTGCCGCACCAGCAAAATCGGGTGATGCCAAACCAGCCTCAGAAGCCCAAGCCACTGAACCAAAAACTACTTCAAATGCATAAGGAGTAGACGTCAATGGCTCACTTTTTTATTCATCGCCCCATTTTTGCATGGGTGATTTCATTGGTGATCATGCTGGCGGGGATTATTACCCTCACCAATATGCCAATTGCCCAATATCCGACCATTGCACCGCCAACGGTCACCATTGCTGCAACCTATCCGGGTGCATCTGCTGAAACGGTGGAAAACACGGTAACACAAATCATTGAACAGCAAATGAACGGCTTGGATGGACTACGCTATATTTCATCCACCAGTGCGGGTAATGGTGCTGCATCCATTACATTAAACTTTGAACAAGGCATCGACCCAGATATTGCACAGGTTCAAGTACAGAATAAATTACAATCTGCTACGGCGCTGTTGCCTGATGATGTGCAACGTCAGGGCGTAAAAGTCACCAAATCAGGCGCAAGCTTCTTACAGGTTCTCGCTTTTTACTCACCTGATGAAAGCCTTTCTGCCGATGACATTAAAGACTATGTTAACTCTAACATTTCTGAACCGCTGAGCCGTGTTGCAGGTGTGGGTGAAGTGCAAGTCTTTGGTGGCTCATACGCTATGCGTATTTGGATGGATCCTGCCAAAATGGCAAGTTTGCAAGTCACACCAAGTGATATTGCTCAAGCCATTCGCACCCAAAACGCACAGGTTGCGGTAGGTCAATTGGGCGGCGCACCTGCAATTCAAGGTCAAGCTTTGAATGCGACGGTAACTGCGCAAAGCTTGCTGCAAACACCTGAACAATTTAGCAATATTTTCCTAAAAAATACCGCTTCGGGCGCTCAAGTGCGCTTGGGTGATGTGGCACGAATTGAACTTGGTGCAGACAACTATCAGTTTATTTCTAAATACAACGGTAAGCCTGCAGGCGGTGTCGCAATTAGATTGTCTACAGGTGCTAACGCCCTCGATACTGCTGCTGCTGTCGAAGAACGCCTCAAGCAATTACGTCCTAACTACCCTGAGGGTTTAAAGGATGAATTGGCCTTTGATACCACGCCATTTATTGAACTTTCGATTAAGAGTGTTGTTAAAACCTTAATTGAAGCGATCATTTTGGTCTTTATTGTGATGTTCCTGTTCTTACAGAATTGGCGTGCCACAATTATTCCAACTATGGCCGTGCCTGTGGTGGTACTGGGTACTTTTGCCGTAATCAATATGTTTGGCTTCTCGATTAACACCCTGACCATGTTTGCCATGGTACTGGCGATTGGTTTATTGGTTGATGACGCAATTGTCGTGGTGGAAAACGTAGAACGTGTCATGGTCGAAGAACATCTTGACCCTGTAGCGGCAACTGAAAAGTCCATGAAACAGATTTCAGGCGCACTGATCGGGATTACCTCGGTATTGTCTGCAGTATTCGTACCTATGGCATTCTTTGGTGGGACGACAGGTGTTATTTATCGTCAATTCTCCATTACCCTTGTGACTGCAATGGTGCTATCACTATTAGTAGCATTGACCTTTACCCCTGCCTTGTGTGCCACGATTCTTAAACAGCACGATTCAAACAAGCCAGAAAGCAACGGTATTTTTGCACGTTTCTTCCGTTGGTTTAACCGCAGTTTCGATAAGCTCTCAGTTAAATATCAAGGCGGTGTTA
The DNA here is from genome assembly GCA_002296655.1 of Acinetobacter sp. UBA801. GTDB lineage: Bacteria > Pseudomonadota > Gammaproteobacteria > Pseudomonadales > Moraxellaceae > Acinetobacter. The sequence goes on from DBIN01000009.1 coordinate 28,353, forward strand.
ACCGCATGACACATCATAAAATCTTCTCGGGGGTTTTATATGCAGTGGTACTGGGCATTATTGTTTTAGTGTTCCAAAAACTACCATCTTCATTCTTGCCTGATGAAGATCAGGGCGTGGTGATGACACTGGTACAACTCCCACCAAATGCAACCTTGGAACGTACTGAAGCTACCATGACCAGCATGACTAACTTTTTCAGAGAAAATGAAAAAGAGCATGTGCAATCGGTGTTTAGTGTTTCGGGCTTCTCTTTCTCAGGGATTGGTCAAAACGCAGGTATGGCGTTCATTAAGTTAAAAGATTGGAGTGAGCGTACCAGCCCTGAATCACAAATTGGTGCAATTATCCAACGTGGTATGGCACTGAACATGATTGTGAAAGATGCGACTTACATCATGCCATTACAGCTTCCTGCGATGCCAGAATTAGGCGTCAGCTCCGGCTTTAACTTGCAATTGAAAGATGCTGTGGGCAATGGTCATGAAAAACTCACCATGGCACGTAATATAGTGTTGGGTGAAGCAGCGAAAGACCCACGCTTAATGGGTGTACGTCCAAATGGTCAAGAAGATACACCTCAGTACCGTATTATTATTGACCAAGCGCAAGCAGGTGCGGCAGGTGTCAGCATTGCTGAAATCAACAGCACGATGGCAATGGCTTGGGGTGGTTCGTACATCAATGACTTCATTGACCGTGGTCGTGTGAAAAAAGTCTATGTACAAGCCGAATCTGATTCACGCATGATGCCTGAAGACCTGAACAAGTGGTATGTCCGCAACAACCGTGGTGAAATGGTGCCATTCTCTGCCTTTGCAACAGGTGAATGGACTTATGGTTCACCTCGTTTGGAACGCTATAACGGTGTATCTGCCAAGAATATTCAAGGTGCGCCTGCGCCAGGCGTCAGTTCTGGTGAAGCCATGCAAGCAATGGAAGAAATTGTCGCAAAACTACCTTCTATGGGCTTAAACGGCTTTGACTATGAATGGACAGGTTTATCGCTTGAAGAACGAGAATCGGGCGATCAGGCACCATTCCTCTATGCACTGTCATTACTGATTGTATTCTTGTGTTTGGCAGCCTTGTATGAAAGCTGGTCTATTCCATTCTCTGTACTATTGGTGGTACCGTTGGGTATTGTCGGGGCATTATTGCTTACCTTCGGGGGCATGATTTTGTTCAAAAACCCGAACCTATCCAACAACATTTACTTCCAAGTGGCAATCATTGCCGTGATTGGTTTATCAGCCAAAAACGCGATTTTGATTGTGGAATTTGCCAAAGAGCTACAAGAAAAAGGTGAAGACCTGTTTGAAGCGACTTTGCATGCTGCAAAAATGCGTTTACGTCCAATCATTATGACCACGTTGGCCTTTGGTTTTGGTGTATTGCCGCTTGCACTTTCATCAGGTGCGGGTGCAGGTAGCCAGCATTCAGTCGGTTATGGAGTCTTGGGCGGTGTAATTAGCTCAACCTTGTTAGGGATCTTCTTTATTCCTGTATTCTATGTCTGGATTAGAAGTATCTTTAAATACAAACCAAAACAACAAAATCATCAGGAGCATGTATCGTGATGCAAAACTTATGGTCGCATACAGGCCGTGGTATTGCGGTTTCTGCCCTCGCGCTTGCTTTGACAGCTTGTCAAAGTATGCGTGGGCCAGAACCCGTCGCTCAGACAAGTATTCCAAGCAGCTATACTGCTGCTGCATCGGGTACTTCAGTGGCTGAACAAGGTTATAAAGATTTCTTTGCCGATCAACGCTTATTACAAGTCTTAGATATGGCATTGAACAATAACCGTGATTTACGCACAGCGACGCTGAATATCCAACGTGCCCAACAAGCCTATCAAATTACCGAAAACAACCAGTTACCTACCATTGGTGCAAGTGGCAGTGTATTGCGTCAAGATCAAGGCGGTGGCGCACAAACACGCTATAACGTCCTTTTAGGTGTCACTGCTTATGAGTTGGACTTTTGGGGACGTGTGCGCAGCTTAAAAGACAATGCATTGGACAGCTATTTAGCCACCCAAAGCTCACGCGATGCCACACAAATTGCCTTGATTGGTCAGGTGGCGCAAGCATGGCTGAACTACTCGTTTGCCAATGCCAATTTGAAACTGGCAGACCAAACCTTAAAAACTCAGCTTGAATCTTACAATCTGAACAAGAAGCGTTTTGATGTCGGCATTGATAGTGAATTACCTGTCCGTCAGGCACAAATTTCTGTTGAAACTGCACGTAATGATGTCGCCAACTATAAAACCCAAGTCGCGCAAGCACAAAACTTGCTGAACTTGTTGGTGGGCGAACAAGTTCCAAGTGCGTTATTGCCAACGCAGCGTGTGACACGTATTACCAACACTACCGCATTTGGTGCAGGTTTACCTAGTGACTTGCTGAATAACCGTCCTGATATTCGTACTGCAGAGTATCGACTGTCGGCTGCGGGTGCCAATATTGGCGCAGCAAAAGCACGTTTATTCCCAAGCATTAGCCTTACGGGCAATGCAGGCTATGCATCAACTGACTTGAGTGATTTGTTTAAATCAGGCAGTTTTGTTTGGGCAGTAGGCCCAAGCATCGACTTGCCAATTTTTGATTGGGGCACACGTCAAGCCAACATCAAAATTTCAGAAACGGATCAGGAAATTGCGTTGGCTGATTATGAAAAATCAATTCAGTCTGCGTTCCGCGAAGTAAATGATGCTTTGGCAGTTCGTCAAAATATTGGTGATCGTTTAGCGGCACAAAAACGCTTGGTTGATGCGACCAATACCACTTACAAATTGTCTAATGCACGCTTCCGCGCAGGCATTGACAACTATTTAACCGTGTTGGATGCACAGCGTACCTCTTATGCAGCAGAACAAGGTTTATTGTTGTTGGAACAAGCCAATTTGAACAATCAGGTGGAGTTGTATAAATCTTTGGGTGGCGGTGTAAAAACCAACACTTCAGATGTCACTTCGCAACCTGCATCATCGGCAGAACGTAAAGCACAATAAGTCTTTACGTCTACCTCAAATTGCTGCTTAACACTTCAAACACAAAGACTAAATTAGCTCACTTCGGTGGGCTTTTTTTATTGCTTTTTGCCAATACATTTCATATCTTCAATATGCCTTATTTTTAAATATTAGAATCTTATGTTGCTCAGTAATCTTGAATCTATACCAGGTCATCGTATTTCACGACAAATTGATGTGGTCTATGGCAGCACAGTACGCAGTAAGCATGTGGGGCGCGATTTGTTGGCAGGGCTCAAAAATATTGTCGGCGGTGAGTTAACCGCATATACCGAACTTTTAGAAGAATCCCGTCAAGAAGCGATGGATCGTATGATTGCAAAAGCACGTGGTTTAGGTGCCAATGCCATTGTCGGGATTCGCTTTTCTACCTCAAACATTGCCCAAGGTGCTTCGGAATTGTTTGTTTATGGTACAGCAGTAGTGGTCGAGGCAGATATTCCTAAACTTCCATATCCATTTCCAGTAAGCCCCTAAGCCAAAGATGATTAAACAGGAATAACATCACATGGATAATTTAATTCTGCAAATTGTTGTCTTTGCGATTTTATTTGCCGTAGGTTTTGGTTTTGGGCGATATAACGAACGCAAACATTTCAAATATTTAGCCGAACAAGAACTGCGTTTAAGCTATATACAGATTGACAATAACCGCTTCCAGACCAGTCCCAATTTTGGGCAATTGATACACAGTAATGTGGTCATTTCTCACGATTATTTTAAGTTTGTGATTGCCAATATTCAGAACTTTTTTGGCGGACGATTGACCAGTTATGAAAGTATTGTCGAGCGGGCGCGTCGTGAAGCCATCGTCCGTTTAAAATTAGAAGCTGAAAAAATGGGGGCAAATTATATTATGGGTCTGCGTTTAAGCACCACAGAATTAGGGATGCAAGGCGGTATGGTCGAAGTTTTTGCTTATGGAACGGCGGTTCAGAAATAATTTTATCCCCCTTTCTTATAAAGTGATGCTGCTTATTTTGCAGAAGAGAAGAAGTATCATATGCTTTCACGTAGGGTGAAATTTAATAATCAAAATTCCCTCTCCTGAGCAAGTTTTAAAATACTGTTTAAAACAAAGCGCACGTGAGGGTTAAGCAGAAATACTTTTTTAATTTCATATATCGATTAAAAAGTCACATCACTTTGGTTTTACGAATCATTTTATATAAAGCACTTGGCGATAATCGCGACACCAACACACCCAGTTTTTCTTTAGTGCCACCGACCACAATATATTCATCACCAGCCATGAGTGCTTTGACGGTGGTTTGAGCAAAAACATCAGCATCTAAACCATTTTCAATGGCTTCATCTTGATGTCCTTGTGGTTTGCCTTCACCATTCAACGCATTAAAAGACACATTGGTATTCACAAAACCAGGGAATACCACTGAAACTTGTACGCCCTGCGCTGCCACTTCTGCACGCAAACTATTCGCCCACATGTGAATGGCACTTTTCGCTGCAGAATATGACGCGCGATATTGCGTACCCAATAGGGCTGCAACACTAGACACAAAAATAATGCGGCCATGTTTTTGCTGTAAAAAGGTCGGCAAGACCGTTTTGGTCAGAAAGACCTGAGAAAAATAATCCACTTCCATAATGGTGCGTTCGGTTTGCATAGTGGTATCGGCAATTAAAGCGCGCTGACTTAAACCTGCATTATTTATTAGCCAATCAATGCGTCCTTTACGTGCCAAAACTTGCTCATAGGCATGTAACACCTGACTTTCATTGGTAATGTCTGCACATACAGAAAGATGACGTTCAGGATTCAGCAAACTCATGCGTACTTTTTCAAGTTCTTCATAACGACGTGCGGTTAAAATCACTTGGGCTCCTTGTAAAGCACACGCTTTTGCCAATGCCTTACCAATGCCAGAAGATGCACCTGTAATCCACACCACTTTATGTTCCAAGTTTTCCCGTTTTGCCATAACCGTTTGTCCGCGTTATTGAAAAATTTAAGTCATCAACATTTAAGTCTTTGGCTTTGCAGGATGCTGCAAAAACCCAAGAAAATGGTTTAAATATATTTCTGCGCTTTCTAAATCGAATTGCGCACCCATTTTGTCTAAGCGTTTATACCCCAGTTGCGTAGTCAAATGAATCACGCCGTTTAAAGTTTTATCAACCACCAAATTAAATTTCAGCATTTTTTTCGGATCACGAATTAAATAACATACGCCCTGATCAATAATTTGAGTGAATCCTTTAAATGCTGGCGCAATACATGCACCGTTGCCCTGACGAATTTGCTCAATGCAACCCAAAGTTTCTTTCATGACAATGCTATCGACAGGATAAGTCACAAAAGCTTGTCCTTCCTGCTGATCCATCATGCTTGCCAGATAATTCACCATAGGCGTTAAGCGTTCATTGCCAAAAAAAGACACCGACCACGGCATATATTTTTGCATGGTTTGTATGACTTGCTGAATTATTTTTTCGGACTCACCGTCTAGTGAATGGCTAGAACGTGACATTTCACCAAAAAGCTGCTCAATAATTTCACAAGAAATATCAGTCAGTACCGCCCCCAAAGCTTTAGATAAACTTTTAATTTCACCCGCATTGAGTTGTTGATGAATGTGTTGAAATCTTTGATATGTTTCTGGTTTTAATTTTAAAGATACAGCATAAGTCATAACTGAACTTGCCTATTTTGACCGTATTGATGTGTTTTCATCTATTTTAAAATCCGTTGCTTAAACCCAGTTTAAAACAGTGTTGCAGGCAACGGAGAACTTGAAGTTTTTATCATACTTATCCTCCATCATACGATGAGTTTGCCCAACTGCCAATTGCGATAAGTTTGGCTGAGTTGAATCTCGCTTAGCGGGCGATTTTTTTGCTACAATAGATGCAATTTTTTATTCACTTTTAACCTGTTCTTACTATGACTGATTCAGCGCAAAATATTGCTACAACCTACGATCCTACCGAGATCGAGAAAAAATGGTACAAGACTTGGGAACAAAACGGCTACTTTAAGCCGTCTGAAAAAGGCGAATCATTCTGTATCATGATTCCGCCGCCAAACGTCACAGGTAGCTTGCACATGGGTCATGGTTTTAACAACGCCATTATGGATGCTCTCACTCGCTTTAACCGTATGTCGGGCAAAAATACCTTATGGCAACCGGGTACAGACCATGCAGGTATTGCCACACAAATGGTGGTAGAGCGTCAATTGGGTGCACAAGGCATCAGCCGTCATGATTTGGGTCGTGAAAAATTCATCGAAAAAGTCTGGGAATGGAAAGAACAATCTGGTGGCAACATTACTCGTCAAATCCGTCGCCTCGGTTCCTCAGTAGATTGGTCACGTGAACGCTTCACCATGGATGATGGTTTATCCAATGCTGTAAAAGAAGTGTTTGTAAAACTACACGAAGATGGTTTGATCTACCGTGGGAAACGTCTGGTTAACTGGGATCCAAAACTGCAAACTGCGCTTTCTGACTTAGAAGTTGAGTCGGATAAAGAAGAAGCAGGTTCATTGTGGCACTTCAAATATTTCTTTGAAGACAAGTCACTTCGCACACACGATGGTAAAGATCACATCGTGGTTGCAACGACTCGTCCTGAAACATTACTGGGTGATACAGCCGTTGCAGTTGCGCTTGATGATGAGCGTTATGCGCACCTTGTTGGTCAAAACATCATCCTGCCAATCACTGGTCGTGCGGTTCCAATCGTTAAAGATGAATACGTCGACAAAGAATTCGGTACAGGCTGTGTAAAAATTACCCCTGCGCACGACTTCAATGACTATGAAGTGGGTAAACGCTGCGAATTGCCAATCATCAACATCTTCAACAAAAATGCGGAAGTTCTTGCTGAGTTTGAATACATTGCGAAAGCGGGCGAACAAATTTCTAAAACCATTCCTGCGCCTAGTGAATATGTTGGTTTAGAGCGTTTTGAAGCACGTAAAAAGATCATTGAACAAGCGGAAGCTGAAGGCTGGTTAGACCAAATCCAACCGTACACGTTGAAACCACCTCGCGGTGACCGTTCAGGCGTGATTGTTGAACCTCTACTCACAGACCAATGGTATGTAAAAATTGCGCCACTTGCTCAACCTGCCATTGAAGCGGTTCAAGACGGTCGTATCAAGTTCGTACCTGAACAATACAGCAACATGTACATGGCGTGGATGAACAACATCCAAGACTGGTGTATCTCTCGTCAATTGTGGTGGGGTCACCGTATCCCTGCTTGGTACGATGCTGAAGGGAATGTGTACGTTGGTCGTGACGAAGCAGAAGTTCGTGCGAAAAACAACATCCCCGCTGACGTTGAATTGAACCAAGACGAAGACGTACTCGATACATGGTTCTCATCGGGTCTTTGGACATTCTCAACCTTAGGTTGGACGGGCGACGAAGCGAAAGATAAAGAAAACTATTTCTTAAATACCTTCCACCCGACTGATGTATTGGTGACTGGTTTTGACATCATTTTCTTCTGGGTGGCGCGCATGATCATGATGACCATGCACTTCATGAAAAATGAAGATGGCACACCGCAAGTACCGTTCAAAACTGTGTACGTACACGGTTTGGTACGTGATGGCGAAGGTCAGAAGATGTCTAAATCTAAGGGCAATGTACTTGACCCATTAGATTTGATTGATGGTGTTGATTTAGAAACTTTAGTACAAAAACGTACAACAGGTTTGATGAACCCTAAACAAGCGGCGAAGATTGAAAAATCAACCCGCAAAGAATTCCCAGAAGGGATTCAGGCTTATGGTACAGATGCGGTTCGTTTTACCTTCTGTGCATTGGCAAACACAGGTCGTGACATCAAGTTTGATATGAAACGTGTGGAAGGTTATCGTAACTTTGCCAACAAAATTTGGAATGCAACTCGTTTTGTATTGATGAATGTTGAAGGTCAAACGGTTGGTCAAGAAGCACGTCAAGACCTTTGGGAATTACCTGAACAGTGGATTGTAAGCCGTTTACAAAAGGCAGAGCAAGCCGTTCATCAAGCCTTTGCAACTTACCGTTTAGACTTGGCTGCGCAAGCAATTTATGACTTTATTTGGAATGAATACTGCGACTGGTATGTAGAGCTGACCAAACCTGTTCTGAATGATGAGTCTGTTTCTGAAGAACGTAAAGCCGAAGTGCGTCGTGTATTACTTGCGGTGATGGAAGCTTCTTTACGTCTCGCTCACCCAATCATGCCGTACTTGACTGAAGAAATTTGGCAAACCCTTGCGCCAATGATTGGCTTGGGTGGCGAAACCATTATGTTGGCAAACTACCCTGTTGCAGATGAAGCCAAAATCAACGAACAAGCCGAAGCAGATATGCAATGGCTACAAGGTTTGATTGGTGCGGTACGTAACATCCGTGGTGAAATGGGTCTAGGTAATGCACGTTTATTGCCTGTACTTTTACAGAACACAACGGAAGCGGAAAAAGCTCAAATTTCTCGTATTGAACCCTTGTTTAAGGCATTAGCGAAAGTTGAGAGCATTACTTTCTTGACGGATGGCGAACAACCGCCATTGTCTTCATCGAGTGTTGTCGGTCATGTGTCTGTATTCGTTCCAATGAAGGGTTTAATTGACCCGAAAGCGGAATTGGGGCGTTTGCAAAAAGACTTAGACAAGGTTCAAAAGCAGCATGACCAAATTGCAACTAAACTTGCAAATGAAGGTTTTGTAGCAAAAGCCCCTGCTGCTGTGGTTGAGGGCGAGAAAGTGAAACTTGCTGAGTTTGCTGATCAGTTAGCGAAGATTAAAGCGAATATGGAGCAGATTGCGGCGCTTTAATGTGTTGTTAGTTTGATCTAATTTGTGTATAAAGGGCTGATTATTCAGCCCTTTATTTTCAAAATCAAACTAATCTATAACCCCAAGAGTATCCAATTATCTTATCCAAAAAACGATTATCATCATCAGATAAGTTGTGTTTGTTGCCAAATTTATTTTTGAATTCTTGTAAAAACTCTTGGGTGACTCCCATAAAATATTCTGGCACTTCGTAATGAGATATATTTTTTAATAAATCATTTTCGCCATATAGTTCATCTAAAAGTTTTTTTGCATCTTTCAGCATTTCTTGTTGTTTAAAAAATGCCAAATTATTTTCATCAATGAAATCAGGATTCGTTTCTACCAGCGTAGTACCGTGAGCTAAAATGTTTCTTAAACGGAATAATATTTTTATTTTCTTGAATAGTGCTTTGTCAATTTCAGTATCGAAATGAAATTTTAGGTAACTAAAGTAATATTTAAATACATTCTCAATCCCGCCATCATTTTCAACACGAATTAAAAAGTTATCTAAAATATTTTCATAAGGGCTTTTAGTCTCTTGACCTTTCTTAGAGTTCTCTTCTACATGTTTATTGATCTCAGACCTTAAGTTCTGAGACAGAGTAAATCTAAGAATACCTTCAATAATTGCAGCATTTAAAGATAACAATGGGAAATTATATACATAATTATCAATTCTTTTAGAATTACGAAAGAATGTATCCACACTCATTCCAAATGTTTTTGCTAACTCTTCTTTTGATTCTGTTGGTGCATTTTTTCTTTTATGAAGCAATGCTAGTTCTTCGTAGCTTCTAAGTAAAACTTGATTAGTAGCTAGATTATAATAAGACATTTTCACCCTTAATAAAAAACATTAACAATCAATTAATTATATCAATAAATAGACCTCTTGCGAAAGTAAAAACTGCCTCAATATAGATTCCATGAAATATCAGAAATTAAACCGTTTTTCAGATTCTGAATTCAAGCGCTTGGTTGGCGTACCTCGACCAGTTTTTAGTGAAATGGTCGAAGTTTTAAAAGAAGCAGAATCACTTAAAAAGAAATCTGGGCGTCCTCATACTTTAGCTATAGAGGATCAATTATTATTAACACTCAATTACTTACGGAATTACAGCACTCAATTGGAATTGGCTGCAAATTACCATATCGCTGAAAGTA
>DBIN01000028.1:0-114795 GCA_002296655.1 Acinetobacter sp. UBA801
CCTCCAAGATACAAGGTCTATTATTTATGTCATTTGAAATATTTGGTTACAATGGTTGGCAAAATATACCAACCATTGTATGACCTATTAGTCAAAGCTTAATCTTGTTCAATAATTTCAAAATCATGGCTAATTTCAACACCACCATCAGATAGCATTTTACTGGCAGAACAGTACTTTTCTGCTGAAAGCTCAACCGCCTTCGCGACCTGCTTTTCCTTGACTGCCTTGCCTTTGACCACAAAATGCAAGTGAATTTTAGTAAAAACTGCAGGAATGCTATCGGCACGTTCTGCAGTTAACTGACATTCAACATGCGTCACTTCTTGGCGTGATTTCTTTAAAATAGTCACAATATCAAACGAAGCACACCCACCAAGTCCCATTAAGATTAACTCCATAGGACGTGGTCCACGGTTTTCACCACCATATTCTGCAGAACCATCCATCACTACAGAATGACCACTTTCTGATTTGGCTTCAAAAGCAACGTTCTCTAACCATTGAACACTTGTTTGCATTGCAACTACCTAAAAAAAGCTATAAATTGACACGGGTATTTGTACACTAACATAACTTGAGTTGATAAGGAATTTCATCTCTACTGTGTGACAAGTTCAGACTAGGTCTTGTGCGATCTATTATTTATCCATTTTCGGAACCGTTAGCATGACTTCCAACTTTTCACAGCTGAGTACTGATGCATTGTCCCCAGGACAACTGCCTGACTCAGTCAAAGCATTATTAAAACGTGCATACATCAACCGTTATCCAAAACGGACAACTATTGTTGATGCAGGGACTGAATCTAAATCATTATATTTGATTTTAAAAGGTTCAGTATCAATTATTCTTCGCGAAGATGATGATCGCGAAATTGTTGTGGCATATTTGAATCCAGGCGACTTTTTTGGGGAAATGGGTCTGTTTGAATCGAATCCGCAACGTACTGCAGAAGTTCGTACTCGTGATGTATGTGAAATCGCAGAAATTACTTATGAAAATTTCCACGAACTCAGCAAACAATATCCTGATTTAAGCTATGCTGTTTTTGCACAACTGGTACGCCGTTTAAAAAATACCACACGTAAAGTAACTGACCTTGCCTTTATAGATGTGTCTGGTCGTATTGCACGTTGCTTGATTGATCTTTCTGCGCAGCCAGAAGCCATGATTTTGCCAAACGGTCGTCAAATTCGTATTACACGCCAAGAAATTGGTCGTATTGTCGGCTGTTCACGTGAAATGGTCGGGCGTGTTCTAAAAACACTTGAAGAACAAGGCATGATTGAAACTGATGGTAAAGCTATTCTGATTTTTGATGCTTCTTTGGAGCAAAATGAAGCCACTGATGGCGACTTTGATGACGAATAAACCATGCATATGCAAATTAAAAAAGCAAATCTTCGGATTTGCTTTTTTATTACCGGCATATAACTGTTAACCATTTTCAAATATCAAAATACCATTCTTGCTGTCACTACAAAGCAGTAGCAATTTTCGCAGCCACAAGTGGCGCAAAATGGTGTCGGCTCTTGTAACATCCCTTCATAAACATAATCTTGAGCGAGAGACAATATGCAATTTAAACCATTGGCAAAGACGGGGATTTTAGTTCCAGAAATCTGCTTGGGCACCATGACCTTTGGTGAACAAAACACGCAATCAGATGCCTTCGAGCAACTGGATTATGCCTTAGAGCGTGGTTTGTATTTCTGGGATACCGCAGAAATGTACCCCGTACCGCCAAAAGTAGAAACTCAAGGTGCAACTGAAACTATCATTGGTAATTGGTTACAGCAACGTGGCGGACGTGATAAATTATTTTTAGCCTCTAAAATTGCAGGCCCTTCGCAAGGCGGCAGTCATATTCGAGATGGCAAAACCCGCTTTAATGCACAGGATATTCATTCTGCGCTGGATGGCAATTTAAAACGCCTGCAAACCGACTATATCGACTTATACCAACTGCACTGGCCGCAGCGTCCGACCAACTTTTTTGGCAAACTCGGTTATGGCAACCAAGAAGCACAAAATACGCAAGAAGTAACTGATCTCGCTGAAACCTTAACCGCGTTGCAACAAGAAATTCAAAAAGGACGGATTCGCTATATTGGCCTGTCAAACGAAACCCCGTGGGGCACCATGAAGTTTCTACACCTTGCAGAACAGCTAGGATTAAGCAAGTTCGTCAGCGTACAAAATCCGTATAATTTGCTCAACCGCACTTACGAAATTGGCATGTCTGAAATTGCCCATTATGAAGGTATTGGACTACTCGCCTACTCACCTTTGGCTTTTGGTTATTTAACTGGTAAATTCCGTCATGGTGCACGCCCTGCCAATGCACGTGTCACGCTATATTCACGTTTTGGCCGTTACAGCAATCCACAAAGCGAATGGGCGACCGAACAATACGCCCAACTTGCAGAACAACACGACTTGAGTTTGACGCAACTGGCTCTAGCATTTATTAAGCAGCAATTTTTTGTAACCAGTACCATTATTGGCGCGACCAATATGGCACAACTCAAAGAAAATATTGATGCTTTTGACATCAACTTATCAGATGAAATTTTACAAGGTATTGAAGCCATTCATCGTCAACAACCCAATCCAGCACCCTAATTTCATTTTAAGCACTGCTTTAAAATGAAATTAGAAAATTGAAGTAAACAAGTGAGCTGGCGTTTAAATTGAAAACATGAGTTCAGCTATAACGCACCATTTTTATGTTGTTTAAAGTCAAAAATTTTAAAAAAGGATGCGCATTTCGATGCACATTCTTTCTTTTATTTATCTGTCTAACTGACTGATGTCATCTTAACGACGGTTTTGGTTATATACCGCTTGTGCTGCTGGCAAGTTTTTACGCATTGCTTCAATACGCTGACTGTTCGATGGGTGAGTCGATAAGAATGACGCACCGCCACCACCTTCAAGCTTGTTCATTTTCTCCCAAAGGGTAATTGCAGCTTGCGGGTTATAACCTGCACGCGCCATCAGCATTAAACCGCCCTGATCGGCACGACCTTCCAAATTACGCGAATATGGCAAGCCAATCCCAATTTGCGTACCCAATTGTGCTGCTGCTGCACCCAATTGACCAACGTTATTACCTGCTGCACTTAAACCTACGTTCAAGGCAATATTGGTTAAGGCCTGTGCACCAATTTTACTTTTCGCGTGTTCTTCTAAGGCATGCACCATTTCATGCCCCATAATTGCGGCAATTTCGGCATCGGTTAAATTCAGTTTATTCACAATACCTGTGTAGAACACTACTTTACCGCCTGGTGCGACAAAAGCATTGACTTGATCAGATTTGAGTACCGCCAATTGCCACTGGAAAGGCTGACCAGTTTGGTTCATTTGGTTGGCATGTGGAATCAAACGCTGAAACACAGTATTGATACGTTTATACGTGGTTGAACTCGTGTCTAACTGATTTTTATTGCGTGCATCTTGCACCATTTCGTTATAGCTTTTGGTTGCAGTTGCATTTAGGGTCGCAGTATCTGCACCCGCCATGTCTGCAACAGTGGTACACCCTGAAACTGTGATTGCGCCTGCGGCACATAAACTTAACATCAGTTTTTTGTTCATTATAATAATCTCCGCCTTGCGAGCTATCTTCATACCAATCAATTATATGAAATCAATTCAAGGCTTTAAATCTATAATCACTTCATAATCATATCATTTATGTAAACAACGCCCAAGCTGTGTACAGATTGTATGTCTAAGCGATCAATAACTGCCTTAGTAAAGAAATTGATAACACAACCAAAATATTAAACAGAAAACATTTAAACCCAAGTAAATTTTAGACACTACTTCTACTTTTTCTTCCATTTCTGGATTTTTGCGTTTGTAGAGTAGGTAAGCATTTTGAATCAGAATCAGTGGCACCAAAATACAGGCAAAAATAACGCTTAAACCAATAAATGCCTGATACATAATATTCGGATCATGCTTTTGCGATAAAATCAGCATCATGGCAATGGTCGGTGCTCCGCCCATCGCGAACAACAAAGAATAAAAAATCGTACTGGTAATATTTTTATGCATCCTGCATAACCTTAATTAAATTTAATTTTCTAAAGCCATTGTAACAAGCCACCCTGCGCTGCACAGTGCCAGTCATCTGCAACTTTAGTCTTAAAAAAACCACTCACTCAGCATCATCTGCAATTTTTCACCAAATGAGTCGCTATTGAAACTGAAACAACATCAATAAAAAGCCCCATCATTTAGACAGGGCTGAGTACATCATCTGAACTTGTATGTTATGTCAAAGCACAACCACTTAAGCATCAAATGGATGACGCAATACTATCGTTTCTGCGCGGTCTGGGCCTGTAGAAATAATATCGATTGGACATTCAATTAACTGCTCAAGACGTTTGATGTAGTTCACTGCATTTTCAGGCAATTGCTCTACACTGGTCGCGCCCACAGTTGATTCAGACCAACCTGGCATAGTTTCGTAAATTGGCTTTAAGTTTTCGTATGCAAGCGCATCAGAAGAACCTACACAACCTGAATCGGCATTTTCATAACCTACACAGATTTTGATTTCTTCTAAACCATCCAACACATCTAACTTGGTCAAGCAAATACCAGAAAGTGAGTTTACATCGACTGAACGACGTAAAATTTCGGCATCAAACCAACCACAACGACGCTGACGACCTGTAGAGGCACCAAATTCGTGACCGACAGTACCTAAGTGTTTACCAATCGCATCACCCACGTCATTTGCTGCGTCGTATACCAACTCTGTTGGGAATGGACCTGCACCTACACGTGTGGTATAGGCTTTGGTAATCCCTAAAACGTAGTCTAAATGTAATGGACCTAAGCCTGAACCCGAGCTTACACCGCCCGCAGTCGTGTTCGATGAAGTCACATACGGATAAGTACCGTGGTCAACATCAAGCAATGAACCTTGTGCACCTTCAAACATAATATTGTCACCGTTTTTACGGTAATTATGAATTTCGGTTGTTACATCAACCACTAATGGTGCAATCACTTCACGCCATTGGTCGCATAGTGCTAAAACTTCATCCAACTGAACTGCTTCAACACCGTAGTATTGTGTCAATTGGAAGTTGTGATAGTCCAATAATTCAGTCAATTGAGTACGTAACGCCTCACCACCACGCACCAAGTCTGCAACACGAATTGCACGACGTGCAACCTTATCTTCATAAGCTGGGCCAATACCACGACCTGTTGTTCCAATTTTGGCATTACCACGTTTTTTCTCACGTGCTTGGTCAAGTGCAATGTGATTCGGCAAAATAAGTGGGCAGTTTGGTGAAATGCGTAAACGCTCTTTCACTGGCACGCCTTCTTGCTCCAAAATACCCATTTCTTTAATAAGTGCTTCAGGAGAAAGCACAACACCATTACCAATTAGGCACAGTACGTTTTCACGTAAAATACCTGATGGAATGAGGTGTAATACAGTTTTCTTACCACCAACCACGAGAGTATGACCTGCGTTGTGTCCGCCTTGATAACGAACGACTGCCGCCGCCTGATCGGTGAGCAGGTCGACGATCTTACCTTTACCTTCGTCGCCCCATTGGGTACCAAGTACCACAACATTCTTGCCCATAATAGCCTCATTACATCATGCTGTTAAAATTGAAAACCAAGACTTGTAACATGAAACATGCCTTGGCGATTAAATTTTTTCGACTGTCCACTCACCATGTGCAAGAACCAATTGGTGCGTTGCGTATGGAACCGAGTTTAAATCATCATTGCCCAACAATTGAATTACCCTAAAGCCTTGCGCACGCGTATTTTGAATAGCTGCGATTAAATCGGGTTGTGAACCTTTAGGCGCAACAACAACAGCCGATGATTCAAAACGGCCTGCACTTAATACAAACAAGTCACAAGAGAAACCTGTTGCAGGACGCGCACGTCCGAAATGCTGACCAATGCCATCATAACGACCACCTTGAGCCAATGGCGCAGCACGATTTGGTGCATATACCGCATACATTAAGCCCGTATGATAATGATAAGAACGCAGCTCAACCACATCTATACCAATATGCAGATTTGGCCAACGCGCCTGAATTTCAGCTTGTGTTGCTTTAACGGCTTCAAATGCTTGATTAAATTCGCTATTTGCCAACACTTCAGCACTTAAATGAGCCTGCAAAGCATTTAAATCGCTGGCATAGCGACCTAAAGCATAAAAATCTGAACCGAAGTTTAAATCTCGGGTAAATTCTGCCAGTTCAGGCAATGCTTTACGCTGATATAAATCTGACAATTGACGTTCAATGGCTTTGCTTAATTCTGCTTGTTTAACCAAGCTACGGAACATACCGACATGACCCAAGTCTAAATGCATACCTTCTGCCAGACCTGCTTCTTTGAGCAAGCTGATCATAAGATCAACCATTTCTACATCGGCATCAATGCTATCTGAACCAAATAACTCTGCACCCAATTGCAATGGTGCACGTGTAGAATTAAAACCTTGTGGTTTAGTATGTAAAACCGTACCTGCATAGCAGTAACGTGCAATACCATCTACAGGATGTACATGCGCATCAATACGTGCTACTTGGGGTGTCATATCGGCACGCACACCTAGCAAACGACCTGAAAGTTGGTCAATTACTTTAAATGTGGCAAGGTCTAAATCTTGATTCGATTCTGATAGAGAAGATAGAGATTCAATGTATTCTATGAATGGCGTGTACACCAACTGATAACCTCGAGATGCGAGGAAATCCAGTGACTTACGACGCAAGTTTTCAATCACTTGCGCTTGTTCTGGTAATACATCAGCTACACCATCAGGTAATAACCATGTCTCTGAAATGGGCATGTTGTAAA
Organism: Acinetobacter sp. UBA801; assembly: GCA_002296655.1. Taxonomy (GTDB): domain Bacteria; phylum Pseudomonadota; class Gammaproteobacteria; order Pseudomonadales; family Moraxellaceae; genus Acinetobacter. Next base: position 6,874 of record DBIN01000028.1, read on the forward strand.
CCTAAATTCTTGTTTGCGCGGAACGAATCCGCATAAAAAAATCGGGAGCACACCCGATTTCTCCTAGTTTAGCATGATACTTTTGCTCATGCACCTGACTTTTTCTGAAATATGCGGTAAAAAATATGAATACACGACATCTTTCAAAACCGTCATTTAAAAATCCTGATTTGATTTGACTACCTTTGCCAATAAACTAACCAACTCGGCATTTTGCATTTCAAGCTGTGCTGTTTTTTGCACGGTTTTATCTAGCGCATCTTGCTGAACCTGCATCTTTTTGGCCAAGTCTTGCATAATTTCCAACGTCTTTTTCAGATGCTCTTCTAAATGTAATACTTTTTGCTCGACTTGCTGTTGATGCCGCACATCGCTACTGCTGTCTGCCTGATTTTTAAACTGCAACCAAATCAGAAAAATTACAGCAAGTGCCAGCAAAAAAATAAATCCCCACAATAAAATAATCATCATGCTACTACTCTATTCAAACTTTCTATGCAAACTTTGTTTTATCAATCAGTGAATTAACCGTGAATACGAATTATAAAATCTTTCATCACTATTGCATGCTTTTTACACTTTGTATATGTCTTTATAAGTAGCTCTTATACTACCCGCTGACTAAAAGATTCGCACAAATCCAGTAAACGATTGGCATAACCCCACTCGTTGTCATACCAAGCAAAAACTTTGGCTTGATGGCCCACCACCATGGTTTGGCTTAAATCGACAATTAACGAATAAGGTGAATGGTTAAAGTCACTCGATACCAAAGGTTCATCGGTCACTTGCATAATTTCGGCATAATCATGCGCTGCCGAAGCACATAACACCTGATTCAATTTGTGCACCGTAATCGGTGACTGCGAAATAAAAGTTAGATCAATAGCTGCAACATTAATGGTTGGCACACGAATCGAATAACCATCAATTCGATCTTCCATTTTTGGCATGACTTGTTTTAAAGCACCCAAGGCAGATGAAGTTGTCGGAATAATATTTTGTCCTGATGCACGCGCACGACGTAAATCGCGATGCGCCTGATCCAATACAGTTTGATCGGCTGTAACTGCATGAATTTCAGTCATTAATGCGGTATCTATTCCAAAAGCATCATCAATGATTTTAACCAGTGGCACTAAAGCTTGCGTAGTGCAGGACACACTGGAAATAATTTGGTCGGTACTTTTAACTTCGTGATGGTTCACACCATAAACAATCGCAGCATCTACAGTATCGAATGGCGCGGCACCAATAATCACACGGTTGGCGCCCGCCGTAATATGCTGCGTTGCTGCCTCACGGGAACGGAACAACCCCGTACACTCTAGTACCACATCCACATTTAAGGCTTGCCACGGCAATTGCGCAGGTTGAGCATGATTCAACACCTGAACTTTTAATTGCGCCAAACCCGCAGAAATATTCAAAAAAATCTGTTCATTTTCAAGGCTGATTTCCACCTGCCCTTTAAAACGACCATGCGTGCTGTCGTATTTAAATAAATGAACTAACGTTTCTACATCGGCAATGTCATTTATCGCGACAATTTCAAAATGAAAGTCTTTGGGATTTTCAAACCAAGCTCGCAGCACATTGCGCCCGATTCTACCAAAGCCATTGATTGCCACTCGTTGCATGACTGATCCTTTCATAATGAAATCAAAATTTAAGCGCAGACAATGTTAATAGATTTTGAGGCCTTACTGAAAAAAATCAGATCAATTCTGCGAATTTTTTCGCAATTTGTTGTTTAATTCGACAAATTAAAATATCAGCTTCGGCTTTTTATCGCTCACCAATTTTTTAAATTTGTCTGTATTGCGTTTCATGGCAGTTCGGCATATTACACGACCCGCAGTAAGCGCTTATTTTAAATGTAAATGTTCATCATCTTCTATTGCAAAGATTTATTCTGCGTAATAGCAACATAGTTTGCGTCAGAATTGTCATCTATTCACACTAAAATGATTGGTGATAATAGCTTTTTCCGTTATAATTTGGCGTTTTTTAAATTTTAAGCCTGCATGACAGCAAAAGAATTATTTTTGTCAGACTGTCCTGTGTTTAGCCAAATCGGAAATTATGGAGTGACTTGGTTGTGAGTACTCGTTTTATGACATCAGCTGAAATTCGTGAAGCATTTTTGCGTTACTTTGAATCGCAAGGGCATACACGTGTCGCATCGAGTTCTCTAGTACCTGCCAACGACCCAACCTTATTATTTACCAATGCGGGTATGAACCAGTTTAAAGACTGTTTCCTAGGGCTGGAAAAACGTGATTATGTGCGCGCTGTATCGTCACAAAAATGTGTACGCGCAGGCGGTAAACACAACGATTTAGACAATGTGGGTTATACCGCACGTCACCATACTTTCTTTGAAATGTTAGGTAACTTCTCGTTTGGTGATTATTTCAAACGTGATGCAATTAAATTTGCTTGGGAATTTCTAACAGGCGAACAATGGTTGGCGCTACCGAAAGAGCGTTTATATGCTACGGTTTATCACACCGATAATGAAGCGTTTGACATCTGGAACAAAGAAATTGGTTTAGATGCTTCTCGTATTATTCGTATTGGCGACAACAAAGGCGGTCAATATGCTTCAGATAACTTCTGGGCAATGGGTGATACAGGTCCTTGTGGTCCTTGTTCTGAAATTTTCTATGATCATGGCGATCATATCTGGGGTGGCTTACCAGGCACGCCTGAAGAAGATGGTGATCGTTTCATTGAAATCTGGAACAATGTATTCATGCAGTTCAACCGTACTGCGGATGGTGTACTGCACCCACTTCCAGCACCGTCTGTCGATACAGGCATGGGTTTGGAACGTATTTCCGCAGTATTGCAACATGTTAACTCAAACTACGAAATTGATCTATTCCAGCACTTACTCAAAAATGCAGCTCAGATTATTGGTTTAGACACAACTGCTCTTGAAGCAACAGCACAACAAACTGGCAAGCCTGTGGACTACCCTGCTTCGCTCAAAGTGGTTGCAGACCATGCTCGCTCTTGCTGCTTCCTGATTGCTGATGGGGTGAATCCATCGAATGAAGGTCGTGGGTATGTATTACGTCGTATTATTCGTCGTGCAGTACGTCATGGCAACAAATTAGGCGCAACAGGTTCATTCTTCCATAAAATGTTGAAGCCACTCATTGAAGTCATGGGTGATGCATATCCTGAACTTGCAGCAAATCAAGCGCGTATCGAGGCAGCATTACTGAAAGAAGAAGAACAATTTGCCAAAACCCTTGAGCAAGGTTTGAAATTGCTTGAAGGTGAATTGGCACAGCTTAAAGGGTCAGTCATTCCAGGCGAAGTAGTATTTAAACTTTATGACACTTACGGTTTCCCGACTGACTTAACAGCAGACATTGCACGTGAACGTGACTTGACCATTGACGAAGCAGGCTTTGAAGTTGAAATGGCAGCACAACGTCAACGTGCACGCGATGCAGGTAAATTTGCGGTTGATTATAACTCAATTGTAAAAGTTGAAGGCGAAACTCAATTTGATGGCTATGACGCAACGACTGGTCAGGGTCAAATTGTGGCTATTTATAAAGATGGCGAACAAGTTGATGAAGTCGTTGAAGGCGATGAAGCTTTGATCGTACTCAATCAAACCCCGTTCTATGCAGAAAGCGGTGGTCAGATTGGCGATACAGGTCTATTCAAAAACGAAACCGGTATTTTTGAAGTTCAAGATACCAAAAAATCTGGCGGTGCCTTTGTTCATCAAGGTATTGTTACCATGGGCAGTTTAAAAGCTGCGCAAGCGGTGGAAGCGATTGTAAAAACAGACATCCGCGAAGCAACTGCACGCAACCACTCTGCAACACACCTATTACACGCTGCCCTACGTCAAGTTTTAGGCGCACACGTACAGCAAAAAGGTTCTTTGGTTGCTTCTGACATTTTACGTTTTGACTTTGCCAATGATCAACCTGTGTCATTTGAACAATTACAAGAAATCGAGCGTTTAGTGAATGCAGAAGTTATTGCTAATACCGCAGTTTCTACTGAATTACTGGATATTGAAGCAGCCAAAGCCAAAGGCGCAATGATGCTGTTTGGTGAAAAGTATGGCGATGAAGTTCGCGTACTTTCTATGGGTTCAATTATTGAAGATAAAAACTTCTCCATTGAACTTTGTGGCGGTATTCACGTAAAACGTACGGGCGATATTGGCTTATTCAAAATCATCTCTGAAGGTGGTGTTGCAGCTGGCGTGCGTCGTATTGAAGCGATTACAGGCAGCAAAGCCGTTGATGCCGTTCAAAAAACTGAACGTGATATCAACAGTATCAATGCTTTGTTGAAAGCACAAAAAGACCAGACTTTAGAAAAAGTGCATACATTGGTCAATACAGCATCTAGCCTTCAAAAGCAGATTGAACAGCTCAATCAAAAATTAGCGCATTTCCAAGCAGCTGAACTTTTAAGTCAAGTACAAGAACTTGCTGGACGTACCACGCTCATTACGACTGTACAAAATATGGATGCAAAATCACTGCGTAACTTACACGACGGTGTAAAATCCAAACTCGACCAAGCAGTGATTGTACTTGCAGGTGTAGAAGGCGATAAAGTCAGCTTAATCGCTTCTGTTGCACCAGACTTTACTGCTACGATTAAAGCAGGAGACATCATCAAATACTTAGCTACAGAACTAGGTGGTAAAGGTGGTGGTAAACCTGATTTGGCACAAGGTGGCGCGCCACTTAACGAGAACTTTGCATCGGTGATGGCAGGTTTAACTGCTTGGCTTGCGGCAAAATAATCTCACTTTTTGTGTAACTGACCCTGAGCAGGTAAATTCAGGGTCATGGCTTATATGGAACAACTATGGCACTAATCGTTCAAAAATATGGCGGTACCTCAATGGGTACTCCCGAGCGCATTTTAAATGTTGCTCGTCGTGTGAAGCGCTGGCATGATCATGGCCACAAAATAGTGGTTGTCGTTTCTGCCATGAGTGGCGAAACCAATCGCCTACTCGCTCTCGCGAAAGCCATTACCGAAACCCCTGATCCGCGTGAATTAGACCAAATGGTGTCTACAGGCGAACAGGTAACGATTTCGATGTTAGCGATGGCGCTTAATTCTATTGGCGTTGCGGCAAAATCACTAACTGGTCGCCAAGTTGGTATTCAAACTGACAGCGCATTTACCAAAGCACGTATTGAATCAATCAATACCGATGTATTGACTGAAAACCTAGATGCAGGTCGTGTAATTGTGGTTGCCGGTTTCCAAGGTTTTGATGCCGAAGGTAACACCACTACTTTAGGTCGTGGTGGTTCTGATACTTCTGGCGTTGCACTTGCTGCTGCATTGAAAGCTGATGAATGTCAAATTTATACTGACGTAGATGGCGTTTACACCACAGACCCACGCGTCGCACCAAAAGCTAAAAAAGTAGATCGTATTTCTTTTGAAGAAATGCTAGAAATGGCGTCTTTAGGTTCTAAAGTATTGCAAATTCGTGCAGTTGAATTTGCAGGTAAATACCAAGTACCTTTACGTGTATTATCAAGTTTTGATAATGACGATGATGGCGCATTCGACGAAGATTTTAAACAAAATGTCGGCACACTCATTACTACTGAATTGGAAGACAACATGGAACAACCTATCATCTCAGGTATCGCGTTTAACCGTGACGAAGCAAAATTAACTATTTTAGGTGTGCCTGACGAGCCAGGTATTGCATCTAAAATCTTGTCACCTATCGGCGCTGCCAATGTTGAAGTCGACATGATCATCCAAAACGTAGAAGAAGATGGTACAACTGACTTTACCTTTACTGTAAACCGTGGCGAGCTTGCCAAAGCAAAATCAATTCTTGAAGCAACTGCAAAAGAAATTGGTGCGCGTGAAGTGGCTACACGTGACGACATTGTAAAAGTATCCATCGTAGGCGTAGGTATGCGTTCACATGCGGGTGTTGCAAGCAAAATGTTTACCGCCCTTGCTGATGAAGGCATTAACATTCTTATGATTTCTACCTCTGAAATTAAAATTTCAGTAATCATTGAAGAAAACTACCTAGAGCTTGCAGTTCGTACTTTACACACTGTATTTGGTCTAGATCGTGAAAGCGGAGAGTCTAGCGCACGCGCTTAATGCGTCCCTGTCAGAAAATGTAATTGTCTGACAAATTTTGCGAAAAAGTACAAAAAATTAGAGCCACTATAGTTTTTTTTATAGTGGCTCTGTTATATTGAGCAACATGCTTTCATAAATTTTGGCAACGCTGTATCTTATATAATAAATAATGATACGTTCCGTTAAAATTTACTGGTTTTTATTTGGTTGTAGCTTTTTAATTGCTTTAAAAATCAATGCAGGTTTAGCATTTTGCAAGGAGATAAACATGCTGATTCTCACCCGACGCGTCGGAGAAACATTAATGATTGGGGACCAAGTTAGCGTGACTGTGCTTGGTGTCAAAGGTAACCAGGTTCGTATTGGTGTAAATGCGCCAAAAGAAGTATCGGTTCATCGTGAAGAAATCTATCAACGTATTCAACACGAGCGTGCCATGCATGAGCATTTGCAACACTTAGATCAAGATTATCAACCATCATTTGAAGAAGATAACTACTCGCAAAATGACTTTAATCGTTAAACGTTTAAGGTAATTGAATATAAAGCGGCTCATTTGCCGCTTTAAATTTTTCTGCTGAATGCTTTTTTAAAACTTGCCCCATTTCGATGTTGCTCGCTGATTCTGATTATGTACAGGATGTTTTACCTACAACTCAGCAATAGTTTTACATGAAAATTAATGTTATTTTTCCATCAATTCTAAAGCCTTTCGCACAGGTGCAAAACTTCGTCGATGTGCCGAAATCACACCATGCTGTGCAATCGCTTCAAAATGTGCTTTGGTTGGGTAACCTTTGTGTTTAGCAAAACCAAATTGTGGAAATGCTTGGTCAAGCAACACCATTTCACGATCTCGCGCCACTTTGGCTAAAATACTGGCTGCCGAAATCTCTGCATGTAATGCATCTCCCCCCACAACTGCATCACACGACATTGCTAAACCTTGCGGAATTTTATTGCCATCGACCAAGACATGCTCAGGTTGAATAGACAAAGCTTCTACCGCACGACGCATCGCCAATAACGACGCTTGCAAAATATTCACTTCATCAATTTCGGCTGCAGATGCTTCTGCAATTGCCCAAGCTAAAGCCTTTTCCTGAATTTCATAAAACAACTTTTCACGCTTTTTTTCTGTCAATTTTTTAGAGTCATTTAAACCTTCAATCGGGTTATTCGGATCTAAAATAACTGCCGCGGCAACAACAGAACCTACTAAAGGCCCACGGCCTGCTTCATCAACACCCGCAATTTTCATCATCTTTTTCCTAAAAAAAGGCTGAAATATTCAGCCTATCTCACAATGCGCGTCATCATGCACCCTTTTTTAATTGTACAGAGTCACTAAACTTATCTTACTGCTTCTGCCACACATGCATTAATGGTTCTTGATACCGCGTTGCTCACAATCGTTGCACGGGCAGCAGGGTCAATTGCTGCTGTGGCTAAATCTACTGCAGTCACGTTTTGTGGTGCTTTTTCACTGACACAGCCACAAATTTCAGCTTGAACATTTTGCTTTTGCGTTGTTGTCATCACACGTGTCGCAGTGTGCCATGCAGGAATGTTATTTAATTCAGTCACACACTTGGCATTAATTGCAATTTTAATAGCCGTCATACCCAATTGTTGAGTTGCTGTCGGTGCAGTTGTCGTTCCTGTAGTAGTACCTGTAGTTGTGGTACATGCAGATAAAGCCAAAGCGATAGGTGCCAATACAGCGAGTAGTTTTTTCATGGATATTTCCTGTATTTAATATTCAAGTCATTTGGATGAAACAATGCCGCTATTGTGCCTAAACTTGTTTGGCGAAGGAATAGCTTTTTGCAATTTCTACATTCATGTGCCTAGTCTTAATAAGAACTTTATTTTTTTCAGCATTGCAGATTTTCAACACTCTGTTGCAGGTAGATACTTTTACCACATGCGGTTGTATAGCATGCAAGCATCCATTAGCCTGAAAAACAACATGAACAGTTCTCACTCATATTACACCCGTACCGCAGAATTTTTACATTTGCTCATGGCGATTATTTTTATTGCCGCATGGGTAATCGATTTTTTAATGGCAACTTTATAAGCCATGAAGCCGATGACAGCTTCAAAGTTGATGTGATTACCCTGCATAAAATATCGCTACACCAATTATAGTTTATGGGTGATTCGCTTATTTTGGCGTTATACCCACCCTGTACCGCAATTGCCTGACAGTATGTCATCTTTGATGAAAACATAAGCGCATTTGTGACATTTGGGTCTGTTTTTTATGCTGCTTGCGATTCCAATTACGGGCTGTTTAGTTGGAGAGTGGGGGGAAACTTGTGCATGTGCTGTATTTATTTGAAATTCCAGCATGGGTGGATAAGAACCCATAACTATTAACAATTGTTAAACCTGTGCATACTTATTTGTCTTGGTTTGCAGGGGCAATGCTGGTTGAGCATGTATTTGCCGCACTCAAACATCACTATATAGATAAAGAGGATGTATTGCGTAGTATGACGCAGCAAGGTAAATAATTTTAAAAACTTGAATTTAAAGCGACTTAAATTGTTCTCCCACAAGCAGCAGCTTAAATTAAGCTGCTGCTTTGTAATCTAAGCGAATCTGAATTCAGTTTAACTCACGCCAATACTTGAATTTGCTCAATCCATTTTTGCTTTTGTTCAACCGAAATAAATGAAGCTTCAAAAGAATTGATCGCCAATTGTTTTAATTCAGCATTGCTTAAGTCTAAAGCTTGGCTAATTGCAACAAAGTTATCATTCATATAGCCACCAAAATAAGATGGGTCATCTGAATTGACGGTCACTTTAACACCCTGCTGCAATAAACGGCGGATGTTGTGCTGTGTCATATCATCCACCACACATAGCTTTAAATTACTCAATGGGCAAACCGTGAGCGGCATTTTTTCTGCGATTAAACGCTGCATTAATACAGGATCTTCTTCAGAACGCACACCGTGATCAATACGATTTACTTTCAGTAAATCTAACGCTTCCCAAACATATTCGGATGGCCCTTCTTCGCCTGCGTGTGCCACGACTAAAAAGCCTGCTTCACGTGCTTTGGTAAAGACACGTTCAAACTTTGAAGGGGGATGCCCGACTTCGCTTGAATCTAAACCCACTGCAATAATTTGATCTTTATAAGATAAAGCCTGTTCCAAAGTAGCAAATGCAGCATCTTCGCTTAAATGACGCAAGAAACACATAATTAAATGTGAACTGATACCTAATTTTGTTTGCGCATCATCGCAAGCACGTTGTAAGCCATTAATCACGGTTGCAAATGCCACACCACGCTCGGTATGGGTTTGCGGGTCAAAAAACATTTCGGTATGCACCACACGGTCTTCAGCACATTTTTCAAAATATGCCCACGCTAAATCGTAAAAATCTTGCTCATGTAGCAATACTTGTGCGCCTGCATAATAAATATCTAAAAAAGACTGCAAGTTATGAAAGTTATAGGCTTGTTTGACTTCTTCTACAGACTGATACGGGATATCTATTTGGTTGCGCTGTGCAATGGCAAACATCAATTCAGGTTCAAAAGTACCTTCAATATGCACATGCAGTTCTGCTTTAGGTAATGCACGGATTAGCTCAAGTTGATTCATGTTCTGTCCTTTTTGTATTTTATGGGAGAATTTTAGAAATTGATCAAAATAAAAAAGGGTGCAAACTGAGTTTACACCCCTTTTCAGTTTAAAAATGTTAACCGCCAAACATGGCAAATTTTAATGCCCAAAGTACAGCAATTATCCACACCATATAAGGTACAGACTTCGCTTTGCCAGTGAGTAGTTTAATTAAGGCATAACTAATAAAGCCCATGGCGATGCCATCGGCAATAGAATAGGTAAATGGCATGAACACGATAGTTAAGAAGGCAGGCACTGCTTCGGTAATATCATCCCAATCAATATGCACAATGCCCTGAATCATCAACACGCCCACAAATAACAAGGCAGGTGCAGTTGCAAAACCAGGTACCGATTGCGCGAGCGGCGCCAAGAATAAACAAGCAATAAACAACAAGCCAACAATCACTGCGGTTAAACCTGTACGACCACCCGCTGCAACACCTGCAGATGATTCAATATATGGCGTTGTTGAAGATGTACCCAATGCCGCACCTGCGACAATTGCAGAAGAATCGGCAAAAAGTGCTTTTTTCAAACGTGGTAATTTGCCATCTTGTAACAAGCCTGCACGATGTGAAACACCCACTAAAGTGCCTGTAGAGTCAAATAAATCGACCAAGAAAAATACGAAAATTACACCAATTAAACTTGCTGTAAATAGACCTTCAAAGTCCATTTGCATAAAAGTAGGTGCAATAGATGGAATTTCTCCAACCACACCTTTAAATTCACTTAAACCTAAAGCTGTGGAAATAGCAGTCAGTACCAAAATACTGATGATAATTGCACCACGCACTTTAAAGTGATGCATCACCACCACCATTAAAAAGCCCAATAGCGCTAAAAGTACTGTTGGTTGTTTTAAGTCACCTAAGCCCACCAAAGTCGCAGGATTATCGACAATAACGCCTGCATTTTTAAGGGCGATTAAAGCAAGGAATAAACCAATACCACCGCCAATGGCTAATTTTAATGACATGGGAATGGCATTCACAATTGCTTCACGGATTTTAAACATGCTAATAGCAATGAAAATCATCCCTGATACAAAAACTGCTGCCAAAGCCGTTTGCCAAGGCACACCCATGCCTAAACAAACGGAATAAGTAAAATAGGCATTCAGCCCCATGCCCGGTGCCAGTGCGATTGGGTAATTGGCAACAATCCCCATCACTAAACAGCCAATTGCTGCGGCTAAACAGGTGGCGACAAAGACAGCTCCATGATCCATTCCTGTTTCAGATAAAATCATCGGATTGACAATAATGATGTAACACATAGTTAAGAATGTGGTTACACCCGCCAAAATCTCGGTACGGAATGTGGTCTTGTTTTCACTTAATTTGAATAAGCGCTCAAGCATTCCCGCTGAGGATGGATTAGGAGTCGTCATGACCTAGCCCCTGTAAATAAACTGAGTTTGTAGCATGACTCAATTTTAAGTCAGCACTTAAAACCTGTGTCAGTTGCAACAATAGATTTGCCCAATGAGCATGTAAAATCACAAAAAGGATAAACTTAATTTACAATCAATCATTTGATTTTATCAAAATCAAAATTTCGGAATGCTAAATAAAAAAGCCGCATAAATTTTTATGCAGCTTTGTTCATCTTTTTTCACTTCAGTCACACTCAAAAATAATGCAATTGAGTTGTGATAAAGCAGTTTCAATTGGCAAATTATACCATAGGGATTTTTTTTAAATTCTAGTTTTTTTTGAATTAAAGATAAAATTTTACGTTTATGTGAACCAAACAAAAGTGTGATAAATAAGACAATCACTAAACATCATGTTAGAAATTTCTACATTTATTCTGTGACTTGCAAAATCTGTGGTGTAGCCGCTTCTGTTTTTTCAAGCGATAAATTTGCAGATTCAGTCAAAACTTGGTTCAGTTCTGCCTGCTTTCTCGTTTCCTCTTCCAAGTAAACGAGATAACCTAATAAAACGACCAACACCACCAGAGCTGGTACAAGAATGTGTTTCATGTCATTTACTTTTATTAAACAATTTTAATACATAGTAGCAAAAATTAAGCGTGGTGTAACTCTTAATGCACCCAAATCACAATTTGTACTTCAGCCATCAAACTCAATCGATCCTATTAAGCCATTGTATGAATGGTATTTTTAAAACGCTGCCAAGATACATAGAAAAATGTTGTTGCAATTTCGATTAACCATAGAAACGAAAGGCCTGCTCACATCCAATCCGCATTTCGATATAAAATTGCTTAAGCCAATGTTACAAAATGCGTTGTCGGTGCAATCAGCATGATATTTTGAATGGTTTCTAGCATGCTTTTGCGTGGTGTACTTGCCCCAGATAGCATTTGCAAGGGAATCATAATAAGCATCATCAACCAATTGAATTGCGGCATCGATCTAGACACTGTTGGCATATATATGTATTGAGATTAGTGTAAATGTGTAAATATAATTGTTCAAAAATGTAGCCTATGTATTGCTTTGATAAATCAAAAAAATAGATGTATCTACACCAAAAAGTTTTAGACATTATTACGGCTGAGCTGAACTCCCAATTAATGCGTGTCCTAGAAAATGAAGTGTAATTAATGTAACACGCCTGTTAGCTACCCTTAGTTATAATTTTAAATTTAAATCACTAACCAATCAACACAGTAGAAATACTTAACTCCTCAAAAATACCATAAAATGAAAAGCCCATCTAATAAGATGGGCTTTAAATCACTGATTACTCAGTAAATATTGGTAGGCATATCCAGACTCGAACTGGAGACCTCTACGATGTCAACGTAGCGCTCTAACCAACTGAGCTATACGCCTAAAGTGTTTCGCATCATATTCAGTTTTGATTTTTAAGACAACCCCTTTCTGCGTTTTTTCAGCACATCCGAGCAAGTTTTAAGCAATTCAAAAAATACCTGCTCTGAAACATGATCATGTTCAGGCGCATAAGTATATTGTTGATAGGACACGCCTAAACGCTTAAACGCTTCTTGCTCATTTTCATCTACCTGCGCTGCTAAACGCTGCATCCACACACTCACTGTTTCTGCATTATGTTTTTGCAACTGAGCGGGCAATCTTTTAGAAAATTTATCTAAGGCACGATGCACACGAGAACCTTGCTGACGTTTTTTCCAAAAAATCCAGCCCCAATAACCCAGCAATAAGATGAGGATACTTGAAACTAACACTGCGACCAAAGCATAGTTAGAATGTAGCCCTAAACGTCCAAACCAGTGACGTTGTGACTCGGCATCATAACCCACGACTTTGCTTTGCCATTGATAACTCGCATAATCACTCCACACCCGTAAAGAACGAATAAAATTAGAATGCTGGTATTGCCACATTTGTGTGTCAGTACCTAAAACGGCCCGATCATCTGCCAAAAGGTTTTGCATGCCATCATCAATACGTTGAGGTGCAATGATGGCTGTCGGGTCTATGCGTACCCATTGTTGATTGAGCAACACTTCGGTCCAAGCATGTGCATCTTGCTGTCGTACTTCCCAGCTTTGTCCATCAGGTGCAAGTTCCCCACCCTGATAGCCCACGACTACACGCGCTGGAATTCCGACATAGCGCATCAATAAGGCAAAACTTGAGGCATAATGTTCACAAAAACCTTGCTTACTCTGAAACAGAAACTCATCGACCCGATTTTGTCCGAGCGTGCCAGGTTTTAAGGTATAACTAAAGCCATTATTGCGATACCACTGCAATACATTCTGCACATAGCGTTCTGGTTGTTGCTGACTTTGGGCAAACATCTGCAGCGCAAATTGCTGTGCTTTTGGGTCAGATTGCGTCTGTACCTGAGCATTTAAACGCTGGATAAAGCGTCGATAACGCTCGCTCTGTGCATCATTCTTTTGAATGTGTGCGGATTCGCCTACCCACTGCAAAGCAATGGGTTGAATCCGACCATTTTGACGCTGTGGCACTATACTCCAATCACGGCGCAATATATATCCCTGCTGATTTGGCACGGATTTTTCCAGTGCCATAATCCACTGAATACGTGGGTCTGCTGCAATATATTGATACTGAAAATCGACTTGCTCTGGCTGTAATTGTGCTGCCTGAACGGATTGTTGATTACTAAAATTGCTCGTCCATGTGCGACCATCATATTGATCCAGCACCATCGCTCGCCAATATAGTTTTGAACGTGGCGGCAGTTGCTGCATATTCCCCACAATACGAAATGCCAAAGCAGAAGATTGTGATAATTCAGCTATATCGCCTGGCGACATCGTGTCACTCATTCCTGTCACACCTTTGGCATCTGGAATCGGTACATGCCATAATGGCGGCAAACGTGGAAAGAATAAAAACAATAATAAAAAAAATGGCAAAGCGTATGCGATAAACTTGCCTACATTTTTAAGGTCATGCTTTGCATCTTGGCTGCTCGAATGACGCGGCGCATACTCTGCAAATGCGCTTTTTTGAATTCGATATAATCCAATTAAACAACTGATCAAACATAGAATGACCAACACGGTCATCCACATGCTTTGGCTGTATAAAAACGAACTAGCACTCACAAAGAGTGCAAAATTAAATAAAATAATCAGGTCGCGCTGGGTATGACTTTCTAAAGCCTTGGCAAACAAAAAGGTGCATAATAAGGCAACACCAGCCTCTATGCCAATCAGGCTTTTATAACTCAGATAAATACTGATTAAGGCACAACAGGTCAATCCATAAGTCAAAACTTTAGAAATACGTGCTGTTTTCTTTTTATAGTGACGATACAACAGCAACAACATGATGGCAAAAATAACACTCAATGTCACTGGGCTAAACAGCATGTGAGCAGCCAAAATTAAAATCAGGCTAAGCAGAATAGATTGCTGAATTGAGTGGTGCATGATTGTCAAGCCTGTGCCAAAAGAATTTTTGCCTGTTTCAACTGCCGCTCGCCCAGACCTTTTTCAAGGGTTGCATGCGGCAAAAACATCGCATAATTCAACTGTTGTTGTTCACATTGTTCGACCAAACCCATCATCAAACTTAATTTTTCTTCGTGGGTCGGTGCAGGCATGTGTTCATAATAAATATCGATACTCTGTTGATCCTGATATTGTTCAAAAACTTTCACATATAAGCCCTGACCGCGTGCAGCTTGCTTCCACGACACGGCTTGCAAGGAATCGCCCAATTGAAAATCACGCAGCTCACGAAACTCGTCTAAATCAGGTTGAAAGCTGTGTTGATGCTGTTTGTTTTCTGCGCTATACATGACGGCTTTTGGCGCCACCCAAGCGGTACGTGACAAATTTAAGTAAGTCCATGCACGTACTAATCCAAAAGGATAAACCGAATAAATCTGTAAATAAGGGTAATGAAACTGCCCACGTTGTGCTGCAAAAAAAGTCAAAATATACTGCTGTTGGCTGTCTTGAATGAGAACTTGTTCTAATTGATGATTGGCTTTAATCCATAAATAACGCGCCTGCGCGAGCTCTTGTTTGAAATGCAATTGTAATTGCAATACTTCGCCCACTTGCCCAATTTCGGTGGTCACAATTTCAATCTCTAATTCATACAGTTGCTTAAAGGTCAAATAAAAACTGATACACAAAATGGCGCTGATCAAAAAGCAAAAGCCTAAAATCAAGTTATTGCCATAATTCACGCCTGCAATAAACGTGATCAAAATCAGCACTAAATACAGATAACCCTGTTGGTAGATAAAAACCAAAATGTCTTTTTGTTTTAAGGTTTTGTGCCGATCAAACAGAAAACGTGTCTTGATCCAGTTTTGCCATGCCTGCTTCAACATGCGTGTACTAACTCACTTTAACCTGTTGCATCACATGCAAAGTTTCTGCCTCACTCAATCCTATACGATGCGCAGCAACTGCCACAAACACCGCTTGAATATCATCGGCAGTGACAAAACTGCGTTGCTCGATTAAGGCGTGTGCTTGCGCTGCTTTTTTTAGTGCCAAAACACCACGGGTAGATAATCCGTGACGTGCTTTACGGGTTTCTGCGGCCAAGTCCAGTAAGTAGTCTAGCGCGGTATCGGATACGTGAATTTCTGTGACCAATTGCTGTAAGTTTAAAATTTCTGTTTCAGTAAAAATATGTGCCAAACTAGCAATCAGCGCATGTCTTGAGTTTTGTTGCAACAGCATTTTTTCAGCAAAACGCGATGGATAGCCCAAAGACAGACGCATTAAAAAGCGATCAAGCTGTGATTCTGGCAGCGCATAAGTACCACTTTGAAACAGTGGGTTTTGTGTGGCAATTACCCAAAAAGGTTGCGGTAAGCTATAACGCACACCATCCACCGTGACTGCACCCTCTTCCATCGCTTCTAACAAGGCACTTTGAGTTTTAGGCGAACAACGGTTAATTTCATCGGCCAATAAAATTTGGGTAAAAATAGGACCTTGCTTAAACTCAAATTGATGTTCTTTTTGATTGAACATATTTACGCCAATCACATCACTGGCCAGCATGTCATTGGTAAACTGAATGCGCTGAAATTGCAGACCTGCCAAATGCGATAAAGCACTCGATAAGGTGGTTTTACCTAATCCGGGTAAATCTTCAAAAAGCACATGCCCGCCTGCCAACAAACAACTTAACGCCAATTTGGTCTGCTGTTCTTTATCTAAAATAATGGTATTAATTTCTGTCAAGAAAGCCTGAATTTTGCCAGCATAAGATTCAATCTGTGCATTGAGCGGTTGCTGCGCTTGCGTCAGTTGTTGTTTTTGAACTTTTTCTGTACCCCAAATCACAGTAAATCCCCTTATACCCAATAAAAAAACGGCACATGTTTAAACATACACCGTTTTGCTAAATTTCTAAAGAAATCCTAAAGATATTCTAAGCTGCCTAAACAGTGAGGGTTAAGCAACCCATATCTCTAAACATTTCCATCGTGGTACGGGATTAACACGGACACTTTTTCAAACCACCTTTTGCCGATGGATAACGCGCATCGACACAGTAACGATAAAAAGTCTTCGGATCCATGGCTTCTAAATCTGGATGATGCTTACGCATGTGTTCCAAATAGTTCTGATAATCAGGTACACCGACCATTAAACGAAAACTTTGTTGCAAACGCTGCCATAAAGTGCCGATACGTGACCAGTTTTTCGGATTCAAAATCAAATCCTTTTGCGACATGATGGTCATTTTAATGATGTTGTAAATCACTGTTTTGCCCTGTTGGGAAAATTTAAGCTTAATCATGTGCTCACTCCTAATGACTGCTATTTGGCTGAATAGTTTCAGGATCGCGATAAATCGCTTCGGCTTCATGTACAGTTGGGGTGGGACTTGCCAATGCACGGCGAATTACCCTAATAGCAGCGAACAACATCACAAATGCCACAATCATAAAGAAACCACATAACACGGCGTTAATTTGATTGGACATAACAATGGTTTGCATTTCAGTGACTGTTTTTGCAGGTGCTAAAATTTCATTGCGTTGAATTGCGGCATTGAAACGATCTGCTTGCGCCAAGAAACCAATTTTTGGATTGTCGTGGAAAATCTTTTGCCAGCCTGCGGTCATGGAAGTAATGAACAAGAATACTGTTGGGATAATCGTCACCCAAACATATTTTTCTTTTTTCATTTTAAACAAAATCACTGTACCTAAAATGAGCGCCATCGCTGCCAAAATTTGGTTACCAATACCAAACAATGGCCATAAGCTGTTAATACCGCCTAATGGATCGACCACCCCTTGATAGACGAAAAAGCCCCAACCTGCCACTGCGACTGCCGTGCCAAGCAAGTTACCAAAGAAGTTATGTGAATTTTTCACCGCAGGAATAACAATCCCCACCGTATCTTGCACCATGAAACGGCAAGCACGTGTGCCTGCATCTACCGCAGTTAAAATAAATAATGCTTCAAATAGAATGGCAAAGTGATACCAGAACGCCATCATCGAGCGGTTATTAAAAATCTCGGTGATGATATGTGCCATCCCAATTGCAAAAGTTGGCGCACCGCCCGTACGTGACAGAATCGTGCTTTCGCCCACTTCTTTTGCCAAAATGGTTAAAGTTTCAGGGCTCACCACAAAGCCTAAATTTCGTACCGCTTCTGCCGCACTTTCGACAGTTGTACCTAAAACTGCAGTGGGTGCGTTAATAGCAAAGTACACGCCCGGGTCTAGCACAGTGGCACAAATCATCGCCATGATCGCCACGAAAGACTCCATCAACATGCCGCCATAACCAATCATCCGAATGTCTTTTTCATTATTGACCAGCTTTGGCGTCGTACCTGAAGACACTAAGGCATGGAAACCTGAAATCGCACCGCAGGCAATCGTAATAAATAAGAACGGGAACAATGAACCCGCAAATACTGGCCCTGTGCCATCAATAAAATGGGTCACCGCAGGCATCTTCATTTCAGGCATTGCAAACACAATCCCGACAGCCAAACCAGCAATAACGCCAATTTTTAAGAATGTTGATAAATAATCACGTGGCGCCAATAATAACCACACTGGCAAAACTGAAGCAATAAAACCGTAAGCAATTAAACACCATGTTAATTCTGTGCCACTTAACGTAAACAAAGGTCCCCAGAATGGATGCTGCGCAATATTCTCACCATAAATAATGCCCAGCATCATCAGTACAAAACCGATAATCGAAACCTCAGCAATTTTCCCTGGGCGAATAAAACGCATATAGATGCCCATGAAAATTGCAATTGGTATGGTAGCCGCGATACTAAATACACCCCATGGACTATTGGTTAAAGCTTTCACAACAACCAAGGCAAGTACAGCGAGAATGATCACCATCACGCCCAGCGCACCTAGCATGACAATCACGCCAGCAAATGAACCCAGCTCTTGCTTTGCCATTTCTCCCAGAGAACGCCCATCACGACGTGTAGAAATAAACAAAACCAAAAAGTCTTGAACTGCACCTGCCAACACCACCCCGACCAAAAGCCAGATGGTGCCGGGTAAATAGCCCATTTGTGCTGCAAGAATAGGTCCAACTAAAGGGCCTGCGCCTGCAATTGCGGCAAAGTGATGACCAAACAACACACTTTTATTGGTGGGAACATAATCTAAACCGTCAGCCAAACGATGTGCTGGCGTTAAGCGGCGCTCATTTAACTCAAATACTTTGGTGGCAATAAACAAACTGTAGAAGCGGTATGCAATGCTATATACACAGACCGCAGCTAAAACTAACCAGATCGCATTGACGTGTTCACCTCTACTGACTGCCAATATTCCAAAAGATATTGCACCTAAAATGGCGACCAAGAGCCATATAATTTTTGAAGTCAGACCTGACTTCTTTTGAACTGTTTCCATGTCAATCTCTCTTCTTGTTACATTTTTAAGCGTTACTTTTAATGTCGAGATTTAGGGGCTGTAGACACTTCGTCTATGTTTGCGACTACGCATATTTTTTAACTGATATAAGGCATGAGGCAGGAAATTTAGTCATTCTAAATGACTGACTCATAACGAAATAGCAGTAGAAAAATATGCTTGTCCTTCGCTGCGCCTTGCACTGCAAACAAAGCAGTGCTTGTTTTTGCTCAGGCTGTGGCTAAAACTTTCTCAGATTGCGTTATGAAACTTGGCAATAGTCTCGCTATTCCCTGCGTTTCATGCCTGATCTGCTCAGTTTTAGCCTACAGCGCAAGCCATTTATGAAATGTCTACAGACCCTTGCTTTAATTCCTAAATCCTTGGTTGATCTTGCTCCTTTTATTTCGATGTCTGTTGCTTTTGCATCCACACTTTGCGCTACCGCACACTTGAATGAAGCACCAACAGTTTCCTTTACTTTTCACTTATTCTTTTACCACATAATCAAAGTAACAAAAAAGGGGGATGACATGAATCATCCCCCTCTTTTTCTTATGATTAATCAATAAATCATTATGCGCGTTCTAGGTATTCACCTGTACGTGTATCGACACGAACGCTATCCTCTTGCTGTACAAATAAAGGAACACGTACCACTGCGCCTGTTTCTAATTTCGCTGGTTTACCGCCACCACCAGAAGTATCACCACGTACACCTGGATCAGTTTCAACAATTTTTAATACCACAAAGTTTGGTGGGTTTACAGTTAAAGGCACACCGTTAAACAACATAATGGTACATTTTTCGTTTGAATCATCTTTTAACCATTTTGCAGCATCACCCATTGCGGTTTTATCAGCAGCAATTTGCTCAAAAGATACAGGATCCATAAAGTTCCACATTTCGCCATCGTTGTAGAGGTATTCCATTTCTACTTCTACAATGTCAGCAGCTTCTAATGAATCACCAGACTTAAATGTTTTTTCTAAAACTTTACCAGAACGAAGGTTACGAAGTTTTACGCGGTTAAACGCTTGACCTTTACCTGGCTTTACATATTCATTTTCCATGATTGAACATGGGTTACCATCAAGCATAACCTTAAGGCCTGACTTGAAATCATTCGTAGAATAATAGGCCATGACTGGCACACTCCAAACTGACTAACTTAACTATTTATGTTACAAAGTAAATGACCAACGCAGCTCTGCGATGCTCGCCATCTTGCAACATCTTTTTTTCATCGGACGTATTGTAAATGAGCAAGCCTTAACGAAGCAATGAAAATCCACTACCGATCGCCTCAAGATATCGGTAAAATCTTCTGTTTTGTGATGATTCTGATTTAAAGCGATCAAATCATTCGCGGCATTCACGCTCAATGAACACAGAATTCATCTACGCTATACAGATGTGTACTTGGTTCATTTCATCTCATATTTAAATCTTTTTTGGCATGATCAACTACCTGTACCAACAACAAAACTGGCAATCTCAACTCAGTGACTTGATCACCGACCCGCGCGAATTGTTGAATATTTTAGAGCTGTCTGAACAACAGTTGCTGTCAGGTGCATTACTGGCATCCGATCAGTTTAAATTGCGCATTCCACGTGCATTTGTTGCCAAAATGCAAAAAGGCAATCCACTCGATCCTTTACTGTTACAGGTTCTGCCGCATCATTTAGAACTGAAAGATCATCCCGGATTTGTCACTGACCCTTTGGGTGAGGAACAAGCCAATCAACAACCTGGAGTCTTACACAAATATAAATCACGCTTTTTGCTAACCCTGACTGGTGCTTGCGCAGTACATTGTCGTTATTGTTTCCGTAGACACTTTCCTTATCAAGAAAACCTGCCAAAAACTGAAGATTGGGACAACATCCGTAATTACATTGAAAGCCAACCCGATATTAATGAAGTGATTTTAAGTGGTGGTGACCCACTCACTTTGTCAAATCGTAAATTAAGTATCTGGATTGAACGCTTAGCATCTATTCCGCAAATAAAATTTTTGAGAATTCATTCACGAGTTCCGATTGTTATTCCCAACCGTATTGATGAATCACTGATTTCCTTATTAAAAAATAGTAGGCTGCGTATTATTCTAGTGGTACACTCGAACCACGCAGCAGAATTAGATGACTTTACGTGTTCGCAACTTACCAAGTTAGTCGAGCAAAACTTCACCGTTCTGAATCAAGCAGTCTTATTAAATGGGGTCAATAATTCTGCCCAGATTTTGGTCGATTTAAGCTATCGTCTTTTTGATGCGGGGGTGATGCCTTACTATTTACACGTGTTAGATAAAGTAAAAGGAGCGCATCATTTTGATTTAATGCCGCAAGACATTGATCACATCTATAAAGAGCTTTTGGCGAACTTACCAGGCTATTTAGTTCCTAAACTCGTTAGGGAAATTGCGGGCGAAAAAAACAAGACACCACTTTTTGGGGTTTCAACTTATTGAGTTAAATAATAATCATGAATACAGATACTTCAGATCTTTTTCTAGTTCCCAGCGAACTAAAGCTGGAGCAATTAAGTTTTTGTCAAAATACGGTTAAAAGCATTCAGTCATGGGCAGCGGATTTATCCATTTTACAATTGGGTGATTCTTCCCAAGCCCTGTTTAATGCACTGTTAGAAATTTCAGAACTGAAATGTCAGGAAACATTACGTTTTGACTTAATTCAAGCTATTCATCCAACACTTGAAAATGTACTCACCAGTCTGGAAAAGCATTTTTTCAATCAGGCCTTAATTAGTAATGACCGCAACGATCATATTATTGAACTCGCGCTGTCATTACGCAGTCACTTCGCCAAAGTGTATATTGATATTTGCCGACGCAGTCACCAACAACTTACTCAACAAAAGTTTTCTTTATTTGCCTTCAATTTAAAAAAGAATTTACAAACTGCACGAGTTCTATCTAGCTATTATGCTTTACAACAATTAGCTCTACTGCGCTATCAACAGCACATGCTTTATAGCCACGCCTTGCCAAATCAGTGGCTGATTGCACACCAAATTTTAGATACTGCAATTCAACAACATTATTATTTAAATAATATTAATCAGCTACAAGGCACACAACATCAACTGATTAATATTGCACAAGCCTATGCGCAGCTGATTTTATTGGAAATTTTCAACACCCATCAAATTCGACCTGCAGAAATTCAAGGCTTATATCTCTGTAGCTTTGACTGGGCAAAACTGATTCAAGTTTTACCCAAAGAAACGACGCTTTCACGTTATGTGGTCGATGCAACTAAAGATCATCCACCTATTTACAATACGCACCAAAGCCAAGGTTTTCATGCCAATATTTTTATTGCAACTCAACCCCTACTCGATCATTTAAATGAAGCTCAAGGTCGTAAAGGTGAACATTTATCACGCAATGAAAAGCTATTCTTAACCCCTGCTTTGCATTTCCATTTGCACAATATTTTGACCAATACAGCAGAACGTGTGCATGAGCGTTATGAATATTCGGCACGGATTAAAATTTGCTTTGGTTTGACTGTGGCACATTTTTATCTGTCTAATGGTAAAAACTTCAATGAAACGCTGGCTTTGGGCGATAACTACCAATTCCAGAATGAAAGCCAGTTTATCAATGCCATGCATACCAACTCTACGGTAGATATTAGCGCTGTTAAAACCTTAGACCGTCAAGCCAAACAAATTTACAATGCCGAAGTTATTGATATTAGCGTCAATGGCTATCGTATTAAATGGACGGGTGAAACACCGAAAAACCTTAAAACTGGTGAATTTATTCTAGTTCAGGAAAATAGCCAAAGTCCGTGGCGTGGTGGTGTAATCCGTTGGATTAAACAATCTGCCGAAAAAAGTTTAGAACTTGGTTTGGAAATTTTAACCCAAGATATTTACCCATGTGCTGTTTTTATTAAAACAGATAGACATACAGGACATTATCATCCAGCATTATTGGTACAAAGTACGCAGGTCAATGAAGTCAATACCACGTTGATTTTGCCAAATCTGCAAGTATTACGTGACAAAAAAACCGTACAATTACGTTTAGGTGAAGAAGAACTTAAAGTGTTCTTAATTAAGCCGTTATTGATTACCCAAAGCTTTATGCGCTTTGATTTTGAGTTGTTGAATGACCAACAACAGCCTTTACTTGATGGTTTTATTCAGAAACAAGTGAATGAAGTTAAAAATCACGATTTATGGGAAGCATTAAAGTGAGAAATCCATTATTGTCTAAAAAGCTCAAACGTACCGAAACACGTTTACTCATAATCGATGACAACCAAATACGTTTTAATCAAATTTGTGAACAACTCGCTGCAAATGAGCACCGTGTTCAGGCTTATCTATTAGATGACATTAAAAACTTTGAAAAACAATTACATTTAACTTGGGATTTGGTGATTTTTGGTCGTGCTTATGACCTAAAAGTCGATCAAGCACTTACTCTAATTCGTGCATCACAGCAACCAAATTTACCGCTGCTTTTGCTCAAACCAGACGATTACGATGCCACACAATACACCAGTTATGTGCGCAAAGGCATCTATGACATTATCAATTTAGATTACCCCGAACGCTTCTATTTTGGCTTAATTCGCGCACTGTCTTTTAGTCGCTTACAGCAGTCACAAGAACAACTTATGACTGAACTGGAAAATGCGCAATCACAAGCTCAGGCGTTGGTCGAAGACAGTAGCAAAGCAGTAGCCATTATTCAGGAAGGAATTCATGCACAAGCCAATGCTGAATATTTACAGCTATTTGGTTTAAAAAGTGAAGATGACCTTATTGGCTTGCCATTATTGGATTTATTGCAACCGCAAGATATTACAGATTTTAAATTCCGCTTTAAGAAAGTCAGTCAAGGACAATTTGAACACGGCCGTTTTGATATTCATAGCCAAAACCCGCTATTAGCAAAACAAAACCCGCTCAAAATTGAATTTGTTGGAGCAGCTGACGACGCCATACAAATCACCATAGATATTGAAAATACGGCGCAAAATACTGTCCCTGCTCAAACGACAGCAGACAAAGCAGCGACAAAACCAAGCACCTACCAATTGGTAAATCGCACTTTAGCCAAACAGCCATCTAATGCCAATGCTTTGGTGGTGTTTTCTTTGGCGAACTGCCCTGAATCAATTTTCCAAGCCGACTGGCAAACCACAAAAAATTACTTTGCCAACATCCGAAACTTTTTAAAAGAACAGACCAATGTACCTTTATTTAATGTGAGTAATGGTTTAGTGGTTGGTTTGTTCCAAGCAGAATCGCCTGCAATTTTAGAATCGAAACTGATTGGCTTAAACTCACTCACGAAACCACAATTACTCACGGTAGATCAGCACAGCTACCCGCTTAATTTGCGCATTGGTTATGTGCCACTCACTCAAGACATTCAAAATGAAAGCAGTTTTGAGCAACTGATTAGCCAAGGTTTTGCCAACGCACTTCCACAACCGCAAGAACACCACAACTCAGGTTTAGCCTTAGACTTGTCCTTTGGTGAATCTAATTTAAATGTGATTGAATCTGCCGCAGCTGTACCACAATCCTATAGTGAATCTACGATTATTTCTGCTATACGTCAAAGCCTTGATCGCGGTGAAATTCACCTTAAATATCAACAACTTTACGACAAACAAGACACCAATTTATATACCTACGAAGTGACCAGCGGCTTTATTTTCAATAGCGAATGGAAAACACTGACAGGCTTAATTGATTTGGCTGAAGACCCAGAATTAGCCATTAAACTGGATCGTTGGATTTTAGTTGAATCCTGTAAACAATTGCACAACTTCATTACCCAATACCCTGAAGCGAAGTTGATTGTCAATTTAAACAAATTTGTTTTATTACAAGACCGTAGCTTCCCTGAATTTGTGTCCAAACTGATTACGATTATTGGTAGCCCTCTCAGCCATCCATTAATTTTGCAATTCTCGGAAGAAGATATCAGCCAAAACTTAGGTGATGCACAGAAACAAATCAGTTTATTACGTCAGTACGGCGCTGAAATATCTCTTCGCGATTTTGGTCATTCGATTTATAGTGAATCCATCTTAAAACAAGTCGATATCCACTACTTGACTTTGCACAGCGCACTGACTGAAAAACTGGCTGCTGATGACTCAACGCAAGAATTGCAGAAACAATTGAGCATTTATAGTGAAATTAAACCTGTGGAAGTGTTATTGCGTGACTTAAATGATATGAACCTGTTTGCAAATGCGTGGAATGTCGATGCACGCTTTATTCAAGGTGATTATTTCCAGAAAAAACTCGATCATTTAATTGATGTGCAAGACCAATAAGGTCTTGTGCATTAGGGTCTATATTTTTAGATCCTAAATCTAAGGTACAAAAAAACGGGCAATTGCCCGTTTTTTTGTACTGGAGATTAACGTTTGATAGAACGTGACATACCAGCAAAACGTTGTTTGAACTTGTCGATACGACCGCCAGTGTCAACGTTCTTTTGCTTACCAGTGTAGAACGGGTGGCATGCAGAACATACGTCAAGATAAAGAGTTTCTTTACCAACTGCTGAACGAGTTTCGATTACGTTACCGCAAGAACAAGTTGCAACTAATTTTTCATATTTTGGGTGAATATCGGCGCGCATCGTCGAT
This sequence comes from Acinetobacter sp. UBA801, assembly GCA_002296655.1. Classification (GTDB taxonomy): domain Bacteria; phylum Pseudomonadota; class Gammaproteobacteria; order Pseudomonadales; family Moraxellaceae; genus Acinetobacter. Next base: position 32,635 of record DBIN01000028.1, read on the forward strand.
TACTCCTAAGATTTAAGAAGGCTTAAGCTGTCATCGCAATTGGTCACTCTCATTTAAAAAACGAGGACATGCTTTAAAAGCAGACCAACACCACAACAGACCATTCTTTTGGCCCACCGAGACGGATACCGTCAGAGCTAAGCACAACAAGTTGCGTAATATTATACGGAATAAAATTTTTTAAAGCTAATTATTCTTAGTTATTTAATTCTTGCGTTTCAATCGAATCTGGCTGCTTCTCAAGATAATTGGCAATCACGCCACACACCATTAACTGAATTTGATGGAAAATCATGATGGGTAAAACAATCATCCCCAAAGGCTGCCCAATAAATAAAATTTGCGCCATGGGTACACCACTGGCCAAGGTTTTTTTGGAGCTACAAAAAAATGCGGCGATTTGATCTTCACGTGCAAAACCCAACCATTGTGGTACAACCCACGCCAACCACATCACAAGGGTCAATAACACTGAGCAGGCAATAATCAAAAGCAATAAAGTCATGCCACTGACTTGATGCCACAACCCTGCTACCACTGCCCCACTAAATGCGCCATAAACCACCATCAAAATCGAACCCTGATCAAACACCTTGACCAATTTTGGCAATTTCAGCATCTGTGGAAAAACATAAGGACGTAATAATTGCCCCAAGATAAATGGCACTAATAACAATAACGTAATTTGAATAATCGAGTTTATCGGGTCAAAACCGTGTGCAGACTGACCTAAAATAAAGATTCCTACTAAAACTGGGGTAATAAACATCCCAATTAAATTAGAAAAAGACGCACTGCAGACTGCGCTGGCAACATTGCCTTTTGCCACTGAAGTAAAGGCAATTGAAGATTGCACGGTTGAAGGCAAAAAGCACATGAACAAAAAGCCCCAGTACAATTCCTGCCCAAGCATTGGCACTAAAATTGGCTTTGCTAGCAAACCTAAAATCGGGAATAACGCAAAGGTAAAAGTAAATACCAACGCATGCAATTTCCAATGCATCATGCCTTGAATTACGGCTTCACGTGATAATTTCGCCCCATGCAAAAAGAACAAAATCGCAATAGCAACAGTCGTAATCACACTAAAAACTTCGGCGGCCTGCCCTGACACAGGCACGACACTGGCGAGGATCACCATCACAAACAAAAGAATGGTAAAACGGTCCAATGCCAATAACTTCAACATAAATACATCCTGTATATTTTTTACTGTTGCAAAAAAAGCCCAGTAATTTTCACCTTTCGATAAAGGTATATTACTGAGCTCTATTCAAAAAGCGAGTATTTTCAGGTGATGTTCAATATTTTTAAAATCAATACTGAACGATATTCAATTTATTGTGCCATAAAGGTTTCTTTTTTACTGCTGCACAGATAAAGACCTAGTTATTGCGTGCGTTCTGATCTTGCTGGATCAGTTCAACCTTATAACCATCTGGGTCTTCAACAAATGCAATGACCGTCACGCCACCTTTCATTGGCCCTGCTTCACGTATCACATTGCCACCACGCGCTTTAATTTCTTCACATGCTTTGTAGGCATCTTCTACCCCAATTGCAATATGACCATAGCCATTACCCAAATCATAGCTGTCTGTATCCCAGTTATGGGTCAGCTCCAAAACGGTATGATTTTCTTCATCGCCATAACCTACAAAAGCAAGAGTAAAACGACCTTCTTCGTAATCACGCTTACGGAGCAAAGTCATACCTAAAACTTCTGTATAAAATTTTAATGATTGCTCTAAATTACCTACACGTAACATAGTATGTAGCATGCGCATGACATTCATCCTTTTGTTCAATCGGTTTTGCTTGTATGTTGATGCTCACCCAACAGTTTTGCCACCCACACCACTAAAATTAGAATAGGTATTCCAATTAAAGTGGTCATAAGGAAAAAGTTCGGATAACCAATATTTGTCACTATAGTACCCGAATAGCCGCCTAAAATCTTAGGGGTCAGGGTCATAAGTGAGCTAAAAATCGCATATTGAACCGCGGTAAATGATACACTGGTTAAACTCGATAAAAAAGCGATAAAAGCTGCACCTGCCAAACCTGAAGCCAAGTTATCGACAATAATGGCAAAATATAACCATGCTGTACTATATGGCTTAATCACCTTGCCCTGAATTTCAACCATATTGTTTGAAGATAATTGAACGATCGGCAAAGGCTGGATATCTACATCCAAAGCATTGGCTTCATGTGAGTTTAAATCGACCTGATACGTTTGACTGTGTTGTTGTGTTGTTTTCTGCCCATTCAATAATACGGCTTGCAATTGTTTACTTGGTGAGTCTGCTAAAAGCTGTCCTGCAATCGCTGCTGTAAAAATTCCTTGCGCATCCAGTTTAGCATCAAAACTTTGCCCATCTAGCTGTAGTACAATTTTTTGCTGTTCAGTTAAGGCAGGCCCTGCATATTGCCCACGTACGACAATACTGTTGCTGGCTTCATTTTCGCTAATACGATTATCCGAAGTCAGTGGTAAAAACTGGAGTTGTGCAGTTTCAATCTCAGTTTGGTGCAAATACGGCATCGACACTAAACGTGACGGTGTATCGCCCGTTTGGTATTGCGCACGTACCTGAATTTCATCCTGTGTTGCTAAAACCTGACTAGGCACAGCCACTTTCCAATATCCAACTTCATCGGCCTGGGTTTGATATTGTTGCTGCCCCACAGAAACTTGCACATCGCTCAGTTGCTGTCCTGACTTCACCAGACCAATAAAAATAAGGTTGGTGGATGATGCCAACACCGCGCCAACAAACATTAATTTCATAATGTTCATACGCTGTGCCAGTAAACCGCCCAAGAAGCCACCCACTAAACTGAAAATGACCCCATAAACCTTAACCGCTTCGGCAATTTGTTCTTTGCTAAAGTTCAAATCCTGATAGAACACATTGGAAATTACACCTGCAATAATGTCTGAAACTCGATAAAAACCAATCAAGAGTAATAACACCAGTGCCAGTTTCATGCCGTAGCGTTTAAAGAAATCTGCGACAGGATACACCCATGTTTCAAATGCCATCTGTTTATTGACTGCGCCCAATTTGACTAAAATTGTGCCCACACCTACAGCCGCCACACCCGATGCAATAAATCGTAAAGCTTCTATAGAAAATAATAAAAATGCATCTTTGAGTTGGAATTGTTGTTTTAAGGCTTCGGTTAAATTACCCGAGAAGACATAACACAACACAAAACTCAGTACCGCAACAAAAAACACTGCAACTAGACGAAAATAGTCACGTCGTTGATAATGCTTGCTGACCCGATTCACTTGCGGTTCACGAATCACCAAAGTCGTGATAATGCCAATCAGCATCACCGCAGCCATCGCCAAATAGGTAATTTTCCATGCACTATAAATATAGTTGCCTTTGGCTGTACCTAACGAGGCTGCCAAAAATAAAGCACCTGCCCCTGCGACAATCATCCCAATGCGATAGCCCGCGTTATAGGTCGATGCCAACACGGTTTGCATTTGAGTTTCAGCCAATTCGATACGGTATGCATCAATCACAATATCTTGCGTAGCAGCACAAAAACCGAGCAATACTGCACCGAATGCCATTTGATATAAATGCGCCTGTCCCAAAGCTGGGTCAGAAAATGCCATCACCGCAATTGCACAGACAATTAAACATTGGGCAATAAGCAGCCATGCCCGACGACGCCCCAGTTTTTTAGTTAAATAGGGTACGGGTAATTCATCAATTAATGGCGCCCAGACAAATTTAAAGGAATAACCCAAAGCGGCCCAGCTAAAGAAAGTCACAGCACTTTTATCAATGCCTGCTTCGCCCAACCATAAGGATAGACTGGAAAAAATCAGTAAAATTGGAATACCTGCAGAGAAGCCCAAAAACAGCATAATCAGCGCACGACGGTCTAAAAATGCCGTAAATGCTGCTTTCCACCCTGTATTTTGTGCTGAAGTTTGCCCAGTCTGTTGTGTGGTCATTCGATTATTATTTTCTATCAAGTCAAAGTGTTGTTATTCAATCGCGGAATAGCTTCTGTTTCAACAGTATTTATGAAATTATGCACAACAGCCTTGTCATTTTGTAGTAAAAATTACGGCTTAGCTTGAATTTTCCGCTTAAACCTGTATACCTTTAAACTTCTAACTGCACTATTTCGTTTTGGATTTCTACAGTGACCCAAAGACTTGATCAAATCAACCCATCATTGACAACTAACACAACAACAGCAGTGCCAGACGCACAACAACCGCTTCTCAGCTCTGCCTTTGAACAAAGCGAAATACAAACCACCTTAGAAAATACGCGACTTAAAGCAGCACAACTCACCCATATTCCAAATTACGCTAACATTCCCGCTTCGACCCGACGCATTAAACCACTGAATAATTTTTTAGGACAAGATCGGGCACGTGCTTCGGTGGAAGCAGGTATTGCCCTGCCATATTCTGGCTATAATATTTTTGCAGTAGGTACAGCAGGATTAGGCAAACGCACCATGGTCAAGCGTTTGCTACAGCAACATGCTAAGAGCATGCCAACTCCAAATGACTGGGTCTATGTCAATAACTTCAAACACCCGCGCCAACCAATTGCCTTACAACTTCCTGCAGGTCAAGCGCCTAAATTCCAAAGCTTGTTACATCAAACTTGGCAAACTATTTTAAAGCAACTTGAACGTCGTTTTACAGCAGAAACCTATCACAACCGCATTGAAATGATTCGTCAACAAGCGGGAGATGAACAACAACAAGCCTTGATTGAGCTGACTAGTGAGGGTGAAGAACTCGATTTAAAACTGATTGCGCAGGAAGATGAACATTGCTTCGTACCTGTGCATCTTAAAAATGACAAAATGCAAGAAATGTCTAAGGAAGATATCAATGCTTTAGACAGTAAAACCCGAGCAGAAATTGCGTCCAATATTCGTTATATGAATAAAAAATTGGAGCGTTTAGGTTTGCATTTAGGTGATTTAGAAGATGATGCACGTGACAAAGTGCAAGACCTGAACCGTGATATTGCCAAACAAGTGGTGATGCCACGTATTGATATTATTCAAAATAAATATCCTAGCGTCGAAGGTTTGACTGAATATTTACAATACTATGCCGAAGACATCATAAATAATGTCGAGTTTGTTTTAGAACAGGAAGAGGATGATTTTCGTCCAGGTACCTTTAGCCGCATTCCTGCACGCTATCAAGCCAATATTATTGTCACTCACAAACCCAACAGCGGTGTACCTGTTATTTTTGAAGATTTTCCAACCCATTACAATTTATTGGGGCATGTGGAACAACTCACGCAAAACGGCACCATCACCACTGACTTTACCTTAATTCGTGCAGGCAGCTTACACAAAGCCAATGGCGGCTTTTTGATGCTCGAAGCAGAGCAATTACTGGAACAACCTTATGCATGGCAAGGACTGAAACGTGCCTTAAAGTCAGGGCAGTTGAAACTTTCATCTTTGGAGCACATGCTGACCTTAACAGGCAGCATTTCCATTGAACCGCAAGCCATTCCACTCAATATTAAAGTGATTTTACTGGCAGAACCTGAAATTTATTATGAAATTTTAGAGCTAGAACCCGAACTGGGCAGCGTTTTTAAAATCCGTGCCGATTTTACCGATACATTACAACGTAATGACGAAAACGAGCAGGCTTATATGCAACTGATTGCCGACTATGTGCAATCTGACAAATTATTGCCCTTTGACCGTTCTGCTTTGGCAGCATTACTTACTGACTCAAGCCGTCAAGCTGAAGATCAAAGCTCACTTTCCTTACATGCCCTCACCTTGGGGGATTTAATTCGCGAGTCACATCACCATGCAGCACAGGCAGGTGATAAAACTGTTTCCGAACAACATATCAATACTGCGCTCGATCATCGCAAATATCGCTTAGGCTATTTAAGAGAACTGTACTGGCAAGATTTATCTCGCGGTACGCAGTTAATCGAAACACGTGGACATCGTTTAGGGCAAATTAATGCCTTGTCAGTGATTCACTATGCTGATGTCGAATTTGGCTTACCTTCACGCTTAACAGCTTCAGTCTACCAAGGTGGTGGCGATATTTTAGATATTGAACGCAGTGTAGAACTTGGCGGTTCTTTACATGCCAAAGGCGTATTGTTAATGGCCAGTTTCTTAAAAGCGCATTTTGGCCGTGAACAAATTTTGCATTTTTCTGCTGCCCTCGCCTTTGAACAAAGCTATGGTCAGGTCGATGGTGACAGCGCAACGGTGGCAGAACTCTCGGCGTTAATTTCAGCGATTAGCCAGTTACCTATTGATCAATCTTGGGCCATTACAGGTTCGATGAACCAACTTGGTCAGGTGCAGCCCATTGGTGGCGTGAACGCAAAAATTGAAGGGTTCTTTGATGCCTGTAAGCTACAAGGTTTAACGGGTAAGCAAGGTGTGATTATTCCACGTCAAAATATGCAGCACCTCATGTTGCGTAAAGATGTAATTGAAGCTGTAGAACAAGGTCAGTTCCACATTCACGCTATTGATACCATTGACCAAGCCTTAGAAATTTTAATGGCACGTCCTGTGGGTAAACTCACTAAAAAAGGACGTTACAGCAAAGGTTCAATTTACGCTGCAGTCATGGAACAACTTGAATATTGGCAAGCCATTGAAGATGGCGCTGAAATTGAAGAAGAGCCGAAGAAAAAGTCCAAGAAAGAAAAGGACAAAAAAGACCCAGAGAAAAAGGACAAAGCGCAGAAAGCCAAGAAAAAACAGAAAACAGCTGAATCATCTAATACAGCACCTTCGGATCAAGTCACTGCAGAGTCAGCTGAAACGTCTGAATTTACAACAGAAAGTTCTGTAGTAGACTAAGCGTAGTGATTCAAGTCAGTTATTCAAGTTATTTCTAGATATAAAAAAAGCGCCTTGGCGCTTTTTTTATATCAACTTTTTTGTATGGATCACTTGGGTCTGATTTGACTCAAATCCAATACTTTAAGCTTCAGGTGCTGGGCTGTATTGCTCAACTAAAGGCTTTAACTCACCTTTTTGGAACATATCCAACATAATATCGCTACCACCAATGAGCTCGCCATTAATCCACAATTGTGGGAATGTTGGCCAGTTCGCAATTTTTGGCAAAGTGGTACGAATATCTTGGTTTTCTAAAATATTCACATAGGCAAAAGGACGACCAATTTGACTGAGTGCTTCTACTGCGCGCGCAGAAAAACCGCATTGTGGAAATTGTGGTGTGCCTTTCATATAAAGAAGAACAGCATGTTTAGCAATTTGTTCACGAATTAACGCTTCGGTATCGCGTACTTGTTCAGTCATTGGTAAATCCTCAACTCATCTATGGGGCATTATACCCAAAACCGAGCAAAACAGTACGTCTAAAGCAATAAATCCAATTTTATTTACAATTAGGCTTTCCATCTGCAGTAGATTTTGCTTATATAAGTTTTTCCTTCCAACCTAACAGATAAGAGTTAGTCATGAATAACATTACCCTTGCTCCTGTGCAAACTGATCAACCATCACATTTGATGCCTGTATTTGGCCGTCAGCCGATCAGCTTTGTCCGCGGTCGAGGTTCTTATCTTTATACTGAAGATGGCACAGAATATTTAGATGCACTTACAGGCATTGCCGTATGTGGTTTAGGTCACGCACACCCTGCAATTACCGAAGCAATTGCCGATCAGGCGGCTACTTTAATTCACACCAGTAACTTGTTTGAAGTGCCATGGCAGACTGCTGCTGCACAAAAACTGGCTCAAGTTGCAGGCATGGAAGAAGTGTTCTTCTCCAACAGTGGTGCAGAATCCAACGAAGGTGCAATTAAAATTGCACGTAAGTTTGGTCACATGCAAGGCGTTGCTAACCCTAAAATCATTGTTGCCGATCATTCTTTCCATGGTCGTACCTTGGCAACTCTATCTGCAACAAGCAATAAGAAAGTTCAGGAAGGTTTTGCACCTTTGGTTGAAGGTTTTATTCGTGTGCCTTTTGGTGATGTCGAAGCCATTGAAGAAGCTGCGATTCAGTATCCTGATATTGTAGCTATTTTAGTCGAGCCGATTCAGGGCGAAGGTGGAGTCAATACTGCACCACAAGGCTTTAGCTACCTAGAAGACATCCGTCGTATTTGTAATCAACACAACTGGCTGATGATGCTGGATGAAGTACAAACAGGTAATGGTCGTACAGGTAAATTCTTTGCTTATCAGCACACCAATATTGTGCCTGACGTACTGACCACAGCCAAAGGTTTGGGCAATGGTTTTCCAATTGGTGCGGTGATGACGCAAGGTCGCGGTGTAGGCGTTCTTACCGCAGGAAATCATGGCTCTACCTATAGCGGTAGCGCGCTTGGTTCACGTGTCGTTTATACCGTGATTGATACCATTCAGAAAGAAAACCTTATAGAAAATGCAGCAAAGATGGGCGGCTATATTGTGGAACAATTGCGTCAACAACTTGCAGATCAAAATGTAAGTGTGCGTGGCTTTGGTTTGATGATTGGTATTGAATTAGCAAAACCATGTGCAGAATTGGTCGATATTGCCCGTGATGAGTACAAAATGATTATTAACGTCACTGCAGGTTCTGTGGTGCGTTTATTGCCAACATTAAATATTACTCAAGCTCAGGCAGATCAATTAATTGAGCGCTTGGTCAGCATGATTAAAAAATTCTTGGCATAAATTCTATGCCCTACCGAAAAAGCCGCAGTTGAAACTGCGGCTTTTTGCTAACTAAATAATCAAGCACACTATCAACATTCAATTAAGATGCTTCTTGAAACATTCGCCCACCCGGCAATTGAGAAAAATATTGTTTTAAGGCTTCCAAACAACGCTGTACTTTCATGGGTTGTTGCTCATGCTTAGAAATGATTGCATACAAAGCAAATGCAGGTAATTTCCACTCAGGCAAAACTTCAACCAAACCACCGTTCAATAATTCTTTTTGAATATCTAAATGTAAAATACGAGCAATACCATGCCCCTGCATACATAACGATTTAGACACCAAAACATTATTGGTCGATAACCGTGATCCCATTTCAATACTGACATTTTCATCACGAGTCACGTGCTGAAAACTTAAATGCTGAAAATTCTTCATGATCGTTAATGGAATTAGATCATGATTTTTTAAATCCTCAGGACGTGAAATCGGCGCGGTCTGATTCAAATAACTTGGAGATGCCACTAAAACCTGATCTACATGTACAATTGGAATCACATGCTGGTTTTGATCTTCAATTTTGGGACTCATACGCAGCGCAATATCAATGCGACCATCAATCAGGTCAATGTGTTGATTGTCGGTTTCTAAATGCACAGATAAGCCACGATGGGCAGATAGCCAATGAGAAAGTGCGGGAATCACATGGTTCGCGCCTAATTCTGGCGTGGTGGCAATTCTTAAATCACCCACCAAATCATCTCTTAATTCATTAATGCGTATTTTACCACGCTCAGCAGCGGCAAGCATTTCTTGACAGCTGTGGAAAAAAGCTTGTCCTGCTTCAGTCAAACTCAGTTTTCGAGTAGAACGATGCAGGAGTGTGACTTCCATTTCTTGTTCTAATGAACGGATTTGTTGACTGACGGCACTGGTGGTGATCCCTAAATCACGCGCTGCACCGCTAAACGAGCTTTTTTCAACAACACAAGCAAATACACCCATTGCTCGGAGTTGATCTAACATAAATTCCCTCTAAAATTATAGTCGTGGCCCTTATCTATCGATAAAAGCAACTTATTGTATTATACGGTGAAATTTATGTTTTGTATTTGCAAAATTTAATTTATTGGTAAAACATTAGTCGGATTGATTGGCTTACCATCTAAACGCACCTGAAACTCCAGCATGGTCCGTGTTGCACCTGAAGAACCCATTTCGGCAATCTTTTGACCTGCAGTCACATTCTGACCACTGCTGACATTCATCTTACTGTTATGCGCATAAGCAGTAATGTAACCATCAACATGTTTAATTAAAACTAAATTACCATATTCTTTCAGACCATCGGCTGCATAAACCACTTGGCCATCGGCAGCGGCATAAATTGGATCGCCCACATTGCCACCGTAACGAATACCCTTAACATTATTTGCTAAATTAAAATGCTCAATTACTGCACCTTGCGATGGTTTCACCCAACGCAGGCTACTACTGCGTACAGGAGTTGCTGGTGATGAAGAGCTCGTGGTCGTTGTTGTGGACGAAATCACAGGTGCAGGTGTGGGTGTAGTTGGTAAAGTGACTGTCTGACGCTGAATTGGTGCCGCCTGCGTTACAGGGCGCGTGGTTGTGGTGCGAGGTGCATTACCGCTTTTCAGGCGAATAGACTGCCCGACATAAATACGATACGGTGGTGCAATATCATTCATTTCTGCAATGCTGAGGTAGCTCAATCCATAACGTGCCGCAATACCACTTAAAGTATCACCTGAACGTACAGTATAAAAATTCGGCGCTGTGGCAAAACGTGCAGAATTATTTATTTGAGGTTTAGAGGCACAACCACTCAACACAACAATAGCACTTGATAACACTAAGGTTTTCAACAATGCTGTTGGTGTACTAAATAAACGATATTGAAACACCACGGGCATTCTTTCCTCTCTATAAATTCAAAATATTTCTATTATTGCGCTAAGAGTAGCAAAAAAGTCCTTGCAATGAGAATTACAAGTTATTTTTTCACAAAGTTATAACATTAGTTAGCCAATAGAGGAAAATTGACTGTGCAAGCTTTGTAAAACCTCATAATTGGTCGCATCCATTTGAATTGGTGTCACGCTGACATAGCCATTCGCCACAGCAAAAAAATCGGACTCAATTTCCGTTAAGCCTTTTTTCGGTGCAGCCACTGCCTCGCCCGACAAACCAATCCAAAATACTTGACGTCCTCGCGGATCGACCTGACTGGTAATAGGTTTGGACTGGGTACGTTGCCCTTGATACGTTACTTTTATGCCCTGCAACACAGGCACATCTGGAATATTCACATTAAAAATATGTCGCGCAGGTAAACTTGGCAAACCTTGAGCAATAAAGTCATGCACCCATTGTGCGGCCTGCATATAATCTTGTGGATGCTGATAAGCACGTACATTATGCCCTGCAAGCGATACCGCAATCGCAGGCTGTTTCATCAAACGCCCTTCAAATGCAGCACCGACTGTTCCTGAGTAGAGCACATCATCACCCAGATTTGCACCGCTATTAATGCCGCTGACCACTAAATCAAATTCGAAATCGAACAATCCATTCATGGACAAATAGACACAGTCTGCAGGTGTGCCATTCACTGCCCAGACATCTTCAGCAATTTGCACAGGGCGTAATGGTCGGTCTAAAGTCAGTGCACTCGAAAAACCACTGCGTTCACTTTCGGGTGCGACAATCACCACACGACCCAAAGGTTTTAGGGCTTGCGCCAAAGCTTGAATACCGGGTGCAAACACGCCATCATCATTGGCTATCAAAATATTCACAGAAAAATCTCAAATAAAACAAATATAAAGGTTATATACTAAAATATAGCAATGTCGCTTCAATCTTAAACTTGTTTGTGACTAATTCATGCCTAAGCACATTTAATAAGCACACGACAACAAAATGACTGATCAGCACATTTCATTGAAATATACAAAAGATTATATATATTTAGCGCCTAACATCCATCCAAAAATATATGTGATTCTCATGATTTTAGCTTTGCCATTTCGTCGTTTATTGAGTCTAGGTTTTGCTGCTGTATTAACGCAGTCTGTAATTGCAGAAGATCTAACTGCTGAAGAAGCCAATACCATTATTAAGGAAGATGTTGCTGCAGCACAAGTCATGACTGAAATGTGCCCTGCGCTGATTGGCAAAAATGCAAAATTAGACAGTAACATTCAAGCGTTGATTCAAACCTATTTACAAGATTATTCTGATAGCAGCATGACACTTGCAAAATTACAGGCCGATACAGAATATCAATCAGTTTTAACCGAAGCACGTCAAGCCGCTAAAGATACCAGTGCCGATGAACAAAAAGCAGTATGTCTAGAAGCTTTAGAATTAGCACTATAAATCAAGTGATTTAAATTACGATTGAATCTTTTTCTAATAAGGCAAACTTTTCAAGTTTGCCTTATTTTCTTGTTACGCACGTATAACCTACAACACATCCAGACTTTCCTGATTTCAAAGCAAAGCTCCACTTTTCTACATGATTGATGTTTGAATCACACAGCTTTAATACATTTTCACTCTTTCAATTACAAAATAAATGTTTAATCTTATAAACACTTAAATGAATCACATGATTCAGCTCAAACCATATTTAAGGTAATTTATATGCAATTTTCTGCTTCATTTTCTGGCTTTAAAAAATCACGTACAGTTCAAGTTTTGGGTGCAATTGCACTGAGTTTAGGTTTAAGCCAAGCAGCAATGGCACAAGAAGAAAATATTGAAGTCACACCATTACAACAGGTGACTCAGCAAGAATTAGCGGCTATTTATGTATTATCTGAAGTTTGCCCTGCATTGGTAACAGATAAAGCCAAGTTTAATCAAGGTTATGCGCAACTTGCACAAGAATATATGCCTAAAGAAAAAGACGCTGTTACAGCATTAAATAAACTCAGCAAGCAAAAAAGCTTTCAACCTATTTTAAAAGAAGCACGTGCAGATGCCAAAGCGGCTGGAACAGCCAAAAACAAAGCAATTTGCCAAGAATTGACAGCATATAGCCGATAATACAATTTGGTTACAATACTTTTATCAATAAGCCGATATCTCCCATAGAAGTCGGCTGAGCTTTGCCCTAAAATGCTAGCTCTTTGTGCATACATCAAGTATTGGAACCCCTTAGAATGACCCGAAAAAGCGCCCTTGCTGCATTATTACTATTACCAAGCTTTTCTTATGCAGCAACTGTCTTAGCCACACCACCAGAACTCAATAACAAATCATACGTTTTGATGGATTATGAGACGGGACAAATTTTAGCTTCAAAAAATGAAAACGAAAAACTCGCCCCTGCCTCTATGACTAAAATGATGACCAGTTTCATCATTGAACAAAAGTTATTAAAGGGTGAACTCACGGAAGATGAACAAGTCCGCATGAATGAATCTGCATGGTGTCGTGGTAGCAGTACAGAATCATGTATGTACGTTCCTTTAAATGGCACAGCCACTGTACTTGAAATGCTACGCGGTATTATTGTGCAATCAGGCAATGATGCCTCTAAAGCCATGGCTGAGCACATTGCAGGTAATGAAGGCACGTTCGTTCACATGATGAATGAAGAAGCCAAACGTATTGGCATGAACAACACCCAGTTTATGAACTCTACGGGTATGCCTGCCGAAGGTCACTTTTCTACTGCAAAAGATATGGCAACTTTGGCGCAGCACATCATCCATGACAGCTCAAAATACTACCCAATTTATTCTGAAAAAGAATTTTCTTTTAATGGAATTAAACAAGGCAACCGTAATGCCCTGTTATATACCGACCCAAGCGTAGATGGTCTAAAAACAGGTCATACTAACGAAGCAGGTTTCTGCTTAACCACTTCAGCTAAACGTGGCCCAATGCGTTTAATTTCGGTAATTTTTGGTGCGCCTACCATGCAGGCTCGTGCAACTCAAACCCGTGAATTACTGGCTTGGGGTTATGCAAACTACGAAACTGTACGTGTACAGCCTGCCAACCAAGTCTTGGCTAAAGCCAAAGTATGGTACGGTAAAAGCAAAGAAGTACAAATTGGTTTACCAGAAAACTTTAACGTGACCATGCCAAAAGGCAAAGCCAACCAAATTAAAACCCAATTGGTGGTTCAACCTAAATTGACTGCGCCTTTGAAAAAAGGTCAGGTGATTGGTAAATATGTAGCGACTTTAGATGGTAAAGTGATTGCTGAAAAACCATTGGTGGCGTTGCAAGAAGTGGAAGAAGCTGGTTTCTTCGCACGTATGTTAGACCATATCAAACAATTCTTTAGCAACTTATTCTAAGATTTATACCTTAGACTAAAGCGCAAAGCACACATGACCCGCATGTGTGCTTTTTTATTTTATACTGCCTTCAATCCAAATTTATAAACTAAAGATTTATGCATTATGAAAAAAAATGTGCGTGCTTATTTAGAGCACACTCCAAAAATTGACGCAAGCTGTTATGTAGATGAATTGTCAATTGTGATAGGTGATGTGCATTTGGCTGCCAATGTATCGGTTTGGCCTTTTGCCGTGATTCGTGGTGATGTCAATCATATTCGGATTGGTCAAAATTCCAATGTGCAAGATCATGCCATGCTGCACGTTAGCCATAAAAAAGCCGATAAACCTGAAGGTTCACCTTTAATAATTGGTGAAGACGTGACGATTGGTCATCATGTGAAATTACATGGCTGCACGATTGGTAATCGTGTTTTGGTGGGAATTGGCACGATTATTTTAGATGACGTCGTTGTTGAAGATGATGTGATGATTGGCGCAGGTTCGCTTGTTCCACCCAACAAGGTTTTGGAAAGCGGTTATTTGTACATGGGTAGTCCTGTGCAAAAAGTTCGTCCTCTAACCGACAAGGAAAAGGAGTTTTTAGCTTATTCTGCACGGCACTATGTAAAAGTTGCGGGGAATTATCAATAATCCCCTCTCAAAGTTCTTTCTAGTTGCTGCAATATCGGAATGACCTATTTTGTAGCATTATTTTAAACCCAGTGAATGAACGACACGATTAATAATATCCGCTCAAGAGGCTGGTCTTGACGTAGGGTTTTATACAAAGCTTTACGGTCAATATTTGCCTTTTTATTGCATAGCTTTGACTTTGGCAATAATATCTAGCCCAAATGAGATCACAATCCAACATCACCAAATGAATCAAATAACAAAGTATTCTTTATAACTCTCTACAACGACATTAAAGGATATTTACAGTTTTAAAGAAATCCCCCCTTTCAACATAGCCACATCCCCCTAAATTTTGTAGAATATGCGTTTTACCCCATGGTGCTTTTCAATGACCGCTTGGACTGCTCACGTTACTGTTGCCACCGTTATCGAAAAAAACGGAAAATTCCTGTTTGTTGAAGAACATACAGAAGGTGTAACGCATAGCGTGTTTAATCAGCCTGCAGGGCATGTTGAAGCAGGCGAAAGCTTAATTGAAGCCGCAGTACGTGAAACCATGGAAGAAACTGGGCATCTGGTTAAAATTAATGCATTACTTGGTATTTATAGCTATACTCCGCCCATGTTTCCTGACCGCACCTATTACCGTTTCTGCTTTCTAGCCGAAGCGCTGCAACATGATGTGCAAGCCCAGCTCGATTCCGATATTATCGGTACCGTGTGGATGTCTGCAGATGAACTGGCTGAATCGGCACGTGCCCGTAGTCCGTTGGTACTGAAAGCGGTGCAAGATGCGCTCAATGGTCAGTCTTATCCTTTATCGCTCATTTACGAGCACCAAAATTCTCCCTTGATTTCTAATTTGGATGCCTAATCCTATGCAACAACGTGTCATCGTCGGTATGTCAGGTGGTGTAGATTCATCTGTTTCTGCTGCACTTCTACTTCAACAAGGTTATCAGGTTGAAGGGCTTTTCATGAAAAACTGGGAAGAAGATGACGGCACTGAATATTGCACCGCGATGGAAGACCTTGCCGATGCGCAAGCGGTGTGCGACAAGCTAGGCATTAAATTGCATACAGCCAACTTTGCGATGGAATATTGGGACAGAGTGTTTGAGCATTTTCTTGCCGAATATGCGGCAGGACGCACGCCAAACCCAGATATTTTATGCAATAAAGAAATTAAGTTCCGTGCCTTTTTAGATCATGCCATGAATTTGGGTGCAGATTTTATTGCCACAGGGCACTACGCTCGTCGTGGTGAAACGCAGTACAACGCCAAAGGCGAAGCCTACGCTCCACTATTACGTGGTTTAGATAAAAATAAAGATCAAACCTATTTCTTGCATGCCGTACATGGTCGTGAAATTAACAAAACCTTGTTCCCAGTGGGTGAAATTGAAAAACCGCAAGTCCGAAAAATTGCCGAAGAACTAGATTTAGTCACCGCCAAGAAAAAAGACTCGACAGGGATTTGTTTTATTGGCGAACGTCGCTTTAATGATTTCTTAAAACAATATTTACCTGCTCAAGCTGGAAAAATTGTTTTAGACAATGGCAAAGAGGTTGGTGAGCATCACGGCTTAATGTACTATACGCTCGGTCAGCGTGGTGGGATTGGCATTGGTGGCTTAAAAGGCGTTGCCGAAGGAGCATGGTTTGTCCTGCATAAAGATATTGAAAACAATCAATTAGTGATTGGTCAAGGTCATGAACATCAACTCATGCAAAGCACTATTTTATGGAGCGAAGCAATTGATTGGGTGGCAGGTGAACAAGAAATTCCAGCATCGGGCTTCCGTTGTACTTGCCGCACTCGCTATCGCCAAGATGATCAAGATTGTGTGATTTTCAATGATGACAGCATGCCTGGCGGCGTACGTGTGGAATTTGATGAGCCACAACGCGCAGTCACTCCTGGTCAAAGTGTCGTATTCTATTCAGGCGAAGTGTGTTTAGGTGGTGGTGTGATTCACCATACCAATGCACCTAAACCCGATTTTATTTAAGGATTGTTTCGGATGACAGAGTTACCGTTTCAACAGTCACCAACTCTGAATATTCGCCAAAATCGTGCCTTGGCGTTAGCGGGTGTGTTTCAAGCCACCCAGCTCACGCACATGACTGCACTCACAGGCCGACAAAGTATTGGTGAAAGCGGTAACTTTTATTTTGAGCAAATGATTAAAGCCAGTTTAAATATCCGTCCAAGTAACAATCACAGTTTGCAAACTTTAGATTTTTTTAATCATTTGGCCGATATTTCTTTGGGTTTAAAAACGCTAGAAAGCTGCATCAACCAACCTTTTAATACCGCCCCTAAATCGCGTTTACCTAAATTATCCAATACCAAATTACCTATGTCATATGCGATGGCACTCTTACAATTAGAAAAAAAAGTATATCGCAATCCTAAATACGTCGAAATTATTGAGCAATCGCAGCAAAAAATCTTAAAACAACTTTCATTTTTTGATCATAACTATTTGCATCCCAGTATTATTGCCAATTTAGCGCAAACCTATGTCGATACTGCGGGACAAATTAACCCGCGCATTATGGTACGTGGCAATGCAGAAGCATTTAAGGATTCTGCACATACCAACCGAATTCGAGCTTCGCTTTTTACAGGCTTACAAATGGCACACCTTTGGCGTCAACTTGGTGGCAGTTCATGGGGCATGGTATTTAGCAAACGTAAATTATTACGTGATATTCAAGATCTGGCGCGTTTACAGTATCAGGTGGTTTAAACCATGCTGAACACGCTTTTGTTTTAGGTTTAATTCCAAAGTTTAAGGAATCGATATGAACGCTTTAACCGCACTTTCTCCATTAGATGGGCGCTATGCAAGCAAATGTGATGCACTCCGCCCTTTCCTCTCTGAGTTTGGTTTAATCCATGCTCGTGTGACAGTTGAAGTGCGTTGGTTACAAGCGCTTGCCAATCGTCCTGAAATTACCGAAGTACCGGCGTTCAGCGCTGCAACCAATGCTGCATTAGATGCAATTGTTGCAGATTTCTCTGAAGATGATGCCAACCGCATTAAAGAAATTGAACGCACCACCAACCATGACGTAAAAGCAGTTGAATATTTCTTAAAAGAAAAAATTGCCAACATTGATGAGTTAAAAAATGCAGGTGAGTTCATTCATTTTGCTTGTACTTCAGAAGACATCAACAACTTGTCACATGCTTTAATGCTCAAAAATGGTCGTGAAGTATTGGTTGCAGCTATGCAGCAAATCATTGATTCGATTGTTGCATTGGCAGAAAAACACGCAGATCAACCAATGTTGTCACGCACTCATGGTCAAACTGCAAGCCCAACAACGTTGGGTAAAGAAATGGCGAATGTAGCCTATCGTCTTGCACGTCAAATCAAACAGTTCAAGCAAGTTGAACTTTTGGGCAAAATCAATGGTGCCGTAGGTAACTACAACGCTCACCTTTCTGCATATCCAGAAATTAACTGGCCTGCACATTCTCAAGCATTTGTAGAGTCTTTAGGTTTAAGCTTTAACCCGTACACGACTCAAATTGAGCCACACGACTACATGGCAGAATTGTTTGATGCGCTACGTCGTTTCAACACTATTCTAATCGACTTCAACCGTGACGTTTGGGGCTACATCTCGCTTGGTTTCTTCAAGCAAAGACTGAAAGAAGGTGAAGTTGGTTCTTCAACCATGCCACACAAAGTAAACCCAATTGACTTTGAGAATTCTGAAGGTAACTTGGGTATCGCCAATGCAGTCTTGGCCCACTTAGGCGAAAAATTACCTATTTCTCGCTGGCAGCGTGACTTAACTGACTCGACTGTATTGCGTAACATGGGTGTTGGTTTTGCACAAAGCTTGATCGCATTTGAAGCTTGCTCTAAAGGTATTGGCAAACTTGAATTGAATGCACAACGTATTCTTGAAGATTTAGACAATGCTCAAGAAGTGTTGGCTGAGCCAATTCAAACCGTGATGCGTCGTTATAACATCGAAAAACCATACGAAAAGTTAAAAGCCCTTACACGTGGTCAAGCCATGACACGTGAGATGATGGTAGATTTCGTGAATGGTAACGAGTTGGAAGGCGTTCCTGCAGCAGATCGCGCACGATTAGCAACCATGACGCCTGCAACTTACACAGGTAATGCAGCTGAACAAGCAAAACAAATTCAAGATTTAATTGCTAAAATCTAATTTGTAAAAGCGGCAACCTAATACAAAAATGCGAAGCTTCGGCTTCGCATTTTTATTAGAATAAAACAAATCTTCCAACTTAAACATCACATGCAAAATCAATTCCGCATTCAACATTACTGTGCTTTAGGCTTGGTCATACTCGCCATGCTTGCTGCCAGTATTCAACCACTGGAATTTGAATCGTATCTACTGCATCAGGCAGGCACAGTTTTTATGCTCGCGGCTTTATTGATTGCGTTTAAAAAAGTAGGACTGAGTTTTTCTAGCTTTGTGCTGTATTTAATATTTTTACTGATTCATATTGTCGGAGCACATTATCTGTATTCTTATGTGCCCTATAATGATTGGATTTTGCACAGCTTTGGCTTCAATTTAGATCAGAGCATGGGTTGGTCACGCAATATGTATGACCGTTTTGTGCATTTGGCTTATGGTATTTTGCTCTATCCTGTTTTATTGCGCTTGTTTGAAGTCTGGTTTCCAAAAAACAAACCTATCGTTTTATATCTTTTGGTCATTCAATTTATCATTGCAAGCAGTTTAATTTATGAATGGGTGGAATGGCTGATTGCGCTTGGCTTATCGCCAGAAGATGCTGAAAATTATAATGGTCAGCAAGGTGATATTTGGGATGCACACATGGATATGCTTTTAGCAACGATAGGAGCAATGCTGATGGGATGCTTCTACTTGATCAAGAAACCCTAACAGGATGCCTCTTTCGTACTAAATCCAAATTTATTGCCAATACCACCACCAGAAGCCAGCTAAACTTGCGACTGAAATCATCCAGATCAACACCGTTAATACTGCAGGTTTACCCGACCCCCAAAACATGGTTTTGGCAAGCCATTTTTTAAACAATACGCTGCTTAAAGTTAAGCTCGCTAAATGCACCAATACCGCAGCTAAGAATAAATTTGCTGCAAATTCATGTAGCTCTTTTAAAGTATGACTTTGGGTATAATCGGTGAAAAATCCAACCAACACAGTTAAAGGCAATGCCAACCAAATCAACAAAATACTGAATTGAAACGCACTGGAACTGCCTGACTTTAAAAACGGTAATGAAAAAAACTGCTGTGGCTGTTTCCAATCGCGTTTTACAAATTGTTGAATCATGCCTAAACGTTTAGAAATTCCTGTCGGCTGTGTGCTGTTCAACATACTCAACACCTGCCATACGATTCGTAAAGCTAAACTAATCCCCAACGTATAGCCAAAAGCCATATGTAACTGATGCCATTCTTCCGCATCACCTGTTAAGTAAGCCCCTGTAAAACTTAGCAGCATCACCACATGCAAAAAGCGAATCATTAAATCTGTAGATGTTGATTGCTTCGCGGGCACACTATTTGTTTGCATATTCAATCTATCAAGGTGGTTTTGTTCTTATCACAAAGATATAACATCAAGCTGAATTGAAAATTAAGATGCTTAAATCAAAGACCCTATATTTTTGAATAAAAGTGAATAAAAAAATTGCGCTCAATTGAGCGCAATTTTTAGATAAATTTTAGAAGTTAGATCATCACTATTACAGTTTAGGATCACGGATTTGCAACAAACTGCTGTTGGCTTTGCTTAGGCTATCAACCAGTTTATTCATCACTGCAGGAATCAAACTGTCTGCCATTTGTGCAGCTTGCAAACCTAGCTTTTCACCCAAAGTAGGCTTTTTACGAGTTTGAATCGCATAGATGTCATGCTGTGGCAACAAACTCAGCAAGTATTCATCTGAGGTTTGTAATTTGTCTATTAACTTTAAATCCAACGCATCCTGACCATACCAATGCTCACCAGTTGCCACTTTTTCAATATTTAGTTGTGGACGGTATTTTTCAACAAAGTGTTTAAATAGCACGTGAGTTTGTTGCAATTCTTCTTCAAACTTAGCCTTGCCTGCTTCAGTATTTTCACCAAACATGGTCACAGTGCGTTTATATTCACCTGCGGTGTACATCTCAAAATCTATATTTTTTTCTTTAAGCAAGCGATTAAAGTTCGGTACTTGTGCCACTACGCCAATAGAACCCAAAATAGCAAATGGCGCTGACACAATTTCTGAACCAATGCATGCCATCATATAACCACCACTTGCCGCAACTTTATCGACACAAATGGTTAAATGAAATCCTGCATCACGTAAACGCACCAATTGAGCAGCAGCAAGACCGTAGCCATGCACCATGCCGCCCGGACTTTCCAAACGTACCACGACACGGTCACGTCCAGCTTTGGCGGTTGCCAAAATTAGGGTGATTTCTTCACGCAATTGCTCTACAGCAGACGCGGCAGTATCACCTTTAAAGTCAAGTACATAAATTTTTTGATTGTTCTTTTTACGGGCGCGTGCTTCACGTGCCATTTGTTGAGATAGTTGTAATAACTCAAGTTTAGATGCCGTAGTTTGCGCAATTTTTTTTCGTTGTTCGTTAATTCGCGCATTTAAATGGCTAATACGAATTTCGGCAGGAAGTTTAGGTAAGTGAAATAACATAGATCCGCAATTCTCAATTTTATTTGTGCTTAGCTTAAGATGAGGGCTGAACTTAAAAATTCAATATCACCTTGTTGATTTGCTTAATTTAATCGATTTTAAATCTCATTACCGTTTAATTTGTGCAAAAACAAAATCATACTATGTACAAAACATTCGTCATAAAAAAACCGCAAATCGGTTTGATTTGCGGTTCCTTTTTACAGATTTTAAGAATTAACCAAAACGACCTGTAATATACGCTTCTGTTAATTGATGGTCTGGCTGAGTAAATACTTTTTCAGTCGCATTCACTTCAATCAAATCACCCAAATGGAAGTATGCGGTACGGTCAGATACACGCGCTGCCTGTTGCATTGAGTGCGTTACAATCGCAATTGTATATTGGGTAGAAAGTTCAGAAATTAATTCTTCTACTTTTGCCGTTGCAATTGGGTCAAGTGCCGAACATGGTTCATCCATCAAAATTACTTCTGGACTTACCGCAATGGTACGTGCGATACAAAGACGTTGTTGCTGACCACCAGAAAGACCGGTACCTGGTTGATTCAAACGATCTTTCACTTCTTCCCACAAACCAGCTTTACGCAAACTGTTTTCTACAATTTCTTCCAAATCGTATTTATCGCGCGCTAAACCATGCAGTTTAGGGCCATAGGCTACGTTTTCAAAAATTGATTTCGGGAATGGGTTTGGCTTCTGAAACACCATGCCCACTTGCGCACGTAACAAGACCACGTCAAGGTTCGGGTCATAAATGTCTTGGTTATCCAACATCACTTTACCCGTTACACGACAGCTATCAATGGTGTCGTTCATACGGTTTAAAGTACGCAAGAAAGTAGATTTACCGCAACCAGATGGACCAATAAATGCAATCACTTCATTTTCATAGATATTTAAATCAATGCCTTTGATTGCTTCAGATTCACCATAGTACACATGCACATCATTGGTACTTAATTTCACATTTGAAGACTTCGCTTCTTTCTTGCTAGATGCTTGTGTATCAAACTGTGAAACAAACGAAGTTGATGATTGCTTCTGTTCTACATCGGTAGATGTAAATTGGCTTTGCTGTGGATTCACTTGTTTATCCTGTTCTAAGGAATTTGGTTTTTCTGTGCTTGCTACAGTATTCATATTCTGCCCTCAATTACCAGCGTACTTCAAACTTCTTACGCAACCAAATTGCAAAGCTGTTTAAGCCAATCATTAGCGCAAGAAGTACGATAATGGCTGCAGCGGTACGTCCCTCGAAGAAGTTACGCAATTCATTACCCTGCCATAAGAAAATTTGCACAGGTAACGCAGTAGATTGATCAAGTGGAGTTGCTGGTACACTGGCAACGAAAGCACTCATACCAATTAATAACAATGGTGCGGTTTCACCCAAAGCTTGTGCGACACCAATAATTGCACCCGTTAAAATACCTGGCAATGCAAGTGGGAGTACATGGTGGAACACAGTTTGTAAACGAGAAGCACCCAAACCTAAAGCAGCTTGACGAATCGACGGTGGCACTGCTTTTAATGATGCACGCGTGGTAATAATCACGGTTGGTAAAGTCATTAAACTGAGTACCAAACCACCGACCAATGGTGCAGACAATGGTAAATGCATCCAGCCAATAAAGATCGCAGCACCTAGCAAACCGAATACAATAGAAGGGACAGCAGCCAAGTTATTGATGTTCACTTCAATAATATCAGTAATCGCATTTTTAGGTGCAAATTCTTCTAAGTAAATTGCCGACGCAACACCAATTGGAATCGAAATAAATATTACAATCAGCATCATGAATAACGAACCCATGAATGCGCCTGCCAAACCAGAAGTCGCTGGAGAACTACGTGAGTCTGGGCTAACAAAAATATTGGTATTGAAAGTACTTTCAATAATACCTTGTGATTCGAGCTGATCTGCCAGTTGACGTACTTCAGGGCTTAGCTGTTGCTGCTCATCTGGTAAACTACGGTCAATCTTGCCCTCTAACCATACATCAACGTTGGCATCTGCAAGAACTTTCACTTCTTTGGTTTGACCAATTAAAGAAGGATCAGCCAACACCATGTCACGTACTCGGTACGCTTCTGAACTGGTATATAAGTAACCAAGATCATCACGCTTAGCTTCTAGCGCTTTATCTTTAGCAATAATGCCGTTCACAATGAGGGCATCCCAATCGACCATACCCATTTCGGTTTGCCACTTAATCATACGTTCTTCGTATTGTGCTGGTGACTCACCTGAAATCGCCTTAGGTTTTGGACCTACATTGACAATCGCTGGATCGAAGTAAATTGGAAGGCTCATACTGCTTTGCCAGAACGCAGGCAAACCTTTAGATAAGATACTGCCGAATAACAATACGACAAAGAATAAACCTGCAATAACTGCCGAAAACCCCATCAAACGAAAGGTTTTTTCCTTACGGTGACGTTTGCCCAATGAACTGGCAATGGTTTTTTTACGTTGTTCACGTAATTCGGCAGCAGCTTGTGGATCTAACTGATCCAAAGACGATGTATTTGAAGTACTCATTAGTCGTATTGCTCACGATATTTACGCACGATGTATAGTGCAACAATGTTCAAACCTAAGGTAATCACGAACAGGGTCAAACCAAGTGCGAAAGCAACCAATGCTTGCGGACTTGCGAAATCTGTATCACCTGTTAACTGGTTCACAATCGTAATCGTAACCGTAGATACCGCTTCTAATGGGTTTGCGTGTAGTAAAGGACTATTACCTGCAGCTAACACCACAATCATGGTTTCACCAATTGCACGTGACGCAGCAAGTAAGAACGCACCAATCACCCCTGGCAATGCAGCTGGCATCACCACGCGACGAATGGTTTCAGATTTGGTTGCACCTAAGCCTAAAGAACCATCACGTAGCGCACGCGGCACTTGCGTAATAATGTCATCAGACAATGAAGATACAAAAGGAATGATCATGATACCCATCACTAAACCAGCAGTTAATGCACTCGTGGCATTAATATCTAGTCCAATGATTGCGCCCGCTGTTTTAAGGAACGGACCGATGATCATCATGGCAAATACACCGTACACAATGGTCGGAATACCTGCTAAAACCTCAATGGTCGGCTTTGCCCATGCACGGAATTTAGGCGATGCATATTCTGCAAGGTAAATGGCAATCATTAAACCAATAGGTACTGCAACCAATAAGGCAATACCACTCACCATCAATGTACCCCACAGTAATGGAAGTAAACCATAACTGCCATCTGCACTACCCGAGGTGCTAAAACCAGGGTTCCAGACCGTCCCAAAGAAGAAATCCAGTGGGTTAACGAAACTAAAGAATCGCATTGCTTCACTGAACATAGACATCACAATACCGACTGTAGTCAGAATTGCGACACCAGAACATAATGCCAAAGAAATGTTGATGATTTTTTCAACTTGGTTACGTGCACGGAATTGTTGTGAAACACGTTTCTTTGCCCACAGCAAACCAAATAAGGCCGCACAGATCACCACCGCAAGTTTGGCATAAGAACCAATGGTTTCAATTTTCGCTAATTGCTCTGCCGCTGCAACTTCATATGCAGCAGGTGTATCACTCACACCAAAACCAGATGCAATGGCTTGTACGCGATCAACCAAAACACTTGTACTTGCAGGGTCTAAGCTCGCAGCAATGTGCGCTGGCACGTTATTAATCACCACTTGCTCTAGAATACTTGGCTCAACCAAGTTCCAAACAATCAAAATTAAAAAAGCAGGGATACCACACCATAATGCTACCAACGCACCATAATATCCTGGGCGTGAATGTAACATTGCAGAGTTATTTCCCTTACCTGCTAGGTTACGGCTCTTGCTTAACCCGATTTGATAGGCTATGGCGATAATGGCCAATAACACACCTATGAGTAGCAGATTCATGTATTCTCCACTGTTTTTTCAATTTCGTTTTTGAAAAAACATTTCTTAGCAAAAAGCCGATGGCAGGTCATCCCTGCCATCAGCTGTTTTAACTCAAATTACTTAACCGCTTTACCAGCTTTGAAGTTAGCAAGAACTTGTGCACGTTCTTTGTCAGACATAGAAATTAAGCCTGCTTTGTCTAACTTAGAACCTTTACCAGATACTTTTTTGCTCAAGAAGTATTCAGTAAACTCTGGTAAGCCTTTGATTGATTTAAGGTGCTCACCTTTCACGTAGAAGAACAATGGACGTGATACAGGGTAAGAACCATTTAAAATAGTGTTTTCAGATGGCGCTACGTTGTTTACAGTTGCAACACGTAAACGGTCACGGTTTTGGTCATAGAAGCCTAAACCAAATACACCCACTGCGCTTGGAGAAGTTTTCAAACGTGCCAGTGTTTCTGTGTAGTCACCTGCGATTTCGATTACACGACCATCCTTACGGAAAGTAGTACATGCTTTCTTTTGCGCATCTTTGTCTAATGCTTTGATCGCAGCATAAGCCTCACAGCCTGCATCAACCATTTTCTCTTGGAACACTTCACGTGTACCGTGGTTTGACGCTGGGATTACAAGGGTAATTGGCTCGTTTGGAAGTGTTTTGTCAATTTGGTTCCAACGTGTATATGGGTTAGCAACCATTTTACCTTTAGATGGTAATTCAGCTGCAATTGCTGCAAACACATGGTAAGGCTTTAGTTTATAAGCTGCTTTGTTTGCGTTAGAAGCAAATACGATACCGTCATAACCAATTTTAATTTCTAAAACTTGGTTTACGCCTGCTTTTTTACAAGCAGCCAATTCTGAATCTTTAATTTTACGAGATGAGTTCGCGATGTCGATGGTATTGTCACCTACACCTGTACAGAACTGCTTCAAACCACCTGAAGAACCGCCTGAACCAACAACTGGAGTTTTGAATTGTGGGAAAGTATTACCAAATTCTTCTGCTACAATACTAGCGTATGGTAGAACGGTTGAAGAACCCGCGATTTGAATGGTGTCACGAGCTGCGTTTGCAGTTGTTGCTACAGCTGCTGCAGATACGGCTAAAGCAATGGCGATGTTAGTAAAGCGCATTCTGTTCTCTCTCATTTATGCAAGTTCGGAGTACGTCACTTGTTATTAAGTTTTGTACTTATTTCGATAACTGCATTGTGGTTTTATAATATGACAGGCATGTTACAACTTTGTTACGCTTTGATTATATTTGCCTTTTCTACGTTGATTTATTTTAATTTCCTTAAAAATCAATATGTAATAAAATATTTTTGTGCTCGTTTTTTTCTTAGATTGGCTTTTCAAATGTAATAATTCATGCCAATGTCATCATTGTTTATGGTTTTTTCTTCCAAAATTGATGTTTATTCACCAATTGCGTAATTTTTATGTCATCAGCAGTGCATTTCTTAAGCCAAAACCACGTAATCCATCACAACATTCAAGCAAAAACGGTAAAATGCTTCCACCACACTTCACTGCAATATTTTTAATCAGGCACAAAAAAAAGCCACCGTAGTGACTTCTTTTATTGTGTTTCATCACAATCTGAATAATGAGAACATTAGTCGATTGGTGGTGTATAAGTACCCGCTACAATCGCATCTTTAATGCGATCTGCTTCTACCAATACCAAGCCCAATAAGTTTTTCACGTTGTCTAATGTTGCCACTGGGCTTAAAGTGGTCATCTTCAATGATTGAACATTACCGACTTTAGTAACACCAATATTGGCTTCACCACGTGCAAATAACTCATCTGCTACGTTTTGGTTCAAGCTATCCAAGAACTCTGCTGGATAACCTTCAGGTACAACACGGAACAATACTGATGCAAATTGTGGTTCAACCAACAATTCTAAACCAGCAGTCGCTTTAATATAATCAGCAACGTCACGTGTTAGCTTCACACCATGATCAATCATCGAACCGTAAAGCTCTTCACCCAAGGCTTCAATTGTCATCCAAAGTTTCAACGCATCAAAACGACGTGTTGTTTGTAATGACTTAGACACCAAGTTTGGTACGCCATGCTCTTCATCATAAGCAGAGTTCAAATATTCTGCTTCATAGTGCATGAAACGATAGTTCGCTTCATCTTTCAGTAAGAACGCACCGCACGAAATAGTTTGGAAATAATGCTTATGGAAATCCAGTGTCACAGAATCAGACAACTCAATACCATCAAGCATGTCGCGATGACTGTTAGAAAGAATTAATGCACCACCCCAAGCTGCGTCGATGTGCATCCACGCGCCATATTGATTGGTGATGTCACGAATCTTTTTAAGTGGATCAATCGCGCCTGCATCGGTTGTACCCGCAGTCGCAACCACACACGCAACGATCTTACCTTCAGCTTTTAAATGCGCCATGGTTTGCTCAAGTGCAACCACGTCCATTTGTGCATTTTCATTGACAGGTACAGTCACAACTGACTGGAAGCCCATACCCATCATCGCCATGTTCTTTTGCACAGAGAAGTGTGCATTTTCAGAACAAATGACTTTCACATTACGCATTGCATCGCTTGGAATACCATCGCGCTGAACAGACCACGGATTACCGTTTTCATCTTTCCAGTTCTTTGCAATACACGCATCACGCGCCAACAACACACCCATCAAGTTAGACTGTGTACCACCTGAAGTGAACACACCTGCCTGACCTGCGCCATAGCCAACTTTTTGACGTAACCAGTCAATCAGTTGTACTTCCATCAATGAACCTGCAGGGCTTTGATCCCAAGAGTCCATAGATTGGTTGGTTGCGTTAATGAGCACTTCTGCAATTTGACTTGCCACCATAGTTGGGCAATGCAAATGTGCCAAAGAATGTGGATGATGAACTTTTAAACTTTTGTTTAAGAAAAGCTCAACCATGCGTTCCAATGACTTTTGTACACCTAAACCCTGTTTAGACGGCTGGAAAGCAATCGCTTCACGCAATTCTTTAATGCTGCCGCCTGTGTACATTTTGTCATTTTGCAACCATGCCGCGACTGCTTGAGTCGCTTGTTCCATTGCTGCACTGTAGTCAGCAATGGATTGAGCATCATTGCAGAGTAACGCTTTACGATGTTCTGCAAAATCTACCATAAACTTATGCGCCTCGAACTGCGACTAACGCTTCAGCAACTGCTTTCTTGAAGCGAGCGATGACTTCTACACACTCTTCTTGAGTAATGATGAGTGGACAAAGTAAACGGATTACCGTACCACCACGACCACCTTTCTCAAGCAACAATTTGTTGTCAAAACATGCAGCCTGAACAGCAGCAGCCAATTGAGAATCTGCTGGATAAGCACCTAAACGGTCTTTTTCTTGGCGTTCATCTACAATTTCGATACCAATCATTAAACCGCGGCCACGTACATTACCAATACATGGGAATTCAACCGCTAATTTTTTCAATTCAGCTTGTAAGAACTCACCACGCTCTTGCGCGTTTTGTGCAAGGTTTTGTTCTTTAATGGTTTTAAGTACTACAAGACCTGTACCCATTGCCAATTGGTTACCACGGAAAGTACCCGTGTGACCTGCTGGCTGCCATGCGTCAAACTTACGTTTAATGGCAAGTACCGCCAATGGCAAACCACCACCAACAGCTTTAGACATGACAACAACGTCTGGCTCAATACCTGCATGTTCAAATGCAAACATTTTGCCTGAACGTGCAAAGCCCGCTTGAACTTCGTCTAAAATTAAAACGATGTTGTGCTTTTCAGTCACTTCGCGGATTTTTTTCAACCATTTAATTGGTGCAGTTACTACACCGCCTTCACCTTGAATTGCTTCAAGAATCACTGCTGCAGGCTTAGTTACACCGCTTTCTACATCTTCAATGAAGTTTTCAAAATAATACGTTAAAGCATCTACACCCGCTTCACCGCCAATACCAAGTGGGCAGCGGTATTCATGCGGATATGGCATAAATTGAACACCAGGCATTAAACCATTGACTGCGTTTTTTGCAGACAAATTACCTGTCATGGCCAATGAGCCATGTGTCATGCCGTGATAGCCACCTGAAAAGCTGATGACTGAGCTACGACCTGTATAGGTTTTTGCAAGTTTGATAGCCGCTTCTGTGCCATCTGCACCTGTCGGACCACAGAACTGCAAGCAGTATTCTTCTTGACCACCAGGCATGTATGAAAGTAACGCTTCAGTAAAAGCATCTTTCAAAGGTGTCGTTAAATCCAGGGTGTGTAATGGCAAACCACTTGCTAAAGTGTCTTGGATGCTTTGAACCACCGCAGGATGATTATGGCCCAATGCCAAGGTTCCTGCCCCAGCCAAACAATCTAGGTACTCAGTACCTTCAACATCGGTAACCCAACAACCTAGTGCTTTCGCTATCGCTAACGGTAATTTACGAGGATAACTACGCACATTCGATTCCATCTGACTTTGGCGAGTCAAGTAGTATTCGTTTGTGGAATGGTTGGCAGGGTTTACAGAAGTAACGCTCATATCGAATTACCATCTCTGATATGGGTTGAAAGAAATAAGTCTGGTGACTTGCGGTCCTTTGACTCGGTGCTTTTTTGATCTAGCGAGATAGAGTTTTGTTCTTCAAGACTAGGATGCGGGATAATACCTAATTTTTCTAGAAAATAAACAGGTTTAACCCAAATATTGCCTAATTTCATCGAAAAAACATATCTTGCAGATGATTGGATTGAATTATCATCTTATATTGTGACAAAGGAAAGAAAATATAACTCTTTCCACTTCCTTTATACTTTTTTTTCTACAATCTCTCAAGTCATGCAGCATTTATTTTCAAAATAGTATAGATCATTATTTTTATTGAATTTTATAAAGCAGCATTTACAGCAATTTTATAGCGAAATTTTACAAAGCCACCACAAATTCAGCTAAGAATCCTCACAAAGCAAAGTTACTATTTAAATCAATTCAAACGCTTTTCATAAATCCTGATCCCCTGAATAATAGGTCAAAATATGCGCTTACTTTCTCTCGCTGCTACCCTGTTGGCTGTTGGTGCTGCAAGCACTGCTTTTGCCCAACAAAATGAATCTTTAAATTATAATATCGTCAATGTTCAAGCCGAAGCTACGCGCGAAGTTTCAAATGATCAAATGCATGCTGTGTTATATATTGAAAAAAGTCACAAACAGCCTGCCGAACTTGCATCACAAATTAACCAGTTAATGAGCCAAGCCATTGCAACTGCACGTAAATATCCACAAGTGAAGGTAGAAACAGGTTCACAAACCACCTATCCAATTTACGACAATGACAGTCGTAGGCTAAAAGAATGGCGCGGTCGTGCAGAAGTACGTGTGCAAAGCACCGATTTTAAAGCAGCAAGCCAATTGGTGAGTGAGCTACAACAAAACTTCCAAACCCAATCTATTAATTTTAGCGTGTCGGATGCACAACGTAAAAAGGTTGAAAATGAGTTGATGGTCGAAGCATCTAAAAGCTTCCAGCAACGTGCGCAAATGCTCAGTCAGGCTTGGAATAAATCGGGCTATAACTTAGTGAATTTAAATCTGAATACTAATTCTTATTTCCCGCAGCCTGTTATGCTCGAGAGTAAGGCTAAATTTGCTGTCGCTGAATCAGCTGTAGCTGATCAAGATATGTCAGCAGGTGAATCTAAAATTACCGTCAATGCAAATGGAACGATTCAGTTTAAATAAACTTGAAATAAACTATTTTGAGGGGCGCTACTCAGACCAATGAGTCGCTCCGATCAATAAGTGCTTATTCACACCACTCTTTGCCAATAGGCTTTGCAATTAAGTCGCTATGTGCGCTGTCAGCATCAATCTTGGCAAGTAATTCAGCCTCACTGAATGGAAGTTTAGATTGCTTCTGAATCATGAGCTTGATCATCATATTTCCATTTTGTTCTACGATCTCTACAGGTGTATCTACCCTAAGATTAAATTGTTGCATGACAGATGCTGGAATAATGATGCCTAAGCTATTCTCGATTTTTCGTAATTGTAATTGCATGATATTTCCCTCAACAAAGTGATAACAATATGCGCATTTGCTATTTGGTGAGTGTGTTGAACATATTAAAGTCCCGCAAGTTGCTGTACGCTGCGGGACTTTTTTTATTACTTACAAATACTTTTGCAAAATCGCTTGTTTTTGCTGAGGTGCTGCATCAATCACTTGTTGCGCTTGTGCAATTTGCATTTCTAATGCTTCAATTTGCTCAACAATTTTTTCTTGTTCGGCTAAAGGTGGTAAAGGGATTCGATAATCTAGAATTTGATTTTTATCTCCTCTTGGCATTTTTACACCTTTTTTACCGAGCATCGAATACTCAAAAAATTGATCTTGCTTCAAATTGTAAAAGAAATATTTTTCACGGATGTTTTCAGATTGTCTTTTAAGAACTAAAACATCATTTGAAGCACCACCAACTATATCAGCTAACCAAATTTTCTTTAGGTAAGGTCTGATATTTGAGAGTAAAACATCACCAATACCGTATTGTGTTACTGTTCCAGAATTGGGCACAAACTCTGAAGGTTTCTTTCCTTTGGTATTTGGTAATAAGTTATCGACTCCGACATATGTATCAGCATTTAATAAATCAGCCTGAATTCTCATCTTCGAATAACTATAGAGTGAACCTATTTTAATACGATCACCGCTAACATTTTGAATAATTGATGAAATATTATTCTCAAGCTGTGCAATTAATGATTGAGCTTGTTCCCTCTGGTTATCTATCGCTTCGCATTCTTCAACAATTTTTTGTTGAATGTCTAAAGGTGGAAGTGGGATTTTAAAGTTTGAAATATCAGTTTCATTAATACTTGGATATTGCCCTTTCCCCATCACTGCAACCATTTGATCAATCATAAAATTCTGAAATAAACACACATATAAATACTGAGCTAAAATATTTGATTTAGCTGTTAATACAGCAAACCCTGTAGAAGCTAAAACATTTTGATTAGGTAAATTTTTTAGGAATGCAAACGCTTTTAAATTGGGACGAACTGTCGCCAATAAAATATCATTTTTTTGAACAACTCTTCTGGCTCTACTTGGTGCTTCATTTGGTGATAATATATTTTCTAAATTAACTCTACCTGTACCACTTTCGACTGATGAAATATCAATATAGATAAATCTTTCTTCTCCAAATTCTTTTTCCGGATTTTTAGTTACTTTATTAATTTCAACAACATCGGGCAACTTCACCAAATCCCACTTAGTTTCAATCTCAACTTTACTTTGTGCCGATAAATTAAACGCCTTATTAAACTCTTTACGGCTAAAATCCAGCACATCATGCAAATACACTTGCGACACAAACGGCGTTAAATGCTCAGGAATATTCACCTGCTCGCCATTAAAATTCTGCCGAATCACATAACTAATTTTTTCACTATTCTCACGGTTTTTTGGGTCAAATAATGGCGTATTAATGTCAAATACCGTATCACCCCCCAAATAACTTAAACCTTCATTACCTTTGGCACTGCTCCACTCATAACCTAAAAACTTTTTCTGTTCTTTGTTATCGCTTGGGCTTTTTACTACTAGCAATGGGCGAGCTTTGTTATCTACCTCTGCGTTATATTGGGTGAGCATAAAGTAATACAGCTTGTCTTTTTCAATGTTGGTTAAATAATTAAGTAAACGCTTATCTAACTCAGCTTGTTGGTCAGCTTCAGTTTTGGCTTTAAATTGCTTTTGTTTCTTTAAATTCACAATTTCAGCCTGTTTATTAAAATCGGTTTGGTAATCCTTAAAGATGTCTATCGCCAATAAGTCTGCATTAAGCTTGCCTTTTAACAGTGTTTCATACAGTGCAAAGTCAATTTTTGTATGCTGACAATATTTTTCCACCACTTTGGTATCCAAATATGCACCGCCGCCACTTGATTTTTCATTTTCCCAATCAGCAAAGAAATTATTGACCCGATTTTTAAATTGTACGGCTTGTTCAGGACGCTGTGCTTTACGGCGTAAGAACAACACCACAGTATTTGTACCTGTTTTACCAAAGGTTTGGCTACCCAATTCAACAATACTTAAAAAATCAAAATGCTGTAATAATATTTCACGGGTGGCAATGTGAATACTGTCGCTATTGCTTAGAATCGAACTTGGCACAATCACGCCCATCACGCTATCAGGGGCAAGCAGTTGTTGCGCACGTTCTAAGAAGAAACACTGAATATTATTATTGCTAGGATTATTCACCAAATTAAATAATTTAAATTTTTCACGCTCCACCTCATCAATGGTTTGTAAAAAGTCCTCGACAGCAAATGGAGGATTTGCCACCAATACATCAAAACTTTCAGGTTTAATATTTTCATGGGAGATTAAGGCATCAGCATCAATAATATTAACTTCATTACGCCCATACATAAACGATGCCACTTTAGATACTTTGGCTAAACGATCTTCTTTTTCAATGCCATAAGTTTGTGCATAGTAACTATTTGGTTCATCAATATCTTTAATTGGCTTAAGTAGTTTACTGACTTGCGAGCCATATTCATTAAGAAAGTGCCCTGAACCACACGCATAATCAATCACTTTTAACGGTTCAGAATGTTGTTGCAACATGCTTTCTAATGGCAATGCTGACACAATGAACTTACAAATAGGAATAGGTGTAAAGAACTGCCCTTCACTTTGTTTAATACCGTTATCTAAGAAATACTCAAACATATCCCCTAAGAATTGATTTTCTTCGGTCGAGGTTAGGCGTAAACCTTGCCACATTTGAATAATTTCAATCAAAATTTTGGCATTTTTCTCAAACTTTTCTTTGTTGGAAACTTTAATAAACTCAAAATCTAAGCCTTTATAAAATTTAAGTTGTTGAAAGAGTTCTTTAATTCGTTGCTCGGTGGCATTCGGTTTTTGTTTAATTGCCCAAAATGCACCATCAATATCATCTTGGCTGACATAAATAATGTCTTGCTGTAAAAATTGTTGCATACCAATTTTATACAGCTTTTGCAGGCGATCGACTAAATCGAAATAACTGTCATATGCCATGCCTTTCCAATAAAAATGCAAATCTTCAGGATTTTGGGTTTCATCCACAATTTTACATAAAAATAAATTCACCAACACTTCAAAGGCATTTTCACGGCGTGACACATTATGTTTGCGTAAAATAGTACGAAACTCGTGATACTTGCCTTTAATGTTCATACTATTAATTGGCTGAGTATCAATCGCTAGCGTGTATTTATCTTTACCAATTTGATACGCCTGAATATTATCTTCAAAAATCCCTTTTTCAGTCGCTTCAAGTTGGTAGGTGTCTTTCCATACCTTAAAACGCTCTTTGACGTTTTTGGCATTGCTGTAATTTAAGGCGTCAGGCAAATCTTTTAAAATAATCGGGTTATCTTTAACTGAAATAATACGTTGTTGATCGTCAATTTTTTGGTCTGTTTCATTCCATTGCGATGCATATAAGCACACGAATTCAACTGATTTTTCTTGCTCGACATAACTAAAAAGCTGTCCACCATCTTCAAGCGTCTCTTTCCAAGCTTTATTAAATTCACGATCAAAGGTTTTACATTCAATAATTAGAAAGGGTTGATTTTGATGGTTTTTCACCAAAATATCCGCACGTCCGCCACTTGCACCATGCCCTAGTTTCCATTTTGGCTCTAACTCTATGTGCTCAGGTTTATAGCCTTTTTCGAGTAAACGGTGTACACATTCAAACACCACAAAATTTTCGTTACTGGAAAAATTACAAGTCTGTCTTTCATTCACTTTTAAACCATAAGCTTCCGGATAGATTATTTGCTTTTTTTCAAAATCGATTGAAAGGCTATGATCTCCGGAAGTAAATTCTTTGGTAAATACGCTTTGATGTTGTGTGAAATTCAAAAATAATAATAAATCTTTTAAGCTATCTAGGTTCATGTAAGACCACCAAATTGAAACATACGTTACAAGTCGGGTAAAAATGACACCCAAAAACTTGTTTTTGATATCTAAATATATTTAACAGTAAAAAGCCTACTTATCTTGAGTAGGCTTTTTACCAAGTAGCTAAAAAAGTAGTTAAAAAATCAAATGAATTATTTTATTCATTTAATTTCAATATATTACAACATTAATAAATCGCCATATGATTACGGTGAATCATCTCTAATGAACGTGCCTCACCTAACAGCTGATGCACTTTGTCAGAAGCCAAGCCTTTGACCAAATCTGCAGAACGCGAACTAAAATTAACACGTCCCACAGCGACACGATGACCTTGTGTATCTACACATTCCACCACATCACCACGTTCAAAATGCCCTTCTACAGCTTTGACACCCACAGGCAATAAACTACGGTGGTTTTCTTTAATGGCTTTGACTGCACCATCATCAATCACCAAACGCCCTGCTGTTTGTAAATGTGCAGCCAACCACTGTTGATGCGCCGCAATACGGTCATTGTCGGTGATGAATAGCGTACCCAACATTTCACCCGCCATTAAACGCGCCAACACGTTATCACTTTCACCACTGGCAATTAAAGTTGGACAGCCCGATTTAGCCGCTAAACGTGCCGCACGAACTTTAGTCAGCATACCGCCACGCCCAAACTTGCCGCCACCACCTGCCATATCGAACAAGCTTTCATCCAAAGCACGTACGGTATGGAATAGTTTTGCATTTGGGTTAGAACGTGGGTCAGAGTCAAACATGCCTTGCTGATCGGTCAAAATGATTAACAAATCGGCATGTACCTGCCCTGCGACCATTGCAGCTAGAGTGTCGTTATCGCCAAAACGAATTTCATCGGTAGAAACCGTGTCATTTTCATTGATAACTGGAATCACGCGCCATTCAATCAGGTTTTGCAAGGCATCGCATGAGTTTAAATAACGACGACGATCTGCCAGATCATCATGCGTTAAAAGTACTTGTGCCGTTTGAATTTGGTGCTTTTCCAGCACACTTGACCACGTCTGAATCAGGCCCATTTGACCAATAGCAGCGCATGCCTGAAGACTGGGTAGATCGGTGGGTCGATGCTCAAGTTTCATTCGCACCATACCTTCAGCCACAGCACCCGATGACACCAAGATAATTTCGTGTCCAGCATTGTGTAGATCTGCAATTTGTCTCGCCCAATGCGAGATTGCATCTAAATCTAAACCTTGCCCATTGGCTGTGAGTAAAGATGATCCGATTTTAACAACGATTCGTTTACAACCCTTGAGCTGACGTTGCCCATCTACCACTTCTATCATCTTGTCCTCAGTCACTTTTTGTAGCGCTTAGCGTACGTAATACACTTCTACTTCGCCATCTTCACCATCATCGTCTTCGTCGTCATCACCCAATATACCTGCAAGACGTTGCTGACGTCGCATCTCACGATACGTTTCTTTCGCGGCAATGGTTTGTTCACGTGTTTCAGCTTCCAGCTGATCACGGAATGCTTTCATTTCTGCTGCGTACTCAGGATCTTCAACTTCGCGTTCACGTTGTTGCTCAATTTGATCCATCAAGTAATACACGACTTGCTGTGTTCCTTCAGACATTAAACCTGAAGTTTTGAACACAGGACCATCCCACTGCAATTCTTCAAGAATGTGTTTACACCATTCTTCACGTGAATCTTCAGGGATTTGATCAAGTTTATTCAACACCAATACGATTGGTAATTTCGCCAAAGTTGGAGAGAATTTTTCCAACTCTTGCAGAATCGCTTTGGCATTGTACGCAGGATCAGAACCATCAATAGGTTGAACATCCACAATATGCAGTAAAATACGAGTACGCGCCAAATGTTTCAGGAAGCGAATCCCCAAACCTGCGCCTTCTGCTGCACCTTCAATCAGTCCTGGAATATCTGCCATGACAAAAGAACGATGACGATCTGCATCCACCACGCCTAAATTTGGCACCATGGTAGTAAATGGATAGTCAGCAACTTTTGGTTTTGCCGCAGAAACGGCACGAATAAAGGTCGATTTACCCGCATTTGGCATGCCTAGCAAGCCTACATCGGCAAGGACTTTCAACTCCAGACGGATTTCACGGAACTCACCTTTGGCACCATGCGTGAATTTACGCGGTGTACGGTTAGTAGATGATTTAAAGTGAGTATTCCCTAAACCACCATCACCACCTTGAGCGACCAATACTTTCTGACCGCTTTCGACTAAATCTGCAATAATATCGCCAGAGTCTGTATCAACAATGGTTGTGCCCACTGGAACGGTCAAAACGACAGATTCACCACCACGACCTGCACAGTTTGCGCCTGAACCGTTTTTACCACGTTCAGCCCGAAATTTACGGGTATAACGATAATCTACAAGGGTGCTTGCGTTGTCGTCGGCTTGAATAAAAATGCTGCCGCCACGACCACCATCACCACCATCTGGTCCACCAAATGGTACAAATTTCTCTCGGCGAAAACTGGCTACGCCATTGCCACCGTCGCCAGCCTCTACGGTAATGACTGCTTCATCAACAAAGCGCATCTTGCCAATCCTCTAAAAACTTTAAAAGCCGTATATTCTGCCATATTTTAGAAAATTTCTCGAATTATATTTATGCAATCGTATACAGAACTACTTTTTATCACTGATTGTTCAAATCACTCATTGCTTTTAGCAATGAGAAGATCATTTTTTTCTTATGTGGGTTTTGTATCGACCTATTGATCTTGGGAAGCAGTCTATTTCAGCAGCGGCATTATGACCCTACTTTTTGCAGGCTTGTTATGGATAAAACTTCCATCTACGACTGGCAACACAGACTAGACTGTAGCAGGCATTTATCGTTCTTTAATTCAATTGGCTGTGACTCAGCCATATTTAATTCATAGCGTGCGCAGGTGCATTGGGTTTTGCCATTTTGTCCTTGGTTTTGCTTGCATGACTTTTGTTTTAGCCAATTCGTCTTATCATTTTTTGTGATTTTCAAATCGGGCTTTTTGGTGCATTGGGTGTGATTGGAATTTTCTCTTCAAGTGTGTCCGGTAAAACGGTGGGCAAAGGTCGTGAAAATTTTGTCACAATTTTATTTATTGGCTTGAGGTTGTTTGCGTGCATTCCTCTTTTTTTGCACAGCAGAATATTATGGCTTATGCTGTCGGTGTGTTGATGAGCATTTGGGTTTAACGGTTTTTCACGTGTTGAATCAAAACTTGGTATATTGAATTGATGCACCGCACTTTCGCGTATTAATGCGATATATGACCATTTGTTTTCAAGTGCAGCACTTTACTCATTGACGGCGGTCTTCGCATAATAACACGGGCGCTGAATGGATGGTGTTGCCAGTATTTTGGTGTTTACCATAGGAATTTTACTGATTGATCGTTATGATTTTTCACATCAACGTGCTATTTAATCACCCCAAATGTGCTTCGCATTAGTTACTTCTACAACGACTTCCCCCCAAAGATACACTATCTGTTAGCGGGAAGATTGCTGTGAAGTTTCAGGCAAATGCTGTTCTAAATACTCAATCAGTTGATTCACTCTTGCTGCAATTTGTGAGCCGTCAAAAGTGAGCTGATATTCCACTTTAGGCGGCACTGTCGGATAAACTGTGCGCAAAATTAACCCATCTTGCTCTAGGGTTTTAAGCGTTTGTGCCAACATTTTTTCACTCACTCCTTCAATGCGCTGTCTTAACTCACTAAAACGGTGTAAACCCTCGCTTAAACAATGTAACACCAACATTGACCATTTGTTGGCTAGATGCTCCAAACGAACCCGAGATGGACAATCTTTAGCAAGGACTTGTCCAAGTATGTGACTAGTGGCGTATTGCATAACGGTATCCTTCTGTTATTTCTATTGTTCAGGCTTTAAAAACTTGAAAGCAAAATAAAACTTACTTTTTAGCATAGACTTTATTTTAGTAAGTTTATAATAGCGTATTCGGTGAAAATTTCAACACTCACTCTTATATTCGATGATGAATTAAAGCGCATAAAAAAAGAGCCTCAAATGAGGCTCTTTTTTAACTTTCACAAATTATGCATTTGTTTCAGCAGGAACTTTAGGATAGCTTACGCCGCCCATTTGTTCAGCAATACGTAGTACTTGGCAGCTATAACCCACTTCGTTGTCATACCAAACGTAAGCAGTTAAACGGTTACCTGAAGTGATGGTTGCTTGCGCATCAAATACACCTGCAGTACGCGAACCAATGAAGTCACTTGAAACCACTTCAGTCGAGTTGGTATAACCAATTTGACCTTGAAGGTTAGAGTGAATAGAAATTTGACGAATATATTCGTTCACTTCTTCACGATCTACTTCTTTCTCAAGCGTTAAGTTCAAGATAGCAAGTGATACGTTTGGCGTTGGAACACGTACAGAGTTACCTGTTAATTTACCTTGTAATGCAGGCAATGCTTTCGCAACTGCTTTCGCTGCACCTGTTTCGGTAATAACCATGTTCAATGTTGCTGCACGACCACGACGATCAGCCTTGTGATAGTTATCAATCAAATTTTGGTCGTTAGTAAATGAGTGAACAGTTTCAACATGACCATTCACAACGGTGTACTTGTCATGCAACACTTTTAAAGTTGGTGTGATTGCATTCGTTGTACAGCTTGCTGCAGAAATGATTTTATCTTCATCTAGGATGTCAGCTTGGTTAACACCGTACACCACGTTTTTCATGTCACCTTTACCTGGTGCGGTTAAAATTACACGTGCAGCGCCTGGGCATTGAAGGTGTTGTGCAAGACCTTCTGCATCACGCCATTTACCTGTGTTATCAATCACCAATGCATTGTTGATGCCATAAGCCGTATAGTCTACTTCAGACGGGTTAGATGCATAAATCACTTTAATGAAGTTACCATTTGCGATAATTGCTTCATTTTCTTCATCTACAGAAATCGTGCCTGCAAATGGACCGTGAATAGAGTCACGGCGCAATAAAGACGCGCGTTTTTCTAAATCGCCATCAGATGATTTACGTACCACAATTGCTTTAAGGTTTAAGCCACGACCAAGACCAGATTGACCAATGATTAAACGCGCAAGGATACGACCAATACGACCAAAACCGTAAAGTACAACATCTTTGCTTTCTACAGTTGTTGGATTGCCCGCTAAAGATTTCACAGCGTCTGCAACAAATGCATTTACATCGCCGCCTTGTTCTTTATATTCAACAGCAAGTTTACCTAAGTCGATTTCTGCTGAACCGATGTTGTCTACTTTTGCCAAAGCTTCAAGCAATGGGAAAGTATGAACAACTGAAAGTTCTACATCCATCATACGAGTACGACGGTGTGCTTTCAAAATTTGAATCACAGAACGGTTAACTAAAGAACGACCAAATACTGAAACCATGATATTTTTTTCACGGTACAACTGACCGAGTAAAGCAATCATACGTTCCGCGATTTCTTCACGGTTTTTCCAGCGACCTTGGTGCTCTGCGTGTAGGGCGATGATAGTCTCTTTGCTCACAGATACGTCCTCTAATTAATTGTATATCTAGGCATGAATTTAAAAACCCGATAATTGTAATGGAATTGACGTCAAGATTGAATCAAAAAGCTGGTACTAACCCGACTATTTTTCTATATTCACTATAAATTCATAAAATAGTTGTGATTTTTGGGTGATTTTGTTTATTTCAACAAAAGTTCAATTTTTTGATTAAAAGTAAGATGATGCCAAACTCCACTAAGCTTTTGGAAATTTCAATGTCTCATCACAGCGACATGGCTTTTATGGTCCAGATGACTGTTGAATCTTGTGCTGTAAATCTTGCTGATTGATTTTTTGCTTTCTTAAATGCAAGCACCCTTCAACCACCAATAATGCAACCGCCAACCAAATTGGAATATAAGTCAGCCATTCCCCTGCTTCAACTCGTTCACCTAACAACATAGATGCAAAAGCCAACAGCACAGGTTCTAAATAGCTCAATAAACCAAAAATCACAAAAGGCAAATAGCGACTGGCCAAAATATAACTGCCAAGTCCCAATGCACTTAAAAAGCCCAGTCCAAGTACCGACCAAATTAAATATGGAAAAGCTGCGATGACATTTACACTGTCACTATAATAAAAGCCTAGATATACCGCGATAGGAATGACAAGCAGTAAATCCCACCAAAATCCACCCAAGTGATCGGTTTGAAATACACGACGTAAAAAGAAATATAAAGGATAGGCAAATGCCACATATAAGGTTTCCCATGCCACCGTGCCAATGCGCCAAATTTCATGACTGACACCTAGCACGGCTAAGGCAACTGCTGCCATCTGCCAAGTTGATAATTTTTCCTTATATAGCACACAGCCCAGCAGAACCATGACCAAAGGCAATAGGAAATAACCCAGTGAAACCTGCAAACCACGCCCGTTAATCGGTCCCCATAAAAACAGCCACAATTGCGTGGTACATAAAAACGAACTAAAAATCAGCCAAAGTATGAATTGAGGTTGTTGTTTGAGCCGCTGAAAAATCGCAGAAATATGTTTTAAATCTCCCGACCACCACATAAACAAGGTCAGGAATGGCAAAGTTGCCAACATACGCCACGCAAAAGTTTCTTCGCTGTCTAAAGGCTTGAGTAATTGGGTATAAAAATATAGCACCCCAAAAGTGACCGATGCTAAAACCGATAATGCAACGCCTTTATACATCCGACTCTCCTATATCAGTCGGCATTATATCCATATCTATGTTGTTTTAGAAATTGATCGAATGTTCAAAATTTAAAATGACAGGACATAAAAAAAACACGCAGCTTTTGCGTGGTCAATTGGTCTGCATGCGTTTATCTGCTTATATCTATAAATAGCTCTGGAGCTGTTGCAACTTAGTCTGACTTTTTATTTTGCGTATGTTTGGTATGAATTATATCACTTAAATCATAACCGAGTGATTTGGCATAGTTCAGATATTCAGTCACAACAGCCTGATCAGGATGCGGCGTACGTGAAAGTACCCATAAATATTTACGACGTGGCTCACCCACCAAGGCCGTTTGATAATCATC
This sequence comes from Acinetobacter sp. UBA801, assembly GCA_002296655.1. Classification (GTDB taxonomy): domain Bacteria; phylum Pseudomonadota; class Gammaproteobacteria; order Pseudomonadales; family Moraxellaceae; genus Acinetobacter. The sequence continues at coordinate 74,948 of DBIN01000028.1, forward strand.
ATCCAGCTTTAACACCCAATAATCACCCCGCCCTACAGGCAACCAACGAATGACTTCAGGTAAAAAGCTAACTTTGAGCTTGCTGTTAAAAGGCGCATTTTGTACAAAAGCTTCGCCAACAGCACGCATTTGTTTGCCATCTTTTGCAATACAACGATTATCCACATGCACATTGCCATTTTCATTTAAGGTATAGGCTGCGGTTACATTGGAAGCACATTTATTCTGAAAATAGAGAGGTTTTCTCGCCACTTCATACCAAACGCCCAAATACTTATCTAACTCAACTTTTTCTACCGTTTTCATCGGTTCATTGGTTTTGGAATATGCCATTGTTGCAGCACCCAAACCAATCAGTACCACACCACCAAGGGCAATTTTGGCAAGTCGCGCACCTGCAAACGGAAGTTTTTTAGCCATTTTCCCAACCTCTAAACTCTAATTTTTAGTCAATTTTGTTTATCTTGTTCAAAAATAACCGCAAGCATTTCAATTTACTGTATGGATATGTAATTTTTGCAACTCAAATTTTACATACACGTTTGGTTCAGATCGTTGCACATACAATGAGAATGCAACTCGCCCCCAATTTAGCCTGATTGCAACATTTGTGCTTTTAAACGCAAAATTTCATCACGTAAACGTGCCGCCTGTTCAAATTGCAGTTCTTTAGAGGCTTTTAGCATCTCTTTTTCAAGTTTGGCTATATGTTTGGCATATAGTTTAGGGTCAGTCAAAATGTGTTGTTCATCGTCACTAAAAGCACGGCTTTGCGCATTGATTTTTTCATCAATATGCTCATCATTCAGCACTTCACCTGTGTCAATCTCTTTAATCACCTGACGTACTGCACTGCGTGGGGTAATGCCGTGTAATTCATTAAATTCAATTTGTTTGGCACGACGACGTTCCGTTTCATCTATCGCCTTTTGCATTGAGTCAGTAATGCGATCTGCATATAAAATTGCTTTACCTTTCAAATTACGCGCCGCACGCCCAATGGTTTGAATCAACGAACGTTCCGAACGCAAAAAACCTTCTTTGTCAGCATCTAAAATGGCCACCAATGACACTTCCGGCATGTCTAAGCCTTCACGTAACAAGTTAATGCCGACCAACACATCATGCACGCCTGTACGCAATTCATGAATAATTTTAACGCGTTCTACGGTATCAATATCGGAGTGTAAATAAGCTACCTGAATGCCGTATTCTTTTAAATATGAGGTCAAATCTTCGGCCATGCGTTTGGTTAAAGTGGTGACCAACACCCGCTCATTCAATTCTTTACGCAGATTGATTTCAGACAGCACATCATCGACCTGCGTTAACACGGGGCGAATTTCAATTTCAGGGTCAATCAACCCAGTTGGACGCACCACTTGCTCTACAATTTGCTGCGATTTTTCCAATTCATATTTTGCAGGTGTGGCACTCACATAAATTGTGGATGGCACAATGCGCTCCCATTCTTCAAATTTCATCGGGCGGTTGTCTAACGCACTTGGCAAACGGAAACCATAATTCACCAAGTTTTCTTTACGTGAACGGTCACCTTTATACATCGCGCCAATTTGCGGGACAGTCACGTGCGATTCATCAATAATCAGCAAGGCATCATCAGGTACATAATCAAATAAAGTTGGCGGTGCTTCACCTGCAGGCCGTCCAGACAAATGTCGTGAATAGTTTTCGATCCCATTGGTATAGCCCAATTGCTGCATCATTTCTAAATCATAGCGGGTACGTTGTTCTATGCGCTGCGCTTCTAGTAATTTGTCATGTTCGCGAAAAAATACCAAACGCTCTTTCAGTTCTTCTTTAATGGTGCCAATCGCGCGTTCCAAATTATCTTTAGGCGTAACATAATGACTTTTAGGATAAATGGTCACACGTGGTACTTTACGTACCAATTTACCTGTGAGTGGATCAAACCAACGAATCGAATCAACTTCATCATCAAACAATTCTATGCGAATAGCATGCTGATCAGATTCGGCTGGGAAAACATCTAAAATTTCACCCCGAATACGGTAAGTACCGCGCAAAAATTCCAACTCATTGCGGCTATATTGCATTTCGACCAAACGACGGATTAAATCATCACGATTCACCCGATCGCCCTGCACCACATGCAGCAACATACTCATATAAGCATTAGGGTCGCCCAAACCGTAAATTGCAGATACCGATGCGACAATAATCGCATCACGACGTTCTAATAATGCACGAGTAGCCGAGAGTCGCATTTGATCAATATGATCATTAATGGCCGCATCTTTTTCAATAAAGGTATCTGAAGATGGCACATAGGCTTCAGGCTGGTAATAGTCATAATAACTGACAAAATATTCAACTGCGTTGTTCGGAAAGAACGCTTTAAACTCGCCATATAACTGCGCTGCCAGCGTTTTGTTATGTGCCATAACAATGGTCGGTCGCTGTGTTCTGGCAATTACATTGGCCATGGTATAAGTCTTGCCTGAACCTGTAACCCCAAGTAATAGCTGATCATGGTAGCCCTGTTCTATCCCTTGAACCAATTTTTCAATGGCTTGTGGTTGGTCACCTGCAGGTTGATAGTTGGTGACTAAATCGAAAGGTTGCTTATCACTCACAAATGCAGTTCTCAGGTTTAATGCGACCTGACATTTTAGCAGATTCGCTTACACTCAGGGCATTCAAATATGTAGCGGCGATGTTACGTTTCTGCAAAGCTATCGCTCAGTTTTAATTCTGTCATGCACGCTATTAGAACAAAGATGTTCTACGACTAAATTGAGCGTAGGGAAACTGCTTTAAGTCTTGACCCACTGGCTATTCAAAGGCAACATGAAATTTCAGGATGACAACCATAAAAGCACACACTCATGACTTACCAATATCACGACGAATCAATTATCAAAAGCCTCCCTGAAGATACTGTTTTCGTATTTGGCAGTAACATGGCAGGACAACATGCAGGTGGTGCAGCACGAACAGCCAAAGAATTTTTTGGTGCCGTTGAAGGCGTCGGGCGCGGTTGGGCAGGACAAAGTTTTGCCATTCCTACCATGAATGAACATTTACAACAAATGCCGCTTTCGCAAATTCAGCACTATGTGGATGACTTTAAAATCTATGCCAAAAACCATCCTAAAATGAAGTATTTTTTAACTTCAATTGGTTGTGGTATTGCAGGATATACCGTTGAAGAAATTGCCCCAATGTTTAAAGGCATCGCTCATAATGTGATTTTTCCTGCGTCGTTTCGCCCTTTTGTTGAAAAAGCACTGCCTAAACTGACGCAAAAACTACTACACACCATTTACCGTGATTCTGTGATTTTCACCCCTGCCACCGATGAATTAATTGAAGTCTTGGCTTTGAGTGAAAATGAAAAAGCTTTAGCCAAAATTATACTGAATACACAAATGTACCCAACCGACAGCAATGGTCGTGATCGGGTCTTTGAAATTCAGGATATTTTGCACAACTTAAATGGTAAGGTCTTTGAATTCCAGAGCAATTCTGAAGGACCTATGCTGTTTGGTGCCGTCATTTTAGCTTTATTGGAACTGTATAATATCAATGAGCAAGACTTTAGCGATGTTTGGCATGGTGTGCGTGTAATTGCACCACCGAAGCCTGCAAGCAAAGCCCGAAAGCATGCACGTTAATCTCCACGATTTTTTTTGGACGATTGGCATTTCATAAGGCGAAGCGTCACAGACAGTAATCTCCATCCATAAAAAATGCCACGAATTGTGGCATTTTTTTAGCGCTTACCCATCGAACGACGGGTGCCACGTGGTGGCATCCAAGTACGATCTGCATACTGTTCAGGTTTTGGACGAACCTGATTATGTGCAACATTGTCAGCACTTTGTTCTGCATTTGGCATTGGGAATGGGAGATTCACCAATGGTTTTTTTGAAGTAGGCTGCTGCTTACTCATGACCATCACTCTTATAAAATTTGGACTATTTTAAAGTTTTTTGCTGCCCGATGCGAGAAACTTCCACCTCACAGCAGTTTTAATCACGATTTCATAGGAAATTGGTCTAATTTGGTGATTTTTTATTATTTTGATGCAATTTTAAACGACGCAGACATCGAATTTAGGCTAAGATAATATGCTTTTTATTTTTTTATCCCTATAAGAAGGAATATGCCGTGGACGTACGTCTCTCTGATCGTGTCAATGCCATCAAACCGTCCCCAACACTTGCAGTCACCAATAAAGCCGCTGAACTTAAAGCTGCGGGTCATAACGTTATTGGTTTGGGTGCAGGTGAACCGGATTTCGATACACCACAACACATCAAAGATGCAGCTATTGCAGCAATTAATAACGGTTTTACAAAATATACTGCTGTTGACGGTACGCCTGGTCTTAAAAAAGCCATTATCGCAAAATTAAAACGTGACAATAATCTTGACTACCAAGCGAACCAAATTTTGGTGTCTTGCGGTGGTAAGCAATCATTCTTTAACTTGGCGTTGGCTTTATTAAACAAGGGTGATGAAGTGATTATCCCTGCACCGTTCTGGGTAAGCTATCCAGATATGGTGATTATTGCTGAAGGCGTGCCAGTTATTGTGGAATGTGGCGAAGAACAACGCTTCAAAATCACACCTGAACAATTAGAAGCTGCGATCACTGACAAAACACGTTTAGTGGTACTCAACAGCCCATCTAACCCTACTGGTATGATTTACACCAAAGCAGAATTAGAAGCTTTAGCTACAGTACTACGTAAATATCCTGAAGTATTTATTGCTTCTGACGATATGTATGAACCAATCCGTTGGGATGATGAGTTCTACAACATCGCGACTGTTGCACCAGACCTTTATGACCGCACAATCGTGTTAAACGGTGTGTCTAAAGCTTATGCAATGACTGGCTGGCGTATTGGCTATGCAGCGGGCCCTGCCAAACTAATTGGTGCGATGAAGAAAATTCAATCTCAATCGACTTCTAATCCAACTTCTATTTCACAAGTTGCTGCAGAAGCTGCATTAAACGGCCCTCAAGACGTACTTGAGCCAATGGTTGAAGCATTCAAACGCCGTCATGACTTAGTTGTAAACGGTTTGAATGACATCAAAGGTATTTCATGCTTACCTGCAGATGGCGCATTCTATGCGTATGCAAACATCAAACCATTGATTCGTGCCAAAGGCTTAAAATCTTGCACAGAATTCTCTGCTTGGTTATTGGAAGAAACTGGTGTTGCCGTTGTTCCTGGTGATGCGTTCGGTTTAGGCGGTTTCATGCGTATTTCTTATGCAACTGCAGACGAAGTGCTTGTAGATGCGTTGGCTCGTATCAAAAAAGCTGCAGAATCAATTGAAGGTGTCGATGAAGCGATTGCTTCAATCGAAGCTGAAAAAGCTGCAAAATAATCTAAATTTGTTTAGATGAACAAAACCCACGATTGAATCGTGGGTTTTTTATATTACATGGATGAAATTCCGAGCAAATTATAGGAATACTGGTTAAACCCGCGGCTTAGTTAAAATCACCATCAAAATACCACATAACACAATCAGGGTTGCTATAACCCTCAACAGGGTTAATTGTTCACCTAGAAAAATCACACCACCTAAAATCGCCAAACACGGCACAGAAAGTTGCACAGTACTTGCGGTAATATGGTCAATTTTTTTCACAATGCTGTACCACAACACATACGCTCCAGCCGAAGCCAATGCACCCGACAACACTGCCAAAACCACACCCTGCCAAGTGATAAAACTTTCAGGTAAATGCCAAAGAAAAAATACAGCAACAAGTGGTGTCGCTAAAATGAAATTAGACAGAGTATTGGTTAAAGCATGCTGCATCGTCTTTGCAGCGATACTATAAAAACCCCATGCAATACCTGCCAGCAACATCATCAACGCATATTTGAATGTTGGTGCACTGGCTTCAGGCAATAGCAGTAAGCCCATCCCTAACACAGCACAGCCTAATCCAACCCAGCGCGCTAAAGTCATACACTCACCATGCAAAATGGCATAACTGATCATGGTGATTTGCACTGCGCCAAATAGAATTAATGCCCCTATACCTGCATCGATATGCAAATACGCCAACGAAAAACCGAGCAGATATACAGCAAGGCTTAGTGCAGATTTCCATTGGAATTGAATTGGTTGTTGAACCTGCAAAACAGCATAGAACAGTCCTAAACACACTACCCCACTGCCAACCCTGAGCAAACTAAAACTCATAGGATCTATTTGCTGCTCAGCCAATGCCAAACGACATAGCAAGGAATTTGCAGCAAATGCGAGCATGGCAATGCTTATTTTTATCCACACGGCTGAATATCCTTTTCAAGCTGTCCGTAAATCTGTACCGCAGTTGATAACACTATTTCAGTGCGAGTTATTTAGCTCGACTCAATACACATCTATTTGGCTGACCATAATGAATCATCTTAGATCAAACACTATTTTTCAATGCTGCTATCAACTCTGACTTAGACACTGTTGGTTGAGATGTCGCTTTATATTCACATAAATAGCGAAAAACAGAGTCTAATTGTACACGCAATGGTTTTTGTTCAGACACAGACCACACGTGTGAACGGTTGCTCCCCGAAAGTGCGCTGCCTGCCAGTTGGTACAAATACAAATCATGATCACGCTGTAATGGTTTTTTGGTGCCGTTGTCTGGATGATCTGAAAGCAATTGGCAGGTTGATTGAATGAGCCATTTTTCACTAAACCACAATTGCAATAAATCGCCCAAATACAAATCTTGAGGTGCTAATGGCCAGACATGAATATATGCACCTTCTACAGCTGTATAGTATTGTTCAGGCGTAGACAAGATTGAAAGATAATGTTCTTGATAATATGAAAATTGAGAAAAAATATCAGAAATGTTGAGCGTATTCATTCGCTTACTCCGATTTAGCCATTTTAGTGCTGGCAAGTTGGGTTAAATCCACACTGTTTAAGATACTACTTAAACGCTTTGTTCTGTCACTCAGACTAACAACCGATTTTATGTAACGCAAGTCTTGAGGGTGATTTTTTAATTAAAAAAAATTTTTTGTTCAAATAAAAAGCACATAAAGTCAAAATGAAAGAAACATGACAGTTTTTGCTTGACCCTTGCTTAAATCTGCTTATAATCGCATTCAGATTCTCCCATAGCTCAGTCGGTAGAGCGACGGACTGTTAATCCGCAGGTCCCTGGTTCGAGCCCAGGTGGGAGAGCCAAATTCTAAAAAGCCCAAGCTTAATGACTTGGGCTTTTTATTGCCTAAAATTTATGGATGATGTGGTCTGTAAATACCTAAGTAGCGATTCATGCCTGAATCGTTCAAAAAGATGAATTTTGCTTCCTAATATAGCAGTGCATTTTAGTAAGATTCGCAATCTCAACCCTGATCACTTCTAAGTGGCTTAGGCAACAAGCCACTATCAAAATATCTAGGCGACAAATCGGCTGATAAAAAAAACGGAACCGAAGTCCCGTTACCTATTTAAAAAGTTCCGCAGTTTAAACTGCTTTCACAGGCACACCACTATGAAAACGAAACAGATCATCTGGACTCATAATTAAGTTCTTTTCCACTTCACGTATATGCTGAATTCGCCCCTGAATATCTTCTTCTGGGTTTTTCAGTTTTGCCGTTTTTGCCACATCCAAAGCCAGCGCCAAATAATCTTCATAATGACGTGATTCTGATTTAAGCAAATAACGATAATATTTCCCTAATTCTTCATCTACCAGTGGCGCAAGCGCATAAAAACGCTCGCATGAACGCGCTTCTACAAAGGCACCAATCACCAAAACATCAATCAATGCTTCGGGTTCATAAGTGCGGATTTCTTTGCGTAAACCACCTGCATAACGCCCTGCACTTAAACCTTGCCACGTTTGTCCACGCTTTGCCATGAACTCTAGCACCTGCTCATAATGCAACATTTCTTCGCGTACCAACTGTGCCAGTTTGACCTGTAAGTCGGTAAAAAAGCTGTATCGAAACATCAGATTCATGGCCGTGCCTGCTGCTTTTTTTTCACAGTTGGCATGATCTTGCATCAAAATATCTAAATTGTTTAATGCTTCGTTCAACCATTCTTTGGGTGTTTCGCAGCCTAAAAATCCAATTACAGGCTGCATCAATTCATCGTAATTTATGCTGGACATAACGTTTCAAATTTTATCTTTCAATTTCAAATATACAGATTAACGCGCTGCATCAATCGCGGCTTTCATGCGTTTAACAGCCTGCTCCAATCCGACAAATACAGCATCACCAATTAAAGCATGACCAATATTTAACTCATGGATGTGTGGAATTGCGGCAATTGCACCTACATTATCCAAGTTCAAACCATGTCCTGCATTAATCACTAAACCACGGCTGGCTGCGTATTCTACGCCCTGAATAATACGGGTCAATTCTGCTTGCTGTGCAGCTTCATTTTCTGCATTGGCATACGCGCCTGTATGAATTTCAATGGTCGGTGCACCACACGCAACAGCCGCATCAATTTGTGCTAGGTCTGCATCAATGAAGAGTGATACATCACAACCAATAGCTGTTAACTCCTGTGTCGCGGCCTTCACTGCTGCAAAATTTCCCACTACATCCAAACCACCTTCAGTGGTCACTTCTTCACGGCGCTCAGGTACCAAACACACATGCTGTGGACGAATTTCCTTGGCAAACTCGATCATTTCTTCAGTGACTGCCATTTCCAAATTCATGCGGGTTTTGAGCAACGGACGCATACGACGCACGTCATCATCCTGAATATGGCGACGGTCTTCACGCAAATGCAAAGTAATTCCTTCTGCACCAGCCTGTTCACAAACTAATGCGGCCTTCACAGGGTCTGGATAGTTCGTGCCACGCGCTTGTCTTAAAGTTGCCACATGGTCAATATTGACACCGAGTAAAGCCATAATAGGTTCCTACATTACGCTTGGGTTTGAGAATTCTGAATCCACAATTGGCGACTTTTTAAAGGTCGATCACCCAACAGTGAACTAATCATTTGTCGATACAGCCGAGACAGTAATTGTAACTGCTCTGGATTAAAATCCCTACCTTTTTCATAGTCACACATACTCAGGATCTGTGTTCCCAGCAAATTTGCTCGTGATGCTTGTGCGGTAGGGATAAAACCATCATTCAGTTGAAAATGATAATACATGTTTGGCTGAATCGGCTCTTGGTTCGCATCGATTGAAAAATCAATGGCATAGCCTAATTCTTCCAATAAAGCATGTTCAAACTGACGTAAAATCTGTCTTAAGAATAGATTGGGATTTTCGTGACTAGATAAGTGTTGTAAATGCGCCAGAGTCTGATGATATTGCACAAAGGTTTCAGGCATTTCCACTTCGGCAGAACATAGACGCAACACAATTTCATTTAAATAAAAGCCTGAAAAAAATGCATCACCAAAGAAAAAAACGGGTTGATTAACAATTTCGAGTTTAGTGAAATTTTTAAGATCCGATTTTCCCGAAGCTTGTATGCGAATCGGTTGATATTGTGGCGGTGGCATTTGTCTTAAAACTCCATCGACCCGCCCATGTTCGCGGGTAAATAAATGCACAATATGGCTACGTTCACGGTATTTTCGATGATGGATTAAATAACCATGCAAGATTTCATTACGCATGATTGCGTTAATTAATCCTGTTCTTTAGAATGTTTTTGTTTTGATTCTTCTTCGTCATCGCTATCTGGAATGACCGCGCCGACCACAGCAGCAGTGCCTTTCACCACTCCTTTTGTAGTTTTGTAGGCGACTTTTACGGGAACTGTCACAACTTTGTGAATACAACCTTGCAAGACCAACATACATGCCACAATGGCCAACACTCTCATCATCACAGTTCCCTTTTCGTCAAACTTAGATATCACTATACCCTAAGCTTTTTAATGCACGTTCATCATCAGACCAACCACCTTTGACTTTCACCCAAAGCGTCAGCATGATTTTTTGCTCGAACATTTTTTCCATGTCAACCCGTGCATCCATACCAATTTTTTTCAGCTTCGCGCCTTTTTCACCAATCACAATGGCTTTTTGACCCGAACGGTCGACAAAAATAGTGGCATCAATATAGGTACATGGCGCTTTCATACGACCTGTTTTCTCATTTAAAACTGCATCTTCAGTTTTAAATGATTCGATTTGCACGGTTAAATCGTAAGGCAGTTCTTCACCTAGTTGACGCATGATCTTTTCACGAATAATTTCAGATGCTAAGAAACGCTCAGAACGATCTGTGATTTGATCCAGCGAATACAACGGCGGCTGGAATGGCAAATAGCGTTCAATCGTGTCACGCAAATGATCTAGGTTTGCACCCCGCAATGCTGATACAGGAACAATTTCGGCAAAGTTCATTAACTTGGCACGTTCTTGAATAATCGGCAAAGCTTGATTTTTATTTTCAAAGGTGTCGAGTTTGTTAATCACTAGAATCACTGGCATTTCTGCATTTTTCAGTTTTTCCAGCACCAGCTCATCATTTTGTGTCCATTTTTGTGCATCTACGACAAACAAAACCAAGTTCACATCGCGCAAAGCAGATGATGCAGCACGGTTCATCATTTTGTTGATGGCACGAACTTCTTTTTTATGCATCCCTGGGGTATCAACAAATACAGCCTGAGATTTTTCGCGTGAATCAATCCCCACAATTTTATGACGTGTGGTTTGCGGTTTACGTGAAGTAATGGACAGTTTTTGACCCAATAAATGGTTCATGAGCGTCGATTTACCCACATTCGGGCGACCAACAATCGCAACAAAACCACTGCGGAAATCAGATGGAATTTCAGTTCCCTGACCGCTAAAGAATTGGTTAATCATGTCATTGGCGTCGTTATTCGACTCGTGACCAGCATCTACGTGATCGGAATGGATGGTCATTCAGACTTTTGCTCCAAGAATTTTAAAATATCTGCCGCAACTGCCTGCTCGGCAAAGCGACGGCTTGAACCTTCACCCTTCATTACAGGCAAGCTATCTACTCGGCATTCCACAATGAAATGCTGATTCGGGGCATCGCCCTGAATATCTACAACCTCGTAAACTGGGAGAGGTTTTTTACGTGCTTGTAAATACTCTTGTAAGCGTGATTTAGGGTCTTTGAGTTGATCGGTTGGCTCAATATGATCTAAATAAGGGCTGTACCATTTTAACACAATCGTTTGCAGCAAATTCAAATCACCGCTATCGACATAAATGGCGCCAATAATCGCTTCTACGGTATCTGCCAGTATAGACTCACGATGATGACCGCCAGATTTCAATTCCCCCGTACTGAGAATTAAATTTTGGCTGAGCTTTAAGTCATTGGCGATTTTACCTAAGGCTTCCTGACGTACCAAGGTTGCCCGCATGCGCGTTAAACGACCTTCATTTTCATGTGGATAAGCCACATATAAATAATTGGCAACAATCATTCCCAACAACGAATCGCCTAGAAATTCCAGACGTTCATAATTGTGTTTATGACTCACCGAGCGGTGAGTCAAAGCCAGTTTAAGCAATTCAGGTTGCTTAAACTGATAACCGATTCGGTTGGCTAGACGGGTCTCATTTAGCTTGGACTGAGCTTTGATCAAAACTTTTCTCGAACTTCATTACAATATCAATATTCAATAAGAATGGTTTTCTTATCTCATATTCTTTTTTCACTTGCAGACCATCGACATTGGTTACTTGAGCAACATCTGCAAATTGAATATCGCGAATGTTGTTCATGCTTAAACGCCTATCCATCTCACTAATAAATTTTTGTGGTGTGAGGTTTTTTGGCCCGTTCAATAACTGTTCTTCAATTTGGTTATCCAACATTCGATCATCGAAATATGGCCCCCAAACTGCAACTGCTACTTTTGCCATAAATGCAAAACCAATAATTGCAATTAAAATTGCAATATAGGATGCCCCTTGTTGATGACGCATTTTTTATTTTCCTAATCTGCTGTATTAATCAATTTTGCCATTACGACTAAATGACGGCAAATTAAACCCAGGCTCTTTATGCATCCAGATATAGAATGCACGACCTGTTAGGTTTTCCTCTGGTACAAAGCCCCAAAAACGACTGTCAGCACTTTGATCGCGATTATCCCCCATCGCGAAGTAATGACCTTCTGGAACTTTGACTTCCCAATATAAACCATTTTCTGCTGAATACTTACCGTTGTCTACATAGTTCAGGAATGGTGCCTGACGCGCAACGTTTACACCTTCAAGTTCGCGCATGGTAAAGGTATGCGTGCCTAAAGTTTCCTGATGGTAAATTGCCGTAGGTGTATCTAAACTATCTTTTTCACGGCTAAACTGGATTGGGGTTTTCGTTACTTTTTCACCATTGATGCTTAGCTGACCATGATCATAAACAATATGATCACCTGGTAAACCGACAATACGCTTAATATAGCTAATGCTTGGTTGTGGCGGATAACGAAACACCGCAACCTCACCACGTTCAGGCGAACCCACATCTATAATTTTACTGTTGATAATTGGCAAACGCACACCGTATTCAAATTTGTTCACCAAAATAAAATCACCCGTTTCTAAAGTTGGCACCATAGAATCTGACGGTATATTAAATGGTTCATACAGGAATGAACGCAGCACCATCACCACTGCCAAAACAGGCCAAAAATCATACGCCCATGTGATAATGAAGTTTTCATTGCCCCTCCCTTTGGTTGCTCTTTGCTTAAATACAAATTTATCGAGCAACCACACCACAATAAAAAATAATGTGGCAGGAACGAGAATCAAATTAAAATCAAAATCCATGGGTTTATTATCCTTATAATTTTAGCGTTCGACTTTAAGTACGGCCAAGAAAGCTTCTTGCGGGATTTCAACACTTCCCACTTGCTTCATACGTTTCTTACCTTCTTTTTGCTTGGAAAGTAGTTTCTTCTTACGAGAAACGTCACCGCCATAGCACTTCGCAAGTACGTTTTTACGCATCGCTTTTACAGTTGAACGCGCAATAATTTGCGCACCAATGGCAGCCTGAATAGCTACATCAAACATTTGACGCGGTATCAAGTCTTTCATTTTTTCAACTAAGGCAATACCACGGTGACGTGCATCTTGACGGTGACAAATCATCGCCAAGGCATCGACTTTTTCACCGTTAATTAGTACATCTACTTTAACCAAAGATGAACTTTCAAAACGAACAAAGTTATAATCTAAAGATGCAAAACCACGTGAACATGACTTCAATTTGTCAAAGAAGTCCATCACGACTTCTGCCATTGGAATTTCAAAAGTAATAGACACTTGGTTGCCCAAGAATTTCATGTCTTTTTGCACACCACGACGCTCAATACACAAGGTCATGACGTTACCCAAGTATTCTTGTGGCACTAAAATATGACATTCGGCAATCGGTTCACGTAAATCTTCAACTGTTGAACCATCAGGCATTTTTGATGGGCTGTCGATATAAACCGTTTCGCCATTTTTCATTACCGCTTCATAAATTACAGTCGGTGCAGATGAAATCAGGTCTAAGTCGTACTCACGCTCTAAACGCTCTTGTACGATTTCCATGTGTAGCATACCCAAGAAACCACAACGGAAACCAAAGCCTAAAGCATCTGAACTTTCAGGTTCAAAGAACAAAGCTGAGTCGTTAATTTGTAGTTTGTGCAATGCTTCACGGAACGGTTCAAAGTCGCTAGCATCAATTGGGAATAAACCCGCATAAACCTGCGGCTTAACTTTTTTAAAGCCTGGTAAGGTTTCTACTTCTGGTGTCGTTGCAAGTGTGATGGTATCACCGACTGGTGCACCAAAAATGTCTTTAATACCGGCAATGACAAAGCCTACTTCGCCTGCTTCTAAAATACCTGTTTCGGTATGTTTTGGATTAAAAATACCCACTGAGGTAATAATGTGCGTTTGACCTGTCGATTTCATCAACATTTTATCGCCTTTACGCACACGACCATGCTTGATACGCACCAAAGACACAACGCCTAGATAGTTATCAAACCAAGAATCAATAATTAAGGCTTGCAAGGGCGCATCGCGGTCACCTTGTGGTGCAGGAATGACATTCACCAAGGTTTCTAATACATTGTCGATACCTAAACCTGTTTTAGCCGAACAGGTGGGTGCATCTTGCGCTTCGATACCAATAATTTCTTCAATTTCATGAATCACGCGCTCAGGTTCTGCCTGCGGTAAATCAATTTTATTCAGTACAGGTAAAACTTCTAAGCCTTGCTCGATTGCGGTATAGCAGTTTGCAACAGATTGCGCTTCCACCCCTTGTGCCGCATCAACCACCAATAACGCACCTTCACAAGCTGCCAAAGAACGTGAGACTTCATAGGAAAAGTCAACGTGTCCTGGGGTGTCAATGAAGTTTAATTGGTATTCCTGACCATTTGGATGGGTGTAGTACAAAGTCACCGAGGTGGCTTTAATGGTAATCCCACGCTCACGCTCAAGCTCCATAGAATCCAACACCTGAGCTTGCATCTCACGATCTTGTAAACCACCACAGGTTTGAATGAAACGATCTGCTAGAGTCGATTTACCATGGTCAATATGGGCAATGATCGAAAAGTTACGGATGTTTTTAATATCAACAGTTTTTTTAGCTTGCGCCATGGGTTACCTTGAAAAATAACACGCTCTGCACCTCAAAATTCATGCAGAGCAAAAGCCGAATAGAAATTGCGATGGATTATAGCAGATGGATTTTTCAATGTATCCATAATAATGACTTCCTTTTGCAGCCGCTCGTGTTTTTCTTTTTATTCGAGAGTTTCAGTTTTTTATACAGAAATGTATGTCGTAATTAAAGTGAGCACTAAAAGCCACATCATATTGTTTAAAACAGCAAACACCTGATTGACAACATCTACAGCATCAACAAGCAGCAACTTTTAATGACGCTGTATTGGGTGCTTCAACTCATCTTAAGAATCATACTCACTAAAATCCAACGGATTCACATCAGCAGCAAGGGGTTGATAGGCTTGCGTAAATGTCGGTGACATTCGTTTAGGACGACCTGTCTTAATTTCCACGCAGGCCCATTGTGTATTGCCCATAAACAGCAGGCTTTTATCTTGAGGGCGATAAAATGCATATTGACGAAAAGAATATAAAGCATTCAAATCGCTTAACCATGTACGCAAAATCAGCTCCTCACCTTCGAGTGCCGCTTTACGGTATTGCACATGATGCTCCACCGCCACCATCGCATGTTTCAGTTTTAAGTATTCCTCAACACCTAAACCTAATGTTTCAATATGTGCCGATGCAACATCCTGCATCCACTGTACATACACCACATTATTGACATGCCCTAAAATATCAATATGTTCTGGCTGAACGGTGATTTTTAAATCAAATATGCTGCTCATGTCATCCTTTTAACTAAAACGGCCATGTCGGTCTAGTCTAACAAAAATACCGATTTACATAAAAAAGTCGCCCCAATTTAAGAGCGACTTTCTTAAAATAAGTGACTATCTAAAGTTTAGCAATATTCTAAATTTTAGATAGATTCACTATTATATGCTGCATCAACTTATTGAATACGCATACCAATAATCGCACGTTGTCCTTGACGGATAATCACCACACGCGCAATTGTACCTTGTTTCAAGGTAGATACTGTTTCAACAAATTGGTTGGCATTTTGGATGGTGGTGTTATTCAGTTGCACAATCACATCGCCTGGCATAATACGTGCCTGAGCAGCCGAACCACCACGACGCACTTCCTGAATCAATACACCGCCTTTAATATCTAATTGGCGTTGTTCTGCCACGCTTAAATCGCGAATCGACACCCCTAAAACAGGGCCTTTGGCTGCTGTGTCAGGGTTGTTTTTGGCAGGTGTGTCATCAGGAGCTGTGCTCACTGTAGCGGTAATATTACGGCGTTTATCATCACGTAATACTTCAAGCTGAATACTTTGATTTGGCACTGAGCGGTTTAAATAGTTCAACAATTCAGACGTTCTGGAAATAGGTGTGCCGTTGTATTTAAGAATCACATCCCCTGCACGTAAACCTGCACGTGCAGCAGGTGAGTTTGGTGCAACTTGAGTAATTAAAGAGCCTTCAGGTTTACTGAGTTTATAAGATTCTGCCAAATTGCGGTCAATATCTTGCAAACTTACCCCTAAATAAGAGCGAGTCACTTTACCATTACGCTTTAATTGATCGGCAACATCCATTGCTACATCAATTGGAATAGAGAATGACAAGCCCATATAGCCACCCGTACCACTAAAAATACGGGAGTTCACGCCCACAACTTCACCACGCTGATTGAACAATGGCCCACCTGAGTTACCTGGGTTTAAAGCTACATCGGTCTGAATAAAGGGTACTGAGGTTTCACCCATCATATTCCGCATTTTGGCACTGACAATCCCTGCCGATGCAGAATAGTCAAATCCAAATGGAGACCCAATTGCAAGTACAGGCTCACCCACACGCAATTGATCGACATTGCCTGTACGCAACTCTGGGAAACTCGCACCTTGCACTTTTAATAAAGCGACATCGGTACGTTCATCACTACCCACAACAGTTGCATCTAACTCACGGCGGTCATTCAGTACAATTGTGACTTTTGAAGCATCTTCAACCACGTGGTGGTTCGTTAAAAGGTATCCATCTTTACTAATAAAAAAGGCACTGCCATAACCTGTTTTTTCTTGTGGCAATTGTTGTTGTGGAATAATCACTTGATTGCCAAAAAAACGGCGTAAAATTTCTGGAACTTGTTGTTGTAAGAGTTCTTCCTGACTCATTTTTTTGACAACATTGACACTCACGACAGCAGGACTCACCTGCTCAACCAAATTAGAAAAGTCTACTGGTGGTGCTGCTTGAGTCTGCACAGTTGCCATAGTAAAAACAGCCGCATATAAACCTTTTTTAAAGTTGCGATTTTTCATAAATAGCATTCACTCAATAATAATTATGACTTTGGACTCACCTTATTTAGCACAAAATAATAGACTTTTGCGTAATAAAATGTTGAATCTTTTTCAATTACAGTTTGGCAGGCACTGTGAGAGGATAACTGAGATCGCATCAGGTATTTACCTCATCAAAAAATTGCGCACCAAAGTGTTATAAATGAAATGCGTTGAATCAAATCCAAATAAAAGCGGGATATTCCATAAAAGTTGCTGGTTTATTCTTTTTTTTCATTATTCAAATCCACTTCGCACTTGCCTTTTTCTGCAAAAAGGGGTGTCATTATCCAACTTTTTTCAAATTAGCTGATGGACATGTCTAATTTAAACACAACACATCAATTTGATGTGATTATTGTGGGAAGTGGTGGTGCAGGTTTGAGTTTAGCGCTCTCATTACCCCAGCATTTCAAAATCGCCGTTTTGGCAAAATCTACCCTCACTGAAGCCAGCACCTTTTATGCGCAAGGTGGTGTTGCTGCAGTCCTTGATGAAACCGACTCGATCGAACAACATATAGATGACACCATGATTGCAGGTGCGCATTTATGTGAAATAAGTGCCGTCAAACAAACGGTGGAAGGCGGCAAACCTTCGGTAGATTTTCTGCTCAAACATGGCGTGCAGTTTACCTTAGACGAACAAGAGCAATTGCATTTAACCCGTGAAGGCGGCCATTCTCAGCGCCGTATTATTCACGCTGCCGATGCTACAGGCCGTGCAATTTCCACGACTTTGGTGCAACGTGCTCAAGAACAGCAAAACATCACTATATTTGAAAACTATATCGCCATTGACCTGATTACCTCACAAAAGCTTGGTTTAAACGAAGCTAATCGTTCATTAGGCTTATATGCACTAGATGAAAGTACTCAAAAAGTACATACCTTCCTTGCTCCATTTACCGCTCTTGCCTGCGGCGGTGCAATGAAAGCCTACCTTTACACTTCAAACCCAGACATTGCGACGGGCGATGGTATGGCCATGGCTTTCCGTGCGGGTTGCCGTGTAGCCAATATGGAATTTAACCAATTCCATCCAACCTGTTTGTATCATCCTCAGGCGCGTTCTTTTTTAATTACTGAAGCCATGCGTGGTGAAGGTGCATATTTACGTTTACCTGATGGCGAACGATTTATGCTGCGTTTTGATGAACGAGCAGAACTCGCTCCGCGTGATATTGTGGCACGTGCAATTGACTATGAAATCAAGCGTTTGGGTATTCGTCATGTATGGCTAGATATTACCCACAAGCCTGCAGAATTTGTCAAGGAACACTTCCCTACACTGTATGCACGTTTGCTGGAATTGGGCATTGATATCACCACCGATATGATTCCTGTTGTACCTGCTGCCCACTACACGTGTGGTGGTGTGATGGTGGATGAACATAGCCAAACCGATATTTCTGGTTTATACGCGATTGGTGAAACGTCTTATACAGGTTTGCATGGCGCTAACCGCATGGCAAGTAACTCTCTTTTAGAATGTTTTGTATATGGAATGGCAGCGGCCAAACATATTGAAGCACATCACACTACAGATTATTGCTCACCTGAAGTTCCTGCTTGGGATGATTCTCAAGTCACGAACCCTGATGAAGATGTGGTGATTTTACAAAACTGGGATGAGCTACGTGCAACCATGTGGAACTATGTCGGCATTGTACGCACCACCAAGCGTTTAGAGCGTGCCTTGCACCGTATTGAAATGTTAAAACGTGAAATCACCGAGTATTATCAGGACTATCAAGTCAGTAAAAACTTGATTGAGCTGCGTAATTTGGTTCTGGTTTCTGAAATGATTGTGCGCTGTGCCATGCAACGGAAAGAATCACGTGGTTTACACTTCACGCTCGATTATCCTGAGCTTGCGCCTGAATTGCGTAAAACTGTGCTCATTCCACCAAATTTCCAAGTGGAAACTCCATTGGTGAATGAATAAGGTAGGTTAAATAACGGTGATTGAAAGTTTCATATTTTCATTCATCGTTATTAATTTCATTTTACTTATTTTTTTGCCCCTCATTTCTACAAAAGTTTTACGAACATTCCCCTGCTCTTTTATAAAATACTATCTCTTTAATCGTTTTGCACTGTGAAAAAACTGGCTCTCTTAGGCTATTTTTCTATTCAATTGCATGCATGAAAACGATCAATGACCGCAAGGATTAAAGATCAACCACATTTACTTAGACTATTTAACCATTAACTTTAAGCCAAATGCTGATCTTATTATTTTCCTACTTGTGGAATCGAGTAGGTCCCTGTTACATGCGCCACGGCATCATCTACACCTTCGGAATATACCCAAACCTCACCGACGACGAGGTTTTTCCCTACTTTCATTAAGCGACATTCACCACGTAAATTGCGTCCTGCTGCAGGTTTGCGTAAAAAATTGATGTTTAAGTTACTGGTCACTGCCAAAGCCACCAAACCCAATTCACCTAAAATGGCGATATATAGTGCATAGTCTGCAACGGTCA
Source organism: Acinetobacter sp. UBA801 (assembly GCA_002296655.1). Lineage (GTDB taxonomy): Bacteria > Pseudomonadota > Gammaproteobacteria > Pseudomonadales > Moraxellaceae > Acinetobacter. The sequence goes on from DBIN01000028.1 coordinate 94,411, forward strand.
TCATAGTCGGCCCCGATACCGTACCACCTGGACGTAAATCACGTTCATCAATGTGATAATTTACCAATACCCCACGTGGCGTGATGGACACAATTTCACATTTTTCCAAACTTTGCGGAAACTCTACTTTTAAAAATTCAATAATTTCGTCTTTGGTCATATTTAATATTCGCTATTGTTAAATAAAAAATCTTAAAACGTTTCCACTATAGAAGATTTTTCCATTCAATCAAATGTCTAACTACAACCCAATGGCTTGTTATGCCTTTTTGTATATGCCTTTGCGTTTTATGCCTTCGCTTACAAATAGTGCATCGCTTGTGCAAATACTTGATCTGGACTTTGTGTTGCATCTAAGCGCTTCACTCGCTCAGGATGTCGCTGCCACAAAGTTTGATAGCCACCTTTAACTTTCTCAAAGAAAGTTGCTTTCTCTTGCTCAAAACGATCAAGCGCTCCACGCGCACGTGCACGGGTCATACCCAGTTCAATCGGTGCATCGAGCCAAAAAGTTAAGTCAGGCATACGTGCGACAAAGTTATTATTTAAAGTCAGCAACTTGCTTTCACTTAAACCACGTCCAGCACATTGATAAGCAAAACTGGCATCGCTAAAACGGTCACATAGCACGGTTTTTCCTGCAGCCAGTGCAGGTAAAATCACCTGATCTAAATGCTGAGCGCGCGCTGCATACATCAACAATAACTCAGTGTCTGAACACATTTTTTCCTCATGGTTTACGCTAAGCAACAAAGCACGAATTTGCTCTGCCATAGGGGTTCCACCTGGCTCACGAGTTAAAACCACCAACTGACCTTGTGCAGTAAAATAAGCGTGAATGCGGCGGATGAGTGTCGTTTTGCCTACCCCTTCGGTGCCCTCAAAACTGATAAACATGCTTATTCCCCTGATTTTTTCATGCGTAGTACGTTTAAATATTCCTGCACGGCACGGTTATGATCTTGCAAATTGGTGCTAAATTTATGCCCACCGTTACCTGTCGCCACAAAATAAATGTTGTCAGATTGGTCTGGATGCATAGCCGCTTGAATGGCTTTTTGACCCGGCAAAGCAATTGGCGTTGGGGGTAGGCCACTCATGGTATAAGTATTATATGGTGTTGGTGTGCGTAAATCCTGACGGGTGATATTGCCCTGATATTTATCGCCCATTCCATAAATAACAGTTGGATCGGTTTGTAAACGCATGCCCAGTTTTAAACGGCGTACAAATACCCCAGACACTTGCTGCAACTCAGCATCGACATTGGTTTCTTTTTCAATAATTGAGGCCATAATCAAGGCTTCATATTTATTTTTATAAGGTAAATCTGCTGCTCGATTATTCCAAGCATCATCTAATGCTTTCATTTGACGCTGATATAAATCGGTTAAAATTTTACGATCAGTTTCACCTTTGGCAAAGAAATAAGTATTCGGTGCAAACAAACCTTCGGGATGTGCAAAAGGAATATTTAAAGCTTTTAGCATTTGATCATACGGCAAATGCGACACTTCTTTGGTGACTAGCTCATCTTTCTTTAACGCATCAATCAATTGTTTAAAAGTCGTACCTTCGATCACCAAAATTCGGTTCATTTGTGCATTTTCAGCATTAGCGATCATTTCCATAACCTGTCGTACACTCATCCCCTGACGCACTTCATATACACCTTTCTTCATGCTGTCATGGATCATCACCCGTTGGTACAACTTTAAAACAATTGGAAAGTTCACATGATCATCTTCAGCCAAACGATCAATAAAGCGTGAATACGTGTCGCCTTCATTAATCGCCAATAATTGTTTTTGACCTTCAACAGGATAATCTCTAAACAGACTTGACCATAAAATCACGCCAAGCACCAGTAATAGCCCCAGTATAAAAATGATGCCACCTTTCAAGGCACGCATAGACTGTACTGTATTAATTTTCTTTTTAGATTTTGATGGGCGTTTAGGTTTAGACATAAGAATGTATCTGATTCAGTTGAAGTTGCTTAAATAATTGAATACACGGTTGCACATCCAAAAGCTGTGACTGTAAATGGCTGGCAATTTTCATTGGACTAAGCGCATTGCAAAAAAATAAACTTTGAATGTCCGCAATTTCTGCAGCATCTATATCACGTTGTTCACACGCAATATTGTGCTGTTGCATCCGCGACAAAATTTCTGCCCGCATCACGCCGTGCACGCCATTATAACCAAGTTGCGGGGTAATCCATGTATTGTTTATAAGAATGAAACAATTACTACTCACTCCTTCAACCACACGCCCCTGCACATCGGTCACCAAAGCCTCAAGCCACCCCGCTTGATCTGCCTCTTGCTTTAATAAAACCTGTTCGAGACGGTTCAAACTTTTCACACCAACCAACTGCGGCATCGTCAAGCCAATGGTCTGTTCTAAGACACCGCTTTGAATGATTTCGTAGTGGTATTCTGCCCCCAAAGTTTCTTGCGCTTGAGGATAAAAGAATACCCATACATCGGCAGGATGTTCAGGCAAGCTATAGCCACGTTGCCCCTCACCACGACTCAGCACAAGCTTTAATGTACCATTCAACTTGCCATGTTTTTGTTTTAAATCGGCCAGTGTTTTATTAATAAATTCAAGATTTGCCGTTAAATGCATATTTTGTTTTGCATGCTCTAAACGCGCTAAATGGCGATGCCACAACTCAACTTGATTGTTGCGAATACGCGCAGTGCTAAAGCATCCATCACCATAATGAAAAGCACGATCTAACACCTGAATCTGCTCGGTAGGCTTGGCATTTTTATAACACTGCATAGAAGAAGTACTCGTTATTTATCTCTAAGTATAGAAATCAAAGAAGAAATTTATATTTATCATTTACTGATATTCACCGCATTTTAAATTATTTTTTAAGAAAATGAACTGACTATATGCTTGCCTCATTCAACTCAGCACACAACAAAGCATAAACCAATGAGGTCAATTATGAGCTTTTCAAAATTTAAAATTGGGGTACTGGCTGCCATACTTTCTAGCACAGCACTGGGTGTATCTGCAAAAGACTTTCTCAATGTTTCTTATGACCCTACCCGTGAATTATACGAAGATGTCAATCAACACTTTGGCAACTACTGGAAAAAACGCACTGGACAAACTATTAATTTCAAGCAATCACACGGTGGCTCGGGTAAACAGGCACGTGCGGTTATTGATGGCTTAAATGCCGATGTAGTGACCCTTGCTTTAGCCGCGGATATAGATGTTATTGCAGAAAAAGCCAAACTATTACCTGCTGACTGGCAAAAAAAGTTACCGAATAACTCAACCCCATACACATCAACCATCGTATTCTTAGTCCGCCAAGGTAACCCTAAAAATATTAAGGATTGGGGCGATTTAGTTAAACCGAATGTTGCAATCATCACACCAAATCCTAAAACCTCAGGGGGCGCACGCTGGAATTACTTAGCAGCATGGGCATGGGCTAAACATCAACCTGCTGGCAATGATGCCAAAGCCCAAGAATTTGTTCGTCAAATTTATAAACAAACCAAAGTATTGGATTCAGGTGCCCGTGGTGCAACCACCACTTTTGCAGAACGTGGCATTGGTGATGTTTTGTTGGCTTGGGAAAATGAAGCCTATTTAGCCGTGCGTGAACAACCAGGTAAATTTGAAATCATCACCCCTTCCTTATCCATCTTGGCTGAACCCCCAGTGGCGATTGTAGAGAAAAATGTGCTAAAAGATGGTAATCAACACTTAGCCAAAGCCTATTTAAACTATCTCTATTCGCCTGCGGGTCAAAATATTGCTGCAAAGCATTATTACCGACCACGTAATGCTAAGGTGTTGGCACAATATAAGTCGCAATTTAAACCATTAAAACTCGTGACCATTGACCAAGAGTTTGGTGGATGGAGCAAAGTTCAGCAAAAACACTTTGAAAATGGTGGTATTTTCGATCAGATTGTCAAAGCCAATCAAACCAAGTAATGCTGAAAGGCAAATCATACTGAAAGGATAGTGAAAAACACCCACATTGGAAAATGCGGGTGTTTTCATACAGCCTTATATCTTTTTCATTCATATAAAATTCATTTTTAATTATTTTTTTTGCATAAAAACTCTAGTTATCCTTGTTGCAGATTATTTAAAGCATGAATTTTACAGCATTATCTTACTGAATTTTGAATCCAGGCGGTCACATCCAATACTGGAACATGATGGATTCAATTGAAATTTAAGCGTTATTCAGATCATCATTTCAGGCTGAAATATGCGAAGGAGCATCGACATGATTCATACCGTAATTGTTCCAGGTGTAGGTGGCAGTGAATATGCGCACTGGCAATCTTGGTTACAACGACAACTCATGTCTTGCTCGCGTGTACAACAGTCAGACTGGAATAGCCCAATTTTACAAAACTGGGTTACTGAATTTGTCAAAACAGTTGCCCCGATTCAGGACTATATTCAAATTGTGGCGCACAGTTTTGGTTGTCTAACCACGGTGGCAGCATTGGTACAGCACCCTGAGCTACAGACGAAAATTAAAAATGTGGTTTTGGTTGCACCTGCTAACCCTGCCCGTTTTGGTGAGTCTGGTTTTGCAGAACACAGCCAAAGCAATTATTCGGCTTACTTTCAGCAACTTAAATTGGCTGTACCGACACACTTATTGATTAGTGAAAATGACCCGTGGCTCAGTTTTGCAGATGCACAGGCACTTGCCCAAGCATGGCAATTAACACCTATTAATTTAGGACAAGTGGGTCATATTAATGTTGCATCAGGCTTTGGGGCATTTCCTGAAATTTATGATTATTTGATTGCAGAAAATATGCAACAACATATCAATATTTCTGATAAAAGCAAGTATTTATTCAAATTTGCAATTTGATCTTCGCAACTTATGCTTGTGCCGAATTTATTTTTACTTATCTGTTTGTTTTTAAACACTCATTCTCTTTTGAGGAGTCATCATGTCGCAGCGATCCAAAGTGCTGCCAGGATTTGGTCTTTCTCTAGGCTTTACCCTAGCGTATTTATCCTTAATTGTTCTTATTCCCTTATCGGCTGTATTTATTAAATCGTTAGGTATCGGTTGGGATGGTTTATGGGAAATTTTAAGTTCAGAACGTATCCAAAAATCTTTGCAACTCAGTTTTAGCGCTGCACTCATTGCAGCCTTTATTAATGTCGTATTCGGCTTATTATTGGCATGGTGTTTGGTCAGATACAGCTTTCCGGGCAAACGTATTATAGATGCGTTGGTCGACTTACCTTTCGCCTTACCTACCGCAGTTGCAGGTATTGCCCTGACTTCTTTATATGCACCAACAGGCTGGATTGGACAATATTTAGAACCACTGGGCATTAAAGTCGCCTATACCCCGATCGGGATTACCCTGGCCCTGATCTTCATTGGTATTCCATTTGTGGTGCGTACCGTACAACCGGTACTCAGCGATTTGGAAACCGAGCTGGAAGAAGCGGCATCTGCTCTGGGCGCAAACCGTCTGCAGATTGTTACCAAAGTCATTTTCCCGATTTTACTGCCAGCATTAATTACTGGTTTTGCCCTGGCCTTTGCCCGTGGCGTGGGTGAATATGGTTCGGTAATCTTCATTGCCGGGAACCAGCCTTTTGAAACTGAAATTGCCCCGCTGATGATTATCTCCCGTTTAGAAGAATATGATTATGCCGGTGCAACCACTATTGCGGTGGTGATGCTGCTGATTTCATTCGTGATGCTGTTCCTGATTAACTTGTTACAAGCATGGGCCAGCCGTCGTACAGGGAGAACAGCCCGATGAGTTTAAATACCAACAGCAATGCTTTGGCCGACAAGCTGCAATCGCGTGATGCCACCCGTGAACCGACCTGGGTTCGCTACACCTTACTGACCATTGCCCTGATTTTCTTCCTGAGCTGCCTGATTCTGCCGTTAATTCTGGTATTCGTTGAAGCCTTTAAACAAGGTGTGGGCGTGTATACCCAGGCGCTTGTACATCCAGATACCTTATCTGCAGTCAAACTGACCTTACTCACTGCGGCCATTGCCGTTCCACTCAATGTGGTGTTTGGTGTAGCCGCAGCCTGGTCGGTAGCCAAGTTTAACTTCCCGGGTAAATCAATTCTGACCACCATCATTGATTTACCATTCTCGGTTTCTCCGGTCATTGCCGGGATGATGCTGGTACTGATTTTTGGTACCCAGGGCTGGATGGGCAACTGGTTAATGGACAACGACATCAAGATTTTGTATGCCGTGCCAGCGATTGTCATTGCCACCATCTTTATTACCGTACCGTTTGTGGCGCGTGAACTGATTCCGCTCATGGAAGCGCAAGGCACCGAAGAAGAAGAAGCTGCCATTGTACTGGGTGCCTCTGGCTGGCAAACTTTCTGGAAAGTCACCTTGCCGAATATTAAATGGGGCCTGATTTACGGTGTCATTCTGTGTAATGCCCGGGCGATGGGTGAGTTTGGGGCGGTCTCAGTCGTGTCTGGCCACATTCGCGGTGAAACCAATACCTTGCCCTTACACGTTGAGATTCTCTATAACGAATATACCTTCAGTGCTGCGTTTGCGGTGTCGTCCCTGCTGGCCCTACTGGCAATTGTGACCTTGATCCTGAAAACCTGGGTCGAAATCCGTCAGGAAAAGCAGGACAAACGTAATGAAGATTCAACAGTTTCTTAAGGAATGACCTCATGAGTATTCAAGTTAAAAATATTGAAAAACACTTTGGTGCATTCCATGCACTGAACAACATCTCCCTCGATTTTCCAGACGGCCAGCTGGTGGCCCTCCTAGGTCCATCGGGCTGTGGTAAAACCACCCTGCTGCGGATTATTGCCGGTTTGGAATCTGCCGATGGCGGTCAGGTGATTCTGGAAGGTCAGGACGCAACCGATGTGCATGTGCGAGAACGTCAAGTCGGTTTCGTTTTCCAACACTATGCCCTATTCCGCCACATGACCGTATTTGACAATATCGCATTTGGTTTACGGGTACGTCCACGTGCAACCCGACCTTCAGAAGCCGAGATTAAAAAACGCGTTATGCGTTTACTTGACTTAGTACAGTTAGGCTTTTTAGCAGACCGTTATCCTGCGCAGTTATCGGGTGGACAACGTCAACGTATTGCTTTGGCACGTGCCTTAGCGGTTGAACCACGCGTATTGTTATTGGATGAACCTTTTGGTGCGCTCGATGCCAAAGTACGTAAAGAATTACGTCGTTGGTTAAGAACTTTGCATGATGAATTACACATCACTTCAATTTTTGTGACCCACGATCAGGAAGAAGCGCTCGAAGTTGCCGATCAAATTATTGTGATGAACAAAGGTAATGTCGAACAAATTGGTTCACCACGTGAAGTGTATGAACAGCCTGCCACTCCATTTGTATTTGACTTCTTAGGTCAAGCCAACCGTTTTGAAGGACAACATCATCAAGGAATTGTGCAAATTGGTGAAGATCGTGTACAACTTCTTAATCAACCCAACGCGCCACAAGGCAAAGTCATTGCATTTGCGCGTCCAGATGAGTTGCATATTCATGCCCAACCACAGGAAAATACCATTCAAGCGACCTTCTTACGTGAGGTTTGGATTGCTGGTAAAGTAGTTGCAGAATTGCAAGATCGCCAAGGGAATTTAATTGAAATTGCACTCACTGCAGATGAAGCGAAACTGCACCAATTCCGCCCAAATCAAACGGTTTGGTTAAGTGTAACCACTTTACATTTATTTGAAAATCAAGTCGCATAAGGACATCAAGATGGAGCCTAACCCGCTCCATCCTTTTTAGGGTTGCACCACTATGAACTTCCAACAACTTAGAATTATTAGAGAAACCGTTCGGCAAAACTTTAATTTAACTGAAGCGTCTGCGGCACTATATACCTCTCAATCGGGCGTGAGTAAGCACATTAAAGACCTTGAAGATGAGCTGGGTGTGCAGCTTTTTGTCCGCAAAGGTAAACGCTTATTGGGTTTAACCGAGCCAGGGCAAGCCTTGCTGTGTATCGTCGAACGCATGTTGATTGATGCAGATAACATTAAACGCCTTGCCGATGACTTTAATAAAGTTGATGAAGGCACGCTCACCATTGCGACTACACATACCCAAGCGCGTTATGTGCTACCGCCTATTGTGAATTTGTTTAAAAAAGAATTTCCCAAAGTACATTTGATTTTACAACAAGCCAGCCCTGTAGAAATTGCCGAAATGCTGCTGCAAGGTGAAGCCGATATTGGTATTGCAACTGAATCTCTCACCACTGAAGAAAACTTGGCGAGTGTGCCTTATTATGAGTGGCGCCACAGTATTATTACCCCTAAAAATCATCCTTTAGCCAGTAAAACTGAGATTAGCCTGACCGATTTGGCAGAATATCCAATTATTACTTACCACGGTGGCTTTACGGGTCGTTCTAAAATTGACAAAGCATTTATCGATGCAGGAATTGATGTCAATATCGTGATGTCTGCACTTGATGCCGATGTCATTAAAACCTATGTTGAATTAGGCATGGGTGTTGGTATTGTCAACAATGTGGCTTATGACGTTGAACGTGATCACCGCCTAAAACAAATTCAGACCGATATTTTTGGGCTAAACACCACATGGATTGCGGTTCGCAAAGGACATTTACTACGTGGCTATGGCTATGAGTTTATTTCTTTATGTGCACCAAATGCCGATATTAAAGCTTTAAAACGTATCGCCTATCCCGAAGAATAAAACAGCAATACATAAGAGAGCCTAGGCTCTCTTTTTTGATCTTTAGCAAAACTCTTGCTTATTCTATATACCTAGAAATAATCAAAATAATGATTTTAATTCATAAGAAAAGTGAATAAAATATAATCAACAATAAAAAACGTAATTTGATTTTAAACACGATTCTATAATTTAGACCAAGGACGCAACATGAAATTTCACATTTTTGTCGGATTGCTGTTTGTCCTGCCGCTAAATTATACCTCTGCTGCAGCTTTAGAACGCAGCAATCAATCCATTCAAGCTTTCTTTGAAAACGGTAATTATGCGGAAGTTGCTTTGCTGCAAGTAGATCCCAATATTTCAGGTCAGGCCCAGCATCAACAAAATAGTACGAAATCAGATATTCAAAGTTTTTCGGCAGGCAATTTAGTCAATCATCAACACTTCATCCAAGCTGCATTAAAACTACAACCCCATCCACAAATTTCTGTGGCGTTATTATTTGACCAACCTTATTTTGTTGATGTGGATTATCAAATAGGCTCGACACAATCCAACGAACTCTTATTTTCTGAAACTGCAGATATTAAGTTTGAATCAAGAAATATCACAGCGCTAATCGGCTATCAACCCACACAAAATTGGAACCTCTTTACAGGTCTAAGTAACCAGTCATTCTCAGGTGATCTTAAAATTGCTATATACAATAAATATGCTGCAATTCCTTTTGGGGATTATCACGTACATTTTCCCAAAGACCATGCGTGGGGTTGGTTAGCAGGTGTCAGCTACCAAATTCCTGAATATGCTTTTAATACAGCAATTACCTATCGCTCTAAAATCAAGCATAGTTCCAATGCAAGTGAAACTGCTTGGGGATTTCCTTTAGAGGAAACATCACAACAAACAACAGAAATTGAAACACCTGAATCGGTGAATTTAGATTTTCACACCGGTTTACCTGCGCAAAATTTTCTGTATGGATCATTGCGATGGGTCAATTGGCAAGATTTTAAAATTCAACCCACTCAATTCTCCGCAATAGTGAAAAATCAATTCAACCTGATTGATTATCAAAAGAATCAATGGTCTACGCGTTTGGGTTTTGCCCATCAATGGTCACCCAAGTGGATCACTGCGGTGGAAGGATTGTGGGATTCTGGTGCGGGTAATCCTGCCTCAAGCTTAAATCCCGTAGATGGCTATATTGGTGTTGGTACGGGCGCGCTTTATCACTTCAACCCCAAAACTTTTATGATTGCGGGTCTGCATTATTTGCACTTTACTAAGCCAGACACGGTACAACCACAGTCGTTAATCACGCAAATTTCAAGTTTTTCTTCACTCGAACAACGTGAGGCTTGGGTTTATCACTTGAAATTAGCACACCGCTTTTAAGACACAAAAAAACGAGCCGAAGCTCGTTTTTTTTGGTTTAGCTGAAACTAACGGATATTACCAGTGGTAGCTTACACCTAGTTTCGCTACTGGCATCCATTCGTATTTGTCGTCGTTACGGATTTTGTTTTCTTCAGCAGCTAAATCTCTATCAAAATCAGCGCCATTCACGTTTACAAAGTTACCTTTCGACGTCAAGTTTACAGATGGGTTGCCTGTATAGTACGCACCCACTTCACCAAATACACCCCAGTTTTCATTGATCTTAGGCGCTAAACCTAGACCTACATAGGGAGCAATATTATTTTCATAATCCATTTTCCCTGAAACTTCACCATTAAAGTTATAGTTATTGCCATTTACTTTAATCGTACCATCACTTGAGCGCTTCTTCAGGTCATACTCAGAATCGACATAGCCTACACCAGCAGCAACATATAAACCTTGAGCCCAACGATTTGTGCTTGTACCCCATGGACGAATCTCAGCATTTAAATAGGTCAAGTTATTGTCCATATCCATATCGTACTTTGTACCATTAATAGATAAGTCATCCGACCAAGAAATATCGCCACCGTTATACCCAAGAGCTAAGCCCACATACGGGTTTGCAGTCCAAAGTAAGGCACCACCATAACCAGTTGTACCGACTTCAGCACGTACGCCTGTTGGAATGAGTTGGTTACGATCAAACGCATAACCATCTTGTACCACAGCTGTATCTGCCATTGCAGAACCTGCAGCTGCTGCCAATACCGAAGCGGCTAAAATTGTATGTAAAGTTTTCATTGTGTTTCTCCTCAAACTAAAGCTTTTTGAATTTTCATTCATTCGTTTTTCATGTAAAAACTATAGAGCATATTGCGTTCAGTATTTATGCAAGATGTGCTAGGTTTATGTTATTTTTTGATACAAATTTATTTTTATTGTTTATTGCAAAAGCTTTTATTTTCAAAACTTCAACAATTTAGCGCTCAACTTGACTTGTTTTATCTAGCCAAGGATAAACTCCAAGTTGTTCTAAATTTTATCTATTCCTCTCTCAATATAGTGTAAAATCTTGGAAAGTTTTTTTCAGGTATTTACATCGATGTCGCAGCTTTCAACAATTATTGAACAAGCATTTGAAGACCGTGCTAATTTTACAGCAGCAGATTGCCCTGCTGAAATTCGCCAAGCAGTTGAACAAGCAATTGCAGGTTTAGATAACGGCACATTGCGCGTTGCTGAAAAAATTAATGGTGAGTGGATCGTTCACCAATGGTTAAAAAAGGCAGTTTTGTTATCTTTTAAACTCAATGATAACAAGCCAATTGAATCTTGCGATTTGCGTTTCTACGACAAAGTAGACACGAAATTTACAGGTTGGACTAACGAGCAATTTAAACAGGCAGGTGTACGTGTAGTACCGCCAGCTGTTGCACGTAAAGGTTCGTTCCAAGCCAAAAATGTGGTGTTAATGCCATCTTATGTCAATATTGGCGCTTATGTAGATGAAGGCACCATGGTCGATACATGGGCAACAGTAGGTTCATGTGCACAAATTGGTAAAAACGTGCATTTATCGGGTGGTGTAGGCATTGGTGGTGTACTTGAGCCACTTCAAGCAAACCCCACGATTATTGAAGACAACTGCTTCATTGGCGCACGTTCTGAAATTGTTGAAGGCGTGATTGTCGAAGAAGGTTCTGTCATTTCTATGGGCGTTTATATTGGTCAATCGACCAAAATTTATGATCGTGAAACTGGCGAAATCCACTATGGTCGTGTACCTGCAGGTTCAGTGGTCGTTTCTGGTAGCCTGCCTTCTAAATGTGGCACTTATAGCTTATATGCTGCTATCATTGTGAAAAAGGTAGATGCAAAAACCCGTGCAAAAACCAGTTTGAACGACTTATTACGCGAAGACTAAACTTTTTTTAGTTTTCCCCATCTCTACGGCCAGCAATGACCGTAGAGATTTTTGTTTTTTATATACTGTGATGAATTTTATGAGTACCCTCCGATCTTCCGCTATTCCTGTTTCTGATCCGTCTGCGGGTTTACGCATTACGGAGATTTTCTATTCATTGCAGGGCGAAGCCAATACATCAGGCTTGCCAACCGTATTTATTCGTTTAACGGGTTGTCCATTGCGTTGTCATTACTGCGATACCACCTATTCTTTTGAAGGTGGCGAGCGTCAATCTTTAGATGACATCATCCAAACCACGCTAGATTTTAAAACACCGTATGTATGTGTGACGGGCGGTGAACCACTGGCTCAACCGAATGCGCTGCCACTCATGCAACGCTTGGCAGATTTAGGTTGTGAAGTGTCTTTGGAAACCAGTGGAGCTTTGGATATTTCTAAAGTGGATAATCGTGTATCTAAAGTGCTGGATTTAAAAACCCCTGCCTCGGGTGAAATGTCCCGCAATTTATTATCAAATTTAGATTTTTTAAACCCGCATGATCAAATCAAATTTGTGATTTGTAATCATGACGATTATCTTTGGGCGAAGGAGCAGGTTGAGCAATATCAATTGCATAAAAAAGTCGATACCGTGTGGTTCTCCCCTGCATTTGCTGTCGAAAAAGGTGCAGTCGCCTTGCCACAACTTGCACGTGATTTGGCACAGTGGATTTTAGCCGACCATCTCCCTGTTCGTTTCCAATTGCAATTACATAAATTGCTTTGGAATGATGAAACAGGTCGTTAATGTCCACACGAATACACATTCGTACTAAGGTCAATCATCACAGTTTTGCTCAAGTTCTAACGCAAAATTTTAAAAATTGGAGTTCAATTATGCGCCCTCGTGCCATTGTATTGTTATCTGGTGGATTAGACTCAACCACGTGTTTGGCATGGGCACAAGCGCGTTATGAATGTATTGCACTTAGTTTTATGTATGGTCAACGCTCGACCACAGAGCTAGATGCTGCACGTGCCTTGACTAAAAATGCAGGCATTGAGCATCGTGTGATTAATATTGATTTAGGCAACTTGGGCGGTTCTGCCTTGACCGATCACAGCATTGAAGTACCTGATCATGAGCAAGAAGGTATTCCTGTGACTTATGTTCCTGCGCGTAATACCATCTTCCTGTCTTATGCTTTGGCTGCAGCCGAAGTGTTTGATGCAGAAGCCATTGTGATTGGCATTAATGCGGTAGATTATTCGGGCTATCCTGACTGTCGTCCTGAATTTATTGATGCTTTTGCCAATATGGCGCGCTTGGCAACCAAAGTTGGCGTAGAAGGTAAACCGTTAAAATTTGAGACACCTTTGTTACATTTATCCAAAGCAAATATTATTCGCTTAGGTATTGAACATGGCGTAGACTATAGTCAAACGGTTTCTTGCTACCAAGCAGATGACCAAGGACGTGCTTGTGGTAAATGTGACAGCTGTCGCTTACGCAAACAAGGTTTTGCCGATGCAGGTGTTGCGGACCCAACACGTTATATACCGTCATAACAAGGTAAAGTGTATGAAAAATTTAAAATCAAACATTATGGTTTCTGCGATTATGTCTGTTGCTGCATTATTCGCAACAACGACGCACGCAAATAATGACAAGTTGCAACAAGCATACAAAAGCACCAATGTAAAAGCAGCTTTAATTAATGTTTGTAAAGAAGAAACTGCAAAAGGCAAAAAACTGACTACAGCTGAAGTAAGCAAATATTGTACTTGTGCAGTAGAAGCAGATGGTAAATTAACCAACGCTCAAAAATGGGAAATTCAAGGCGCAATTAACCAGAAAAAGAGCCCTGCGACTTTAGCTTTTGTACAAAAGCAAAATAAAGATTTGCAAACTTGTTTTGGTCCTCAGCTTACAGGTAAATTAAAAACCTTAACTGAAGAAGCAATGAAAGCGGCTGAGAAAAAATAATTTTTCTTAACAATTTCAACTAGCCACTTTATGTGGCTAGTTTTTTATGTGCATGATTTTGGAGAAAAATATGAGCACGACAATTCAATTACCAAATCAAGCTTTTTCTGCAACCACAGGCGAAGTCAATTTAACCGAACTTGGTACAGATTGGTTAGTGGTGTATTTTTACCCGAAAGATTCTACCCCAGGCTGCACCACACAAGCTGTCGACTTTACCGCGCTAAAACCACAATTTGATGCACTCAACACTACCATCATTGGCATTTCGCGCGACTCAGTCAAAGCGCATCAAAACTTTACCGAAAAGCAATCTTTAGGCATTAACCTGATTAGCGATAAAGAAGAAGTATTGTGTCAGTTGTTTGATGTGATTAAAGAAAAAAATATGTATGGCAAAAAAGTCATGGGTATTGAACGCTCAACTTTTATTTTCCATCAAGGTCAATTGATAAAAGAATATCGTAAAGTTAAAGCTGCTGGACATGCTGAGCAAGTGCTTGCGGATTTAACCGCTTTACAGGCTTAATTTTTCAGTCTCTAAGCAAAAAAGACACAATATTGTGGATGATTGAATGCCTTTTCGATCATCCTTTTTCATTTAGATACTGGATGATTGCGTCAAATTACTGCTGTCCTGCTGCTGGTATTTGTCTTGTAATTGACGATAAATTTCCGTGTTTTGAAATGCGGTTAAGAAATCAATTGTGCCTTGTGGGAAAAAATTGGGCTGAATTTCCCCACGATAATAAGCTTCACGTGCAGGCGTGGCAGACATCGCATCTTGCAAGCTGTCTAACTCCACCATCTCCCATTCAGGGAAAAACTTTAAATAATAAGACGAGTCATCTTTAAAATGCCCAATTAAGCCAACACGATCTTGCGATTGAACCAGTTCACCTACTAAAGATTTGACCAATTTTTGCCATTTTTCATCATTGTAGACATCTATAACATACACAAACTTAATCCGTTCCTGCATCTCAGGTGAAAAGTTAGACAAAATCATCTGCTCACGCTCTTTGGCTAAAAACGGATTTTTTAAATTGCGCTCATTTTGTGCAGAACCTAATGCCAAAATCACATAATGACTACGTGCTAATGCAATTTGAATGGTTTGCAAATGTGCCAAATGAAATGGCTGAAAACGACCAATGAAAACCAAATAATCAAACGTATATTGCATAATAAATCAAACTTTTTATGAACTCATGAGTTGTGCCAAAGCTGCGAATTTGCGACATAATGAGCCATAAATTCAATCCAATCATAGCAAGGATAGTACGATGACACTGAGCTGTATTCAACAACCTCACCCACATTTGAATGCGAATTTAGACAATGGCGTACTGACTTTAGCCATCAACCGACCAGAAGCAAAAAATGCGTTGTATGGTGAATTATATTTATGGATTGCACAAGCCTTAGATGAGGCTGATCAAGACAATGCAGTACGTTGTGTAGTTTTACGCGGCGCAGATGCAGACTTTAGCGCAGGCAATGACATGCAGGACTTTATGAAGTCTGCCGCACTTAAAGGACAATTACCTGCTGCCGAAGGTCCTCCGTTCATCTTATTAAAATCTGCTGCCAAGTTTTCTAAACCGCTAATTGCAGCTGTACGTGGGGTGGCGATTGGCATTGGTGTCACAATTTTATTGCATGCAGATTTAGTATATAGCGACAATACTGCCCTATTCCAAATTCCATTTGTGAGCTTGGGCTTATCGCCAGAAGGCGCATCAAGTAAACTTCTGGTAGAACAAGCTGGCTATCACAAAGCGGCTGAACTGTTGTTGACTGCACAGAAATTCAATAGCGAAACGGCATTATCGGCAAATTTAGTTAATAGTATTGAAACCGATGTCTATGCAACAGCACAACAAAAAGCAGCGCAATTGGCAGCTTTACCATTGGCTTCACTCAAACAATCTAAAGCCCTTATGAAACATAATGTAGATGAAATTGTGGCGTGGATTGACCATGAAGCAGAAATTTTTATGCAACGTGTCGGTTCAGCAGAAATGACGGAAGCAGTGCAAGCCTTTATGCAAAAACGTAAACCTGATTTCAGCCAATTTAATTAAGTGCTGTTTAACTGGAATGCACTTATTTCAACTGAACTAGCCGTTTTTAAAACCACATTCATATTGGCTGAATGTGGTTTTTTTCTTTATTCGGCCCCATATTCTAAGATGTGCTGTCAATCATTAAAAATTGAGGAAAATTGTAATGACTAATCCAAATCCAGCCGATGTTCAAGTTGAAAAAAAAGAACGTTATTTTGAACCCGCACCACAAGATATTGATGTAGAAAACTTTAAAAAAGTCATTCAAAGCCGTCGTTCGGTGCGTAAATTTACCGACAAAGCTATTCCTGCCGAAGTGTTGGATGATTGTTTAGATATGGCTTTATTGGCGCCGAACTCATCTAATTTACAACCGTGGACTTTTGTGGTGGTGCAAAACCCTGCCAAGAAAAAACAACTGGTTAAAGCCTGCTTAGGACAGCTTGCTGCTCGTACTGCATCAGAGCTAATTGTGTGTATTGCACGTACAGACCGTGTTGATGAAATGGCAAAAAAGAATATCAGCGAGTTTCCTTATCCTGAAGCGCCTGCTGCAGTCAAAAAATATTATAAGTTTATTCCTTATAACTACATGACTGGCTACTTAAATGCTTTAGGTAACTTTAAGAAAGTCGCTTTCAAAATTGCACGTAGTTTAGATAAACAATTACCTGTAACTGCATTTAACCCTGCCGATGCCAAACTTTGGGCGACTAAAACTACAGCACTCGCCTGTGAAAATATGGTCTTGGCCCTTCGCGCACACGGTTTCGATAGCTGTATGATGGAAGGTTTTGATGAGCCGATGGTACGCAAACTCTTAAAACTGAATGATCAACAATTTCCAGTGATGGTGATTGCTGCAGGTGAACGTGCTGAAGATGGTGTCTTTTTCCCGCAATACCGTTTTGACCGTGACTTATTTATTCAGAAAATTTAATCATCAAGGTCTAAAAGTTGCATAAACTCAAAGGCAGGCTCTTCGTAAGGATGACTAGCTTTGAGTGCTTTTGCGACTGCCTGAGCATTTTGCTCAGGCACAATGGTTTCCACTCGCCACTCAGCAACGTGTTCCAAAACATCTAACTCACCAATAAACGGATTTGCTCCTTTTACAGGTTTAAATTGCCCTGTGCCTAAAACCTGCCATGCACAATGTTCATAATTGCCAATTCCTCCTGCACCCGCTGCAAAAACAGCCTGTTTGGTTTCTTCAAGATGAGATTGAGGCACGTAGTAAATCAGTTTAAGCATAATTAAACTTCGCTATCCATTTCACAATTAATTAGAAATTAGCATAAAAATTGAGCACTGTTGCTGTTTTGGCAAGCTGTGCGCATCATCAAATCCTCGCTTTATAGCGCTCCCCCCAAAAAATTTAAAGTACGCTTCGCCATAAACGTATCTCCCATTTTGTATGATTTTAGATTTAAAAAGACAAGCCATGTCGCCCGCCCCTAGAGCTTTTGTCATTTTTTTGGCATGATGCAAAACAAGCACATAGTGAATAATGATAAATGACTCAAATGCGTTGGTTAGAACTGCTTTCCACAGTTCGGATTGGTAGTAAAAAACAAAGTACAGAACAGGCGCGCAGCCCTTTTCACAAAGATTATGACCGTATTATTTTTTCGCAAAGTTTTAGACAACTAAACCGAAAAACCCAAGTCCATCCGCTCACTCAACACGACGGTATTCACACTCGCCTGACCCATTCTTTAGAAGTGTCTTGTATTGGACGTTCATTGGGGATGTTGGCTGCAGAAAAAATCAAAGACCACTTGCCTATGTGGATTTCTCCTGCCGATGTCGGTGCGATTATTCAAGCTGCATGCTTGGCACATGATATTGGCAATCCACCTTTCGGACATGCAGGTGAATATGCCATTCGTGAATGGTTTGACGATGCTTCACACGGCAATTTTCTCGCCAAACTGAGTGATGAAGAAGAAGCTGACGTCCGTCAGTTTGAGGGCAATGCGCAAGGTTTACGGCTACTCACCAAAATTGACTATCATCCAAATGATGGCGGCATGCGTTTAACCTATGCCACTTTAGGCGCTTATTTAAAATATCCGTGGCTCTCCAAAACCATTGCCGAACAAGGCAACCGGCCTGCCAATCAACGTGATAAATTTGGTTGTTACCAAGCTGAAAAAGAAATTCTCAAACAAATTGCAGAACAGCTTGGCCTGATTCAATTGGGTGATTATCACTATTGCCGTCATCCACTGACATATTTATTGGAAGCGGCGGATGATATTTGCTATGCCCTCATTGATTTGGAAGATGGCATTATTTTAAACATGCTCAGCTATGAAGAAGTGGAACCAATCTTTTTAAACTTAATTGGTGACTACGGTATTCCTGCAGAACTAGCGATGGCACGTACCACTTGGCAACAAAAAATTGCCGCTTTGCGTGGTCGGGTCATGAAGCGTTTAGTCGATGAAGTGACCACGGCATTTGCCAAACACCATTTGGAAATTCTGATGGGACAGCTCAAAGGCAGCCTTTTACAATATTGCTCGGCAGATATTGAAATTGGCATTAATCGTGCCAAAGACTTAGCGCGTGAAAAAATTTTCGAGCATCCACAAAAGGCAGGTCTGGAAATTATTGCGCATCAAAGTTTACAAAATATTTTGGATGCGTTTATTCCGCTCACCACACCACATAAAACCCTAAGTTTTAAAGAGCAGCGTTTAATGTCCATCTTGCAACGCTCTGGGGCAGATTTTGCGCATAATCATTATGACAATATTATGCAAGTCTTGGACATTATCTCTAAGTTTTCAGATCATCAAGCCTATAACTTATCGCAAGAATTACAAGGCAATAAGGTTGGTTTGCTGTGATGACTCAATTGTATATCAATAACTTATATACAAATAGACGTAGGATTTAAGCGCAGATTTTGCCTTTTGTGAAAATGCGCTCTACTATGCGAACCGCAACTTATTTTAAATCAATCAGTGAATCACAAATATGATCGGATGTCTTATTGGCGAAGTGTTGGCTTTAGAAGCACCAACCGTGTTACTGAATGTGAATGGTGTAGGTTATGAAATTGACACGCCGCTCACCACATTTTGCCAATTACAAAAAGGGCAAAAAATTACCCTGTGGACGCATTTAGCCGTGCGTGAAGATGCTCAATTGTTGTATGGCTTTTTAGAAGCCCAAGAAAAAGCCATTTTCCGTACCTTACTTAAAGTCAATGGTGTCGGCCCGAAAATGGCACTGGGTATTTTATCGACCTTGAGCGTCGAACTACTGATTCACACTGTAGAGCATGAAGATATTAATACCTTAATCAAAGTACCAGGGGTGGGCAAAAAAACTGCTGAACGTTTAATGATTGAATTACGTGATCGCTTTAAAGCCATGTCCAATGAAGTGAGCAGTAGCAATTCCACAGTGACTCAAATTCAGTTTACGGGCAATTCTGCTGTTGCCGAAGCCGAAGCCGCTTTACAATCTTTAGGTTATAAACCTGCCGAAGCACAAAAACTGATTAATGCAGTTAAGGCCGATTTTACTGAAGCTAGTGATATTATCCGTGCAGCATTAAAGTCAATGAATCGGTAAGCACATATATTGTCTAATTCACCTCATCTGATACGCGACAAAGTCATTCGCAATTGTTTTAGGCAGGAGGCATTTGCACAAAAATGTCTGTGCGATATTATCGATACGAATCAAAATTCGACGAGTTTTGCGAATGACAATGGTTTTGCTTACTTTTGCCGAATGAGAAATATATTTCGCAAGGTAAGGCGGACTACAGGTTATTCCCTGTATTAAAGTTCTATTGGAAAGACTCCTCAAAAATGTTTTGCGGAATTGTTAATTAAAATCAGTTTACTTAAAGTTTAGATCACCTATGCAAGACCGTCTCATCAGTGGTTCTGAAAAACCCGAAGATCAAATTGATCGCGCCATTCGCCCCGCTTCACTCGATGACTATATTGGGCAACCTGTGGTGCGTGAACAAATGGAAATTTTCATTGGTGCAGCCCGTGGACGCGCAGAAGCACTGGACCACACACTGATTTTTGGACCACCCGGTTTAGGTAAAACTACACTCGCCAACATTATTGCCCGTGAAATGGGCGGCAATCTTAAATCTACTTCAGGGCCTGTATTAGAACGTGCAGGTGATTTAGCCGCCATGCTGACCAATCTTGAAGAAGGCGATGTGTTATTTATTGATGAAATCCACCGTCTTTCACCTGTGATTGAAGAAATTTTGTACCCTGCAATGGAAGACTACCAACTGGATATCATGATTGGTGAAGGACCTGCAGCACGT
>DBIN01000028.1:114848-194400 GCA_002296655.1 Acinetobacter sp. UBA801
GCAGGTTTACTGACCTCTCCATTGCGGGATCGTTTTGGCATTGTGCAGCGTTTAGAATTTTATTCGGTTGAAGATTTGACCCATATTGTCAAACGCTCGGCGAATCTAATGGATGTGCCAATGACCGATGCAGGAGCCAATGAAGTCGCTCGTCGTTCGCGTGGTACACCGCGTATTGCCAACCGTTTATTGCGTCGCGTTCGTGACTATGCACAGGTCAAAGGCACAGGTGAAGTCACGCAA
Organism: Acinetobacter sp. UBA801; assembly: GCA_002296655.1. Taxonomy (GTDB): domain Bacteria; phylum Pseudomonadota; class Gammaproteobacteria; order Pseudomonadales; family Moraxellaceae; genus Acinetobacter. Next base: position 115,092 of record DBIN01000028.1, read on the forward strand.
GAGATGGCACAACGTGCGCTAGATATGCTGAATGTGGATAAAGATGGTTTAGACACCTTAGACCGTCGTTATTTGTCTATGCTGTTAGAGCGTTTTGATGGTGGCCCTGCAGGCGTAGAGGCACTGGCAGCTGCTATGGCTGAAGATTCAGGCACACTGGAAGATGTCATTGAGCCATACCTCATTCAGCAAGGTTATGTAATGCGAACCGCGCGCGGACGTATTGCCACCAATATGGCGTATTTGCAATTTGGGATGACACCGCCTGAGCCGAAAAGTTAAAACAACATTTCATCGTGGCTTGAATATTGTACAAGCCACTGATAATGCTTAATTACCACAATAAGATTCGATTAGAATGAAAAGTATTTTTTCTTTATTCCTCTGTTTATTATACGTCAACAGCTATGCGGGAAATACCTCGACATGGTCTTGTCAAAATACTTGGGCTGAAATTTCATGCCATGCAGAACATTGCCAATTTGAAACCGAACACTTCACGCCATTCCGAATCCATATAGAAAATCAAAAAAATATCAGCATTTGTGCCTACTCTGGATGCTGGTCTGGAGAGGTATCACAACAACAATACAGCGCATTAAACAGTTATACTACCCAGCAATTACAATGGAATGGAATTCAGCAAACATCCGAAAAGTTTATAGTCAATATTGATACCCAAAATAAAATAGGTGTGCTGTTGGGATATGGTTATGCACTACCCTTAAAATGCCATACGGATTAAGCCTTATAGATTTAAAAATTAGTCGTAGCCAAATCCAATTGATATTGCAGAGAAATATCAGTTTCATCACCATTGTTTAATGGTTTTAAACCATTTAATTTGCAATCACACGCACATCTTCAACCAGCATTAACTCACACGCGCCCGCTCCTGTATCATGACGGCTTAAAGAACTGCGCCACTGCCACCCATCTGCGGCAGTAACTTCCACCAATTTACCTTTCAAATAAATCAAATCATCTTCATCAATCTGCTTTAACTGTGTCGCAATCGCGGGCGTTGCAGGAATTAAATGCGTATTAGCGCTCAAACTTGCAATCTCTTGCACAGGAATTGGCGGTGCATGTTCATAACGCCAATGATACCACCGATTACTTTGACGAATAGACAACTGTTTATACACTTCAGGCTTGGCCATTTGGCCCCATCCCAAAGCAAAATCGACAGGGCTAAGTTCGGCTTCACGTCCAAAATTATAATTTTCACGTGACAATACCCGAAACTCACCTTCATAGGTTTCCAAAGCTTGAATGGTATAGTCTTTAAACTGATACACTTGCTGCGATGACTGATAGGTTGTGCTATCCGCAATTCCTCCATCTGACTGGAACAGCGTCCTCCACAACAAATACAATATGGCAATTACCACAAAAAATTTAACTGAACGGCTCATGTGCTACTCATTGAGAGGAATCATCTGCATGTGTAAAGCAAACAGCTAATTTTAACTTAAAAGCATGTTTGAAATCTTGTGCCATTGGACCGAGCGTTGAGAATGATAAACTGCCACGCTATACACAGCTTGACTTATAGCCCCGATTCACGTCAATTTCATAGAAATGACTTAAGCTATAAGTATTGCTTATCAAACAACTTTGCAACATTGAAGCGGAACATCATCATGGCGAATAAATTTGAATTTAAAATTCGTATCTATATGGAAGATACTGATGCAGGCGGCATTGTTTACCACGCCAACCATATTCGCTTTATGGAACGTACCCGTACCGAATGGCTTCGTGCATCGGGTGTTGATCACTATTGGCATCAACAAGATTACAACTTTGTCGTGCATAAAATTAACGTGAAATATTCACGTCCAATCTTAATGGATGACCTAATTACTGTTACAGCAAGTGTAGTTTCGTGTAAAGCATCATCATTTGTATTGCAACAAAATATTTATCGTGGTGAAATCATGCTTGCATCTGGTGAGGTTGAATTGGCCTGTCTGGGTTCAGATATGAAACCACGCCGTCTACCAGATGAAATTCGTAGCCTTATTCTGAAAGAATTAGGACAAGATTAAAAAAATGAATTGGCACATGTAGTAACTATGGCAACACAACTCGAATCATCTCTTCAAGTATCAGATCTTATTTTACAAGCAAGTCCTGTTGTTCAGCTAGTGATGCTCTCGCTGCTTTTAGCATCATTATACAGTTGGTATCTAATTGCCAAGTTACACATGAGCTATAAAAAAGCACAGGCAGATGATCAGCATTTTCAAAAAATCTTCTGGTCTGGTGCAGAATTAAATACGCTTTACAACAACGCACAGCTCAATTCAAAACGTGTCGGTTTGGAAGATATTTTCTATCAAGGCTTAGGTGAGTTTTTAAAACTGAAAAAGCGCCAAGCGCCTGCTCCACAAACTATTGAAGGCACAGAACGAATTTTACGTGTCGGTTTAAGCCGTGACCAAGCTCAACTTGAACAAGGCTTAGGTGCATTGGCCAGCATTGGTTCAGTTGCACCATACGTGGGTTTATTTGGTACCGTCTGGGGCATTATGAATGCCTTTATTGGGTTAGCAGATGTCGATCAAGTCACACTGGCAACAGTCGCCCCAGGGATTGCCGAAGCCCTCATTGCCACAGCCATTGGTTTATTTGCCGCCATTCCTGCGGTACTTGCCTTTAACCATTACACCGCCAAAGGTGAAGCGGTTTATTCTGATCGTGCGTTATTTGCCGAAGAAATGGTGGCTTTATTACAACGTCAATCTTTAGGCAATACTCAGGATCACGACTAATGGCTATTCAACGCTCTGGACGCTTCGAGCGCATAAAAAAACCACTCAAAAGTGACATGAATGTAGTGCCTTATATTGATGTCATGTTGGTGTTATTGGTGATTTTTATGGTCACTGCGCCGATGATTACCAGTGGGATTCAAGTCGATTTACCTCAAGCCAATGGCAATCCAATTGAATCAAAAAGTGCCTTTGCTCGGGTAACTTTAGATCAAGATGGGCAATATTTTTTAGAATATAAAGAACACAAAGCCGAGCCTTTGGAGCTAGCCCAACTGAAACAAATCTTGACCGATGCTCAAATTCAAGCCAAAGCTGAAAATAAAGAGTTTCAGGTTGTTATTCGTGGTCATAATACACGCCCTTATGGTGATGTGATTGCGTTAATGTCTGACTTACAAGATGCGGGTTTAACCCAAGTTGGATTGCTGACCGAGCCTTTAAAGTAATTTATGAAAGATTTTAAAAAGCCACCTTTTCAACAAAAAGCCATTGCGATTGGATTCACCGTAGGTGTCCACCTTATCGCAGTGGTTGGCTTGCTTTATTTGGGCATGAGTAAAGCACCTGAGCCACCTAAGCCCATTAAAACCGTACTAATTAAACCAGAAGATTTAAAACCCTTATTAGAAACTGAATCGGCTGAAACCACACATGAAAATGTAGCAGAGCAAATTACTCAAACTGCTGAGCCTGCTCTTGAACCTGCCCCTGTCATTCCGACACCTGCAGCAGTCCCTACACCACCCGCACCTCAAGTTGATACACAACAAGCTGCACAAGCAGCAGAGGCTCAAGCACGTGTAGAACGACAAGCTGCTGAAGCCAAACAAATTGCCGAGCGACAAAAATTAGAAGCTGAACGCTTAAAAGCACAACAAGCACACGCTGAAGAACGTGCTCAACGCGAAGCTGACGCCAAAGCAAAAGCCCAAGCCGATGCCAAAGCACGTGCTGAAGCAGATGCTGTACGTCGTAAAGAAGCCGAGGCCCTGAAAAAAGCAGAAGCGGCAGAAAGACGTCAACTCGAAGCCAATGCAGCAGCAAAACGCAAAGTTGAAGCAGATGCAAAAGCCAAGGCAGATGCCGATGCAAAACGTAAAGCTGCAGCTGATGCAAAAGCCAAAGCTGATGCCGACGCAAAACGTAAAGCTGCTGCAGACGCAAAAGCCAAAGCTGATGCCGAGGCAAAACGTAAAGCTGCTGCAGATGCAAAAGCCAAGGCAGATACCGATGCAAAACGTAAAGCTGACGCAGATGCAAAAGCCAAAGCGGATGCCGACGCAAAACGTAAAGCTGCTGCAGATGCAAAAGCCAAAGCGGATGCCGATGCAAAACGTAAGGCTGACGCAGATGAAAAAGCCAAAGCTGATGCCGAAGCGAAGGCGCGTGCCGATGCTGAAGCCAAAGCTTCAGCTGCCAAACAAGCTGCAGAAGAAGCCGCGCAGAAAAAGGCCGAAGTAAGACGCATTGCATCCACTGCTAAACGTGATTTTGAAAATAAAGTTTTTGCTGCTTGGCGAGTACCTCAAGGAAGTTCAGGTAAAAAAGTCACTGTTCGTTTTACGCTGACCAACTCAGGACAAGTCCAATCATTGGTTATTACACGTTCTAGTGGTGACAGTGACCTTGATGCAAGTATTCGAGCTGCTATCAACGATGCCGCTCCATTTCCTATGCCATCTGATCCAGAGGCTAGAGATTTAGCCAAAGTTGTTACATCAACGTTTACTGCGAAATAATTAAAGTTGCTCTAGAAAATTATTTTCTAGAGCAACACCACGCAACACGCAATCCAACCATGAATTAAAATAAATTTAAATTTTCACAGTGTTATAACAGTTTTATTATAAATTCATGCTTTCATTCCCGCTAAAGCATGTCATTATGTACCACAATTACATCCAAAAAAGTTATCTTGATTTGAGAAAATAGCGAATGATGGAAACAACGCGTAAACACTTACTTTGTCTTGCTATTTTAACTGCGCTAAGTCCAGTTTTAAGCACACAATCTTTTGCACAATTGTATTTAGAAATTGCCAAAGCACCAGAAGAAGCACCTAAAATTGCCATTGTGCCGTTTGGCAATGATCAAAGTATTTATCCTATTGTAGAAAACGACTTAAACCGTTCAGGCAAATTTACCAGTTCATCCAAAAACCTTGCGGCTACTGCAAGCATGAACAATCCAAATGCAGCAGCATGGCAAGCTGCAGGTGTACCTTATGTAGTCACGGGAAATGTCAAAGCCACTGCAGAAGGCGGTTATGAAGTTCATTACCAACTTTATGATGTGCAAAAACAGCAATATTTGTTGAATGAATTATTAAGCGTGCCTGCTTCACGAGTGCGTTCTGCTGCACACATGATCAGTGATGCAATTTATGAAGCACTCACCGGCATTAAAGGTGACTTCAGCGGACGCATTGCCTATGTACTGCGTAACCCTGCAACACCTGAGCAACGCTATACCCTGCAAATTGCCGATACTGATGGTGAACAGCCAAAAACCATTTTGACTTCACGTGATCCTATTTTATCGCCTGCGTGGACACCAGACGCCAAAAAAATTGCCTATGTATCATTTGAAACCAAACGTCCTGCTATTTATGTGCAAGACTTGGCGACAGGTCAGCGTGAAAAATTAGCCAGTTTCCGTGGTTTAAATGGTGCTCCAAGCTTCTCGCCAGATGGGCAAAGCATGCTATTTACCGCATCTATGCATGGCAATCCAGAAATTTATCAAATGAATTTAAGCACCCGTGAACTGCGACGCATGACCAATGATAGTGCGATTGATACCGAAGCACGTTATGCACCAGATGGTAAATCATTTATTTACACTTCAGATCGTGGTGGTTCAGCACAAATTTATCGTTATGACTTTGCTACAGGCAGCAGCAAACGCCTAACCTTCCGCGGCGCATTTAACGCACGCGGTACGCTCAGTGCCGATGGCCGTAAACTAGCATTGGTACATCGTCCAAGTGGCAGTAACTACAAAGTCGCAATTCAAGACATTAACACCAATATCACCAATATTTTAACCCCAACCAGTTTAGATGAGTCGCCAAGCTTCTCACCAAATGGGCAAATGGTGGTATATGCGACACGTGAAGGCACTCGTGGTTTATTGTCTATTATGTCTTTAGACGGTCGCTTCCGCATGAACTTACCAAGTGAACAAGGTGAAGTGCGTGAACCTACGTGGGCACCAAAATAATGAGCACCCGCAAAAAATACTTTTTCAGTTCTGTTTTAAAACCAAAAATCAAGCTTCATGGAGATGAGGATGAACGCAGTTAAATTATTGGTACTCCCTGTTTTGGCATCGGCTTTAGTGATGACAGGTTGTGCTAACCGAAAACCAACAACTGACTTACAAGCAGGTCAAACGCCAAACGGTGCAACGACAGTCAACACTCAAGGTTTGAGTGAAGATGCAGCTTTAAATGCGCAAAACCTTGCTGGTGCATCTGCCAAAGGTGTAACCGAAGCCAACAAAGCTTTCTTGGCAAAGCGTGTGGTACATTTTGACTACGACAGTAGCGAATTATCTAATGATGATTACCAGACTCTACAAGCGCATGCACAATTTTTAATGGCGAATGCTAACTCTAAAGTGGCGCTTACAGGTCACACCGATGAGCGAGGCACACGTGAATACAATATGGCTTTAGGCGAGCGTCGTGCCAAGGCGGTTGAAAGCTTTTTAATCACCAACGGCGTTAACGCAGGTCAGCTTGAAGCAGTGAGCTATGGTAAAGAAATGCCTGTTAACCCTGGACATGATGAAAATGCATGGAAAGAAAATCGTCGCGTAGAAATTAATTACGAAGCTGTTCCGCCATTATTGAAATAACCTTTTGCTGTGTTTTGGGAAAATACGTTTAGAACGTGTTCCTTAATACGAAAAAAGCGCTCTTTATTAGAAGGGCGCTTTTTTATGACCTAAAAAATAAAAGATGAATATTTTAAAAACTAATAAACATACGCAAAATTACAGCTTTGCTACAGTTATTCTGACTCGGCATCAGCTTTTGCAGTTTGCATAGATTCAATCAAATCATGCTTATTAAACTTTTTGTATTCAGGTTTAGACTCGTAATCCTTCCAAGCAGCTTTCATCTTGTCCTCAGAAATATCGTCTAAACTAATCCCTTCGCTTGGCGTTGGAGTCGCATCAAACTTTAACGTTGTCATATCTGTGCTCCTATCTCAAATTAAATCCTTTACATCAACATAGCACTTTCTGCAGGACTTGCAAGGGTAAAATCACAGCAAATAGTCGAGTTTAATTTTTCTTTTAACGCGTTCTCATCTAAACTATTGCAGCATATTGTTATCCTCATTTTTGCAGTCATTCGGAGTTTTCCAGTCATGTCATACCGCACCCTTTCCCAATTTTTACAACAACAAACTGGAAATCTAACACCCGAACTTGCTCAAGTAATTGAAACCATTGCTAATACTTGCAAGATAATTGACCAAACATTACAAAAAGGTGCCTTAGCGGGTGTATTAGGCAGTGCGCAAAATGAAAACGTACAAGGTGAAGAGCAAAAGAAATTAGATGTTATTTCAAATGATTATTTAATTGAAGCGTTACAAAAGCACCCAAATGTGGGTGGTTTGGCATCTGAAGAATTAGACGAATTCACCCCTGCTCAGGAAAATGGTCAATATTTAGTGTTATTTGACCCACTGGATGGTTCAAGCAACATCGACATCAATATGTGTGTGGGTACAATTTTCTCAATTTTACCTGCAAAAAATACCGTGACTCAGGCTGCAGACTTTATGCAAGCAGGTACACAACAAGTCGCTGCAGGTTATGTTCTTTATGGTCCATCTACCATGATGGCGCTCACTGTTGGTGCAGGTGTGGTGTTCTTTACCTTTGATCCGGAAAGCCAAGAATTTTTAGTGACTGCAGATAATATTCAAGTTGCAGCAGACACCAAAGAATACGCCATTAATGCATCTAACCAACGTCACTGGGAAGCGCCTGTAAAACGCTATATTGATGAACTTTTAGCTGGTAAAACTGGTCCGCGTGAAAAAGACTTTAACATGCGCTGGGTTGCATGTATGGTGGGGGATATTCACCGTATTCTTTGCCGTAGCGGAATTTTCATGTATCCGTACGATTTAAAAGACCCTAAAAAAGCAGGTCGTTTACGTTTAATGTATGAAGCCAACCCAATGAGCATGCTCATGGAGCAAGCATGCGGCGCGGCAACCACTGGTCGTGTGCGTATTTTAGATATCCAACCTACAGACCTGCATCAACGTGTGCCTGTCATTATTGGCTCAAAAAATGAAGTCGATTTGGTCAGCAGCTACCATCAATAATTTTTAACAACAGCAGTCAGACATTTGCTGACTGCTGTGGATTTTATCGCATGCCTACGATTTTTTTAGAATCAAAAGATAACCCGAAAATTAAACACTTACGTGGTTTAATTGAACAAAATAACTATCGCAAAAAACAGGGACAAACGGTACTCGAAGGTACACATTTGTGTTTGGCATGGTTACATGAAAATAAAAAAATCAATTCGATTTTTACCACTGAACATGCACTGAGCCATCCTGACTATGAACGCATTTTGGCTAAATACACAGGCGTGGTCTTTGTCATTGGCGAATCTTTATATAAAGATTTAAGCACTTTAGGCACTTCCCTTGCCTGTTTAGCCATTGTCGATGTGCCAAGTTCGAGCCAAGCTTTAGACTTTAAAGCAGACACGCTGATTTTAGAAAATGTGCAAGATCCAGGTAATGTCGGCACCTTATTGCGCTCTGCAGCAGCAGCAGGTATTGAACAAATTATTTGTACCAAAGGTTCTGCCTCGCTTTGGTCACCACGGGTATTACGTGCAGGCATGGGTGCACACTTTAGCTTGCATACCTTTGAAAATATTGATCTTGAGGATGTCTTGGCACAATTCCAGATCCCTGTATATGTGACCAGTTCACACCGTGCAGAAAGCCTCTATTCCAAAAATCTGCGCAAAGCTTGCGTCTGGATTCTAGGCAATGAAGGTCAAGGCGTGTCCGACTATGCCTTACAGCATGCAGAAGCGGTAAGTATTCCACAACCGGGTGGACAGGAATCTTTGAATGTGGCAATTGCAGGTTCTATCTGTTTCTTTGAAATGGTACGCCAGCGTCTGTAAATGGTTAATTTATTTTAAAAAGACTAGCCCTGCAAAAAAAATAGATTAGACTGAAAATAATAACTTGCAATGTCAACCAAACCATTGTTTTTAGCGTTATAAAAGTATGATGTTAAAAATAATGGTGGGTATCCAATGACAGGATTTTCCATCTCTATGGATTTAAACCCGAAGTCGTCACATTCGGAAAATTTGAGTGCTGTTAAGAGTACGGCTGAGCAACGTCTGAAGAATTTCATGCAAGACGTAACGGGGCGTGCCTTAGTAATGATGGAAAGTGCAACGCAAGGACAGCACGGCATAGCAATGGATTTGGTGCAAGAAGCCTTTATTTCCTTGCATAAATCTTATGCCGACAAAGCCACAGATGAGTGGTATCCCCTGTTTTACACCATTTTAAATAACAAATTACAAGATTGGCGTCGTAAAGAAGCCCGCCGCGCTCAACCCTTTTCATTATTTAAAAAAGTCAGTTTAGATGATGATGATGTTGAACAACTCGATATTGTCGATGAGCAAGCACTCAATCCTGCAGAATTTTTAGATCAAGCTGTGACTGTAGAAGAAATTCAGGCAGCAATTGCGGGGCTTCCAGTTCGGCAACAACAAGCTTTTATGTTACGTGCTTGGGAAGGTTTTGATACGCAAACCACCGCGCAAATTATGAACTGCACTGAAGGCAGTGTAAAAACGCATTATCACCGTGCTATTCAAGCTTTACGCAACAGTTTGGCACATATGAATCCGTATCTAGGAGGATCATCAGAATGAAACAAGATGATTTCTTAAAACAAGTGACATCCAAACTTGATAGATTGGCTAGCCACCATCAAGACAAAGCCGCAGTCATGAACCATGTCTTGGACAATATTCAAGACAAGAAAACATCACGCTATGGGCTTTGGAAAATGTCAGGTTTTGCCTTGGCTGCAGCAATTGCAGGTTTTGTGGTCTTACCAAACTCAATGGAAATGACCACTCAGCCACAGAATCAGGCAGTGTCTGTTCCTAAACTTTCTCCACAAATGGTGGAAGATTTAGAAATGTTAATGGTATTGGGTGAGGACAAAGTTCCACATGGCAGCTAAACGAATTGTGATTGCGTGTTGTGCGCTCAGTTTTTTACAAACCAGTTTTGCAGGGTTTGAACGTTTTTGGATTTTTTCCAAAGATGCAGATACGCAAATTTCAGAAACTTGGGAAACCCTTTCTGAAGAAGAACAATTGGCATTAATTAAGCGCTATCAAAACTTAAAAGAAATTCCTGCTGAGAAAAGCGTGGCTTTACAGCAGCGGATGGATTGGTTTACTCAATTGCCTGATAGCGAAAAACAAAAAATGCGTGAAACTTGGCAAAAAATGAGTACACAGGAACGTCGTGAATTAGGACAACGCTTGCAACGAGCAACACCTGAAGAACGCCCCTTGATTCGTCAGGAATACATTCTTAAATATCAGCAGCCTGCAATGAGTCACTAATTTTTATCTCTTCATGGATAATCTAGAAAGTGCTTGAAGTCACCAATAACAAAAGCCTCATCTGTTTTACACGATGAGGCTTTTGAAATAACGACTCGGTAAATTATGATTTTCTTGGACGTTGACGATAAAATGCCAATCCGAGTAAACCCAATACCCCCCAGAAACCTAAGCTTCCTCCGCCACCACCACTAGCTTCATAATTGGTATTTTTCGCAGTGTTTTCTAAAGTAATGGTCGCTTCAGGCGATAATTCCAGTTCATGGTCGAAAATCGTGTATTTCAGCTCATAATCAAATGGGCTAAAGCTATTTCGTACTTGAACCTGAATATTGCCACCATAACAAATTTCACGTGCATAATCCCCAGGACAAGCCGCTTGACGATCTGCTGTAAGCACCACACCTGAAGGCACTTGCGTAAAACGAATTGCCAGTTCTTGTCCTGTACTATCTTTATAGAATGCAGGCTTATTGGTATTTTCTTTCAGAGTGCTGATAGAACCATCGCCTGCATCGCTATCATTCGATAATGGATTAAAACTCACTTTGAGGTCTGTGCCATATTCAAGTCGTACACGATCATCTTTTGCAATTGGGGCAATATTGCTAAATTTACCTTCAAGCAAGCCCGAAGAATGCAAATTGCTGTCTAATTTTGACCTAATGGTGTATTTGCAATACGCTGAATCGGTTGCTTCTGTGACTTTATCATTCAATCGATACATCACAATCCGTTGCAACTGTGCATCCCATTCACATTTTAATAGTGGGTCTTGGGTCAATTTATCTGTGCTAAATGTTGTACCTGAACCCGAAATTGCACCAATCCCCAATGCTTCAGTGCTAATGCTAAAGTTGTCAGAATTAAGCTGTCTTAACTGAACAAATTTCCCATCTGCAGTTGGTTCATCTTGCTTTAATGCCATCGCAAATGGATCAACATAAATGGCACGATATTGCTGCTTGGCTTTAGTATTGGCCAACAAATCTTGCATCGTTTTCAAATCAGCACGCGATTGAGAAACGACCGAAGACGCTGCGTCTTTACTTTGGTCTATCGCAGACTGAATACGGTCAATTTGTTGCTGATAATTAGCAAATAAACTTTCATAAGAGACATTACGCAAGCTTTGAATATCGGCTGCGTTTAAGCGCATCACTTCTACCGAGCCAATTTCACAGGTATTTTTTGCATCAGGATTTAAAGTTAAAGTTGCATTACTCACTCGCGCCAAACCACGTTGTTCATAATCACTACAACCCATGCTGTTTACATCAATCAAATCTTTTGCAGGGTCTGAACCCAGTTTTGGATAATACAACGGCAGGAATAAATTATAAGCAGATGGTTCTTGCAACGGCTGCAAAACTTGATCAAAGCTAAGCCCTGTCAAATCCAAATTTTTGGCTCCGTCATAAGAATTATTTGCTGTTTCAGGTAAATCACACTGCCCTTGCTCTGTCGCTGATCCCATTGCGAATAAGGCATTACGAATCGAGTTGATGTTGCGCGCCTGCTCTAAGCTCGCAGGGAATGCATAACGACAAGATTTACCTTGGTTAAAGGCCAAGATATTAAAAGCGAGGACAATGCGTGGATAATTGTCATAAAACAAAGTACTCCATGCTTTATTTTCAACAATGGTATTACTTTGCAAATACACCTGTGACAAAGTGCTAAGGGAATGATTTGCCGTATTGCTCAAGTTAAAGATATGACCTTTACTTGCATCAGCTTGGTTTTGTGCAATCGTACTGGCGGTCAACTCAAGATCAGGTTGACCACAAAGATCAAAAGTACTAAGACTATTTGCAGCACCGTTTTTTACAATACTACTGCGGTCAATTTTCACCATAGAGCGTGTATTGACCAAGTTGGCACTACAATCCATTGCTAACACACTGCCTACTTTGGCTTGGTTCGCATGGATATAAGCATTTTCTAAATTGACTTGACGCTCCGCTTGATGAGCAACAACATAAATTGCGCCACCTTGTTCTGCATGTGAATTTTGAATCTCGACATTGTTCGTAGCCAATGGGCCTGCCACAAATAATGCGCCACCTTTGCCTGCATCTGCAGAGTTCGCATTACCACCGCCATTGGCATTCCCATTTTTTAGGATGACATCGTATAGTGCTACGCTGGCTTGGGTATCTGAAGTATTGATAATGCGGCTATTACCCTGTGCATTAATACTGGTTTTTAACGGTGCAATTGAAGGATAACGATGCGTAATTGGATCTACCTGGTTATAGTCAACCGCTGTCGCCCCATAAATACGCACCATAGATTGCGGGCGTAATTCTGAGTTTAAGATATATTCCCCAGCCTGCAACTGAATCATATCTGTTACACCACGGTTGGTATTGCCTGCGCTACAACCACCAAACGCAATATTCTGCTTGGCCGCAACCAAAGCTTCACGTAATGAACATTTGCTTAAGTCTTCACCATTTTGATCTTCAAAGGTCGTCACCTGAATCATAGAATTATCTGCTGCCATGAGCGACATTGCAGACATCACCATTATCCCTAATAGTGTTTTTTTATTATTTTTCATATTCATCCTTTATGCTTTTCTACGGCGTAAACCCAACAAGCCCAATAACGCCATTAATCCATAAGCCCCCCATGCACCGCCAGAAACATTTATTTTATCGCTTTCCATACGATTTTCATGTTCTTGAATAACTTGGACTTTCACTTCCATATAAGGTGTCGTGCTGTTAAAACGTGTAGTGCTGGTGACTAATTTAATTTTAAAGACATCTGCACCATGCCAAGCAGAATCTGGGGTATATACCAAATTACCCAGCTCATCTACAGTCAATTTTCCTTTAGAGCGTGTATCAAGTTGCTCAATTTGTACACAGCCTGCTTGCCATGCTTGGCCTGTCGGATTATTTGGATAAACTTGATCACAAAACTCTTTAGGTACCAAATCACTATCACCCAACAAATCACTCACCGACATTTTAGCAATTTGACCTGCCAAAATATTTTGACCAATGAGGCTCATAGTTTCAGGAACCACCACCTCAATTGCCCCACGATCACATAAGGTAATATCTGACTGACGGTTTTTACCGCGTTGATCTGAAGCAGTACAACCAACAACCGTATGATCCCCCAGTTGTAATTGCCCACGGTTTAACACCTCAGAGTCTTTTAGGGTGTTGTAACTGAGCAATACGCGTGGGCGCATAAAGCCCAAGAATGCGTTTTCAGGAACTTGATATGGACAAAACAATGCCGTTTTATCTTGACTGAGGGTTTGGCATGCACCTTCAAGCAGATTACCAGCAAGTACCGAATTTGCAGTCCATACAGTATTTGGATAGTTGCTATCGCCTGCTCCACAGCCTGCACCGACTAAATTATTTTGTAATCTTGTTGCATCTGAACCTGCTTGCACACAGTTCGCTGCAGTACTCACACTGACAGGATGCGGATTGCCTAAAATCACACTATTCGCAATATAGGCTTTACCTAGAGGTGCATTGAGATACACACCACGACTGTTACCAATCAAGCTAATGTTATTGACACCAATATCATCCAACACATTCATGACATAGCCTTCATTTGCAGTAAAAGTACTGCTCACGATCATATTCCCCATGCTAGGAAAGGCTTTGATTTCTTCCTCTGCCAAACTTGTTGCAGAATAGAGATTGGCTGAAGTGGTCGATGTAGTCTTGTTACCTTTAAATACTGAAGTTGTAATCACAAAGCGCGGAAATTGCGTATAAATGACGCCACCTTCCTGCGCTTGGTTGGCTTCAAGCAAGCTATTTTTGATCTCAATAAAACCTGCAGGAATCTTTTCGCCAGTCACTTGTGCAGGGTTATAAATTGCCCCACCTTGATTGGCTAGCCCCTTACTCAATTTTACATAATCTAAAATTAAATGTTCGTTATTATAAATCAGACCACCTTGTTGCTGACGACAGCGTTCCTCACCGCAACCCTGTAAAGTTAATTCTTTTAAAGAAACTTTTAAGAAACGATCCTTGCTGTCTTCAATGTGGAAAATTCGCTCATTACCGCGCATTTGAATCGTGGCGTTATTTAAACCTGGAGCAGTTTTATCATTCAGACTACTGTCATAGGTTGTTTTAATTTCAAGGTTTTCTGTAATTTTAATTTGAGTATCAATTTGATAGACGGCTTTCTTTTCTAATAAAATCACACTTGAGGCATTTTTGCCGCCACAGCCCAAATAGCCTTCTTCAGGCATGCCTAAATTAATATACTCGATGGCTTCACGCAAAGAACATTGTTGATCATCTGCTTTGGTGTCAGAAGTGGTGGTGACAATGATATTACTACTATATGCATGACCTGCGATAAACAGCATACCAATGCCAATGCTCTGCTTGAGCATAAGCGAACTCCTTGTAATTTTCTTTGTTTTTTTTCTTCTTTAGTTGCAAATTCCCTGCAACTTCGAATTATTTTCCGTGTAATTTGGCATAACTTGCTCAAATTCTCAAGCAATTTTAATCTTTACCGATATTCGTCAATTAAAGCATAAATCTGACGCAGGTTTGCGCCACTTAATTTCGTTTTCTCTCCTTTAAGTAATTGCACCAACTGCTCAAGGCTTTGCAGCAAAATCGAGGTCTGCTGTGGACCGTGCAACAATAAATAATCGATAATTTGCGGATCGATAATAATACCGCGACGCTCTAACACGGAACTCACTAAAGCTTGTCGATCTGCATACAAACTGCCTGAAGGCACTTTGACACTCACTGCCTGCGTCAAACGTGATTGTAAATCGGGCAATTCGAGCTTTAATTCAATGGGTGCAAAACGTGATGAAAACACCAACTGACCGCCAACTTCATTGCTGTAATTGATTAAATGAAACACCGCACGTTGCCAATGTGGTACACCACTAATCGCCTCAATATCATCTAACGCGACCAAATCATAACGATCTAAAGAGGTAATCGCTTCAGTGGGGGCATCCAATAATTCAAGTAAAGATACTTTAATGGCAGATTTGCCAATTTCTAAATAGGAATCGCAAATCGCGGACAATAAATGACTTTTGCCTGTGCCCGCACCACCATAGACATAAAAGCGATTAACCAATCCTGCATGTAGCTGTCGAACTGCATCAATCACATGCCCCCAACCTGGCCCAGAAAAATCACTGATCCGTGCATCTAATTGAGGCTCGATATCTAACTGCAGTTGGCGCATAGAATTGTAATCACCTAGTAGTTTTGCTGATCTGAAGGTTTTATCTTACTTGAGTTTTCAGTCTGTTGCTGTGAATTTGCGGACGGAGGATCAAGCTCAATATCAATATGAACTTGTGCTGTATCAATACTGATGTCACCCGACATTGCATCTTCAGACACCACCACAGGCTGTCCATACAAGTAGCTTTTTTCGTAATAATCACGCAAATGACGCAGCAACACCACAATCACCGCAGCCACAGGTAAAGCAATCAACATACCCATGAATCCAGCCAGTTGTGCACCCGCTAAAACTGCAAACACCACTGCGACTGGAGAAAGTCCGATTTTATCACCCAATAAAAATGGCTGTAGAATATAGCCTTCCACTGCCTGTCCAATCATAAAGACCACGAGGACTAAAACCAATTGCATCCAGTCAATGCCAAATTGTAAGAAAGTGGCAATGATTGCTGCAACAATCCCTACAGCAAAACCTAAATACGGAATAATACTGGCAAGTCCGGCAATCATTCCAATAATTAAGCCGACTTCTAAACCAATCAGTTGCAATCCAGTCGCATAAACCACGCCCAACAAGATCATCACCAAAAACTGACCTTTAACGAAAGCACCTAGAACACTGTGACATTCTTGTACCACAGCCAAAGTACTTTGCTCATAAGGACGCGGAATTAAGCGACGTAGACTGTCCAGCATACGCTGCCAGTCGAGTAGGAAATAGAAAGCAATAATTGGAATCAGCACCACGGTGCCACCAATTTGAATAAAATTCAAACCAGACTGTGCGACACGCAATAACATGGCTTGAATACTATCAGCGCTATAATTGGTTTGCACATAATCCATGACTATACTGCTCATGTGCGTAGTATCAATTTCCATTTCTTCAATATTGAAAGTAGCCGATACCCACGGCAAGAAGGTCGAATTGATCCAATTAATACCAACAGGAATGCTGTCACGTGCAATAATCAACTGTTTCCAAACCAAAGGAATGATGTACCAAACAGCCAAGGTCAGCGCGATGCCAATCCCAATAAAAACTAAACTGATAGACAACCAACGTGGCAAACCGACTTTGCAAAATTGTTCAACCAATGGGCTAAATAAATAAGCCATGAAAAATGCAACGACAAAAGGAATGACAACTGGTTTTAATAAGTACAGCACCCAAAGGAGCAGAACTATCCCAGACAGGATAAAAATGCGACGTAAGGTACGATCGACCATAGAAATTCGCCTTTTTTCAGTTTATTCGTTATAGAAGTTAAAATATTTGAATAAAGATAGCATTTTAGCGCATAAATAACATAAGAGTTTCGTATATTCAGGTATAATCGCCCCGCGAATGCGGAGACTTCATTATGAGCAACTCAACTTCTAACCCAACCACTGGTTTAAGCTATAAAGATGCTGGTGTCGATATTGAAGCGGGCGACGCGTTAGTCGATCGTATCAAATCTGTCGCTAAACGCACGACTCGTCCTGAAGTGATGGGTGGATTAGGCGGCTTTGGCGCACTTTGTAAAATTCCGAAAGGTTATGAAGAACCTGTGCTCGTATCTGGCACAGACGGTGTAGGAACTAAATTACGTTTAGCGTTGAACCTAAACCGCCATGACACAATTGGTCAAGATTTGGTGGCAATGTGTGTAAATGACTTGCTGGTGTGCGGTGCTGAACCTTTATTCTTCTTAGACTACTATGCAACAGGTCACTTAAATGTAGACGTTGCAGCCAATGTTGTAACAGGAATTGGTAAAGGCTGTGAGCTTGCAGGCTGTGCGCTTGTTGGTGGTGAAACTGCAGAAATGCCAGGCATGTATGAAGGTGAAGATTACGATCTTGCAGGCTTCTGTGTGGGCGTGGTTGAGCAAAGCAAAATTATTGATGGCTCTAAAGTAAAAGCTGGTGACGTTCTAATTGGTGTAGCATCTTCAGGTGCACACTCAAATGGTTACTCTTTACTTCGTAAAATTTTAGACGTAAAAAATGTTGATTTAACTCAACTGGTTGATGGTCGTCCACTCGCTGACGTTGCGATGGAACCAACTCGCATTTATGTTAAATCGATGCTTGAACTGTGCAAACAAGTTGATGTACATGCTATGGCGCACATTACAGGTGGCGGTTTACCAGGTAACTTACCACGTGTATTGCCAAATGGTGCGCAAGCAGTGATTGACGAATCATCTTGGGAATGGCCAGAACTGTTCAAATTATTACAACGTGAAGGCGGTGTAGAACAATTTGAAATGTATCGTACCTTTAACTGTGGTGTTGGTATGGTTGTTGCTGTAGATGCCAACGATGCAGACAAAACAGTAGAGCTCCTCAACAGCCTTGGCGAAAAAGCGTGGGTGATGGGTCGTATTCAAGATAACGCTGAATCTGTTGAAGGCGCAGATGAAAAAATTCGCGTAATTTTTGCATGATTTGACTCAGATGATCAAAATAGCTGTCCTCGTTTCAGGCAGCGGAAGTAACTTACAAGCCCTGATAGATGCCAATCTTTCAGGGCAAATTGTTGGGGTTATTTCCAATAAGCCTGATGCCTATGCTTTACAACGCGCTCAACAAGCAGGGATTCAAACTGCCGTGATTGAGCACAAACAATATCCGAATCGTGAATTATTTGATGACGTCATGCATCAACAATTACTTGATTGGGATGTTGATTTGGTAGTGCTTGCGGGCTTTATGCGTATTTTAAGTGCCCAATTTGTACAAGCTTGGGAAGGTAAAATGCTCAACATTCATCCTTCACTCTTGCCGCATTATAAAGGCATGCACACTCATCAACGTGTGCTCAATACTGGCGATACCTTACATGGCTGTACTGTGCATTATGTTACTGCTGAATTAGATGCAGGTCAGGCACTTGCACAAGGTGTGTTGCAAGTAAATATCCATGATGATGCCGAAAGCTTGGCGAACCGTGTGCATGTGTTGGAGCATTTGATTTATCCGCAAGTGGTTGAATGGATTTGTAACGGAACCATTCAGCACACTGCGCAGGGCGTGATCTACCGCCAACAACTGTTACAACAACCTGTACAGTTTTGCCATTTTTAAATATTTTTTAAGCATATAGCTTTTGCTATATACGAAAAAACGCCAGTTGATCAGGCGTTTTTTTATGGTTCGTACTTGGTTCAGACTGCATCAAACAGAGGCAGCTTTGCTCTGCTGTGCCTGAATCAAGTTTTTAATCAACTGCACCGTAGCTTCAGGCTTTTCTAAAGGGAACATATGTCCTCCCTCAACCACCTGATAAACAATGTTGAATTTCTTGGCGGCAATTTGTGGAAAACCTGCTTTTAAGAACGGCCCTTGTTTTGCAATTATCAATTCTGTCGGCACTTGCAGTTGTGCTTGCGGCAACCACCAAAGCGATGGATTGGTTCTAAAAATATTAACTTCGTCCATTTTTGGAATCGTCAATTGTACTCCGCCTCGCACATGATCATCTGTCAAAGCATGCTCGATATAAGCCTGAAAACAGTCGGCATCAAAATCTTGATAAAAACCTTTCGGACGCAGTAAGTTTGCTGCTTGCTCACGACTTTCCCAATGATCACGACGGCGCAAAGACAAAGACGCAGGCGACAGTTGATCTACTGCTTTAAGCTTAAACATTTTAGCAAAATGTAAAAACACTGATGCTTTGCCCATAATTAAAGGTGGATCGAGCATGATCACTTGTTCAAATAATTCAGGGCGTTGTAACGAGGCTTGAAAAGACAAAACTGCACCTAAAGAATGCCCCAATGCAATTACTTTACGCCCCTGTGCTTGACGTACAATACTATCAATCACTTGTTGGGTTAAGCTATGCCAATGATTATCAATAGGATAACGCTTATCTGGCCCCAACATAGGGACATAAATCACATCGTAGTCATCTTTGAGTAAATCAAACAGTTTTTGATAAACCTTCGATGGCACGCCATTGGCATGCGCAAAATGTATAAGTGGTTTCATTGTAATTTCGCGTTTTGTTCAGTCTGAATGTATTGAGATAAAGAAGTGGCAAAACCCTCTCCCACTGCTGCACCCATACGACCTAACACAGAGTCTAAAGGATTGTATTCAATGGTATAGTTCACTGTTTTATCTAGGTTTAGATCACGCTTCAGGCTATTTAAACTGCCCACCTTATCGGCAATGCCTAAAGTCACAGCTTGCTCACCTGTCCAGAACAGACCTGAGAAAATCGCAGGGTCTTGTGATTTCAGTTTTGCACCACGTCCGTCTTTCACTGCTTGAATAAAGTGACCATGCACATTATCCAATACGGCTTGCACGTGTTTTCTCTGTGCAGGATCAACCGGTTGTGTCATGGACAATAAAGCTTTATTTTCACCTGAAGTCATGGTGCGATCTTCTACACCCATCTTCTGCATTAAACCGCTCAGACCATAATTTGGCATAATTACGCCAATTGAACCCACCAAACTTGATGGATTGACAATAATTTCATCTGCAGCGGAAGCAATGTAATACGCACCTGAAGCGCCAGTATCGCCAATCACAGCATAGAGTTTTTTACCCTGATGCTGCTTTTTCAAATATTGAATTTCTTGCCAAATTTCATCGGACTGCACAGGTGAGCCACCCGGAGAATTAATATTTAGCACCACCGCCTGACTGTTGCTATTTTCATAGGCCTTTTTCAGTGACTTTATGGTGTCATTACTATTCACACTTTGCTTGTCAGATGCAATTGTTCCGACAATATCCACCACCGCGATATGTGGACCCGCTGCCGATGTATTCGTGGTCGTTGTACTGCACCCTTTGCCCATAATCACCAACAATAAAAACACGTAAGCAAAAGTTAAAAACTTAAAGAAAATTCCCCAACGACGTGCACGACGTTGTTCTTCAACTGAAGCCAAAACAGCTTTTTCTAATAGTTTCCACTCATTGCCTGTTGGTTGCTGGGCTTGTGGAGATATTTGATGTGATTCATTTTGTGGTTTTGGTGGCCAATCGGACATGAAACGATCCAAAAAATAGTAAATTTGCTCCATTATATACACGGAATTGGCAAAAACTGTCTAAAGCCTGTATTTTCTCCTATAATATTTTATATCTTTATCTTTTTTATCCATTGATGCTGTCGTTATGACTCAACCCGCACCAACAACGGCTTTATCGCGCTTGCTGAATTTTGTCAGTCGACAACCTCTAACTGTTGCGCGTTTTTTTGCAAAATCTTTAGCTTGTTTGGTTAATACACTGCATTTGAGTAAGACCTCTCAAACCATTGACCTTAATCTACAAATTGCACTTCCTGAGCTGAATTCGCAACAACGCGAACAAATTACCCAACAAGCAATTCGTAACGAACTGACCTCTTATTTTGAGTTTTTTCATATTTGGGGATCAAGCAATCAAAAAAATATTCAAAGAATCCATCAGGTACATGGTTTAGAACTATTACAAAATGCACTGGCTGCACAAAAGGGTTTGGTCTTGATTGTGCCGCATTTTGGCACTTGGGAAATTATGAATACGTGGATCGCTCAATATACGCAAATGACCATCATGTATAAACCTGTAAAAAATCCTGCGGCTGATGATTTTGTGCGCCAAGCACGGAGTCGTGAACAGGCACATTTGGTTCCGACAGATGAATCTGGGGTGCGTCAAATTTTTAAAGCACTTAAACAAGGCGGAACCACTGTCATTTTGCCAGACCATACCCCAAATGTAGGTGGTGAGATGATTCCTTTTTTTGGTATTCCGTTGGAATCGAGTAATTTAAGCGCCAAACTGATTCAGAAAACCAAAGCAAAGGCCTTGTTCTTATATGCGTTAAGAAATACAGATCAAGGCTTTGATATGTATATCGAAGCGGTAGATGAACAGATATATCAGTGTGATGCCAATGCAGGAACAGCGATCATTCACAATGCCATCGAAAACTTGATCCGTCGTTATCCTGCGCATTATCACTGGAGTTATAAACGCTACAAAGCCCATCCAGATTTACGCGGGGTCTATCATAAACCTGTACAAGAAGCTTTGGCTGACGTGCAGACTATACGCACTCAAGTACATAACGTACATAACCTAGCTAACGCTGCAACCACAACTTCTGCTGCCGATACGGCTGTATAAGCATACGCTGTTGTGCATCTACAGAAAAACGTATGCTGCCCTGTTGTATGGTGTTGATGAACGGAATATTGAGCTCAGCCAAGCGTTGCTGCACTAAAGGACTAGGATGTCCATAACGATTATCAAAACCCGCAGATGCCACGGCTAATTTAGGTTTAAAATGTGCTAAAAAATCGTAGGCAGAGCTGTGCTTACTCCCATGATGCCCCAAAATTAACACATCCACTTTTAAATCAGGGTATTGCTGCAATAACTGATATTCAGTTGCCCAACCTGCATCGCCCATCACTAAAAAATGCTGATAAGGCTGTGCGGATGGCACTGAAATATACAGTACACATGACAACTCATTTTGTTGATGTGCGGCATAGGGTAATTGACTCAATTTGGGAGATAAAACCTGTATCTGTACCTGATGCGGTAAAGACCACTGCTGCCCTTGCTGACACAAATCGAATTTGGTCTTTGCACTCACATCTACTGCCTGATTGGCAAAGACATGCTGAATCTTGATTTCATTTTGTAGATAAGGAAATGCTCCGCTGTGGTCTTGGTCTAAATGGCTTAAAACCACCTGATCCAGTTGCTTGATACCATTTACCGCTAAAAATGGGCGTAAAATTTGCTGTCCTATACTAAACTTACTTTCATTATAAGAACCACCCACATCAATCATCATGTTGTAATGACCTGAACGTAAAAACAGCGCTTGCCCCTGCCCCACATCCAATACAGTCAATTCAAATGGTTGCCGTTGGCTATCTACCACAACTAGTGGAACAAAACACAAGATAGCCCAAGTTTTAGGTAATACCGCTCGTGGTAAAAATAGCAGAAATAAGCCTAGACACAGACAGCCATATACCGCTAAAGACATCGACAAAGTGTGTAACCGTGGTGCAAAAATCGTTTCCATCCCCTGAAAAATCAAGCTTAATAAAGCCAAGACCAGATCATTTAATTGGAACAGCATTGAAGCCAAGGGTTCAAAAATAAAAAAACAAATTCCTGCCAAAATATCTAAAGGCACAATCAGCATACCAATCAATGGAATTGCAATAATATTGCTCAGCGGTGCAATCCACGCCACTTGTTTAAAAAACACAATCACCAAAGGAAATAAGGCAATAAAAATTTTCCACTGCGATTCGATTAGAATTTTGATGGCATGTTTCAGTTGCTGCCCACGATTCAGGTCTATGCGTGGTTGCGCACCCAAGCTCTGATAAATACGCAGCAGAATAAAACACGCACCATACGACAGCCAAAAAGCAGCAGACAGCACACTTAAAGGATCAAACCATAGCAATAAGGCAGCACTATAGATCAGCAAGGCAAAGCCTTGAAGCTGCTGCTTCATCACTAGCATTGCTGTAACTAGACTGCACATGAGCAAGGTTCTTAAAGCAGGAATTTCAAAACCGACAAAGGCTGTATACAGCAATACACAACTTAAAAATGGCAACAGCAATAAGTATTGTTTAGGCATCCACAAATACCAATGCGGACGGTAATAGCGAATCAGCTGATGCAACGCCCAACAGAGCATGCCTGCAAAAATCAGCACATGCGGTCCTGAAATTGCCAATAAGTGACTAATTCCAAAACGCTGAAACTGCGCTTCAGTTTCTGCATCTAATAAGCTTTTATCTCCTGTGAGTAATGCAAGAATTAAACCTTGGTGCTGCAAAGGTTGCTGCTGAATAAACGCTCGAATTTGATAACGCTGCTGTTCAATCCATAAACGAAATTTTGCCCATAGCGTCTGTTGGGCACGCCAATGTTGTGTAAAGCCCATGGCATAGATTTGTTCTGACGGGATGGGCTGAACCTGCTCCACCCGAAAACCACTCATGATATTTTGTTGTAAATACCATCGCTCTACATCAAATGCACCTGCTGTGGCATAACTATGTGGAGGGCGGATTTTTCCACTTAATTTGTAATAGTGTCCAAGTTCTAAATTTTGCCCATGATCTACTTGAGTCTGAGCTAAAGTCGCTAACCATGTCACGGTTTGAGGATGTCGGTTTAACACTTCAACCGCTTGTGAAATGCCGTTGTCATTGAGTTGATTTAACTGTCTGACATAAACTACAACTTCGGTAAATTCAGGTTTTTGCTCGCGCCATTGTAAACGCTGCTGCATCTGCGTATCGGCATAGATCAAACCGAGAGCAAAACTCAAAACACCTGCTACACCAACATTCAAGCATTTCCAATAAATTGAAGATATGCGAGCTTGCAACAAATACTGCGCGACGGCACAGCATAGAACTAGTAAAACCATTGCGCTAGGCATGGCAGTCAGAAGATCTATTGGAAAAGAAGAAGAACGTATTCCGACACAGGCGATCCCAATCACCCAAGCCAATCCCATCAATTGCAGCATGAATATTAGACTTATTATTTTTATTAACATGTATCATAAAGCCCACCGAAGTGGGCTTCAACAAAACAATCTTATTCCAGCAATTGCTATTGTAAACGCAGTCAATTTTGCATGTGTTTACAAACTACGCTGCCACTAAGCATCTACCCAAATACCATCTTGCATGTGCAATATTGTATCGGCAGATTTTGCCAACTCCTCATCATGGGTCACAATCAGCATGGCCATGTTAAATTCACTGCGTAATTCACGCAGCAATTCAAAAATTTTAACTGCAGTTTTACGGTCCAAGTTTCCAGTCGGTTCATCGGCAAGCATGAGTGCGGGTTTCGCTACCAACGCACGTGCCAATGCGACTCGCTGACGTTCTCCCCCAGAAAGCTCACCTGGTTTGTGGGTTAAACGATGCGATAAACCGACACGCTCAAGCAGATACTCAGCCTGTGCCTTCACTTCTTTATAATTTGTGCCCGTACGTAACATTAACGGCATCGCGACATTTTCAAGCGCACTAAACTCAGGCAATAAATGGTGAAACTGATAAACAAAACCGAGGTATTGATTACGCAAATAACCACGCTCAGCTTCGCCTAATTTGTCAAAACGCTGCCCATTTAAAAATACTTCGCCTGTACTTGGGCGGTCTAAGCCACCCAAAACATGCAACAAGGTACTTTTACCCGAACCACTTGCTCCAACAATCGATACAAACTGTCCTTGCTGAACTTGTAAATCTAAACCTCGAATCACTTCAACAGTGGTTTTGCCATCGGTAAAGTGTTTAGAAACTTGCTTGGCTTCCAGAACAATATTACTCATAACGCAATGCCTCTGCTGGTTGAATTTTCGCGGCACGTAACGCAGGGTAAATGGTCGCCAAAAAACTTAAAATTAACGACAAGCTCACAATCACCACCACATCTTGCCATCTTAAATATGAAGGTAAGTAGTTGATAAAGTAAGCATCAAATAAATTTAGCCCTAATGCATTGTTCAACCATGCAATAAAACCACTAATACTGGACGCAAAAATAATTCCCAAAATTGCACCTGAAACTGTACCAATAACCCCAATGACCGTACCTTGCACCATAAAAATTTTGGTAATCGTGCTTGGTGATGCGCCCAAGGTTCTTAAAATCGCAATATCTGATTTTTTATCGGTCACGACCATCACCAAAGACGACACAATATTAAATGCAGCCACCAAAACAATCAGGAATAACAATAGGCTCACCATCGCCTTTTCCATTTGGATGGCGCTAAACAAGTTGCCGTGAGTATACGTCCAGTCTGAAGCATAAAAGTTAGCAGGTAACTCTTGCACAATATCTCGAGATACTTGTGGTGCAGCAAAAATATCATCCAGTTTTAGACGTACACCTTGCGCACCATCGGGTAAACGCAGCAAAGTCGAAGCATCATTCAGGGCGATATATCCCATCATTGAATCAACTTCTGCACCAATACTAAAAATACCAACTACTTTAAAGCGTTTAAAACGCGGTACAACTCCTGCAGGTGATGGCGTCGCTTCAGGTAAAACCAAGGTGATGCTGTCATTTAAGCCCAACCCCAAGGCATCGGTCATTTGTTTACCCAAAACAATACCAAATTCGCCCTTTTTCAGATTGTCGATACTGCCTGCAACCATGTGGTTTTGAATAATCGATACTTTCTTTTCGTATTCGGGTTCAATTCCCGTGACCATAATGCCCGACACTTGCCCTTGTGCGGTCAACATGCCTTGCAATTGCGTGAATGGCGCAGCACCAACAACATGCTTATGTTGCTCAACTTTCGTTGCAAGTTCTGGCCAATTTGTTAAAATTTGCGTTGATGAAACAGTGGCTTGAGGTATCATACCCAAGACACGATTTTTTAATTCGCGATCAAAACCATTCATCACCGAAAGTACGGTAATGAGGACGGCAACACCCAAAGTTAGACCGATCATCGAAACTAAGGCAATAAAAGAAATAAAGTGGTTACTGCGCCGAGCACGCGTATATCTCAACCCTATATATAGCGAGATTGGTTTAAACATACCATCAAAGTCCGAGGTAATACATTATGGAAAATTTACAGCATCAAAGCGTCGCGTCTGAACGTCGTGTCATGTCACGAATTGATGCTGCGCTGAGAATCAATTACCAGATCATTTCTGACGATGTTGCGCTGAACGACCCTTACGATGCTAATTTTGTTTTACCGCGTTATTTTCTACTACTTGCAGAATTAGATCAATTTGATCATGCATTAAACTACGAATTAGAACAATTAACTGAAAAAGATCAACAAATTGCTCGAATCTTATCCTTATTCAACCAAAAATTAAACCTTATTACAGGGTCTTTATATGATGCAATTGTACAAAGCATGTTACCTATCCCTGAACAGGTCAATTTTTCAGAAAGTGGTTTAAGTTTTTATAGTGTACATGAATTAAACACTGGCAGTTATATTCATGTCACGATCAGCCATCCTGAAAACTTTTTTCACATCGCTGCAACCGCGCAAGTGGTTTATAGCCGTGAAGAAGAAAATGGGCAGTATCGTACCGGGGCATATTTTATTACTTTACACCCACAAGACCGCGTCAAACTTGCAGAAGCCGTTGCTATAAAACAAGCGTAATCTAGATAGAATCAAACTATTCAGCTCGCTTGCGCATGTGAAATCACATGGATAACAACATCTTTGCATCACGTTAAGGTGGTGTTTTGATTTTTTGTGCCAATGTCCGACTCGCTTTAAGATCACGATAAAAATACAGCACCAAGCCTAACAATAAAACCAAAGCGCCCACAAAGACCATGACCGACAAAGCCTCTTGATTTAGTAGCGCACCAATCAACAAGGCAATCATCGGCGTCATCACGGTGGTTAAAGATAAAGTGGTCGCCTGAATATTCTGTACCAATTTAAAATAACAGAACATCGCAATCAAAGAAGCCATGATCACGGTATAGAGCAAAGCTGCGATAGATTTAAGACTTGGCAAGCTAGTCGGCACATATGACCAAATAAATGGCACAATACATAAAGCCGCAATGGTCGACACCAAAATTGAGCCAGTTGCCTGTGCTACAGGTTCAACCTGTGTATTGACTTTTTTCACCCAGAAAATAGACATGGTGTAGGTCAGTACACTAAACAACATTAAAATAATACCCAGAGGGTGCACGTGCTGAGTTTCGCCGCCAAAGCAGATAATACCAAGCCCCAAAATGGACACTGTCATCCCGATCCATTGAATACGTGCCAAATGCAACTGAAACACAAAACGACCAATCAACCCCGCCATAATAGGAGTTAGACCAAACATCAGGGCGATAATACCTGAACTTAAATAAGCGGTGGCAATGTAGGTGAAAATTTGCGACCCAATCAAACTAAATGAACCTGCCAAATAACTATGCCACGCTTGTAGATGATTTGGAAATTTCACTTTTAACAGCAGCAGTAAAATAATAGCTAAAGGCAAAGCAATGAAAAAACGCAGCACCAAAGCCCAAAGCATGTGTAAATCTGACACGCTCCAAACAATTGCTAAAGGCGTCGTTGCCCAAATGAAAACCAATAAGGCATAAGTCATCATAATATTGGTTTTAGAAGGCATACACGACTCGTATTAAACGGTTTTACGTTTTTGCTTTTGAATGGTTTGGTCTAAGCTACTTGAAAATTCGCGTTTATCACGTTCTGAAATAGGCGCTGGCCCGCCTGTTTGTACGCCTGCGCCACGCAACGTATCCATAAAATCACGCAAATGCAGACGCGCTTTCACATTGGCAACTGTATAAATTTCACCACGCGGATGAATCGCAATTCCACCCTTTTCAATCACTTGTGCTGCCAATGGAATATCCTGCGTGATCACAATATCGTGTTCCTTCATGCGATCTACAATTTCCTGATCAGCAGCATCGGCACCATGCATGACTTGAATAGAGTTAATCCGTACCGAAGGCGTAATCCCCACGGATTGATTGGCAACAAAAGTGACTTCAAGTTGATAACGATCTGAAGCACGTAAAATGACTTCTCTTAGAATTTTAGGCAATGCATCAGCATCAACCCAAAGTTTAAATGGCAACACTGTGCAACCCTGATAATAATATGCGACTAGTGTATCAAACTCATTAAATTGCAGTATGTTTAAAATGCTCAGAATTGCATGTTAAAGTGTAGATGAATGTGATTTTGTTTCTGCTGTATCGCTATGCACAACTTGTGCAAATGCAATGGCAAAACATGAAATTTTAGCCAAAGACTTGAAAAATCGAAATAACCCTCGATCTAAGAGTAAACAAAAGAACCTAACATCTCAAAGTGCTTATGAACAATCAGAATAGACCAGAAATCATCCACATTGAAGATCAGAACTTCGGCAGCCATGTTGAACATTGGAATTTACTCACGGATGAACCCTGCACCGAAGTTCCAAAATGGTTAGGGCTGGCTCTAGATGCACCAATTATGCCAATGGGTTTATGCCGTCATGAAGCAGAAATGGATCAAAGCACCTGGCTAATTCAAGGCCCAAGCAAACAATCTATTCAATTGACGCAAGTGATTGCGGTTGAAAATAACAAACCGCAAGCTGTAAAAACTGCCTTCCCTTGTTTTGAAAGCCCTTACAAAGTTGAAGCTAAAATTGAACGTATCATTAGTTGCAAATCTAATACTCAAGCGGTGCTTCGACTCAATTTAGGTAACAATAGCATTGTCTATGCTTTTGATAGTTTATACAGTGTCAACCATCAACATTACCAAAAAGATCAAAGCTATTGGATGAACTTAAACGCATGGGCGTATGAACTAGAAGCTGTCACTGAAGGTGAGCAATTGGTAGTCGATGATCCTGCTTCAATTAAACATCACCGTGCGCTGAATGATATTTTAGCGGCCAATGATGGTGTTGCTCCTGCCAACCTGCAAGAACAAATTGATGCATGGCAACCTAAGTCTGAAGATGATAAAGCACCCGTAACGGTGGATTTTTCTAAAATGGTCGCATATTTATACGGTGAAAATATCGGTCAGGAAGATGAAGCATGGTTTCAAGGCAATGTTGTTGGTAAAACCAGTTTTGAATTCATGAACCAAGCCTATTCCGTTTATGATGTCACCCTAATTCATGATGAAAATCAGCCTGCGATTTTAATTCGTCTTGCAACTAGAAATCCTGCGCATCAAAACTTTGAAATTGGACAATACATTCGTGGCAACATTTGGATACAAGCCAACATTCATAATATAAAACAGTAGTTTATAAAAAAATATTAAAAATGCTATCAAACGAATAAACTTATATTCACCCCCCTCATCCTAACCTTCTCCCTAGGGAGAAGGAACTTTCAACACTTATTTTACTGATGGCTTATGATCAGTTTTTTGTTTATGAAACACGACTATTGATATTGTGGATATATTGATGGTTATTTAAGCATTTTAAATTCAAAAAACGCAGTTACCCACAGTTTTAAATTTATTATAGATTCAAAATCAGCCATATTTTAAATCGAATATGTGGATAAGTTTTTAAAAACTAAACATCTCAGCCCAATACCGTAGATAATCTGAAAGCCTTGAATGGCGCAGATTTTGAAAATCAGCACAAAATTAATTTATTATTGCTTGATATTATATTTAAAATAAAATTAGTACTTTATTTAATCAATTTTTTATGCTAAAAATATAGCCTTATTTAAATATTTAACGATAAATAGATCATCGGAAAATAATATCTATGAAAATCGTGCAAGAAGAAAACTTACAACATGTTGAACATCAACTTGAACAACGCTATCAGCTCGAGCCGATGTCTTGTCTATTTTTTGCATTAGGCATGCTGCTCTCCGTCTACGGCTTACACTATTTTGTGTTCTGAGTTTTACTCATTCGCAAGCCTCTATGTCGTCTCACCGATTTCTATAAAAAACCCAGCTAATTCAGCTGGGTTTTTGCTTTCACTACTTTCGATTAACCGTGACGTTTTGCAAAGTCATCCATAAAGTTAACCAAAGCTTGTACGCCTTCTAATGGCACTGCATTATAAATACTTGCGCGCATACCGCCTACAGAACGGTGGCCTGCCAAGTTCAACAAACGATTGTCCTCAGCTTCTTGCAAGAATAGTTTTTCCAGTGCAGCATCAGCCAAAGTAAACGGAACGTTCATAATTGAACGGTTTGCGCTATAAATTGGATTCGCGTAGAAATCGCTTGAATCGATATAACCGTATAACAGTTTCGCTTTATCTAGGTTAGCTTGATGAATCGCATCTACACCACCATTTTGCAATAACCACTCAAATACTAAACCAGACAAATACCATGCATAAGTTGCAGGCGTATTCACCATTGAATCGTTTTTCGCCTGTGCTGAATATTTCAAAATGCTTGGAATTTCAGGCTTGGCTTGATCAAGTAAATCTTCGCGTACAATCACGATGGTTAAGCCTGCTGGGCCAATATTTTTTTGCGCACCTGCATAAATCAGACCAAATTTAGAGACATCTAAAGGCGCAGATAAAATGCTTGACGAGAAATCACATACCAACGGCTTGTCCGTTTCAGGAATATTGGCAAACTGTAAACCACCAATGGTTTCATTATCTGCATAATGCACATAGGCAGCATCGCGAGATAAGTTCCATTGGCTTTGTTCACTAATGGCATGCTTACCTTCAATCTGAATACCTGCTTCAACGACATGAATATCGCCATAGCGCTGTGCTTCTTTTAAAGCTTTTTCAGACCAAATACCAGTATGAATATAATCTGCCTTATTGTTTTTACCCAATAAATTCAATGGAATTGCAGAAAATTGTAACGATGCACCACCTTGCAAGAACAATACTTTGTAATTATCAGGAATATTCATTAAAGTGCGTAAATCTGCTTCTGCCTTTTCTGCAACTGCCACATAGTCTTTGCTACGATGGCTCATTTCCATAATGGAAAGTCCCTTGCCATGCCAATCTAGCATTTCAGCTTGGGCTTTTTCTAAAACGGCTGTAGGTAATGCAGCAGGACCAGCACAGAAATTGTACGCGCGCATGATTTTTCCTTATCTATGTGAAACACAATAAAATGATGGCATTTAACCACATCTTGACCTGACTTGCATAAAATTATTTCAATGCCAAGTGGCAGATGCAGTCATAAAATCAATCTTTAATCATTTTTTGCACAATGTGCATTTCGACATCAGTTATGCAGAATGAGCTAGCTTACTCACCAAATACCTGAATATTTAAATTCCGAATTTTAGGTTGATTCGTTGCGGTTAGCGCATTTGTTCCCTCATCAAAACTGACATCGTATTGCACCAAGTTTTTAGGATAGGCAATTTCATAGCTGACTTTGTATTGCTGTCTGTGATTCGCTTGCTGCTCAATTTTCTTGGTCATCAAAGTGCGGGAACGCTCTGCATCTTTAGGAATTGCACTGGAGAATTTTTTCATGACCCGCTGATTATCCTGAAAATACTGTTGTAACTCAGGTTCTAAATGCGTCAAAAATTGCTCGTATTGCCCCTCTTTCAGCTCGGTATATGCTGCAAATGCAACCTGTTGTTGTGCTGCTGTCGGTTCAGGTACATTGTCTTGTACCCGACTACAGCCTGCTAAACTTAAAATTGTAGCGCATATTGCACATTGTATTTTCATGGTCATGTTTACTTCCATTTATGCAGTATAAGAAGAAGGACGCCGAAGCGTCCTTAATTCATGCAATGCGAGTATCTTGCACTCACACTTTAGTCAGTTGAATTTTGATCACCTGAAGCAGCATCAGTTTGATTATCTTCTATTGGTGCATCTTCGGCTTGCACATCAGCCGCGGCAGGAGTTTCTGAAGATTCTGCATTTAGCTCTTCGTCCAGTAAATCATCCTCTTCTTCCACAGCTTCAATCGCTTCTACACCCACCAGTGTTTCGTTTTCACCCAAGCGGATTAAACGTACACCTTGTGCATTACGACCTGTTTGTGCCACTTCAGAAGCGCGAGTACGTACTAATGTACCGCCATCAGAGATCAACATCAGCTCTTTGCTTTCATCAATCGCAACTGCACCGACCAATTCACCGTTACGTTCAGAGGTCTTAATGGCAATCACACCTTTACCACCACGTTTTTTGGTTGGGAAGTCATCTACAGGTGTACGCTTACCATAACCATTCGCCGAAGCACACAAAACTTCGCCTGTTTCTGGTACTACGACTAGCGATACAACACGGCTGGTCAACGCTGAATCTGAACTGTCTTCATCATCACTATCTACTTCTGCATCTTCAACATCTTCGACTTGCGCTGAACCGAAGCTAACACGCATACCGCGTACACCTTTGGCTGCACGACCCATTGAACGTACATCGGTTTCAGCAAAACGAATCGCTTTACCTTCATTGGAGAACAACATAATTTGCTGTTCGCCATCGGTAATCGCCACACCAATTAAAGTATCTTCTTCATTCAATTCAATAGCACGTAAACCATTCGAGCGCACATTACTGAATTGCTCCAATTCAACACGTTTCACTGTACCTGATGCCGTTGCCATAAAGACATAGTAGTTTTTACGCAAGGCTTCAGCTTGTGATGCAAACTCTGCAATGATCTCATCATCTAAATCGGTTGCAGAAAGCTCAACACCCAATTGTTTCAATTGCACACGTAATGCGTCAGATAAATCATCACCATCTGCTAATTCAGCAAATGCTGCTTCTAATTCTGCATAATGTGCGGCAATGATAGCATTAGTTTGCAGATGTGCCGCATTGGCTTTCACATAGCTACGGAAGTCTGCCAAACGCTCAGTAAATTTCTTCGGTGCATCAATGACAGGTAAAATTGCAGTGATGGTTTCATTAGCTTCTAACGGCAACAAGTTCACCATTGGACGACCTTTAGCACCACGCGATGCTTGCGGCACTTCAAACACTTTCAGACGGTACACTTTACCCACATCGGTAAAGCACAACACCGTTGCATGGTTAGAGGTCACAATTAAATGCTGCACATAATCGTCTTCTTTCATCGACGTTGCAGATTTACCACGACCACCACGACGCTGTGCTGCGTAATCTGACAATGGTTGGGTTTTTGCATAACCTGTTTGTGAAACTGTCAGTACCACTTGTTCTTCTGGGATTAAATCTTCACGCGAGAAATCAATGCGAGATTCTACAATTTCAGTACGACGTGCATCGCCATATTGCTGTAAAACTTGCGCCAATTCTTCACGAATCACGCCCATTAGCAAATTAAAGTCATTCAAAATTGCAGTTAATTCAGCAATTTGTGCCAAAATTTCAGAATATTCTGCATGTAATTTGTCTTGTTCTAGACCTGTTAAACGATGCAAACGTAATTCTAAAATTGCGGTCACTTGCGCAGGTGATAAACGATACACCTGACCATCTAAACCAAATGGGCGGTTAGGATCTTCACCTTCAATTTCGTCTGGACGTACAGAAACTGAACCAGCTTTTTCTAATAATGCGACTACACCGCCTGCTGCCCATTCGCCTACCTGTAAACGCTCACGCGCTTCCGCTGGGTTGGCAGAAGATTTAATGGTTTCGATGATGGCATCAATATTGGCCAACGCGACGGTTAAGCCTTCTAAAATGTGCCCACGTTCACGTGCTTTACGCAACTCGAACATGGTACGGCGGGTCACCACTTCTTGGCGGTGACGAATAAATGCCGCAATAATATCCTTCAGATTCATCAATTTTGGCTGACCATTGTCTAGGC
Source organism: Acinetobacter sp. UBA801 (assembly GCA_002296655.1). Taxonomy (GTDB): domain Bacteria; phylum Pseudomonadota; class Gammaproteobacteria; order Pseudomonadales; family Moraxellaceae; genus Acinetobacter. Next base: position 149,051 of record DBIN01000028.1, read on the forward strand.
AAACCATGTTGATGCTGAATGAGTTTTCTAATTGTGTATTCAAGAATAGGTTATTCACAATCACTTCAGCGTTTTCACCACGCTTCAGATCAATTGCAATACGCATCCCTTCTTTATCAGACTCATCACGTAGTTCTGAAATACCTTCGAGTTTCTTCTCTTTTACCAGTTCAGCAATACGCTCAATGGTTTTGGCTTTATTGACCTGATAAGGGATTTCAGTAAAGACGATGGTGGTACGACCAGACTTTTGATCTTCTTCAAAATGATACTTACCACGAATATGCAAACGGCCTTTACCTGTACGGTAAGCATCGACAATGCCTGATTTACCGTAGATGATGCCACCTGTAGGGAAGTCTGGACCAGTAATATGTTCCATTAGCCCTTCAATTGAAATATTTGGGTTGTCTGCATAAGCCAAACATGCATGCACCACTTCAGTCATGTTATGCGGTGCCATATTGGTCGCCATACCCACCGCAATACCTGCAGCACCATTGACCAATAGGTTTGGAATACGAGTTGGCATTACTTGAGGAATACGCTCAGAGCCGTCGTAGTTATCTTCCCAATCGACGGTGTCCTTTTCTAAATCGGCCAGCAATTCGTGGGTAAGTTTGCGCATACGGACTTCGGTATAACGCATAGCTGCAGCACTATCGCCATCAATCGAACCGAAGTTACCCTGACCATCGACCAATTGATAACGCAAACTGAAATCTTGCGCCATGCGAACAATCGTTTCGTAAACTGCAGAATCACCATGTGGGTGATATTTACCGATGACGTCACCGACTACACGGGCAGACTTTTTGTAAGCTTTGTTGTAGTCATTGCCCAATTCGTGCATTGCGAATAGCACACGTCGATGCACAGGTTTTAGACCATCTCGTACATCTGGCAGCGCACGTGACACAATCACACTCATCGCATAGTCTAAATACGAGTGCTTGAGTTCATCCTCAATGGCAATCGGTCTAATTTCCGATACGCTCATGCATACTCCTTATTCTGCAAACAAATTTTGCTTGCATTTTATATGTCGTAAAACTTGCAAATGATTAGCCTGAAATGCAGGCTAAAAATAAAATACAGCGAAAAATTATAGCATATACGCCTGTGTTTTTGTGCTTTAGAGATGATCTTAATCTTGTTAATTTACTTAAATTTAATGGTGAGTTTTTAGCAAATTATATTCACGCCCAAGAAATAATAGTGCGTCATATTTTGAAGAGTAAGTTCAAAATATCTTCAGCTTCCGCATGCTCACTATATACCCCATATACCAAAAACTCACAGAATGTACTTAAAACCAATTGCTGCATCCATATTAAAAAATAAGACAATAAAAAACGCCTCTATGTTATTCACATAGAGGCGTTTTGAACTGTGTTCAGCAATTAGATTTTAGAAACCAATTCTGGAACAACAGTGTTCAAGTCACCCACTAACCAGTAGTCAGCTACTGCGTTGATTGGCGCTTCTTCGTCTTTATTGATCGCAACGATCACTTTAGAGTCTTTCATACCTGCCAAGTGTTGAATCGCACCCGAGATACCCACAGCGATATACAAATCAGGTGCAACAATTTTACCTGTTTGACCAACTTGCATGTCGTTTGGCACGAAGCCCGCATCAACTGCTGCACGAGATGCACCTTGTGCTGCACCAAGTTTGTCTGCTAATGGGTCAAGTACTTTGTGATAATTCTCACCAGAACCTACACCACGACCACCAGAAACCACAATACGTGCAGCTGTTAATTCCGGACGCTCTGATTTCACAATTTCTTCAGAAACAAACTTAGAAATACCAGCATCTTTTGCTTCACTTACAGCTTCAACCGCAGCAGAACCACCTTCAGCAGCGACAGGGTCAAATGCTGTACCACGTACAGTACCAACAATGATTGCTTCATCAGACTGAACTGTTGCAATCGCGTTACCTGCATAGATTGGACGCTTGAACGTATTCGCAGATTCAACAGCAATGATGTCTGTAATCATGCTCACATCAAGAAGAGCCGCCACACGTGGCAGAATGTTTTTGCCTGTGGTTGTAGAAGCAGCAAGGATATGGCTATAACCTTTACCTAATTCTGCAACAAGTTTTGCTACGTTTTCAGCCAATTGGTTTGCATAAGCCGCATCGTCAGCAAGTAATACTTTACTTACGCCTGCAACTTTAGCTGCTTGGTCTGCAACTGCTTGCGCACCAGAACCCGCAACCAATACAGTGATATCACCACCGATTTTTTGAGCTGCAGCAACAACGTTTAATGTTGCACCATTAAGTGCTTTATTGTCGTGCTCAGCGATAACTAAAATACTCATGATTTTTATCCTTCTGTATTAGATCACTTTCGCTTCGTTTTTCAATTTTTCTACAAGTTCGTCTACAGATTTCACTTGTACGCCCGCTTTACGCTCAGCAGGTGCTTCAACTTTTATAGTTTTCAACTTAGAACCTGTTGCAACGCCATAATCTGCAGGAGATTTAATGTCTAGCGGTTTTTTACGTGCTTTCATAATGTTTGGAAGTGCCGCATAACGTGGCTCATTCAAACGTAAGTCAGTGGTGATGATTGCAGGAAGTGTAAGCTCAACAGTTTGTAAACCACCGTCAATTTCACGTGTAACCTGAACTTTATCGCCCTCTACTTTTACTTCTGAAGCAAAAGTACCCTGACCTGCACCAAGTAAAGCGCCTAGCATTTGACCAACTTGGTTAGAGTCGTCATCAATGGCTTGTTTACCCAATAGAATAAGTTGTGGTTGTTCTTGTTCAACAACACCTTTTAAGATTTTAGCCACTTCAAGTGCACCAATCTCATCGGCTGTTTCAACCAAAATACCACGGTCTGCACCAAGCGCCATTGCAGAACGGATTTGTTCCTGCGCTTCTTTAGGACCAATGGATACCACCACGATTTCTGAAACAGTTCCTTTTTCTTTTAAACGAACCGCTTCTTCCACTGCGATTTCACAGAATGGGTTAATTGACATCTTAACGTTAGTCAGGTCAACTCCACTATTATCCGGCTTAACGCGAACTTTAACGTTGGCATCTACCACACGTTTTACAGCAACAAGAGCCTTCATGTAATCCTCGGCTGTTTTAGCAAAAGTAAATATTGAGAAAAGTTAATAATAACTCTTCGCTTTAAATTTTTTAGGTGTCCTATCTTGCTATGTGATCGGCATTTCGGTCAAGTCAGAATTGTCTAAACAAGGCTAAAAATGCCAAAAATTAACTGAACGATGCGTTCATACTTTTTTATTTTTAAAAATTAACAAACCAAGCAACGATTATATAATCAATTTTAAACTTTGATTTATATTATGTTTTTTTATTTATCCACATCATCAACAAGATTAATTGAAATGCAATTTAAATTCAGTTCCCTCTACAACTTAGGTAAATTTCCTTACATAAAACCCTATAATCTGACTGTCATTTAAGATAGAAAACTTTATTTTTTACGGTTTTTTTAGATATAAATGCGCTTTTAAAATGTGACTGTTGGTTCACAAATCCGTATGTAGCAATTGATTGGGTATGAATTAAACAATCTATTTTATTTTGATGGATATTTATGTACATTCACTACACCATCTTCCTGGTAAGGGAGATAAAAAACTCAGCTTAAACTTGCTGAGTTTCTAAGAAGTCACGGTGGATATGACTCAGATCAATCAATTCATACGCCTGTAAATTAAAAATTTCCCAGACTGCAATAAAATCTTTTTTCAAATCTATTTTACTGCTTGCATTTGGGTGTGCTTGCCACTGTTGATCTGAAATCCACACATAGCTTTGTTGTGTTTGTAGATGAATCGCCTGCATTTTACCTTCGGCATTAATGCCCTGCACCACACAATCGGCAGGTAATTCTTGCTCAATCATCGGCAAGCTTATTTCGACAAAATGTTTCACTTGACGCAAGCCATAACCTGCAAAAATTTCTTTTTGGCTTGGGCTTAATTGTTCATATTTATCTTGAAGATTTGAAATCATGGTTTTGCCTATCATTTGATATCCAAAGTGTTATGCAGTGGAACAAAAAATAATGTCTTCCATGTCTATTATTCGTGTGACCCACTCTTTCTGCATCTTTATACTGCATAACTCACATTTTTATTATTCTACAATAGTTGCAATGACATCTAAGTGAAAGCGCTTTGCTTAAAACATTAAGTACTGCACCAAGACTTTGCAATTGACTGTGAAAAAATATTTGCAGTATGAAATAGCTATATTTTAACTAGCAAAAATAATGCCTACTTTAAGCAAAAGCTTTACTTTTTACTCGCACGTGGATGTGCCTGATCATAAACCCGCGCTAACTGATCAAAATCGACATGGGTATAAATTTGCGTGGTACTTAAATTGCTATGCCCAAGCATTTCTTGGACCGCTCGTATATCGCCACTATTCGACAGCATGTGAGTGGCAAAACAATGTCGCAATAAGTGCGGATGCAAATCGACATTCACTCCTGCGCGTTGTGCCTGAAACTTCACCCGATTTTCAATTTGGCGTGCTTTTAAAGGTTCACCTTTTTGAGTAATAAACAATGCTGCATCGGGTACAAAATCGCCCTGCCATAGAGGATAAATCTGTAACCATTGCATCACTGCATCTTTGGCTTTACGACCAAAGGGCACAATACGGGTTTTATTGCCTTTACCCGTAATGCGCAGCAATTGTCGATTAAAATCTAAATCGCGGATACGCAAATTTTGTACTTCTGCTAGACGTAAACCACTCGAATATAACAATTCTAAAATCGCTTTATCACGTCGCCACATTTGTTGTTGTACTTCAGTTTCTGGTTCAGACTGATCCAAAATTTGATGAATCGTTTCAATATCAATCAAACCAGGCAAAGGTCGTGGCTGACGTTTTAACTGAAAATCATCAATTGGATTAAATTGTAAATACTGCCCTTGCTCAGCCCATTTCATAAACTGACGAATCGCTGACAGCATACGCTGTAAACTACTGCTATTCAGCTGCTGCTGTTCTATCTTCTGTGCCAAATAATGGCGCAAATCTGCCGCTTCTACATCATATAAGGCAAGCTGTTGTTGCTCACAAAAGCTAAAAAAATCATTTAAATCGCGCGCGTAGGCTTTTAATGTATGTGGTGATTGCTGTTGTATTTCGCGTTCTTTGAGCCACATCTTTAATAATTGTTGCGGATCGTACATTAGTCACGCTCCGATTGCTGAACTGCTGAAAACTGCTCTAAATAAGTAGCAATGTATTCCGCTGCCTGATCTGCATGTGTATCTAAAAACAAATGATCACCACCATGCACAATTTTTAATACGGCGTGTGGAAATTGTTGTTGTAAAAACTCACCTACAGCCAGTGGACTTATCGGGTCTTGATCGCCCCATAACAACAAAATAGGCATGTTGATTTTAGCAAAGTCTGCTGTGTAATTGGCCTTTGCCTCTACAAACCAGTCAGGATAATTTGAATCACTTGCTTGATAGTCTTGTCGCCAATCTTGCACCTGAAAACCACTTAAATCCATGCCACCTGATGTTGCAGCCAATACTAATCCTTTCACTTTTTCTGGATATTGCAACGTGGCAGCAACTGCAAAAATACCGCCCATCGACTGTGCAATGATAATGCAATCATTTGGGATATTCGCCAGCACATAAGCCTGCAAACTTGCAAAATCATGTACCTGTGAGTGTGGAGGTTGATGATTAAATTCAGGATAAGCCACAATTTTTACAGCACTCTGCCACGGCAGTTTTTCAACCTTTTCGATTAGAGGATCAAAAAATGCGGTATTGCCTGAAGCGCCAGGTAAAAAAATCAATTGCGGCATAATGAGTAGAATTTTTTAGAATGACGTTCGGTACAGCATACCTGATCCACGCTGCAAGATACAAAAAAGCACCATTCGTTTTGAATGGTGCTTTTAAGTAAGATAAGGGCTGTTCATGTTAGAACGAAGCATCAACCCTGAAAATAGTTTAAATCCAAACGGCCGTGATAGACGTTAGCGGTTGGCCCTGTCATCCACACCACATCACCTTCACGCCATTCGATTTGCAACTTACCACCTGCCAGTTCAATTTCAACTGAATTAGACAATAAGCCACGGCGCATACCCGAAACGGCTGCAGCACATGCACCTGTACCACAGGCCAAGGTTTCACCTACGCCACGTTCAAATACACGCAAACGCGCATGTTTTTCGTCAATGATTTGCATAAAACCTGCATTGACACGCTGTGGGAAACGCTCATGTGATTCTACTTGTGGGCCAATTCCTGCAACATCGGCAGTCAGTACATCGGGCACAATGGTCACGGCATGTGGATTACCCATGTTCACGATATCAATGGTTAATGTAGCACCATCTTTCAACACGATGTCATATAAATTATCAGGCTGATCGGCAATGAATGGAATCTCATGCGGCAAGAATTTTGGATACCCCATATTCACTCGCACCCAACCGTTTTGCCCCAGCTCAGGCTCTACAATGCCTGCCTTAGTTTGCACCTTGATTTTGGTTTTAGTCGTAAGCTGACGCTCATGCACAAAACGCGCAAAACAACGCACACCATTGCCGCACTGCTCCACTTCAGAACCATCGGCATTGAAAATGCGATATTTAAAATCGACATTCGGCAAATCGGGTGGTTCCACAATTAGCAGTTGGTCAAATCCAATCCCGAAGTGACGGTCCGCAAGGCGCTGAATAGTTAGCGCATCCAAATAAGCACGCTGGCTGATGAGATCAACCACCATGAAATCATTGCCCAAACCATGCATTTTGGTAAATTCTAATAACATCTCGAATTCCCCTTATGGCAATAAACGTTCTCTTTCCCACAGCGATTCAATGCTTTCACGCTCACGAATTAAATGTACTTGATCTGCATCGACCATGACTTCAGCTGCACGACCACGACTGTTGTAATTAGAACTCATCACAAAACCGTATGCGCCCGCACCCATCACTGCCAAAACATCATTTTCTTTGATCGCAAGCTGACGTTCTTTACCTAAGAAATCACCTGTTTCACAAATTGCACCGACTACATCCCACTCTAGCGTTTCAACATCATTACGTGGGGTGACTGGCTGAATATCCATCCATGCTTCATATAACGCAGGACGGATTAAGTCATTCATCGCAGCATCAATAATCGCGAAGTTACGATGATTGGTCGGTTTAAGTAAATCAACTTTCGTTAGCAACACGCCCGCATTGGCAGAGATACTACGCCCTGGTTCCATATACACTTTAAGACCCAACTTTTCTAAAGCGGGACGCAAAGCATTGGCATACTCTTCAACCGTTGGTGGAGTTTCATCTTTATAAGTCACCCCTAAACCGCCGCCAATATCAATGTGTTTGAGCTGAATACCCATTTCTTTTAAGGTATCAATCATCACAATCACGCGATCTAAAGCATCTACAAACGGTTGTGTTTCGGTCAATTGTGAACCGATGTGACAGTCAATCCCGACGATATCCAAGTTCGGTAAAGACGCAGCATATTCATACGTGCTATACACCGAATCTGACGGAATACCGAATTTATTTTCTTTTAAACCTGTCGAAATATAAGGATGGGTTTTGGCATCCACATCTGGGTTAACCCTTAATGAAATTGGCGCTTTGACATTCATGCTTGCCGCAACTTTTTGAATACGGTCTAATTCTGCATGTGATTCTACGTTAAAGCAGGCAATCCCAACGTCCAACGCTTTTTGAATATCGGCTTCAGTTTTACCTAAACCTGAAAAGACAATTTTCGAGGCATCACCACCTGCTTTGAGAACACGCGCTAATTCGCCGCCAGTTACAATATCAAAGCCAGCGCCCTGCTTTGCAAGCACGTTTAACACCGCAATATTTGAGTTAGACTTTACCGCAAAACAAATTTGATGATCGATAAAGTGAAACGCACGATCCATATCTAAATAATGCTTTTCAAAAGTCGCTTTTGAATAAACATATAGCGGTGTGCCGTATTGCTGCGCAAGTTGTTGTAATGAACATTGCTCTGCATGCAATACCCCATTAATACGGGTGAAACTCATGGAGGTATCCTTTCTAAAAAAGCATTAAGGTGTTGGGTTTGAATTAGACGCTTCAGCAGGTGCAGTTGTCGTTTCCTTATTCTGCTTTTGCTGTGCAGGCGTATCTGGATAAATCAGATATTTTGCACGTTTATCTGCATTGACATCAGAAGGCAAATGTAAGGCACCAGACTGTCCACATGCAGTCAATAAAACACTGCTGATCAGCACGATCATTTTATAATTCATAAAGCGATACATAATTGTACCTAATGAAAAGATTTTTCCGAGTATAACGTGATCAACACGCGGATAAAAGAAAAGCCCTGTAATTCCTAGATGGCTTATTTGCACCCTGCACTAATTTTAAGCATTTTTTTATTTTTATCGCTCATCTCAAATAATTTATCTTAAAATAGTGCCTTAAAAACATTGATTTTACTGACATCGCTTATCAATTTGCAAACTATTCACAGCCTAATCAATGTTTTCTAACACCAATCCATGTCAGCTATTTTTATCCATCCAACATTAAAATTGGTGGCAAGGATTCAACCTATAAAGGTCACATTGGGTCATGTAAAAAATCAGCCTTGTAGTAAAAAAATCACATAAAAAAACTGCCCCCAAAGGAGCAGTTTTTCATTGCATCAATATCATTTGGACTTATTTATGCTTCGGCTTATAGAAACAAAAATAACCAATCAATAAGATAACAAACCAAATTGGGCTGACCATTAATGCTTTCATGGTATCCGCTTCAAGGGATAACACGTAAATCATACCAATAAAGAAGATAATCACAATCCAACACGTAAACAAACCGCCAGGAAGTTTAAATTTTGATTTGGCATGTAATTCTGGGCGTGTTTTATAGTAAACGATATAGCTCCAGATAATCATGAGCCACACACAGATAAATAAAATCGTTGAAAGTGTGGTTGCCAAAGTAAATGCTTCAACTGTGTTTGGTACAAAGTACTGTAATGCAGCACCAAGTAGTAAACACACTGCTGAGAAATACAATGCATTTGCTGGAACAGCACGTTTATTTAAGTGACCAAACGCTTTCGGACCTTGCTCTTCACGAGACAAACCAAACAACATACGTGATGTAGAGAACACACCACTATTCATTGATGACATTACTGAAGATAACACCACCAAATTCATAATAATGGCTGCTGCAGCAATACCCGCTTGGCTAAACAAATTTACGAAAGGTGAAATGCTTGGATCAATCTTATTCCAAGGCGTAACAGACATTACAATCACCAGTGCAAGCACATAGAAAATAATGATACGAATTGGAATCGAGTTCACTGCTTTAGGCAAGTTATGTTCTGGGTCTTTAGTTTCAGCAGCAGTTGTACCTACCAATTCCACCCCGACAAAGGCGAAAATGGCAATCTGGAAGCCAGCCAAGAAGCCTGTGACCCCAGTTGGGAAAATCCCGCCATGCGACCATAAATGATTAAATGATGCAACATCACCCACAGTTGATGTAAAGCCTGTGAAAATCATCCACAATCCGACGCCAATCAATACCACAATCGCAATGATCTTAATTAAGGCAAACCAGAACTCAAGCTCACCAAAGAGTTTCACAGTAACGAGGTTCAAGCCCATGATAAAGACAATGGCAGCAATACTGATCATCACCCCTTCTTCTGGCGAGAACGGGTTACCTCCATTAAAGAACTGTAAGTAATAAATAATGGCTGATAAATCTGCGATACCAATCGTGATCCAACATAACCAATAGGTCCATCCTACGAAATAACCAGCCCAAGGACCAATTAAATCGGTCGCAAAATCGATAAATGATTTATACGCAAGGTTTGATAGTAATAACTCCCCCAATGCACGCATGACGAGAAAAACCATGAAACCAATAATCATGTAAATAATTAAAATGGAAGGGCCAGCTAAACTGATGGTCTTTCCTGACCCCATAAATAAACCTGTACCAATCGCACCACCAATTGCAATTAATTGTAGGTGTCGGTTGGACAAGCTTCGTTTCAAATCACCACTTGTTTCTGGCGATCCATGAATTTCATTAGACATATTGTTAATTCAACTTCGCGTTCCAATGGCGACAAATTAACGTAAAAATTTAAGAAAATACAAAAATATTTATCACCATCTATATTTTCGAATTAGTTTACAAAATTAATTTATTTTTCTTATATATAAAGCAGCAGTAAAAACCGTTTTTTCAGTTGATCAATAAAACAACATTTTGCTTGTAAAAAGCTAAATTTCATGTAAAAAATATTTCTCAAACGATAAAAACATGCTCGATAAATCATGGAAGTTTAAACAATGGCATGTCAATTGCTTCATTTTACTGAAACGAAGCATTCATTCACTCAGGGCGAATAAGAAGAAAGATACTATGGAAAATTTACATAAAATCATGGAGACACTTAGTGGTTGGGTCTGGGGCCCATACATGTTGGTGCTCATTGTAGGCACAGGTGTCTTCCTTACCTTCCGTTTATTATTTTGGCAGTTCCGTATGTTGCCTTTGGCCTTTAAACAGGTCTTTGGTAAACATGAACATGCCAAATCACACGATGGCGATATTTCACATTTCGCATCCCTGATGACTGCACTTTCAGCCACCATTGGTACTGGTAACATTGCAGGTGTTGCAACAGCCTGTGTACTCGGTGGCCCAGGCGCCGTATTCTGGATGTGGATGACTGCATTATTTGGTATGGCCACCAAGTATGGTGAAGGTGTGCTCGCAGTCAAATACCGTGTTAAAAACGAAAAAGGTGAGATGAACGGTGGCCCGATGTATTACATCGAACGCGGTTTAAAGTGGAAATGGCTGGCGATTATCTTTGCTTTCTTTGGTACTGTTGCCTCATTTGGTATTGGCAGTTCGGTGCAATCCAACACGGTAGCTTTGGCTGTACAAAATAGTATGGGCGTAGAAACCTGGATGACAGGTATAGTGATTACTGTATTTTCAGCGCTCGTCATTTTAGGTGGAATTACCTCTATTTCTAAAGCGTCTTCGGTGATTGTTCCAATTATGGCCATTCTGTATGTCGCAGGCGGCCTGATTATTATTTTAAACAATCTGCACCTCGTTGTTCCTGCATTTGAACTGATTTTACGTGATGCCTTTACTGGTGAAGCCGTTGCAGGTGGGGCAATTGGTGCAGTAATTCGTTACGGGGTGGCACGTGGCGTATTCTCTAACGAAGCAGGGATGGGTTCTGCCCCAATTGCTGCGGCGGCTGCCAAAACTGATCACCCTGCGCGTCAAGGTTTGGTGTCTATGACAGGTACCTTCATTGATACCATTATTGTCTGTAGCATCACGGGGATTGTTTTGGTGATGGGCTTCATTATGGCAGGCAATAGCTTTGGTGGTGCAACAGGCGCAGTACTCACCACACAGGTTTTTGACCAGTTATTGCCGGGCTTTGGTGGTTGGGTCGTCACTTTCGGGATCATCTTCTTCGCCTATTCCACCATTCTCGGTTGGAGCTATTATGGTGAAAAATGCTGTACTTATTTATTCGGCGAAAAATACGTGTTGATTTACCGCTTAATTTATATTGCTTCGGTGTTCATTGGTACCATCGCCACCCTAGATTTAGTTTGGTTATTTGCCGACACCTTTAATGGTTTAATGGCTGTACCAAACTTAATTGCTTTATTGTTACTGTCTGGTGTGATTGCCAAAGAATCCAAAGACTTTATTGCGAAACGCAAGTCGGGCGAATTGTATTAAAAAAAGCCCAATTCATTGAATTAATCCCTTCAAATCGTGAATCATACAATCACCCACGTGGTTGTATGATTTTCCATGAAAAATCCAGATAACATTCATTTCCCGAACATTCCTCTGTATGCTGTAGTCAATTTTTAATTGATGCAATGACTGGGTTATGGCAAAAGTAAAAAGTGTCTATCGCTGTGAACAATGTGGTGCAGATCATCCTAAATGGGCAGGTCAATGTTCAGAATGTGGGGAATGGAACTCACTCCATGAGGTTAGTATTGCCCCAACGGTGACGCATCGTGCCCAACCTAAAATGGGCGGTGGCTATGCAGGACAAGCGGCTGCGATAACCACGCTCAATCAAGTATCTGTATCGCACGAAACCCGTTTAACAACAGGCATTGGGGAGTTTGACCGTGTTTTGGGTGGCGGTTTGGTTACGGGCTCTGTGGTACTGATTGGTGGTGATCCTGGTATCGGGAAATCGACCATTTTGCTACAAACAGCGACTCACATGGCGGCTGCCAATAACACCGCTTTATATATCACAGGTGAAGAATCTCTTTCGCAAGTGGCGTTACGCGCTCAACGCTTAGACTTACCCACCGATCAGCTTAAAGTCATGGCAGAAACCTGTGTTGAACGAATTTGTGAAGTTTTGGCACATGAACGCCCTGCAGTGGCCATTCTTGACTCAATTCAAACTTTATATACCGAAACCTTACAGTCAGCTCCAGGTGGTGTTTCACAAATTCGTGAATCAGCTGCCTTGCTGACCCGTTTTGCCAAAAATAGTGGCACTGCGCTGTTTATTGTCGGTCATGTGACCAAAGAAGGGGCATTGGCTGGGCCGCGCGTCCTTGAACACATGGTCGATTGCGTCTTGTATTTTGAAGGACAGTCAGACTCACGCTACCGAATGATTCGAGCAGTCAAAAACCGTTTCGGTGCAGTGAACGAGCTAGGCGTTTTTGGGATGACCGATAAAGGCTTACGCGAAGTTGCCAATCCATCTGCGATATTTTTAAGCCGTTATGATGAGGCAATTCCGGGTTCTATTGTCATGATTAGCCGCGAAGGAACGCGACCACTTTTAGTTGAAGTACAAGCACTGGTAGATGATGCACATGCTCAGCCTAGACGTGTGGCTTTAGGTCTGGAACAAAACCGTCTGAATATGCTATTGGCAGTGATGCATCGGCATGGTGGCGTGCAAACTTCAGGGCAAGATGTATATGTGAATGTGGTGGGTGGTTTAAAAATTACCGAAACAGGTTCAGACCTTGCAGTACTGCTTGCCTGTGCCTCTAGCTTGCGTGGCAAAGCGCTACCACAACAATTGGCAGTATTTGGTGAGGTCGGTTTATCGGGTGAAATTCGTCCTGTGCCGAATGGTCAAGAACGCTTAAAAGAAGCAATTAAACACGGATTTAAATACATTATTGTGCCGCGTGGCAATGCTCCACAAAAAGCCATTGCAGATGTGCAAATTATTGCGGTGGCTCGTTTACATGAGGCCTTAACCGAAGCCATGAATTTAAGTGAAAATTTAAGCTAAACGCTTGGATAATATTTTTTCAGTTTCAAGAAAAAATATCATATTTATATTGAAATTCGCAGCAAATGCCTGCATAAATATAGAGCTTAACTTTATTTTAATACAGGAAAATTTGATGGAAGTTCGACAGCGTGGTTTGATCGCAGCAATACTCACAGCGACTTTATTGGTAGCTCCGTTAGCAGCAGAAGCAAAACGTGCAGGTGGCGGTAAAAGCCATGGCGTGAGTCGTTCGGCTGCTCCAACTCAGTCTTACCAACAACCTCGTCAAACAGCGCCAGCGCAACAACCAACAACTGCACCAGCACAGCAAAAATCTGGTCCAGGCGTAGGTGGTATGGTTGCTGCCGGTGTTGCAGGTGCGGCAATTGGTGCGGTTGCTGCCAATGCCTTGGCCGATGATCAAGCTGCAAGTGCTGCCGAAGCGCAAGAGGAAAAAGGCGGTATTCCAAGCTGGATTTGGATTTTACTCGCTGCTGCTGTTGCCTTCTTTATTTTCCGTAAGATGGGCGCAAAAAAAAAGTAACGCCTAATCCGTATGCGCCAAATAGCGGTGCCAATCAAGCACCGTTTGCGCAAACACCACCTGCTGCAGCACCACGTAACGACAACACCAATATTTTTGGTCAATCTGTTGGGGGTTCTGCGGCTTCTACTCAAACGCCTTTTGGTCAAACTGCCAATAACGCGCCAATTGGTGCAGCTTATACCAACAGTGGCAATCAATTGCCTGATGGTTCAGAGCCTGCAACATTTTTACGTTTAGCGCGTCAGCGTTTTAACCATATTCAGTCCATGAACACCGCCAGTAATATCGCAGAAATTCAGCGTTATTTAACCCCTGATTTATATCAGTCGATGTATCAAGATATTATGGCGAACCAAGATCAAGATGTGGCTGAGTTTTCTAACTTGAATGCCATGGTGATCGATTCTGCAACTGAAAATGGTCAATATATTGTAAGCGTACGTTTTACTGGTACAGTGAGCGAAGATCTGAACAGCCTACCGCAACCATTTACAGAAATTTGGCACTTTGTAAAACTTACAGGTTCTAATCAAGACTGGTTGGTAGCAGGCATTCAACAAGAGCAATGATTTTAGTTGATCTAATAAAACAGCGACTTCGGTTGCTGTTTTTTTGTCTTTATTTAAGTTGAGTTCAATCCGTTTAAAACAGCTCGTTTAACTTTTCTATAACATCAACACCGAATACATCCACACCTGCCACACCAACGCCAAGCACTCGATTGATTAGATCTATCAAAAAGTTTCATCATTTATCAATACAGTTTATTAGCCACGTCCCCTTTCTATCTAGCCTGAGATGAATCAATTCACGTTATCCATATCACTTTGGTTATTTACAGTCGACCTTTATTTACTTAGCCAACAAAAAAGCCCTGCAAACGGGCAGGGCTTTTTTGTTGTGGATGACTCTATTATTCAGGCAATGGAATAAATTGCTTATCGGTATTTTGAACTTGGCGCTCACCGACTACGACTTGCAATTCTAAGGCTTCTTCACCACGTTCAACTGAAACAGTCACCGTCGTACCCGGTGCTTGTGCGGCAACATAATTAATTAAATGCGAGGTTGAAGTAATCGCTTCATCATTCACTTTTAAAATTTTATCGCCACGTTTTAAACCAGCCTCTGCTGCGGGGCCGCCGCGTAGTACATCGGCCACCACTACACCGCCTTGTGTTGGTTCTAAAATATTGTCTTGTTGCACAGGCAATAAACTAATGCCTAACCAGCCACGAACCACACGTCCCTCTTTTAAAATCGAGTTTAAAACCTGCTGACAGACTCGCGCAGAAATTGCAAAGCCGATACCCAATGAACCACCCGATTGCGAGAAAATTGCGGTATTTACCCCAATCAAATTCCCTGCCACATCAATCAATGCACCGCCTGAGTTACCTGGGTTAATTGCTGCATCGGTTTGAATGAAATCTTCATAGGTATTAATGCCCAAGTCAGAACGTCCTGTCGCAGAAATAATACCTTGAGTCACGGTTTGTCCCACACCAAATGGGTTGCCAATCGCAAGCACGACATCGCCCACTTCATTACTACTAAGTTTAAATGGCAATACAGGCAGTTTTTCTAGGTCAATTTTAATTACCGCCAAGTCTGTGTCTGGGTCAGTTCCAACGACTTTTGCAACCGCACGGCGCCCATCATGCAAAGCCACCACAATTTGCTCAGCCTGCGCAATCACGTGATTATTTGTTAAAATATAACCATCTGGACGGACAATGACCCCTGAACCCAAACTGTTTTCATTTGGACCTTGCTGAAATTGATCTGGCAACTGGTTACCAAAAAACTCGCGAAACGCTGGATCGTTCAGCAATGGGTGATCCAGTTGTTTGACTTTTTGTGTAGTAAAAATATTCACCACCGCAGGCGCTGCCACTTTAACCGCAGCACTATACGACACCACCCCACCCATGCGTGTTGAATCAATTAATGGTTCAACTTTTTCGGCAGGCATTTTGACCCCATCTGCAGCTACAGGCGCTTTCGGTTTTTGCAGTTGTTGCCAAGTCACAAAGCCAATAATGACTAGAATGAGTAACACCCAAGGTAACCAGGTAAAGGTCCGGCGCACGTTATGTACCTCTAAATAAATTTTTTTGATGATTCACTCATTGAATGAGCTATTGTAAAACGAAACACAAATAGAAACATAAAAAAGCCCAAGAGTTTTGTCTTGCTTTAGTTACAATACAACATATGTTTTGATATTCGCTAAATACGAGCAATTTGAGAGAATTATGGCGCAATTAAAAGAGATTATTCAATGGTGTGATGAAACTTTAAATACACATGAATTTAAAGATTACGCGCCAAACGGTTTACAAATTGAAGGCAGGTCGGACGTTCAAAAAATTCTTTGTGCAGTAACCGCCTCCCAAGAGGCTATTGAGGCCGCGATTGCCCAAAATGCAGACTTATTATTGGTGCATCATGGTTATTTTTGGAAAGGCGAACCTTACCCAATTACAGGCATGCGCGGTAAACGCATCAAAAGTTTAATCCAGCATGATATTTCTTTGGTGGGTTATCATTTACCACTCGATTCACATCCAAGTCTAGGCAACAACGCTGCCATTGCAGAACTTTTACAATTAGAAAATCTGCAAGCATTAGACCCAAGTGAACGTCATCCTATTGGCAATATTGGTTTTTTAAAGCACGCCATGAGTGCAACAGAATTTCGCGACTATTTAACAGCACGTTTAGGTTTTAATGCGATTCACCTTCCTGCTGAACAAAGTCATATTCAAAAAGTCGGGTTCTGCACAGGTGCAGCACAAGATTTTATTAGCAAAGCAGCAGAACAAGGCTGTGATGCCTTTATTTCGGGCGAAGTCAGTGAACGCACCTATTATGAAGCCAAAGAATTAGGCGTACATTATTACGCTTGCGGACACCATGCAACTGAGCGTTATGGCGTACAAAGACTCGCAAAAGCTATTTCAGAACAGTTTAATATTGAGTATAGTTATTTGGAATTAAATAATCCGATTTAATGCCTAGTTGCACTCTACGGTTTCACATAAATGACATCTGTGTTTGACATGGTCTTTAGATGTATACATTCAGGACTTATTCTGTATTGTTATTTATACACAATGCGCAATTTGGCTTGAAATCTATTACAATAGAGCCACTTAATGTTAAAACCCAGCAAATGCAAGGAATTGAAAACATGACAACCATTACTTTACCAGCTTTACCATACGGTTACGAAGATCTTGCTCCACACATCAGTAAAGAAACTTTAGAATTCCACCACGACAAACACCACAATACTTATGTGGTAAATCTAAACAACCTAATCGTAGGTACAGAGCTTGAAGGTAAAACTTTAGACGAAATCATCAAAGCTACTGCGGGTGATGCAGCTAAAGCTGGCGTATTCAACAACGCTGCACAAGTTTGGAACCACACGTTCTACTGGAACTGTATGGCGAAAAACGGTGGTGGTAAAGCGACTGGTGCTTTGGCTGCTAAAATTGATGAAGATTTTGGTTCTTACGAAAAATTTGCTGAAGAATTTGCTGCTGCAGCAACCACTCAATTCGGTTCAGGTTGGGCTTGGTTAGTGGCTGACGAAGTAAATGGCAAACTTTCTATTATGAAAACTTCAAATGCTGACACACCAATGGCACACGGCAAAGTTGCAGTATTGACAATTGACGTTTGGGAACACGCTTACTACATCGACTTCCGTAATGCACGTCCTGCTTACATCAAAACTTTCTTAGAAAGCCTTGTAAACTGGGATTACGCAAATGCGAAATACGCAGGTCAAGAAGCTGGTGTAGAAAAATAATTTCTATTTTTCTGTAGGAAAACTGCTCTTTATGGGCAGTTTTTTTATTTTTGCAGATGAAATGAATATTTATAAAGCAAACAATACATTTCTGATGATGAACGTGTTGACGACTTAAACTTTCATCCCTAAAATGCCCACAGATTCTCCAATAGCTCAGTCGGTAGAGCGACGGACTGTTAATCCGCAGGTCCCTGGTTCGAGCCCAGGTTGGAGAGCCAATCTATTCTCCCATAGCTCAGTCGGTAGAGCGACGGACTGTTAATCCGCAGGTCCCTGGTTCGAGCCCAGGTGGGAGAGCCAAATTCTAAAAAATCCCACGCAGCATGACGTGGGATTTTTTTGGCTATTTTTATCGTTTTTATAGTGGATATGATGTTCTAAGCGAATTGAACATGCCCAACTCTCCCCTTAAATTAAGATTAAAAAATGCGATGAAGATCGGGGAGCTCTTCTTGTGATGCCTCTATTTTTTCGCTACCTTAAGTTCATCAACAACAATAAAACTTGAAAGCCCATGCAAGCGCCTTGGTTAAAATCCCTGATTTTTTGGACAATTCTGATTGTGGTGATTTTTGCAATTTTTCAATGTACGCAAAAATCTGAAAGCAATAAAACTGCCGCGACACTCATGTATGAACGTCTGTATCAATGCAGTCGTGATCTGAACGTGCAGCAAAAAGCAACATTAAAACAAATTCAAAGCCAAGTGAAATCAGATCTGACCCAGCAAGAGATGCTGCGATTAATTAATTTATGTCGCAAAACTAACCCTCAACCGACACGCGAAGATTATATCAAAGCCATTCAAACACTCTAAAACTGTTATACAACAAAGCTAGACGATTATTTTTAAAGCAGTTAATCAATAATTACGGTTTTTTTTCAATTCCAGCTTGACCAAAAACAGATACCCACATAGAATGCGTGACAGATTCTCCCATAGCTCAGTCGGTAGAGCGACGGACTGTTAATCCGCAGGTCCCTGGTTCGAGCCCAGGTGGGAGAGCCAAATTACTTAAAAAAACCCACGCAGCATGACGTGGGTTTTTTATTCCTGCTGCTTAGGGTCTAACGACACTGCATCATCTATGTTTGAATCCAGTCAATCGACTTTTTTGCTTATTGGCAGCTTGGCGAGCCTTGCCCTGTTTATCTTAGTTTTTCAGCCATTATTTTTTCCCAAGAAAAATTTTTATCCCAAACCGATGATGACGGCTTTTGAACGCAGAATGTTTATGCGTTTAAAACAGGCTTTTCCTGAGTATCACATCTTGGCGCAAGTGGCATTTAGCGCATTAATCACCAATAGCCACTACAAAATTCGTGCGCTGTTTAATCGTAAAGTGACTGATTTTGTAATCTTAAATGCAGACATGCACGTTATTGCAATTATAGAGTTAGATGATCATTCACATATTGGCAAAGAACAGGAAGATGCAGAACGGGACGCAATGTTTCACGAGGCAGGTTATCGCGTTGTCCGATACACCGAAATTCCAAGTATCAGATAATTGCAATCAGATTTGAGCTAAAATCTTCAACTCGATATTAAGGTGTAGCTTCTGAAGCGGCTTGTAACTGACTGGCCTGCTTTGCTTGTTGTTCTGCAGCTTTACGCGCTTCAATACGCGCAATAATTTCTGCCTGCTGTTGTTTATATTTTTCCTGATTTTTAGCATCACTATTAACTGCTAAAAATGCCATACTGACCAAGAAAATAGGAATCAATAAACCTAAGCTTGCCAAAAAAATCATCTTTTTTAGGCTTGGCTTTTTTGCAGCTGCTTGCTGTTCAGACTGTGACATCATCTTTTCCTAATTCTAACTTCAAAATGACGCTCAATATATCAGAATAATGCTGATAGTGCTTTGTACATCAGGTATGTACGTTCTAATGCTCAGTTTATTTTTTAACAGAAAAAATTGATCAGCCATCTAATAAAAAAGCACCCGCCGCACAATACCATCAGATGCTTTACTCAGTTTTTTATCGCACAAAAATATTTACATTAAAGCCAATACAATTCCTACAAAAATAATCAGCCCAACCCAACGGTTATGACGAAATGCCCAAAAACAGCGTAGCGGGTCTTTATCTTTGGTTTTACGCCATTGATATATAAAGTCTGCCACCACCACCAACAACGCTGCCAAACCAAATGGAATCAGTAAATTTTCTAACCACAATGCCGTACCAATCAAAAGCACACTGCCCGCTTGCAACAATGAAATAATTGGAATGTCGTAGCGACCAAATAAAATTGCGGTAGATTTCACTCCAATTTTTAAATCATATTCACGGTCTGTAATTGCGTATTGGGTGTCATACGCCACAGTCCATGCCAAATTGCCAAAATACAATAACCAGCAAGTGAGATCAGGCGTTGCGCCAACAGCGGTATAAGCCATGGGAATAGACCATGAAAATGCCGCCCCTAAGAACACTTGTGGCAAATGGGTGTAGCGTTTCATGAATGGATAAATAAACGCTAAAAACAATGCCCCAAACGACCAATAAAACGTTTCAATCGGTAAGAACAACAACATGGCTGCACTAAGTGCAACTAAATCTAAGAATACATAAATGGCTTCTTTGGCACTAATCACACCCGTCGCTAAAGGACGTGTTTTGGTACGTTCCACATGACCATCTACATTACGGTCAGCAAAGTCATTAATGGCACAACCTGCGGCGCGCATAAAAATTGTGCCTAGAATCATAGGGATTAATATCCCGATAGATGGCATGCCCTGATTGGCAATCCACAAGGCCCACATTGTAGGCCAAAACACCAGTTCTGTGCCAATTGGTTTATCGAAACGACACAAATAATAATATGCTTCTAAACGCTCACGCCACGTGATCTGCTGTGCCAATGCCATACCAATCTCGTATCTTAATGTTGTTGAATAAATTGCTCAAAACGCGGTAAGAAAGTTTCTTGCACAATAAACTTACAGCCATGCCAAGTATAGCAACTTTGCCGTGTCCAGCCTTCATCGAGCAAAACCACACGCCTTTGACATAGCGGATTGGTGCGCTGAAACAAAAACCAGCCAATCGGTTTATTGCCAATATGCTGAAATAAACGGGCTTTGCTTTGTAAACTTAGAATCGGAAAAATACTTTTGGCTTTGACCCACGGCTGTTCATCACAGCCATATAAATAGCTTTCACGTACCCATGAAATGTGCCAATGTGGCATTTGCATCCACTGGGCATCTTGTAAATTTAAACGCTGAAAAGATTGCTGCAGTGGTTCAACTTTAAATTGTCCAGCTGCGAGCTGAGTCAGTTGTTGGGTCAAAGAACCTGCTGCATAGAGCCATGTTTTTAATTCAGCAGGCAGATTTGCCTGTTTGGGAAAAATAGGCTGTGTTCGCATGTTCTGCCACCTTAACAAGACAGCCTAGTTTAGCCCAAATTTAGGCAAAGTTTTGTGACCGAGGGCGTAATTTCCTGCAATTATCCATAATAAATTAAGCGATTTCTTATATTTTGATAAAATCCATACCAATTCAAATCATGATTGCCCAATCTAAAACAAAAAACCCGCCGAAGCGGGTTTTCAAGTTTGAAATTTTCGAGTATTACAAGCTGTAGTACATATCAAATTCAACTGGGTGAGTTGTCGTGTTCAAACGGCGTACATCTTCAGTTTTCAATTCGATATAAGCATCAAGCATGTCTTTGGTGAATACACCACCTTTTAACAAATAGTCATGATCTTCCTTCAAAGCATCAAGCGCCATTTCTAGGTTGTGTGCCACAGTTGGGATTTTTGCTTCTTCTTCAGGTGGAAGGTCATACAAGTTCTTGTCTGCAGCTTCACCTGGATGGATCTTGTTCTGGATACCGTCAATACCAGCCATCAATAATGCAGCGAAACCTAGGTACGGGTTCATCATTGGATCAGGGAAACGTGCTTCGATACGTTTGCCTTTCGGGCTAGAAACGTATGGAATACGAATAGAAGCAGAACGGTTACGCGCAGAATAAGCCAACATAATTGGTGCTTCAAAGTGCGGTACTAAACGCTTGTACGAGTTTGTAGATGGGTTAGTGATCGCATTCAATGAACGAGCATGTTTGATCACACCACCGATGAAGTACAATGCCATTTCTGAAAGGCCTGCATATTCATCACCAGCAAACAGGTTTTTGCCATCTTTAGAGATCGACATGTGAACGTGCATACCAGAACCGTTATCGCCTACCATTGGTTTAGGCATAAAGGTTGCAGTTTTTGCATATTGATGCGCAACGTTCCAAACTGCGTATTTAAACTGTTGTACTTCGTCAGCTTTACGCACCATGGTATTAAAGCTCACACCAATTTCTAACTGGCAAGATGCAACTTCGTGGTGATGTACTTCTACACGACCAGGACCCATGATTTCTTCAATTTTTGCACACATATCTGCACGCATATCTTGAGAAGAATCGACTGGTGGTACTGGGAAATAACCGCCTTTCACACGTGGACGGTGACCAGAGTTACCAGCTTCATAGTCTTTACCTGTAGACCATGCAGCTTCTTCAGCGATTAATGTATGGCGCGCGCCAGACATATCGATGTCCCATTTTACTTCGTCAAATACGAAGAACTCTGGTTCTGGGCCAAAGAAAGCAGTATCACCAATACCTGTAGATTTCAGGTATTCTTCTGCACGGCGAGCGATTGAACGTGGGTCACGGTCATAACCTTGGCCAGTTGAAGGTTCAATGACATCACAAGTCACAACAACTGTCGGCTCAGCGAAGAACGGGTCGATAAAACCTGTTTCAGCATCTGGGCGTAAAATCATGTCTGACGCTTCAATGCCTTTCCAACCAGAGATTGAAGAACCATCGAACATTTTACCGTCTTCAAATGTATCTTCATCAATAGTGTCTGCTGGGTAAGTCACGTGTTGCTCTTTACCTTTAGTGTCTGTAAAACGGAAGTCTACCCATTTTGCGCCACTTTCTTGGATGAGTTGAAGGACCTTGTTCGCCATGCTCATTTTGCTCCGATGTTTTTTGTTGCACCCGAAAGTGCGTGTTAGTAGTTGGCAGTTATAAAGCAATTAGCGTACCAACTTTTAAAAGCAAAGCTAAAACCATGAATTCCGTATGAGAATACATCATTTAAAAAATTGCTTTGTCGCTATTATACTGTCAGAAATATGATTTGCACCATATTCAAACACTGTTCATTTGATTTGATTTAAAATTGCAAAATATAGCACTATTTTGGTGCATTTATGTTTTGTTTCTGTTGAATTGTAGATCAAAAAATAGCTCAACCTGTAACTACGCAGCCATTTTTGCGGTGTTATGCTTGGTCCAACAATATTAAATACATTTTATTTTTTATTGAGCAAAAATAATAAAATCGTTTAACAATTCTAAATCTGCATTCTTTTGAGCAACCCGATTAAAAATACCTATACTGCGGATTTGTATTTTCTATCGAAACGCTGCAACCAAACCAACCGACTTGAGCCACAATAGCATGCGTCAGGATGCTACTTTTTGGCGCATTTTTGAATGCTATCTTAAGTGTGAAGCTAAAATATGACTGCTGAATGACCCAGTTTGATCAAATGATCTTTTCTTTCAGACCAAACCTGAATAATGCGCAACAAGCTTTGAAATGATGAATGCGCTGATAAGCTTTAACAGGGATTATCATATAAATAGTCAGCAGAAAATGCTTATTATTTGCTATGATGATCAGTGCTTCCTTATTCCACCTTCTTTTCGACAAGAAAAAATAAAGTCCTTTCTCATTATAGGCGCCGGAATAAAGCAAATTATCCCAGACTCTTTAGCACTTAAAGTGTTTAATTTTCAATAGGTTAGCTCATGCTTTTAATGATCGATAACTATGACTCTTTTACCTACAACATCGTCCAGTATTTTGGCGAGTTAAATCAGGAAGTAAAAGTCGTTCGTAATGATGCCGTGACATTAGAAGATATTGAGCGATGGCAACCCAAGTATTTAGTGATTGGCCCAGGCCCTTGTTCCCCATCTGAAGCAGGGATTTCCATTCCTACAATTCAGCATTTTGCAGGCAAAATTCCGTTACTGGGCGTGTGTTTAGGACACCAAAGTATCGGACAAGCCTTTGGCGGAAACATTGTGCGCGCTAAAACCGTGATGCATGGTCGTTTATCCGATATGTACCACAGCAATGCAGGTATTTTTAGCAATCTGCCTTCACCATTTTCTGCAACCCGTTACCACTCTTTGGTGATTGATCAAGCAACCTTGCCAGATTGTCTGGATGTGACATGCTGGACCAAAGAAGCAGATGGTTCGATGGAAGAAATTATGGGTGTGAAGCATAAAATTCTACCAGTTGAAGGCGTGCAATTTCACCCCGAATCGATCCTGAGCCAACACGGACATCAAATCTTTAAAAACTTTTTGGAAATTTACGCATAATGAGCGAGTCAAATCACATGAATATTCAACAAGCACTGAACCATATTACAAAACAAATTCACCTGACTCAGCCTCAAATGGAAGATGTAATGCGCGCGATTATGTCGGGCGAAGCAACAGACGCTCAAATTGGTGCATTGATGATGGGCTTACGCTTAAAAGGCGAAAGCATTGATGAAATTACTGCTGCTGCACGTGTAATGCGTGAGTTTGCAAACAAAATTGATGTCAGCGATATTCCGTACCTTGTGGATATTGTAGGTACAGGTGGCGATGGTCAAAACCTATTTAACGTATCTACCGCCTCTGCTTTTGTAATTGCAGCTGCAGGCGCAACCATTGCCAAACATGGTAACCGTGGTGTTTCAACCAATTCGGGTTCATCTGACTTGCTTGAGCAAGCAGGAATTAATCTTGATTTAAATATGCAACAAACTGAACGCTGTATTCGTGAAATGGGCGTAGGTTTTTTGTTTGCACCGAATCATCACACAGCCATGAAGTATGCAGTTGCACCACGTAAAGAGCTGGGTATTCGCAGTATTTTCAACTTGCTGGGGCCATTGACTAACCCTGCTGGTGTAAAGCGTTTTGTGATTGGTGTATTTAGCAATGAATTATGCCGCCCGATTGCAGAAGTGATGAAACAGCTTGGTGCTGAGCATGTCATGGTGGTGCATTCTAAAGATGGTTTAGATGAAATTAGTCTTGCTTCGAGCACTTATGTTGCAGAACTTAAAGAGGGTGAAATTACCGAATGGGAACTTACGCCAGAAAGCGTAGGGATTGAATCTCAAACTTTAACAGGGCTGATTGTAGAGAACCCAGCTGAAAGCTTGAATCTGATTAAAGATGCATTAGGCAAAAACAAATCAGACAAAGGCGAAAAAGCGGCCAATATGATTGCTCTCAATGCAGGTGCAGGTATTTATGTATCAGGCTTGACCAACAGCTACCAACAAGGTGTGGCTTTGGCACATGACATTATTTATGGTGGACAAGCTTTGGAAAAAATGGGCGTGTTGTCTGAATTTACCAAAACGCTTAAACAGTATGAAGCTTAAGACAGGTTAGGAAGAATCATCATGGTTGATATTACAAATACAATTTTAGGTAAAATTGTAGAACGTAAGCAGGAAGAATTTGCCGAGCGTCTGAAGCAACGTAGTTATGCAGACTTAGAAGAATTGGCACGTGCAGCAACACCTGTACGTGGCTTTGCACAAGCCTTGCACAGAAAACGCCCTGCTGTAATTGCCGAAATTAAAAAAGCATCTCCATCTAAAGGCATCATTCGTGAAAATTTCAATCCTGCCGAAATTGCACAGCAATATGAAGCCGCAGGAGCAGCCTGCTTATCCGTACTCACAGATATAGATTTCTTTCAGGGTGCAGATGAAAATATTCAAATTGCCCGTTCGCACTGCAGCCTACCCGCCCTGCGTAAAGACTTTTTAATTGACCCTTATGGCGTGATTGAAGCGCGTGCTTTGCATGCGGACTGTATTTTGCTCATTGTGTCTTGTTTGTCCGATCAGCAATTGCAAGAAATGTCTGAAACGGCGTTTGAACATCATTTAGATGTGTTGGTAGAAGTGCATGATGAAAGCGAACTCGAACGTGCACTAAAACTGTCTGAACGCTGTATTTTAGGGGTCAATAACCGCGATTTAAAAACCTTTCAGGTCGATTTAAATAACTCATTGCGTTTAAAAAATCTTTTACCTCCTTCTCGCCTTTTGGTTACAGAAAGTGGTATTGCGACTCCTGAAGATGTACGCATGATGCAGGAACACGATATTCACAGTTTCTTGGTAGGCGAAAGCTTTATGAAACAAGAACGTCCAGACCTTGCCTTTCAGGCACTGTTTGGTCAGCCTGAAAATCTTTAATTCATTCAAAGTACCATGAGTAAACATGATTCCTCGCTTTCTAAAAAACAGTACAAGCTACTGAAGTCTTTTAAAAAGCAAATCACTCAGCCACATTCTTCTCCTATTGCCAAATCGTCTGAACCCAAAGTTCAGACGCCTGAGCAACAGCAGGAAGATGATTTGGCGTTGTTTCATCAGCAAATGCAAGGTGTCCAAAAAATGGATGCTGGCAATATTGCTAAACTTGAAACACCTGCCAGAAGAAAACCTGATGCACAAACACTGGCCAAACGTGCAGCTGCCATAGGGCCTATGCAAACCGATGACACATTTCTGTCAGATACCCAAGCCATGCTCAACCCTGTAGGTAGCCAAGCGTCGCTGAGCTATCGTATTGCAACCTTGCAGCATAAAGTCTTTGAAGATTTAAAAGCAGGCAACTTACGTTGGTTTGAAGCTGTGGATCTGCACGGTTGTACGGTAGAAGAAGCACGGGCAGCAGTTTTACAAATTATTCAAATGGCTAAAGATGAAAACCAGAACGTGATTAAAATTGTGCATGGCAAAGGCCCTGAAGCCATTTTAAAAACTTATGTAAATGGTTGGCTGCGTCAGCATCGTGATGTTTTGGCTTTTGTGAGTGCGCCTGAAAAACAAGGTGGCACTGGCGCAGTTTTAGTGTTGCTCAAACGCAGCGAAAAAAACCCAAAGTTTAAACAGTAATCGGTTTCATCTTTTAAACAAGGCATTGCAATAGTTTTCTGTTACAATGCCGTCCTTGTTCAATATCAGTGTAAGTGAACACGTCTTATGTCTATGCAGCAATCCTACGCAAACATCCTAACCGCCGTTGGTGAAGATCTTAATCGTCCAGGTCTAAAAGATACGCCGATGCGTGCTGCTAAAGCTTTTTCGTATTTAACTTCGGGCTATAGCCAAACACTAGCCGAAGTAACCAATAATGCCGTATTTCCATCCGACAACCGTGAAATGGTCTTGGTGAAAAATATTGAGTTTTACTCACTATGTGAGCACCATTTATTGCCATTTTATGGTCGTGTGCATATTGCCTACTTACCAGAAGGCAATGTATTGGGCTTGTCTAAATTTGCCCGCATTACCGAAATGTTTGCTCGTCGTTTACAAATTCAGGAAAACCTGACTCAGCAAATTGCAGAAGCCGTGGCTGAAGTGACCAAAGCACGCGGTGTTGCTGTGGTGATTGATTCAGCCCACATGTGCATGATGATGCGCGGAGTAGGCAAACAGGAATCGACCACACGTACCGTGTCTTTTGTAGGTGACTTTAAAACCGATAAAGAAGCTCGTCGTGAATTTTTAAGTGCGGTGCCTGAAAGTTTTTAAATTGTGGCTAAATTCCACAGTCAAACAAAAAATCCCGAAATTTATGTTCGGGTTTTTTTGGGGTCTAGATTAAAAATTTAGCTAGATACATCTTCATCTTTAGCCTACAGACACATTGTTGCGTCCATTATTTTTTGCCATATACAAGGCTTTATCCACTTCTTCAAAAAAACGTTGATAGTCTGGATGCCCATCATATTCATGCACACCTATACTAATGGTAAAGTTAAATTCTTCACCTGTTGATGTTTTTAATGTGGCTTTTTCGACACGTTTACGAATATTTTCAGCGACTACCAAGGCACGATCAATGGTGGTATCAATCTGTAACAGTAAAAATTCTTCGCCGCCAATTCGGAAGGCATAGTCACTGCCTTTTGCATATTGCAAAATCACATCAGCTAAAAACTGTAATGCATCATCTCCTGCTGCATGTCCATAACGGTCATTGATTGATTTAAAATGATCGGCATCTATCGCCAACAATGTTAAAGGCGAATTATTTTTTCGTGAAAAATTAATTTCACGGGACACGATGGTATTTAAATAACGGCGGTTGAGCAGTTGAGTTAAGGCATCATTGCCTGAACTGATATATTCAGACACCTGAAAAATTTGATCGACTAAATGCAAAATTTCACGATTCTTGGCACGAATGGATTGAATCATTTCAATTGCCTGTGCCTGACTTTCACATTGACTAATTTTCTGAATTAATTCATCCACCTGATAAATAAATTCAGTAA
This sequence comes from Acinetobacter sp. UBA801, assembly GCA_002296655.1. GTDB lineage: Bacteria > Pseudomonadota > Gammaproteobacteria > Pseudomonadales > Moraxellaceae > Acinetobacter. The sequence continues at coordinate 177,200 of DBIN01000028.1, forward strand.
TAGTTTGTACTTGTTCCGAACTTGAAAATGCATAAGCCGCTTTATGAATAAACCATAAACCAAATTCTGTTTTAGATAAAATCGGTTGCGTCATTTTGGTGTGATCGGACACCACCTGAAACATCAGTTCATTTTCCCAATCCAGCAAAGTTCCGCGTTGTCGATCTTTGTTCACGGCAACATCTTGCATGGCAGAAAATAAGCGATAGGTATGTTTCATATCATTATGTACTTCGACCTTCATTTCATAAGATCGGCACATAATTTCTGTGGCAAAGCATAAAATTTGGCTTAAATAATTAAACTGATTTAAGTTGCTATTGGCTTCTGTTGCAAAAAACTCAAAAGCCTTTTTTATAATAACGCGCACACCACGAATAATCAGCCAAGATGGAATTTGTACACGTGCATGCACATCGCCCACTTTAAATTGCTTTTCTACAATCTCGTTATAATTGTGTTGAAACGGAACTTCAAAACTGGAAATTAGCCACTGATATAAAGCGTTTTTTAAGCGATTCTTCACCATCTCTGCAGACAAAAATTCTGTCGCATGTTCTTCAAGCAACATTTGCTGATAGAACTCGATCACAAAATCTTCTGCGTGGGCTTGAATAAACTGGGATGTCGCTTGCAAATCTTCTGGCTTAAATTGCTCGCAAATTGACTTCCATTGCTCTGCAAGCTCATGCGTACACTCTTGATACATCCACAACAACCCAGCCAAAAGAAACTGCTAGATTTTAACGGGTTTCACCAGCAACTCAACTTGTTTAGCTGGTTTTTTACAATTTAGCTGGTTTTTTACAATTCAATATAAATTCAACAGCTCTTTAAAAAAAATGCACATAGCCTAAACTGGTCTTGTTCCAGTCCTGTTTGTCCTGATGTTGATATTCCCAACCCAATCGCAACACATGCTGCGGGTTGAGTACATATTGCAACTGGCTGTTCAGCTTAAATTGCCATTGGTGACGATCTTCCCAATACGGTAATTCAAGCTGAACCAAACTATTCATGCGTGCTGACCAGATATTTTGACAACCCAGTGTTGGGCCAATTCCAACACGCCAGCCTTTGTCTAAAGCCTTACCCGCTTGCACGTGATTTTGAATTTGTGCATAACATAAATGCTCACGCGCTTGATTAGCCACGCTATAACCAAACTGTGTTTTTAAACTCAAAACACCATGCTGTTCTGTTTCGCTAAAAGCACCATGTGAATTCAAGGCTTCTTGCTGCCAACCCAAATTAAAGCCCCAACTGAGTGATGTTTTAAATGCGGTCAACGGGTTATAAGAATTCACCGAGAGTAAATCTAACTGATTCAGTTTTAAGCGGTCTTCACGATATTGCACAGAAACTTCTAAAAAGTTGAGTTGGGTCCCTGTACGAAAACCACCTTGCGGATCAAGCAAATCATGGTAAGCCTGTCGATGACTCAACTCTACAAAATGCTCGCCTTGCACTTCGCCAGTACGCACCGCAAAATTGCGTGCATGATGCCCCTGTACAGGATCAACCTGAGGGCGTGCGACATCCTGACGTTGTTTTTCTAAATTGATCTGACTTCTTAAACTTAAAATTTGTCTAAGTCGCGGTTGCGCGGCATTGGCTTCAATTTTGCGTCCAATCAGTTTTAGATACAAATCGTCATAGGCCATTTCCAGAATTTTAGCTTGATCGATTTGGCTGTGATTTTGCAAAACTGCCGCCACATTTTCAGGTTCTGCTTCAGCCACTTGATGCGCTGTTTTTGCCAAAGCCGTACCATGCTGTCGAGCTTGTGCCAATAACTGGGTTTCCAAAGCAGGACGATAAACTACATCGGCAACTAAGTTTTCCTGTTCTATAGCTTTCAACGTTTCAATTGGGATAGATGCCACTTTAAATTGTTGTTGTAAATTCAGTTCAGGGCGTACCAGATCAATTAACCCTAGTAAACGATAGGCGCAATTATCACTAATAAAATAATAAGGGAATTGCACATGCTTCATTTCCCAAATGTGCTGCACTAAAAAGGTGGTTTCTTGTTCATTCAGTGCCAGTTCATATTCCCATAAATCACGGCTTTCTAAATCGCCATATTCTTTTACTTTGCGGTAATACGGCATCAGTGAATATTCACCTGGATATTGCCCTGTAAGTCCTTTCCATGCATAAGACCAACCTTCACTGCCAGTGACGGTTGCTGCATAATTGACAGCATAGGAAATTAAATTCAGTTGTTTTTGATCTTTCGGGTCTAATCGCAACAAAGTATGCCCGAACATAGAGCTTGGATTGCCCATAAAGTCTGTGGCATAAATCAGCACTGCTTTATAGGGCTTAATTTGCCCAATCCATTCATCCAATTCAGGGCATTGCACCTGTGCTAAGTCCTGTTGAGGAATATTTAATTGTTCAATCAGCCAACGACTGCGTGCAGGAAATTTACACTGCACCGATTGATTGGCAGGCGCTGTTTCAAATAATGCCTGCACATTGCGAAGTAACTCTTGGTCTAAATTGCTTCCACCTTGTTCCAACACAAAATAGCCCGCATATTGCACTTCACTTTTGCCTTGCTGCGCATACATTAAGCGCTGCCAAGTCACCTGTTCTGCTAAGTGCAAATCTTTGGCTTTTTGCACATAATTGCTTGCAGATGTGGCTAAAGTTTCAGCCCTTTGTGCCACAGAACTTGGAGAAAGTTGTTGAGTCAGGCTGGTTGATATTTCAGAAGATAAAGCAAAAACCGTAGGAGATAAAAAAACTAAACTAATTAAAACAATTGATTTCATGGACATTTTATAAATTTTATATACATATTTAGGCTTAAACGTATTCTTGTGCTATAAAAAAACCCTGCAATTACACAGGGTTTTCATTCAAACTTAAACGTATGCTTTTAATACGTCATCATTTGCCATTACGTTTTGTAAAGAAGCCAGAACTTCTAAAGACGTTTGATTTTCTGCAGAATAGATTGAAGCAAAGTTTTGCTTAGAAACTGTAAAGAAGTGTGCTTTGTCTTCAGCTTTAATGCTTAGTAATTCAGCCAATACGTTTAAGCTTTCACCTTCACCAACTGCCATATCACGTGCCAATGATTCAGCATTTTCATTGGTAAAAGTTACGACTTGTGCAGTTACTGTACCTGTACCGCTACAACCTAAAGTACCAAATGTAATACCAAATAATTGGTTAGCAAAAATACCGTTGGTGGTTGCTGCTAAAATTTTAGCCACTTTACCAGACTGACCTGCCCAAACTTGTGAACCGATACCACAACCTGCATCACGGTCTGCAAATGCTGCTGTAGAACCCACTGCCAACACTGCAGCCAATGCTAATTTTTTCATCATAGTCGTACTCCAGAAATTTATTATCCGAAAAGTTATGCTTCGAATCATTATTATTGCTTTGTGTAACTTTTATTACACCGCTTTAAGATAGCGAGATGTCACTCAGAAGGCAAAACATTTATACCAAAGTCATGCATTATTTTTGTAGCGTAAGATCATCCCTGAATTGAGTCTGTTTTCGGAGCCTCATCTTTAAGTGTCCATCGTCCTTGAGCATCACGAATACCAAGTATTTGCATGACTAAAACTAGACTCAATAGCAGCAACAAGTACCAAGAACCTAGTTTGCCCCAGCCGACCATGTGCCACGAATCAACCTGACTTGGATACAACCAAATTTGATAAAAGGTGCTAATGTTTTCTGCCACCCAAATAATAAAAGCCAACAGCAGCAATACAGGCAACATCGGCAGTTGCAATTGAGACTGCTGTAATTGAAAACGAATTTTGGTTTTCCAGAAAATTATAACGCTCCACGCAAACAAGCCATAACGAATATCGGGGAAAAAAAACTTGCTCATGAAGTTGAGATAAGACAACACTGCCAAGGCCAGCATATTGCCAAAAGTCGGCAAATTCCGTAAAGATACCCGATACAAACGCAAAGAACGCGCAAAGAAACTGCCAACTGCAGAATACATAAAGCCTGCAAAAAGCGGTACGGTCGTAATTTTAAAGACAGCAGGTTGAGGATATTGCCACGATGCAATTTGTGGATGGGTTAAAAAAATTTCCATAATCATCGCTAAAATATGAAACAAGGCGATGACTTTCGCTTCAGCCCAAGATTCTAGTTTTAAATATAAAAGACAAACCTGAATGATTAAGGCATAAAACAGCAAATAGTCATAACGAAAAAAGCCAAAATATTCCTGACTGGCCATAGGTGCTGTAAATGCAAATGCAATCAGCAATAAAATTCCAAATAAGGCAGCCGAAGCTGCCTTAGTCGAAAATTCAAATCCTGACTTCAGCCATGTTCGCCACATCATGATTTGACGACCCGACTGAAGCTCACGTTACCCATTTCCATCTACAACTAACTGATCTATATGATTGCTTTTATTATAGATATTTAGCGCTGTATTCATGTACGGTATCGATAAACACTTTAGGACGTTCAGGGTCAACCCATTGGGTAATACCATGACCCAAGTTGGCCACATAACCAGTTTTTTCACCATTGGCGTAAGCATCATCCAGCATTGCACGAGTAGCTTTGGCAATCGCTTCAGGTGAACCATATAAAGTGGCAGGGTCTAAGTTTCCTTGTAAAGCCGCACGACCATTTACAGTTTGACGTGCCACATTCAGTGGTGTTGTCCAGTCCAAACCAAAGGCATCTGCACCTGTTGCAATCATTGGCTCAAGCCATTGACCACCGCCTTTGGTGAATAAAATAACAGGAGTTTTACGGCCATCTTTTTCACGCTGCAGACCTGACACAATCTTTTGCATATAATTCAATGAAAATTCAATATATTCACGATGTGCTAATGCACCGCCCCAACTGTCAAAAATTTGAACAGCCTGTGCGCCTGCATCAATTTGTGCATTTAAATATTCAGTCACTGCATTGGCTAAACGGTCTAATAGTGCATGTAAAACTTCAGGCTGTGCATACAGCATCTGTTTGATGAAACGGAAATCTTTGCTTGAACCACCTTCCACCATGTATGTTGCCAAAGTCCACGGGCTGCCTGAAAAACCAATCAAAGGCACTTGTCCACCCAAAGCAGAACGAATGGTCGATACCGCATTCATGACATAGTCTAAGTCTGACTTGGCGTTAAATTTTGGTAAATTGGCAACGTCTTGCTCAGTACGTACCGTTTTACGAAACTTTGGCCCTTCGCCTGCTTCAAAATACAGACCTAAGCCTAGTGCATCGGGAACTGTTAAAATATCTGAAAATAAAATAGCAGCATCTAATTCATAACGACGCAAAGGCTGTAAAGTTACCTCACAGGCAAATTCAGTATTTTTGCACAGAGAAAGAAAATCTCCTGCCTGCGCACGTGTTGCACGATATTCTGGTAAATAACGTCCTGCCTGACGCATCATCCAGACGGGGGTGCAATCTACTGGCTCACGTAATAAGGCACGAAGAAAACGATCATTTTTTAAGGTCGTCATTTACTTTCCCAACTCATTTTCAATCTTGCAGCCATCATATCAAAAAGGTTGAAGTTTTAATAACTTGATTTCTGGCTCGCCTTTTCAATTCATATTTATGTGAAATACATCACATAAACAAAAGTCATAGTAAAAAAGGAGTTATCTTGCATAATTACACAAAACAACTACTGCATCTCCTTAGTTTTTCTGTAATACTTGGCTAGTTTTTATCTATGTAAATGAATAATTCTCAAGGTTGAATTACATGTTAGTTCGCACAATACTCGCAATGAGTTTAAGTTGCATTTTTGCAGGAACTACTTTTGCTGCATCTACTGCTGAACAACCGTTAAATCCACAAGTGATTAACAATAACGCTATTGAAGATCCGATTGATCCTTTAGCGACAGAAGCATCAGCTGCACAAAATAATCTGAATGGAACAGAAACTGCTATAACGCAACAAGAACAAAATGATTTAAATACAGCATCAAAAACTTTGGATGATCTTCACAAAACTGAAGATACCACTGCCGATGTAGGCACTGCACCAACCACAAATTCAGCAAGCCAGGCTGCTACAACCAATACAGCAGCAAAAGCTTCATGGACGTTAGATGGCTTAAATAACGCCACTTGGTATGAAAATATTGGTAAAGGTCAGTTCCCTGTGTATGCACGTGCACATGTGATGCTGAACAATTCACATGCTTCTCCAGGCGCAATTGATGGTACCAGTGGTAAGAACACCCTAAAAGCGATTGCATCTTTCCAGCAAATGAATGGCATTAGTCCAACGGGTATTTTAACCAAAGAAACTTGGGATGCGCTGGTTGCACGTCAAGGTTCCCGCCCTGCATTTATAGAATACACGGTTACTGAAGCGGATTTAAAAGGTCCTTATGCGAAATCTATTCCACATGACTACGCAGAACAAGCCAAAATGAAAGGCTTGTACTATACCCGCGTGAGTGAAATGTTGGGTGAAAAATTCCACATGGATGAAAATTTCTTAAAGAAATTAAATCCGAATGCAACATTTAACAAAGTGGGTGAAAAGTTATTGGTGACGAATGTTCGCAATGACTTACCTGAAGATATTCACCTGATTGTGGCGCACAAAGGTGCAAAACAACTGTATTTGTTCAACAAACAAAACCAAATGGTCGGCTCATTCCCTGCAACCATTGGCAGTTCAGATACACCATCGCCAACAGGGACTTATAAAGTGACAGGTGTTGCACCAAACCCATGGTACAGCTATTCGCCAAGTAACTTTATTCAGGGCAAAAACTTAAAACCGCTATCTTTACCACCAGGTCCTAACGGCCCTGTAGGGAATATCTGGATTGGTTTAAGTAAAAAATCTTTCGGTATTCACGGTACACCAAACCCATCGACCATTTCAAAAACGGCGTCGCATGGTTGTATCCGTTTAACCAACTGGGATGCAAACGATTTAGGTCGTAAAGTACGTGCTGGCGTGACTGTAAAATTCCTTGAATAATCAGTGATCGCTTTAAATAGCAAAAGACCCACGTGTTTACGTGGGTTTTTTAATGCTACGATCAAAGGCTAAGATGTCAAGGTTCTGCAAATCTTGCAATTATGAGAACGGCATGTTGCTGTTCGCCTCTAGGTCGGCTGCGTTGAAAAGATTAAGATGAGTTTAAGTTACACAATGCTAGGAGGGAGCATTATCATGAATGCTTATTTATACCGTAGTGAGGCTTTGTTGCACTAACCTATCTCTAAGGCTTATTCCACAATATAATTTTAAATGAATAAGCCTACACCTAAAATGTGCAATCTTTTCTAGTAGAAATGAAGAATTAAGCCGCTAAATTTTTCTTAAGCTCATCTTCCACAATGCCAATTTCCAACTCACTGAAACGACGAATCTCCCCTTCTGCATGTTTTTCCAACATACCGCCAATCAATGGCACTTTAACCTTAATTGTCCAGTTTAATTGAATATCAATTTTGTCATGATCGCCCGTCACGCTACGCTCACCTTTGGCCTCTAAAGGCAAGTTTGCACCAAGCTCCACGGTTGAAGTTAGGGTAGTTAAATGGGTCACATCATTTCGTTTTAAACGAAATGCATCTTTTAATAATTTTTTAGCCATATCGGGAATATTAACATCCAAATTATAGGCACGGCGTAAAGTGTAAATATCACCATTTTTTTTAGATTCTAAAATTTCCAAATTTTCACCAGGAATACGCTTGCAAACTGCTTCATGCAAAGCAACATCTGCCACTAAACGCTTAAATTCGTCAATTGAAACGCCATGAATCGTCGCGTTTACAGTAAATTGATGAGCCATTTGAGTTCCTTTTATTTTGTTTATTGATGGAGTAGGTTTAGCATCATCGTGCAATATAATTTAGCTGATGCTCAACAGGTATAAGTTGTTTTATATCCTACATACAACTTTATTTTCAGGCTATTAAAGCGTTTTTTCCTTCTGCTGTCATTGACTTTATTTTGTCTATTCTGTGTGAATGATGCCAAATTCTGCGGCATAGGTTTCGTGACTATAAATAATTAAATAATGCCCACAAAATTCAATTTTGGCATAAAAATGCTCTGCGCCATCATCAAGTCCCGTGGCACACCATGTCGTCCCTTTGGGAAAATCATCTAACCACTGGACTTGGTAAAAATCTGCAATCGAATCAAACTGTAAATAGCACTCAGGATACGCCAAAATATCCAATGCCAATAAATCAAATTGTTTAAGCAGCACCTGTTTAAAATCAATTAAATTACTCATCGCTGCGCAGCATGTACTGTATGTTGTTGTCGGATTTTATGCCATTCACGCCACCCCAAATAAGCCAGAACCACAAAGCCTGCATATAACACAGCCGTTAACAGCAACTCTTTGTAAATAAACATACCGATATATACCAGATCAACCACAATCCATAACACCCATGTTGCCAAGTATTTACGACTGGTCCAATAGGTTGCTAATAGACTCATGGCGGCCAGTTGAGCATCCAATAAAGGCAGTGCAGCTTGCGTCCACCACTTTAAACTCAGCCCAAACAATAAACCCAGTATGCTACTTAGTGCAATTTGCAGCCACATTTTAGAGAGTGGCAAGCTTTGAATGACGATATGTTGTTTTTGTTGCTGTGCTGTTTTCCACTGAAAAAAACCATAAACAGCCATGCCCATAAATAGTGTTTGTAATACCGTCTCGCCATACAATTGATATTCAAAGAACAAGTAGGCATACAACAAACAGGCAATAAAATTCACCACCCAACAAGCAATATGGCGTTTGATGGTTAGCGTCACACCTAAAACACTAATCAACACAGCAATGATTTCTAAAACTGACATTGTTGCTGCCTATGTAAAAGAAACAGGCATAATACCTGTTTTCTGGAATATAGCGCAAAACTCAATATTTAACTAAACGCGTTACTGACCAGAAGATGCTGCTGCAATTCAACTTACAAGAAAACCCTGTATAACCATAAACAGAAAATCAGGTATAAAAATTAATCTGCTTAAAATTGCTCTGAATTATTGTATTTATGCTCTTGCCCAAAACGGTCTACATGGCTAATAAAAATACCATATTTACCGACATAATATTCGAGTGATTGCTCGTAAAAACACCAGTAAATCGACCATTCTCCCAAGTCTAAATAGCGAATTTGCGTATGCGCTTTGGCAGGCATTTTATTCAGCACTTCTTGTTGAATGGTTTCGGCATCTTCAGGGTCACGACTTGATACTTTTAAGCTCAAAAATATTTCTGCGATATCATCAAATAATTGCTGTTCGTATTCTGCAACTTCTTCCACCACTTCTTCTACAGGACGCGGTGCTTTATGGGTAATCGGGTCTTGGACAATATTAGCAATATCTTGACAGCTTTGCTGAAAAGTACGATTTATTTTTATTTTGAACCAGACTTTCCAGACCGCATAAACAGCAATCAACAACAAAATCCATAACAATAGTTTTGCCATCTTGGTTTTCGCTCTTATTTCAGGCGTTTCAATAAAGTATAACCATTTCAGGACTTAGCGTCTATTCACCACTCTACACTTCAACGCTCGGGCTTTAACGGATGATTCATCCGTGCATCGCTTAAAAAGTGCAGTTTTCAATTACACAATGATACCGATCATCTTAAAAATAGGTCTTGTGCAACAGTATAACGCAGCAAAACATAACAATTTTCTGCTATTTCTTTAAATGCTTTTCGCTTCCAATAGAGCCTTGTTTTTATCTATCAGCATAAGCCTAGATGATTAGAGCTGCACAAATTCAAGATGTCGCCAATTTGGTTGCGGTATTACATGCCAGTATTCGCTCTTGTATTCAAGATCATCAACGCAATGAAGCCAAAATTCAGGCATGGCTAGAAAATAAAAGCTATGAAAATATTTTAATGCTGCTGCATTACAACAATTGTTGGGTCTATGTGTTACAACATGTGGTGGTCGGCTTTATTATGATCAGTGATCGCGGGCAAATTTTACAACATGCCGTTGCGCCCGAATTACAACAACGTGGTATTGGTCAAGCCTTATTTTTTGAAGCAATAAGCGATTTACAATGCAAAAATGTATCGCACATGAGTATTTTTAGCACACAGACTGCTTTAAATTTTTATGAAAAAAATGGGTTTAAAATACAACCGCAAACAATTAGTTATGGCCACTTCACACCCATGCTCAAACTTCTCAATAGCGCCCCTTTAGAGCAGACTTATAGCTGAATACTTAATTTATTATCACACCTAAAACCATAGGAAATGAGGTTTAACAGATGTTTCCATGTGCTAGTGTTTTTAGAATTTAGCTATAAAACAAACTTTCCAATAGAGCGAACGCGCATAAAAAACCGCTTTCAACTGAAAGCGGTTTTTTATGGTCTGTTGATTCTATTTTACAAACAAATCTAGTTTTATAAACGAACGAGGGTAATAATTTGTTCTGCCAGTTCTTCAGCACTGATCGCAGTCAACTCTGCATCTACTCCACTGCTTACATCACTAATCACCACAATGCCTGTTTCGCGGAGTAATGCAACCTGTGTAGCATCTAAACCTGCTTTAGCAATCGCTACAATACCCTGCTGAATCAGCAAACTTTCAAGCGCTTGCGCCTGTTCAAGTGCTTGGCTTGGTATACATACTGCTGCTGGTTTTTGACCCAAACGTGCTGCACGTGCTTCTGCAGTGACAGGCTCATCATGTGCAGACCATTCAACTGATTCTTCCACCATACCCGCACCAATCGTCACGTTATTCAAACGATCGATGAAGATAAACGAACCGGTGAAACGGCTGTCTTGATAACGGTCAAAGACTACTGGTGCATCAAATTCGATGGTGGCATTGGCAATTGCATTTAGCTCAAGTTTATCCACCTGAACTTTTTCCAATGTGTTGACGTTGGTACGGTAATGAATGGCTGTGACTTTTGCCGGAACGGTTTGCGTACCCATTTTTAAGTTATATAACTTGCCAATAGATAGTGGCTGATCAGCCATCCACACCACAGTGGCATTTACTGCACGTGATATTTCGGGACGCGCCTGATCTTCACGCACCAACACATTACCACGTGAAATATCAATTTCATCGTTTAAGGTTAAGGTAACCGCTTGACCTGCAATTGCATGTTCAAGATTGCCATCAAAAGTCACAATCTCTTTTACTGTCGAACTTTTTCCAGATGGCAAGGCCACAATGCGGTCGCCCACATGAATATCGCCCAAAGCAATTGTGCCGCAGAAACCACGGAAGTCGAGGTTTGGACGGTTGACGTATTGCACAGGGAAACGGAAATCCTGCTTCGCTGAACTACGGTTAATTTCTACCGATTCAAGCGTACCCATCAACGTTTCACCAGTGTACCACGGCGTATTTGCCGACTTGTTCACCACGTTATCGCCATTCAATGCAGAAATAGGCGTAAAGATGATATTGCTTGGTTTACGGTCACCCAATTGTGCAACGAATGCCGCATATTCAGCCTGGATTTCATTGAAACGTGTTTCAGAGAATTCCACCAAGTCCATCTTGTTGATCGCAACAATGATGTTCTTGATCCCAAGCAAACTCGCAATAAAGGTATGACGACGGGTTTGAGTTTGAACGCCATAACGTGCATCAATCAAAATAATCGCCAAGTCACAGGTCGATGCACCTGTGGCCATGTTACGTGTATATTGCTCATGCCCTGGCGTATCCGCGATGATGAACTTACGCTTTTCAGTAGAGAAATAACGATAAGCCACATCAATGGTAATACCCTGCTCACGCTCAGCTTGCAAACCATCAACCAATAAAGCCAAGTCAGGTGCATCACCTGTAGTGCCGACTTTTTTCGAGTCGCGAGTCACGGCTTGTAATTGATCTTCATAAATCAACTTTGAGTCATACAACAAACGACCAATTAATGTCGATTTACCATCATCTACGTTTCCGCAAGTTAAAAAGCGCAGTAGATCTTTGTTTTCGTGCTGTTTTAAATACGCCAAAATATCTTGGCTAATTAAATTCGATTGATGAGACATTGCTCAAAGCTCCACATATTCTTTAGAAATCGGTTTTTAATCTTTAATCTCTCTAAATCTCCCTTTATAAAAGGGAGACTTTGCTCCGCTTTTTATAAATCCCTCTTTATAAAAAGGGTTTAAGGAAATTCTTCGGGAGAGATTAGAAGTAACCTTCTTGCTTTTTCTTTTCCATTGAGCCAGCTTCGTCGTGGTCAATCATACGACCCTGACGCTCTGAACTGGTTGCCAATAGCATTTCCTGAATAATTTCAGGCAAGGTATTCGCTTCAGACTCGACTGCACCCGTAAGCGGATAACACCCTAAAGTCCGGAAACGTACAGATTTCATTTGTGGAACTTCACCTTCTAGCAATCTCATACGTTCGTCATCGACCATAATTAAAGTGCCGCTACGCTCAACCACAGGACGTTCTGCAGCCAAATACAACGGTACTAATGGAATACTTTCGAGGTAAATGTATTGCCAAATATCCAATTCGGTCCAGTTAGACAATGGAAACACGCGAATGCTTTCGCCTTTATTGACCTTGCCGTTATACAAATTCCACAACTCAGGACGCTGATTTTTCGGATCCCAACGATGTTTTGCATCACGGAAAGAATAAACACGCTCTTTGGCACGTGATTTTTCTTCATCACGGCGCGCGCCACCAAATGCCGCATCAAAACCGTATTTGTCTAAAGCCTGTTTTAAACCTTGGGTTTTCATGATGTCGGTATATTTAGAACTACCGTGGTCGAACGGGTTAATACCTGCTTCAACCCCTTCTTTATTCTGATGAACAATCAAGTCAAAACCGTGTTGTTTTGCCATGTTGTCACGGAAAGTGATCATGTCTTTGAATTTCCAGCCCGTATCCACATGCAGCAGTGGAAATGGCAGTTTCGCTGGATAGAATGCTTTTAAAGCCAAATGCAACATTACCGCTGAATCTTTACCAATCGAATACAGCATGACTGGATTTTCAAATTCGGCTGCAACTTCACGAATAATATGAATACTCTCAGCTTCAAGCTGCTTAAGATGAGTAAGTCTTTCCTGATTTATTGACATTGATCACACCGGATATACTTAAACTTGTGTACGAATGACACAGATAGAATTTGAATTTCATTATAGTGACTTAGTTATGCAGACTATTGCTTGTTTTATTATATTTATATGTAAAAAGTTCATATAAAAGAAAACCAATAAGTAGTATAAGTTTTATTTAATCAATAGTTTATTCTGTCATCCATTAAAGTTTAACGTCTTTCTCGCTGAATTTAATACATACAAATCACGCTTAAAAGCTGCTCCTTTGTGAATAGCTTAATAGATTATTCATCTAATTTAGCGCTTCGCGCAGAACAAAAAATACTTAAAGTAAAAAATATTTTTTTAAGATGCTCCCATGTCACAGATTGAACAGACCAAATCCAAACTTGAGTAGGCGCAGCTGGCTGGTTTTTTGTATAAGCACAGTCCTGAACTACTCGTCCTGCAAGAACCTTTAAACGATGATGCTTCAATGCTGAAATTTTTGTGCAGCATGAACGCAGTGCAGATCAAATTGGGCTACAATTTAGCTTAGGTCGTCGTGATCAATAACTCTTTTAATGGGCGTAAAACATAGCAATCAAGACCACAGCTATGAAATTGGCGCGGGTCATCTAAAAGCCGAAGAAAAAGCCTTTAATTGAATGAATACGTTTTATAATTATCCTAAGGTTTTTATTTGGTAGATTTCCCTTAAATACAACCACGACAGAATTGCATCAGTCGATTGAAACACAATTATTCGCACAAGAAAAATTAGATTTCTTAAACATGGCTATTTAAACCAACCCAAGGGGTGCACAAGTGGCTTGGCCGAATTTACAAATGCAGCATGATTGATGGCTTGCGAGTCAAAGCATCGACCTATGATCAAAAAATTAGTGGCAAGTGTTTAATTCTTAAGTTTTAATAAAAAATAACCTGCTTTCTGCAAGTTATTTTTATGTAGTCAACAATGCACAAAAACTTAGTTTTTATGACGCATGTGAGGGAATAAAATCACATCACGGATACTCGCAGCGTTGGCAAACAACATGACCAAACGATCAATCCCGATGCCTTCACCAGCTGTTGGCGGTAAGCCATATTCCAAGGCTTCAATAAAGTCTGCATCGTAATGCATTGCTTCATCATCGCCAGCATCTTTCTCAGCCACCTGTGCCTGGAAACGTTCTGCCTGGTCAATTGGATCATTTAACTCCGAGAAGCCGTTTGCCAGCTCACGACCACCAATAAAGAACTCAAAACGGTCAGTAATGTGTGGATTATCGTCATTGCGGCGTGCCAAAGGCGACGTTTCTGCAGGATATTCTGTAATAAACGTCGGCTGACGCAATTGAGTTTCTACGGTTTCTTCAAACACAATCGTTTGTAGTTTGCCTAAACCAAAACCTGGCTTCACCTGCTCTTTCAATTCTTCCTGCACAAATTTAGCCAAGAAATCACGGTCATTGACATTTTCTGGGGTGAATTGTGGATTATGCTCAAGAATGGCATCAAACATAGAAATTTTCTTGAACGGTCCTTTGAAGCTATACACTTCATCGCCATACGGCACATCAGTAGTACCTAAAATATCCAAAGCCAGTTTTTCTAGCATTTGCTCAGTCAATGCCATTAAATCTTTATAGTCGGCATAAGCTTGGTAGAACTCAATCATGGTAAATTCAGGGTTATGACGTGTAGACACTCCTTCATTACGGAAGTTACGGTTAATTTCAAACACACGTTCAAAACCACCAACCACTAAACGCTTTAAATATAATTCAGGTGCAATACGCAAGAATAACGGCATATCTAAAGCATTATGATGCGTTTCAAATGGACGCGCAGATGCACCGCCTGGAATCACATGCATCATTGGCGTTTCAACTTCCATAAAACGCTGTTCGGTTAAGAATGCACGAATACCCGAAACCACTTTGGCACGAATTTCAAAAGTCTTGCGTGTATCTTCATTCACGATCAAGTCTAAATAACGCTTACGGTATTTTGCTTCGGTATCGCTTAAACCATGATATTTGTCTGGTAATGGACGTAAAGATTTGGTCAATAATTCCAAATGTTCAATATGAACGTATAAATCACCTTTACCTGAACGACCAATATAGCCTTTGACTGCAATAATATCGCCCAAGTCGAGGCTCTTAATCGTCTCTAATGTTTCCGCACTAAGTTCTTTACGTGCCACATACAACTGAATACGTCCAGTCATGTCCTGAATCACGATGAATGAACCACGGTTCAGCATCACACGACCCGCTACAGACACATAGACTTTTTCACCTGCTTCAATTTCTTCTTTAGAAATTTCTGCAAATTGTGCCTGTAAGTCTTCTGCATAATGCTCACGCTTGAATGTATTTGGCCAAGGACTAGTACCCTTCGCCTGCGCTTGTTCTTGAATTTGCTTTAACTTGGCATGACGCTGCGCAATTAAATCGTTTTCGGAAATAATGGGTTCAGAAGTCGATTGAGCGTTATGTTGCGTCATCTCTGCCTCGAATAATTACTAAAAAAGAAGTTCAATAGAATAGCAGATTTAGACACGATTTCGTATGCCTTCTCTGACTCGGTCTATATATTTTTTTAATTGCCCCTTGCTTTTATAGTTTTTTGTTGACTTAGACCAAAAGCTAACTTCTTTCTTTGCCCGAGCGCACTACAATATTGATCAGAAAATAGATGAAAAAGATCGTTTTTGGTCGCTATTTTTAGTTTCAGCCAAACCGAGTTAAAAATCACGATCTGTACTATGAAATCTGTTCTATGAAAATAATCGACTATGTGAATCTGGCAATGAATACATGTGCTTTAAAAGTCTTGTTTTTACATGGATTAGATTCCTCACGGGAGTCGACTAAATTCCATGCCATAGATGCAAAACAAAAATTTTGTATCAATATCGATTATCGCAACTTAAATTATCAAACCGTTGCCGATTTTTATCACAATATCATCCAAAAAATTAAGCCTGAAATTTTGGTGGGACATAGTCTAGGTGGCTATTGGGCACTCAAAATGTCTTTGTCACATCATATTCCGTGCGTGGTGGCAAATCCAAGTTTAGCGCCCACATTTCGCAGTGATTATCCTGCAATTTCAGATGACGACTTGCAGCACGATATTCCACAATTGGCTTATTTAGAATTGGGCGATGAAATTTTGGATATGCATGCCGCACAAGCATTTTTAGAAAACTATATGCAGACTTCTACTTTTGAGTCTGGGCATCATCGCTTATTACATCCAGAAAATATTAATTCTTGTATTCAACAAATCGAACAAGCTTATCTTGCTAAATAAAGCCAAAGCGATCCATGTAAAATAATCAATTAAACATCAGCCATTAAAAAAGCCGGCTCACAAGTATTGTGAGCCGGCTTTTTTACAGCAGTTCCAACAGCTAAAAGGATTAAGCCACTGCTTGTTCTGGTTTAGACTTATTATCCAATACCGACCAAATATCTAAACCTAAATTTTTGTGTAAATCTGGCAAGTCTAGGAAAATGCTAGCACCCAAAACTTGGTGATCACATTTTTCAGCCA
Organism: Acinetobacter sp. UBA801; assembly: GCA_002296655.1. GTDB lineage: Bacteria > Pseudomonadota > Gammaproteobacteria > Pseudomonadales > Moraxellaceae > Acinetobacter. The sequence goes on from DBIN01000028.1 coordinate 193,812, forward strand.
ATTGTTTGACTGCTTTTAAAGTGCCGCCAGTCGCCAATACATCATCTACAATAATGACTTTTTGCGCTTGCACATCGGCAGCCATTTCTAAGCGGTCTAAACCGTATTCTAAGCTATAACCTACACCCACAACTGGTGGTGGTAATTTACCTGCTTTACGCACAAGTACCAAACCTTTGCCTGTACGCTGCGCCAAAAGGCTCGCCAATACAAAACCACGTGCTTCTACAGCAATAAAGCTTTCAACTTCAGCTAATTTTTCTGCAGGAATGCTGGCAATTAAAGCATCTGTTAATGAATCCAAATTATTCATAAACAAAGGCGTTAAATCATAAAAGTCCACGCCAGGTTTTGGGAAATGAGAAACTGTACGAATATGCGACCACAAAAAAGTAGACAAATTGCTCATGGGAGATCAAAAATGTGACTAAAGAATGGTGGAATTTTACTGTTTATTTTCACACAAGGCTAGTGATCGAATCGGCAAGACCACCTTCAATTACGCGCTACAATGTTTTAAGGTTTTGATTTTTATAAACTTAAATATATTTAAAAAATTAATATATTAGGACTTACGCACTATTATTTA
>DBIN01000038.1:0-66235 GCA_002296655.1 Acinetobacter sp. UBA801
TTGGGTCGAGAATCAGATGCGTCCCTGGGCGTTGGGGCGCAAGAACTGGCTGTTTGCAGGTTCGCTGCGCAGTGGTCAGCGAGCGGCAAACATCATGACGTTAATCCAGTCAGCAAAGCTGAATGGGCTGGATCCGTATGCCTATTTAAGTGATGTGCTGAAAAGGTTACCGACACATAAAGTGACCCAGATTGAAGAGTTACTGCCACACTGCTGGAAACCTAAATTGAATTAAAAATTGGTATGGGATTCAGCGGACGCTTACATAAAGATTGAGCGCAAATAAAAAGCCTAAATCTAAAGGATCTAGGCTTTGGATCACTAAATTAAAGTGCTATGACAACACCTGCCACATGCGGTTTTTGGTTTTTACTGTTTCGGATTAAAAAGTCTGTATTTTTAGCGTCCGTTGCAGTTAAAAACTCAACTTTAGAAGGCAAATACATAGGTAACTTAAACCAAACATCCGCTTCATAAGCCTCTGGCAAAGTCAAACTAGATAAAGCTTTGGCTTTACTCCACATGCCGTGCGCAATCGCTTGTTTAAAGCCAAATGCTTTTGCTGTAATTGCGTGAATATGAATTAAGTTAAAATCACCAGAGGTTAAAGCATAACGGCGACCTGTATTTTCAGAAATATCCCATTCAGCTTGAACGGCATAGTTTAGCGCTTTGCTTTCTGCAGGCTTTGCAGCAGCTTTAGTGGTGGTTTTTTGACGTGCTAAATACGTGGTCAAACCTTCCATCACCACCTCATTGCCTACTTTAACGGTGGTAATAAAATCAAACTGTACGCCTTTATCATGTGGTTGCAATTCACCAAATTTACACGACAAGGTCAGTTGTTCATTCAATCCAACTTTACGGCTTTGTTTGACTTGGTTGCGAATATGCACCAAGCCCAAAATTGCAAATGGAAATGCTTCTTGGGTCATCATGTGCATTTGCAGACTTTGTGACAATACAGCCAAATAAATTGCAGGAATATAGCCGTTATTTTTAAAACCTGTCACTGCATTATAGGCTTTTAAGTGCTTTTGATCGACCTTGAATGAATCCACCACATATTCAACTTGCGGCAGAACTTTTTCACCTTTTGGCTTTTTAAAAATTAAGCCCTGAATCACTTTTGGATAGGCTAAATAGGGTTTTGGAAGTTGACTAAAATGGCGAGTATTCATACTGAACCTTTGAGAATTTTTTCTAATTTATTGAAGGGAGTCCTCTCTCCCTCTGGGAGAGAGCTAGAGAGAGGGTTAATAATATACCCCTTAACCCCCTCTCCTAAATCCTCTCTCATAAGGAGAGGGCTTTAGTGTTAAGCCCCTAACAAGCTTTGACCACAAACACGCACCACGTTGCCGTTAATACCTGTCGATGCCGATGAAGCGAAGTAAGCAATGGTTTCCGCAACATCTACAGGTAAACCGCCTTGACTCATAGAGTTCATACGACGGCCAGCTTCACGAATAGCAAAAGGAATTGCCGCGGTCATTTGCGTTTCAATAAAGCCTGGTGCAACCGCATTAATGGTGATCCCGTTGTTTAAAACAGGCGCGGTGAATTTCACGACACCAATCACGCCAGCTTTAGATGTTGCATAGTTGGTTTGCCCCAAGTTGCCTGCAATACCTGAAATTGAAGATACGCAAACAATACGACCGTTGGCATTTAAACCATCATTTGCCAATAAGTAATCGTTGACACGCTCAATTGCAGACAAGTTGATGTTAATGACTAAATCCCAAAGCTCTGGTTTCATATTTGCCAAAGTTTTGTCACGGGTAATACCTGCGTTATGCACAATAATGTCTAAACCGCCTTGAGCAGCGGCAGCAGTTTTAATTTGCTCGCCTGCATCTGCAGCTGTAATGTCAATTGCTAAGGTTGAACCACCAATTTCAGCGGCAACACGGTCTAAATCTGCTTGTTGTTGCGGAACGTCTAGGCAAATCACATGTGCACCATCACGTGCCAATACATGAGCAATCGCTTCACCAATACCGCGGCTTGCACCTGTCACCACTGCAGTTTTTCCTGCCAATGGTTTTGCCCAATCTACATCTACAGTTGCAGCATTCGACACACGAATCACCTGACCTGACACATAAGCAGAACGTGGTGAAATGGCAAAACGTAACGTAGATTCTAAGTTTGCTGCAGCACCTTGATCGACATAAATTAAATTAGCCGCAATGCCTTTTTTAAACTCTTTGCCTACCGATTTTACAAAACCTTCCAAAGCGCGTTGTGCAATGGCTTTTTTCACACTGCCCGCAGTTTCTGGTGTAGTACCCACCACCACCACGCGACCTGAAGCCTGAATTTGGCGTGCGATTGGGTTAAAGAACTCATAAAGCGCTTTTAATTGTTCTGAGTTTTCAATACCTGAAGCATCAAACACCACCACTTTAAATTTAGATTGTTTATCTCCCGAATTGAATGCTCCTAAATTTAAACCTACTTTTGCCGCTGCTTGTTGCAATTCTGCATTGTTGCCTGCATAACTGTTGGCATGTACATTGGCTAAAACCTGTGCAATTGCAGCAGATAAATCACTTGCAGGCGCTGCACCTAAAAGTACTGCACCTTTTACCACAGGCGTTGCAGACTCAAAACGATCTAAAAAAGTTGGGGAAGGTAAACCCAAATTTTTAATGACAAATTTACCAATAGGAGATTTTGCAAATGTTTGGTATTGATCAGTCATGATTATTATCTCTCATAAATTCATTTTTTGATGGATTACACGATATCTTTTAACATCAATATGATGCCAAATGCCCACATTTCAATAGCGTTACCCGTTTGTGCTAAATCATACTTGAGTTAATTATCAGATGTCTTGACCTGAATGCATTCTGCAATGTCATTGTAGTCAATTCAGCTGTCATACTATTGTGCTAATGTACACATCAAGTAGACCTTTAACATGCTTGGAAAAGCCTTATGAGCAAAACAACTCAAGAAAATCCAGCAGTGGAAAATTCTGCAACGGATTCTGTGTCAAATACATCAACTGGTACTAAACGTACAAGCAAAAGAACTAACACTGCAACCCGTTCCAACACGAGTACGACAAAAACGACACGTACCCGCACGACTAGCCGTGCTAAAACAACTGCTTCAACGCAAACAAAAGCACCATCTAATACCAATACCTCTTTTCAACAGGATAAAATTATGAGCCAAAACACTGTTCGCCGCGTAGCTATTATCGGTGGTAACCGTATTCCATTCGCACGTTCTAATGGCGCTTACTTTACTGCATCTAATACAGATATGTTTACAGCAGCATTAAATGGTCTTGTTGAACGCTTCAACTTACAAGGTCAGCGTTTGGGTGAAGTAGTGGCAGGTGCAGTGCTCAAACACAGCCGTGACTTTAACATGACCCGTGAGTGCGTACTTAATACTGCGCTTGCGCCTGAAACACCTGCTTACGATTTACAACAAGCATGTGGTACTGGCTTACAAGCTGCTTTTTTAGTTGCCAATAAAATCACACTGGGTCAAATTGAAGTAGGTGTTGCTGGTGGTGTAGATACAACTTCTGACGCGCCAATCGCATTTGGTGATGGTTTGCGTAAAGCATTGCTTGAATTGAACATTGCAAAAACAGGTAAAGACCGCTTAAAAGCATTAACCAAAATCAATATTAAAGATTTAATGGATGCGCCACGTAATGGTGAGCCACGCACAGGTTTATCAATGGGCGACCACCAAGCTATTACTACGCTGGAATGGGGTATCTCTCGTGAAGCGCAGGATGAGTTAGCAGCTTCATCGCACCAAAAAATGGCGGCTGCCTATGACGAAGGTTTCTTTGATGATCTCATCACACCATTCTTAGGTTTAGAACGCGACAATAACTTACGTGCAGATTCAACTGTAGAAAAACTAGCGAAGTTAAAACCTGCTTTTGGTAAGGGCGATGCGCGCACTATGACGGCGGGTAACTCTACCCCACTGACCGATGGTGCATCTTGTGTATTACTTGCCTCTGAAGAATGGGCAAAAGCCAATGGTCACGAAGTTTTGGCATATTTGACTTTCCAAGAAACTGCAGCAGTTGATTTTGTAGGTAAAAAAGAAGGTTTGTTGATGGCACCTGCTTACGCTGTTCCACGTATGCTTGAACGTGCAGGTTTAACCTTACAAGACTTCGATTATTACGAAATTCACGAAGCGTTTGCATCTCAAGTATTGTCGACCTTAAAAGCATGGGAAGATCCGAACTTCTGTAAAGAGCGTTTAGGTTTAGATGCACCTTTAGGATCAATTGATCGTAGCAAATTAAACGTTAAAGGTTCATCTTTAGCGGCAGGTCACCCATTTGCAGCAACAGGCGGACGTATTGTTGCCACTGCGGCAAAACTTCTGAATCAAAAAGGTTCAGGTCGCGTATTGGTATCAATCTGTGCGGCAGGCGGTCAAGGTGTAACAGCCATTATTGAAAAATAATTCTACCTAACTATTTTAGATAGAAATAAAAGCCACTTAATTTATTTAAGTGGCTTTTTTATACCTCTTACTTTATAGCAATAAACATTTAATTCATTTCTATCGTTTTATTTACCTGAATGTTGTGTGGCATAGCCCAGTTTTGCTTCAACATGGTCATAACAATATTGAAAAATAAATGTATAGAGCAAAATGCTGAGCGTCATCAGCAAATCAATCAAAATTGCCTGCATTATTGATTTTTCTAAGGCATATGCCACCATTGGAATAGTAGCGAGCATTAAGCCACCTTCAAAACCAATTGCATGTAAAATACGTATTTTAAAAGTTCTGTGTAATTGGTGCTTTGCTTCAAACTTTTCAAAATAATGATTAAACAACATATTCCACAGCACCGATGTCACTGCCATTGCAATTCCTAGACCACCTGTCACTTGCATTGGCATTTCAAACATATAACTTAATACCAAAGCAATGATGACCAATAAAATCACTTCATAACTCAGAGCATGTACCCATCTTCTTTTGGAAATCAACATCTGCTTACTCAAATACTTATTCTTAACCGCTTATTCTATTTTCATTTAATTGACTGTTCGAGTTAGAATCTATCAATAATATTGAAATATAAAAGCAAATCTCTGTTATGAATATCAATCAAGATCAGCTGATTATTTTTATCACTGTGATGGAAACGGGTTCTTTTTCTGCAGCTGCACGTCAATTGGGTAAAGTACCTTCGGCAATTAGTATGTCAATTGCCAATTTAGAAATTGATGTAGACCTGAAACTGTTTGCACGGGTTGGGCGTGAACCTCTGCCTACCCCACAAGCGCAGAGTTTGTACGAAAAAAGTAAACAACTACTCGTAGAAATGAATCAATGGAAACAACATGCTTTTGCGCTCAGTTCTGGCCTAGAATCACACTTAAATATAGTGGTGGTATCTGAATTACTTCACACTCGCTGGACAGATTATATTGTGCTGCTAGAGCAGCAATTTCCTGAATTGCAGATTAATATTTTCTCTGCGCCACAAGAAGATGCTTTGCATTTAATCATGACTCAAGCAGCAGACTTAGCCTTTATGTTTGAACGCGAGCAATTACAAAGCAGTGAACAATTTGTGGAATTAAAACGTGAAGTTTTAGTGCCTGTCGCTGCCCGACATTCACCGCTGGCTGAATCTGATCAAGTCAGTTTTGAACAGATTTTACAGAATCGGCAAATTGTAGTGGCGAGCCGTGATCGGCAGATTAAACCTGAGTTATTATTTTCCAAGCACTATTGGCGTACCGATAATCATCATTCTGCCTGCAGTATGATTAAGCAAGGTTTAGGCTGGGGTGTCTTGCCCTTAGAAATGCTGAATGAGCATCCTGAGTTACAACACGAATTAAAAATTTTACAGTTACTAGATTTCACTCCTAAATTTGAATATTTTGTCGACTTGGTCTGGAGCCGAGAACATCAATTGGGCGCCGCTGCTCATTTTTTGATTAATCACGTGCGAAATCTGAGAAAAACTAATAAATAATCTGCAAACCCGCTTACTTGGTACTTGGGTTAAAAGCTGTTTGTGATATAACTGAATGTATAAGCAATAACCTAAGAACTAGATCTCGAATGTCACAGACAGCCTTAAATCAATTAAAAAACTTAACCACCATTGTTGCAGACAGTAGTGACTTGGCTGCGATTGAAAAGTTTCGTCCTTTGGATGCGACCACCAACCCATCACTCATTACCGCGGCTGCAAATCAACCTGAAAATAAAGCCTTGATTGAAGCTGCATTTGAGCAAGCTAAAGCTGAAGGTTATACAAATGATCTATTGGTTGAGCGCAGCATTGATATTTTAACGGTCAAATTTGGTGTAGAAATTTTAAAGCTCATCAAAGGACGCGTTTCAACTGAAGTCGATGCTTCTTTGTCTTATGACACTGATGCAACCATTGCCAAAGCCAAAGAACTTTTAGCGCTGTACCAAGCTTATGGTGTTCATTCAGACCGCATTTTGATTAAGATTGCATCGACATGGGAGGGCATTCAAGCGGCTAAAGTGTTGGAAGCTGAAGGCATTCACACCAATTTAACCTTGTTGTTTGGTTTGCATCAGGCACATGCTTGTGCAGATGCCAAAGTGACGTTGATTTCGCCATTTGTGGGTCGTATTTTAGATTGGTTCAAAAAAGCTGAAAATGTCATGTACTACCCAATTGAGAAAGATCCGGGTGTACTTTCGGTGAAGAAGATTTATCAATTCTATAAACAGTACCAAGTACAGACTGAAATTATGGGCGCAAGTTTCCGCAGTATTGATCAGGTTTTGGCTTTAGCTGGTTGTGATTTGCTGACCGTTGCACCAAATTTATTGGCAGAACTTGAAGCTGATGAACGAGAAGTTACTGCAGCGTTATCAACCAATGGCATTCTAGTTCAGGCTGAACCATTGGCAGTAATTGAAAAGGAACAATTCAAAGCGCAACTAGAAGCAGATTTGATGGCGTTCCAATTGTTGCAAGGTGGTATCGACGGCTTTATTAAAGCACGTGAGCAACTTGCTATCCTATTACGCCAGTCTTTCGGCTTAGATGCGCAGATAAAAGTCTAAACATTTGCCTAGCTTTGTAAAAGTCCAAAATTTTTACTAAGCCACAAAACCGATGTTGTTATACTGCTACATCGGTTTTTATTGGGGTGAGTTTGCGTGTTTGGTATTAGTGACCTCGGCACATTTATTATTGGTACAACCTTAATTGTGCTCTTGCCTGGTCCAAACTCACTCTATGTCATGTCAGTGGCTTCACGCTTTGGAATACGCACAGGTTATGCAGCTGCTTTCGGTGTATTTACGGGTGATCTAATTTTAATTGTATGCACCATTTTAGGGGCGGCCTCATTGCTGCATGCTTTTCCTTGGCTATTCACCTTATTAAAAGTGGTTGGTGCGCTCTACTTAGGCTATTTAGGTATTAAACTACTGATTGCAGCCTATAAAACATGGTTTCCACAAGCTAGAACTTCACACGGTAATACAATAGCAACAAGCAATACAACTGAACGAGTTCATCCATACCAAACCGCTTTAATGATTAGCGTTATTAACCCAAAAGCGATTTTGTTTTATTTGTCTTTTTTTCTTCAATTCGTCAATCCTGATTATGCCTACCCGATACTGAGCTTTGCTATTTTAGCAATAGTCCTACAAATCATTAGCATGGGTTATTTGTCTATCTTGATTTTTTCAGGAGTCAAATTAGCCAGTTATTTCAATCGGCGCTATAAAATTGCAGCCATTTGCGTTGCAAGTATTGGTATTTTGTTCTGCGTTTTTAGCTTTAGACTGGCAAGCTCAACGCTATAAAGAAGTATAAAAAACACTTTTGACTAATTGATCAAATGTGTATGATCTGCTCATCAATTATAGAAAGTATGTCTAAGTAAGCATGCAAAAAATTTTAAATGACTTCTCTGTACCTGCAGTATTTGCAGGCTTTATTACCTTCTTGGTCGGTATTAGTGTTTCTGCAGTTTTAGTGATTCAAGCTGCACAAATTTTAGGTGCAAGTGCTGAGCAAATCAGCTCTTGGTTTTGGGCATTAGGTTTCGGTATTGGTCTAAGCGGGCTGATTTTATCTTGGAAATTTAAATATCCTGTGGCGACCTCATGGTCTACCGCTGGCTTGGCACTGATTATCGCCACGGGCAGCGGTTATAGCTTACACGAAGCAATTGGCGCTTTTTTATTTTGTGGCGTACTCACAGCAGTGCTAGGCTTTTTAGGTATTTTTGAAAAGGTACTGACTTATATTCCACAAAGTTTAACCAGCGCCATGCTGGCAGGTGTGCTGCTTAAATTTGGAATTGCCCTATTTACCAGCCTGCAAGAAGAATGGGCGTTTATTTTGTCCTTATTGGCAGCCTATGTCTTGGCAAAACGATTTAGCCCACGTTATAGCATTGTTTTAACTGTATTGATTGGGGTCGCGCTATGCCCAGTCTTCTTGCAATTTCAAATGCCGAGTGTGCAATGGAGTATTGCGCAACCAGTTTGGATGCAACCTGAATTAAGTTGGTCTGCCATTTTGGGTTTAGCACTGCCTTTGTTTGTGATTAATATGGCATCGCAATATTTGCCTGGTCTTGCCATGATCAAAAGCTATGGCTTTAACCCGAATGTACGTCACTTAATTGGTTGGACAGGCACAGCACAAGCGATTTTCGCGCCATTTGGATGTTTTAGTGTCAATATTGCATCCATCAGTGCTGCTATTAGTTTAGATGATCAATCACATCCCAATGCAAGTAAACGCTATATTGCGGGAATTAGCTGCGGTTTGTTTTATATCTTGATGGGGATATTTGCAGCAACGCTGACCAGTTTACTGATGTCATTCCCTGCTGTTTTTATTACAGCTTTGGCTGGAATCGCGCTACTTGGTACGATTGGACACAACCTCTCCCTCGCCTTTCAGCACGTTGCAGAACGTGAAGCCGCTTTATTGAGCTTTTTATTTAGTGCTTCTGGGGTGCAATTTTTTGATATTGGCTCTGCGTTTTGGGGACTGATTTTTGGTTGTGTGGTTTTGGCTGTTTTAAAGTTTAAACAAAGTAAAAGCTAAAAAACTGAGCGATTAAAAACAATTTTCCCGAAGCATAGAATTGATTTATTCTACGCGCGATGCATTACTGGGCCGCTGTGTTTCTGATAAATTCCACTGTTTTAGCAAAAGTTTGCTGGCTTTCTTTTTGGTGCATAAAAAATTGATATTCATGAATTAACCATGCTTTAGTATCTGGATAAAATGCTGTCGTCACAGGAATCTTCTGTTGCTGCAAAGCATGCAGCATCGGCAAAGATTGAGTTCCTGTTAAAAAGTCTTTATTACCACCACTAATAAATACCGCAGGATAATTTGCTGTTAAATGGTGAATAGGTGAAATATTTTTCAGGAATTCACTGTCCTGTTTCCGATCTCCCGTATAAGCCTGCACCAAATTATAAACACCCCACTCTACGATATTCATTTCATCTGGCGCAGTTTCAACAAACGCTTTTAAATCATATATCCCGCAGTGTAAAATTAGCCCTTTGAGTTGTTTGTTCTGAATAGTCAGCTGTAAATTAGACTGCTGTGCAAATGCTGGATTACTCAATAATGCAGCATAATGGCTGGCTAAATTCGCACCTGCAGAATCACCTGCTAAATATAATTGTTGTGGATTAAGCTGATACTTTTTTGCATGTTGCGTGATGTAATTTAAAGCCTGATCAATTTGTTGCAACTGAGTAGGATAAGTTGCATGCGGGGCGAATTGATATTGCACTGCAATCACATTAAAACCCTGCTCAGCCAATAATTTAAAATAACCACGTGCATGGGCTTTTGAACCTGCAATCCAGCCACCACCATGAATCCAAACAATGGTCGGGCGAGCGGCTAAATCTTGCAATTGACTGTCTTGATACAAATCAAAACTCAAATTAGGCTGTGTGGCATACACGATATCATGCTGCACTTGTATGTTTTTGGGTGCATAGCGATCCATAATTTTTTGTTGTAAACCTGTGGTGAAATTAAATGCACTAGCAATGATTCGACTGTTCTGCTGCGTGGTTTGGCAAGCACTTAACAACATAAAACATAGCAACATCCAAAATAATTTCAAACCACATTTCCCTCAAGATTCATACACCTAATTCAACCCCACGAAATTTAAAATATGAGGTCTGTTTATTTTTGCAAATTTACCAGCTTATTTTATCGTATAGCTTTGCTGTTAAGTTATGCAATTTTATCATTTTCAGCTTATCTTTTCTTTCAGCAAATTTGGCGGGTAATTAAATGAATTATCAATATTTTTTCAGATTTTTAATTGAACCTATATAGACTATATGCTATCAATAAAGTGTAAGCGAATAATCATAATTTCTGGAGTTACCCGTATGTCGTACCAAAATATTTTAGTCCCTGTAGATGGTTCACAAATTTCTTTTTCAGCGGTCAAACATGCAGCTGAAATTGCCAAAGCATTTAACAGCAAACTCACCTTAATTAGCCTTGTTGCGGAAGACCCATTTACCGATTCAGACTTTTACTATAATTATTCATCTGCCATTATGAAAGAATACTTTGTACAAGCCACAGCAAACGCAAAAAAGGCATTAAAAGAGGCAGATGAAATTGCGAAAGCGTTGGGTGTAAATGCAGAAACTCGTGTGGTTGAGGGCTTAGTATCTGCGGAAGGTGTAATCAAAACCGCGAAAGATTTAAATGCCGATGTGATTGTGATAGGTTCACATGGTCGTAAAGGTTTCCAAAAATTATTATTGGGTAGCTTTGCCACAGACGTATTACGCCATACAGAATTACCTGTGCTTGTAGTTAAAGCTTAATCACAAATTTACGCCATATTTTCATCATAAATTTTAAATCAGGATTTGCCATGACAACTTATAAACACTTACTTGTTCCAGTAGATGAGTCGCCTATGTCTTATGCTGCAGCAGAACAAGCACTTTCATTGGCAAAAGATCTAAATTGCCCTGTCACTATTATGAGTGTAATTGCAGTTGATCCTTTTGTGGGCGTGGACTTCTACAAAGTTGCCCCTGCAATTACCGATTACTTCATGCAGGCTGAACAAAATGCACAAAATCGTTTGGCTGAAATTCAACAATCTTTTAGCCGTGAAGGTATTTCGGTAGATACCAAAATTATTCGTGGTGTTGCAGCTTCAGAAGGGATTGTACAAATTGCCAATGAAATTGGTGCAGACTTGATTATTATGGGTTCGCATGGCCGTACTGGAGTGAAAAAGATGATGCTCGGTAGCGTTGCCCAAAACGTACTGACTCAGTCTCCTGTTCCTGTTTTGATTGTTAAGGTCTAATTTAATACCAACTGTGCTTTGCCCCATTAAAACACAAATTAAAAAAATCCCGTTCACCAATGAACGGGATTTTTCTAGATAAAAACTTTTAAAACTTTTCTCAATTGCATATTTTACGCAATCCAGTTTAGCTAGGTTGAATATTCATTTCAGACTAAAACTGAATTGACCCGATGCGGTAAACGGTACATCTCATGCGTATCGGTATAAAAACTGCGACCATCTAAATTCAGTTCAATTTCCTGACCACATTCCAATAATACATGCTTTCCGACTTCGACCCATTTAAAACCATCACGGGTATTTTGCTTTTTCTTTGATGCCACCAAAGACACCATAATTTCACGACCATTCACTGCTTTCGCAAGCATTGTTTGCATTTTTTTCAATATTTACACCAATTCATTTATAACTTACAAATCAAGCCCAAATTAAAATTTGAGCATAATATTTTTAATACAACAACATCCACCACACTTCATTTGCAGTACACAGGAAATAAATGCAGCACAGCATGATGATGAATAACTACGAGAGAATAGAAATATTTTTATTGTACAAACTACATTATAACATAGATTTAAAATCTTTGCAGTAACAGCTAACAATTTCTAAAGAAATACTTAACAAAACTAAAGATTGTTAATCAAACCTTAATTATTTTCGTGAGATAACTTATCCCAAACACAATTGATAGTGTTTAATCGCACAAGCCCACTTCGGTGGGTTTCTTATTAGGCTAACTAAATAACGATAACAAACTTTATCTTTCTGACGTTTATCTTCTGATTTTTTATCTACAAATTTCAAAAATAAAAAAGAGTATGGATTTTTTTAACCCATACTCTTTGTGTGCGACTACGCTACTCCATTAGCGCATAGTCACAAATTCTTCTGCAGCAGTTGGATGAATTGCGACAGTATTGTCAAAATCTTGCTTGGTCGCGCCCATTTTGACCGCGACTGCAAAACCTTGCAAAATTTCATCCATGCCATAGCCAATACCATGCACACCCACGACTTTCTGTTCATCACCAACACAGACTAACTTCATTTGAGAAACTTGACGATGCTGAGTTATAGCTGTGTACATTGAGGTAAAAGAAGATTGATAAACTTTGATCTGATCTTGTCCAAACTGTTCAATGGCTTGCGCTTCGCTTAAACCCACCGTACCGATAGGCGGATGACTAAAGACCACCGTGGCAACATTTTGATAATCTAAATATTCATTAGGTTTGTGGTTGAATAAGCGTTCAGACAACTTACGTCCTGCTGCAACAGCAACTGGAGTCAGCTCAATTTTTCCAATAATATCGCCCACCGCATAAATACCCGCTTGGCTGGTATTTTGAAATTGATCTACAGCGATATATCCTTTTTCATCAGTCTGCACATTCGCAGCAGTCAAGTTCAATGCTTGTGTATTTGGTTTACGTCCCACCGCCCAAATCAAGCAATCAACCTCGTGCTGTGAGCCATCTTCAAGATGTAATAACAAAGACTGATCCGCTTGGCGTATGACTTTCTTTGGAATGGCTTGCGTATGCACTTGGATATGTTCATCACGCATACATTGAAGTAGTGTTTCACCTAAAAATTGATCTAAACTACGCAGCGGCAATTGCTTACGAATAAACAAACCGACTTCTGAACCCAAGGCATTTAAAACACCTGCCAACTCTACGGCAATATAACCAGAGCCAATAATTGCTGTGCGTTTTGGCAATTGTTGCAATTCAAAGAAACCGTTTGAATCAATTCCTAGCTCCGCCCCTTCTATATCTGGACGTGTTGGCTCAGTGCCTGTGGCAATTAAAATGTGGTCTGCAGTGTATTGCTGCTGATTTACTTCAACTGTTTTTTCATCTACAAAACGAGCAAAGCCTGGGATTACATCAACATTGTTTTTAACTAAACCTGATTGGTACGATGCGTGGATGCGCTGAATATAAGCTTGACGATTTTGAATTAGCGTATTCCAATCATGCGATTTTAATTCAGTATTAAAACCGTAATCTGGGGCATATTTTTGAATGGCATCAGCAATTTGGGCCGAATACCACATGACTTTTTTAGGCACACAGCCTACGTTTACACAAGTACCACCTAAATCTGCTGATTCAATTAAAGCGCATTTTTTTCCATATTGTGCCGCACGATTCACTGAAGCAATACCGCCACTACCCGCCCCAATAACTAAATAGTCATAATGTTTAGCCATTTTATGCCTCATATTGTGTCATTAATTTAAATACTGATCTGCATCAATTCATTGCATAAAAACAGTCCTTTTCATTCAAACTAACATACAAGTTTGTTTTTCCCAAGTCAGATGAGGTGAGTAAATGTACAACACGCATAAACCCCTTTTTCATGCAAATTGCGTCTCTTATAAAACTGATTACTCACTTAAATTACATGCATTTAAGGCTATAATATAGCTTTGCTTTTTGTATGATTGGGATAAGTGTGAAACCGCTGTTTTTGTTTTAATTTGTGCTTTTATGACTTCTGATTAATCCCACGAATGATAGATTTTACTCAATGATAAATTCAATGATACAATTCTAAAATAGTTGTTCTTCCGATAAATCAGCATCAAGAACAATCAGCTTCGGATGAATTTCCGACCTTTTGTCACTCTGCATGAAATGTTTCATTTTTTCTTTTAATTTAAACAACTACAAAATACGGGGGAATTATGCCTTCCAAAAAAACATCTTGGTTTGATAACGTCAATCCAAATGTATTTTTTAGTACCGTGATTATTATTGCAGTTTTTTTAGCTCTCGTTATATTTATTCCAGATGCGTTCAACTTACTTACCAAACAATTAAACCAATGGATTACTGCCTCTTTTAGCTGGTTCTATGTAATTGCGGTTGCCATTTTTCTAATTGCGCTCACCTGTATTGCCTTATCTAAAATGGGCCGTATTAAATTAGGCCCAGACCATAGTGAACCCGAATACAAAAATAGCTCATGGTTTGCTATGTTGTTTACTGCAGGTATGGGGATTGGGTTAATGTTTTTTGGTGTGGCTGAGCCTGTCATGCACTATGTCAGTCCTCCCACTGGTACTCCTGAAACAATTCAATCTGCACAGCAATCTATGCGCATCACCTTTTTCCACTGGGGTTTACATGCATGGGCTATTTACGCTTTAGTTGGTTTAAGTCTTGCTTATTTTTCTTTTAGACATCACTTGCCTTTAAAAGTACGCTCAGGTTTATATCCAATTATTGGTAAGCGAATTTATGGCCCAATTGGCGATGGGATTGATACTTTTGCAACCATAGGAACAATCTTTGGTATTGCAACCACTTTAGGCTTTGGTGTTACTCAAATTAGCTCAGGACTCAACTATTTATTTGGTCTAGAAAATAGCATTCAAACCCAAATTATTTTAATTGTTTTAGTCAGTGCACTTGCATCATTTTCAGTTTTTCTTGGACTGGATAAAGGCATTAAACGGCTATCAGAACTGAATATTATTTTGGCGGTAATCCTACTCACATTTGTATTTTTCGCTAGTTCTAGCATCTATGTTTTGCAAACCACCATCCAAAATATTGGCCAATATGTTTCTAATTTATTTGCAATGACCTTCAATCTTTATGCTTATCAACCAACAGGTTGGATTGGCGGTTGGACCATCATGTATTGGGCGTGGTGGATTTCTTGGTCGCCTTTTGTAGGAATGTTTATTGCCCGTGTTTCTCGCGGACGTACCATCCGTGAGTTTATTGTTGGCGTATTGCTTATTCCAACTGGGTTCACATTGGTTTGGATGGGGTTTATGGGAAATGCTGCGCTATTCAGCATTCTATTCGAAAACCAAGACAGTTTGGTGGCTGCGGTAGAAAAAGACTCCTCTGTGGCTTTATTCGAGTTTTTAAAGCACTTGCCACTTTCAGGTATTTCAAGCCTACTTGCTACAATTTTAGTTTTTCTATTCTTTGTGACTTCTGCTGATTCTGGGTCTTTAATCACTGATTATTTAACAGCAAAAACAGAATATTCACCTGCATGGCAACGTCTATTTTGGACTGCAACCATTGCTGTACTTTCTATTATTTTATTGATCGCTGGCGGTTTGGAAGCATTACAATCTGCGGTCATTATGAGTGCCCTACCATTCACGTTTATTATGCTGTTGTTGTGCTTTGGGCTTATTAAAGCTTTATGTTTAGATGTGACCAAAGTTCAAGCATTACAAAGTGCTCGAATTACGCCTCGCGCCATACATAATCCAAGAAGCTGGCAACAGCGTTTAAGTTTAATTATGCATTATCCGCATAGCGAGTCTGAGGTTAAAGCATATATTAAACACAATGTGCGCCAAGCATTTCAAAATTTACAACGGGAATTTCAGCGCCGTCAGCTAGATGTATCTATTATAGAGGTCGATCATGGCTTATTACTCAAGGTCAATCATCACGATGAAATTAATTTTATTTATCAGGTGGTTGCCAATACCACTCGTGCACCAAGTTTCATGCTGCAGGATCAACATGAAGAAAATCAACAATTCTATATTGCTGAAGTGTTCTTACGTGAAGGTGGTAAAAACTACAATGTGATGGAGTGGACGCAAGAAGACTTACTTCAAGATATTCTGGAACAATATGAACGACATTTATATTTCTTAAACGTAGTGCGCAACTAAACAGTGATTCTTTTTCATTGTTTGAGCATTCAAAATAAGAAAAGCCCGCTCTTGCAGCAATGCTGTTCACTTAAGCATTTGAAGCGTGGCGGAGTTTGTTAGAGGATTCGATGTCAGGTTTGGCATCGGATTTTTTATGGTGTTTCAGCAGGATCTTCTCGACCTCAACGGTCTGTTTAACTTCTCGGATCTGAATACATTTACTCACAACATCCCCCCCTTGAGTGGGTTGAATCTGCACTTCAATTGAGCAGTTCGGCTACTATCCGCAGGCGACGCTTGCCCGCAGATCAGATCCTCTGACTGGTTCTCGGAATGGCGATTTTTCGTGATGAGCCTGTCCATGAAGTGGCAAGAAGACTAAATATTTGGCTAGACTCTATCAAGAACGCTGGGAAATCGAATTAGGTTTTCGGGATATTAAAAGCTCGATGCAGCATAATGCCATCACGCTTCACAGCATGACAGTAGAGCTGGATTATCAAGAGTTGTGGGGGTCTGTTACTGACCTACAATATTATCCGGCGAGAAGCGGCATTTGCAGCGGTGGCCTTTGGACGTTCAGCTTCGAATATCCGTTTCAAGCCTGTATGCCAGTACATAGCCGTTCAGCTGATTGTGATGGCGAATGCCAACCCATTATCAAGAACTGGCAGGCGGCTATCGGAGCTGAGATCAGAGATAAGTAGCCTGTTTCTGGAAAGGTGTTCGAGGCCTACAACACCCCAAACGGTTAAGATGTCAAAAACCCGTTATCCAGTAGATCGAAATGCTGCTCCTCTTAAGTGAACAGCATTGCGCTCTTGCAGGCTTTTCTTATACAACTTAAATGAATTGTGCTTTTATAGACTGATGCTTTTACATCAATCCAAGCTAAACAAATACAATATCAATTAAACATCCAACATCGAATTTAAGGTCTCAACCACATTCTTGGATTTTACCACTGACTGCAACCCAACCAATGCAGCTCGTACTTGACTACGCTGTGGCTCTGCCAAAGTGTACCAACGTGACAACACTTGTAATAAACGTGCACCGACAATTGGGTTTTTCTCGTCTAAATACTTGGCTAAGTCAATAAAATGCTGAACACCGAAACTCCATGTATTCACAGGGTTGCTATTTAAACCACCACTGACTGAACGAATACGGTTAGGTGTACCCAAATCATAATCAGGATGCGCAGTTAAAGCTTGAATGCTTTCAGCTGTCGCTTTTGGATGTGAAGCTTGCACCATAAACCATTGATCAAGTGCTAAAGCTTCATCTTTAAAACGTGTATAAAAATCTTCCAAAGCAGCTTTGGCTTGCGGTGCATCATTCCATACCAAGACACGCAATGCCCCTAAACGCTCAGACATATTTCGAGTTGTTTGATATTGCTGCTGTGCCAGCTCAAACGCTTCGGCATCGCCCTGACGCGCAATTAATGCCAACATGATATTTTTTAACGCACGAACACCCATCGCCTGAGAGAAATCTTGCTGCATGTCTGGGTCAAGACTTAAAAAGGTTTCTTTACAGAATGCACCAAGTTCCCGCGCTAATGTATCTAACAATGCATTGCGTTGTTGCTGAATTTTTTCAGGTTGATAATTTTGATCTATGCGGCTGCCCAAATAGCTTTCAGAAGGTACATCAAAAATACGCGATGCCAACAAAGGATCTTTTTCAATTAAAGCAGGTACTGTATTTTTCATAGCTTGCAAATAAGTATCTGCCGCATGTTCTTCCAATAAAATACGTTCCAATAGCGTCTGAGTCGCCTGCCACTGGTTAAAGCCATTGGTTTCATGCTGCATCAAAAATGCCAATTCATCATTAGAATAGTTAAATTCTAAATTCACAGGTGCAGAAAAATTACGTAATAAAGAAACAACGGGATGCGCTGTTACACCACTAAATTCAATACTTGCTTGCGCCTGATCAAACAAATACACGCCATCTTTCACTGAATTTTCAACCAAAGCTTCAGACTGCAAGATATATTGCTCGCCTGTTTCAGCATTGAACAATGCCAGTGCAACAGGAATAGGCAATGCTTTTAAGTTTGGATATTTGGCATTACTTTTCAGGCTTTGTTTTAAATTTAAGCGATAAACCTGTGTAGTCGCATCGTATTCGCCCTGCACTTCAAGTTTTGGTGTACCAGGTTGATTGTACCAAGTCAGGAAATTAGATAAATCGACACCTGAACCTGCGCTTAAAGCATTGACCCAATCTTCTACCGTAACTGCTTGTCCATCATGACGACGGAAATATTCATCACTGCCTTTACGGAATTTTTCTTTACCAAGTAAAGTCGACATCATGCGGTTAATTTCCGCACCTTTTTCATAGACTGTTGCGGTATAAAAGTTATTAATTTCTACAAAATGATCTGGACGTGGTGGGTGCGATAACGGACCAGAATCTTCAGGGAATTGATGTGCTTTGAGCACCGCCACATCATCAATACGCTGTACAGCAGCAGACTGTAAATCTTCAGAGAAAGATTGGTCACGGAATACCGTTAAACCTTCTTTTAAACATAACTGGAACCAATCGCGGCAAGTTATACGATTACCTGTCCAGTTATGAAAATATTCATGCGCAATCACGGACTGTACACGCATAATCGCAGCATCGGTGGTGTATTCTTCATCAGCCAATACACATGACGTATTGAAAATATTCAGACCTTTATTTTCCATTGCGCCCATATTGAAGGCACTGGTCGCCACAATCATATAATTATCTAAGTCATACGGCAGACCATAATGTTCTTCATCCCAACGCATAGAATGTTTTAACGCTTGCATGGCAATTTTGCATTTTGGAATGTCTTTTTCTTCTGCATAAATTTCCAGTGCAACATTACGTCCTTCAGATGTCACATAGTGGTCTTTCATGACTGCTAAATCGCCAATCACACAGGCAAATAAATAGCTTGGCTTTTTGGTCGGGTCTTTCCAAATCGCATAATGACGACCTTCACCTGCTTCACCTGTTTCTAACAAATTACCGTTCGCCAACAACACAGGATATTTTTTATCAGCTTCGACACGTGTGGTAAATACAGATAATACGTCAGGGCGGTCAGGATAGAAGGTAATTTTACGGAAACCTTCAGGCTCATTTTGAGTAACAAATAAATCAGAACTTGCCTGATATAAGCCTTCGAGTTGCGTATTACTTTCAGGATGAATGATCACGATGGTTTCTAAAGTGACTTGATCGGGTGCATTTGCAATGCGGAGCTGTTCACTATCTAATTGATAGTCAATTTCCGATAATTCGTTACCATTCAAAATAATGGATTTTACTTCTAAATCACGCCCAAATAATATCAAATCGCCTGCTGTCTGACGTTGCATTTTCAATGTTGCACCCACTTGGGTGTAATCCGCATAGACTTGAATATCTAGCTCTACAGCATCTACCAAGAATGAAGGCTTTTTATAGTCTTTTAAATAGATAGTTTGGTTGGCTTCAACCATAGGATTTGCTGCAATATTCATCTTGTCCTCATTCTTTGTGGCGATGCGCTTGTTTTTGTGAAGCTACGATCATCATACGACAACTTTCAGCATCTGTCTGCGCACAATCTATTTCAGTCTTGTTCAACAACGCTGATTTATATGGGCGCTCAACCCAAGCTTTTCAATCCTATCTGGACTAATCCTGTACAAGTAACATAAAAGCAGACGATATAAATCAATACCTATATTTCTATTGCCTGTAAATTTATTATTTTGAAATGCAATTTCTCTTCAAATACGACCAACACATGCTAATTTTGATAATGATCAAAAGCACAGAAGCTTCCACTTTTCAGTACACAAGCCATGTATAATGCCATATCACCATTTACTTGAGCTTCTATTTCACAATGCTACAAATTCTGCAAAAACAATTAGATGAAAGCACATTATGCCCTTTGTGTCAGGCATCTATGTATTGGGTAGAAGCAGAACAATATGAGCAGGAATTAAATTTTCACCAATGTAGCCATTGTGAACATCGCATCTTTCAAAATAGCCAACAACAAAACTGTCATTGCGCAAGCTGCACCCAACAACGCAAAAAAATCATGGCGGAAACCCGCTTGCAAGAACAACAAAAATTAAAAAAACAGGATGCACCTGAACGTGAATTAAATCAGCTGCGTTTTATAGATAAATTATTTTTATTGAGTATCTTAGATCAGCATGCACAGGAACATATTCCACATGAAGAATTTATAGATTGGGAAAAAATCAAGTATTTGAATATTACCCCCAACTATTTTTTTCAGCACGGTATGATCAAACATTTGCTAAAAGAGCACATATTAATTGCCAAAGATTTTGCCGAAAATGCCCAGCAATATTACATCAATGTCCGTTTAGATGGTTATTCTGAACCGAGTTTATTCAGCATAACACAACAATTACGCTATTGGTTTTATGAAAATCTAAGCATGGGTACACCGTTCAAAACGGCAGATGAAGTCAAAGATGCGCTGTATTTATTGCTATATCAAGAAATTGTGCAGTTTATGCAATTTTATTGTCGGACTTGGGGCATACAAATTGCGGGCAACCATAGTTTTCAGAACTTTTGCTACCAACTTTTAGATGTCTTAGCGGTTGGGCAAATTTATTACTTAGTGCAAACAGCTTTGGAATATTTATACCAACAAAAAGCACTCAAACCACGCAATGAAAACTTTATTAATACCAATTTACTGAAAAAGACTGTGCAGCAATACCGAGAACGGTCAGTGGCTGAAAAATGGGAAACCACTACCCTTCCACGCCCGCCGAATTTGCCTTTCAGCTATATGAGCGAAATTTTATTCTTCCACTTTTTGGGTTATGACGAACGGATTTTCTTTCAACCTGTGTGGCGTTCTTGGCGAAAAATTGAAGCACGACTTAAATTTTATTCACTCAAACGCTGTATGCACTGCGGTTCGGATGAACTAACTGTCGATTATGATGCAGAAAATTATGTGTCCTTATTTTGTCGCAACTGTAAACATCAAGATCATTATTTCACCCAATAATTTTTAATGGAAACGATAATTACTCTGTATCACTCCCCAAACCCATCATCTAATACTACATAGATTTAACATGACAGACACAGAAATATGTAACTCACAATTTTTCGATGTGGGAAGCACCTAATCCACTTTACGGTTCAGTGCCAAATTAAGTGCCGTTTCAGATAAAGTTTTACCGTCTAATTTACAAATACACATAATGCCCCAACCATCAAAATAATCAGGTGCGTGTTGCAAAAAGAAGTTGCAATGTACATCCTGTGGAATTCTTAAGTGCGTCAATTGTTCAAAACTTCTTGCTGGAGAATGAGTTTCATGCACATATACGCCTTCACTGCGCTTTTGAATTTCAGGATAACGTGCTGCCATAAGTTGTAAAACTTCGTGATATTCCTTAGGCATGATTTTCCCGACCCTTGGGTAAAAATTTTTAGAACGCGAAGCAAACAAAGAGTAAATCTTCGGTTGATTAATGCTAATCACAAACCACACTAGAATAAATGGATTTTTTAAGCGTTGATTCAATATGGCTTTGACTGTACTCAGAATCGTTAAATTTTGTTTTTGATATTCAGACAAAAAACTCGCACGTAAATTCACGACATACATAGTCTGTTCATTATAATGAATCAGAATAAGAAGAATAATATTTTGCCCAACTAACTGCTCTCGGTCATGAAATTGAATAACCGTGACTGTGATTGCATCAGGGTCATAAACAAAGGCTTTTAATTCTTCTAAACTCGAATTTGGAAAGACTTTTTGATCGAATTGATAAATTTTTTCAAAAAAGTACGATTGCTGCTGCACTGAAAGCGCTTTAAAATCAAAAACTGTTTCTATTAAATTCATAAAACAACCCAGTTTTATATTTTGGCATCTGAAATCTTAAAAGCTGCGTACAGATGAGAAGTTAACTAAAAATTTCAAAAAACATACAATTTCTTATTTTATTATAGTAAGTTACTAAAAAAATAAACAATTTTTTAAAAAATTAAAAATAAATGTTTAATTTAATTGATTTTTTACCAAAAATTATATTTATTCTTTAATTATATATCAAAATTTATATATTTTGTGAGGTACATCTCATTATTTTAAGATGAGTGGTAATTTTACAAAAAAAATAAGGGCTGAATTATCAGCCCTTACCTTGCTTATTGCTCAACACTCAAGCAAATCATAAATTTGCTCTTGCGTTAAAGCAAAGCTTATTCAGCTTTGCTTTTTCTGACTTAGGTCAACTGAGCAGCAGCAATTTTCTTAGTGTCTACTTTCGCAGCAGCGTCTGTATAGCTTTCCATCTGGTCAAAGTTCAAGTATTTGTAGATGTCAGCAGACATGCTGTCGATTTGAGAAGCGTACTGTTGGTATTCTTCTGGTGTTGGTAACTTACCAAGTACCGCAGCAACAGATGCAAGCTCAGCAGAAGCTAAGTATACGTTAGCACCTTGACCTAAACGGTTCGGGAAGTTACGTGTAGAAGTAGATACTACAGTTGTGTTCGGTGCTACACGCGCTTGGTTACCCATACATAATGAACAACCTGGCATTTCTGTACGTGCACCCGCTTTACCATAAATGTTGTAGAAGCCTTCTTCCATAAGTTGACGCTCGTCCATACGAGTTGGAGGCGCTAACCATAGACGAGTAGATAAAGAACCACCAGGAACTTTGTCTAATAACTTACCAGCAGCACGGAAGTGACCGATGTTTGTCATACAAGAACCGATGAACACTTCATCAATTTTGTCACCTTGAACGTCAGAAAGAAGTTTTGCATCATCTGGGTCGTTCGGGCAGCAAAGGATTGGCTCTTTAATGTCTGCAAGGTCAATTTCATACACTTTAGTGTATTCAGCGTCTGCATCAGCTTTAAGAAGTGATGGGTTCGCTAACCATTTTTCCATGTTCTCAACACGGCGAGCGATAGTGCGCGCATCGCCATAACCTTCAGAAATCATCCACTTCAGCATGGTGATGTTTGAACGAAGGTATTCAGCAACTTTCTCTTCAGAAAGTGTGATCGCACAACCAGCAGCTGAACGCTCAGCAGAAGCATCAGACAATTCAAATGCTTGCTCAACAGTTAAATCAGTTTCCATTTCTGTTAAGTCGATTTCTAAGATACGACCAGAGAAGATGTTTTTCTTACCTTTCTTCTCTACAGTTAAGTCACCTTCTTTAATTGCGTAGTAAGGAATCGCATGTACTAGGTCACGTAGAGTGATACCAGGTTGCATTTTACCTTTGAACTTCACAAGAACAGACTCTGGCATGTCAAGTGGCATAACACCAGTTGCTGCAGCGAACGCTACAAGACCAGAACCCGCTGGGAAAGAAATACCAATTGGGAAACGAGTATGCGAGTCACCACCAGTACCAACTGTATCTGGAAGAAGCATACGGTTTAACCAAGAGTGGATAATACCGTCACCTGGACGTAAAGAAACACCACCACGGTTCATGATGAAGTCAGGAAGCGTGTGTTGCATTTGAACGTCAACTGGTTTTGGATACGCAGCTGTGTGACAGAAAGATTGCATCACTAAGTCTGCAGAGAAACCTAAGCAAGCTAAATCTTTTAATTCGTCACGCGTCATTGGACCTGTTGTATCTTGAGAACCAACGGTCGTCATCTTAGGTTCACAGTAAGTACCTGGACGAACACCTTGACCTTCTGGAAGACCACAAGCGCGACCTACCATTTTTTGAGCCAATGTGAAGCCTTTACCAGAGTCAGTAGGCTGAACTGGAGTACGGAACAATGTAGATGGTGCAAGACCTAAAGCTTCACGCGCTTTAGCAGTCAAACCACGACCAACGATCAAGTTAATACGACCGCCCGCACGTACTTCGTCTAAAAGCACTGGAGTTTTAAGTTCAGATTCAGCGATTAGCGCGCCGTCTTTGAACGCTGTTACTTTAGCAGAGGCGTGATCGATCTTAAGCGTAATTTCATCGCCCATGTTCATGTTAGAAACATCGATCTCTACTGGTAACGCGCCAGCATCTTCCATTGTGTTGAAGAAGATTGGCGCAATTTTACCGCCTAAGCAGTAACCACCTTCTTTTTTGTTTGGAATGTGTGGAATTTCGTCACCGAAGAACCAAAGTACTGAGTTAGTTGCAGACTTACGACTTGAACCCGTACCTACAACGTCACCTACGTAAGCAACTTGGTTGCCTTTCGCGATCAATTCTTTGATTTGGCTTAATGGACCAACTTCACCAGGAACTTCTGGGTTGATGCCATCACGTACGTTTTTCAACATTGCATTTGCGTGCAATGGAATGTCTGGACGGCTCCATGCGTCTTGTGCAGGTGACAAGTCGTCAGTGTTGGTTTCGCCAGTAACTTTGAACACTGTAAGTTTGATTTCTTCAGGAACATCTGGACGCGATGTGAACCACTCAGCATCAGCCCAAGATTGTAAAACTGCTTTCGCGTTTTCGTTACCTGCTTTTGCTTTGTCAGCAACGTCATGGAACGCATCAAATACAAGCAAAGTTTTTTTCAATGCTTCAGCTGCTAAGCCACCCAATTCAGCATTGTCTAAAAGCTCTACTAAAGGTGCTACGTTATAACCACCAAGCATTGTGCCTAGTAAGTAAACAGCACGCTCTTTAGAAACGAGTGGAGAGGTTGCTTCACCTTTTGCTACAGCAGCTAAGAAAGCAGCTTTAACGTATGCCGCTTGGTCAACACCTGCAGGTACACGGTTTTCAAGCAAATCAACCAAGTAAGCTTCTTCGCCTGCTGGTGGATTTTTTAATAATTCAACTAATGCAGCAGTTTGAGCATCATCAAGTGGCTTCGGTGGGACTCCGAGTGCGGCACGTTCTTCAACGTGTTGGCGGTAAGCTTCTAGCACGGTGTTATTCCTCTTTTTTAAAAAATTATTTGTGAATTCCTGCTTTTAAAGCATCACAAACAATATGGACTGCAAAATTTTACTAAACTTCCAGTTAAAAGTTAATGCAACTAGAGTGTTTCTTTGTGATGCCCATTATTTTATAACTAAATGATGCGCATATTGTTTAATTTACAGGCAAAACACGAGTTAATTTTAACTTTGTCTGTATGTACACTAACTTTTCGCCTAAAGTTTAACTCGTAAAAAAGGCAACACCCATGTTGCCTGTTCTAATGAATGAATGATATTCCACCTTAGTGTACTGTTATGGCTTGAAGATAGTGCTGTAATTGTTCACGACTACCTTCAAACTTGAGTTGAATTTCATCTTCATGCAGTATGCAATGTTCTGCACTTGTCAACGAAATTTGAACTTGATATATCTTTGTAGGTGTATCAATTTGCTGAAGTAGATACACCCGATCACCTAAACTCAAAACATAATGACTGCCGCCAATCACTGCGACACCTAGTTCATCTTCTAAGAGCAAATCTGCATTATGCAGGTAAGCAACTACTTCCATTATGCGCTCCTACTATTTTTATTATCTTTTTTAATTATTAATGAAAAAGATAAGCTTTACTAGTTTTAAGATTTAGAACTTGTCACAATTTATTTTAGTTTTAGACGCTTGATTTACTTAGGCTATTTTTTAGTAAAAGATAGTAAACTTTAAAGCATGTTTTAGAGTCTGTTGACACTTCGTCTATATATGCGACTACGCATATTTTTAAGCTAATATAAGACATGAAACAGGAAGTTTATTCATCCTAAATGACTGACTCATAACGCAATAGAAAAAAATATGCTCGCCTCTTTGCGCAGCAAAAAACACAACTTTGTTTTTGCTCATGTGGCTAAAATTTTCTCAGATTACGTTATGAAACTTCACAATACTCTCGCTATTCCTTTCGTTCCATGCCTGATCTGCTCAGTATTAGCCTCTAGCTCAAGTCATTTATGAAATGGCAACAGACTCTCATTTTAATTCATAAAAACCGTTCCTTTAGAACGGTTTGTAATCAGGCATTTTATCATGCGGTGTCGCGATACATTTTTCAGTAAATTGCGCACGGACTTTTTCACGTGCCGCATCAACATCAGCATTAATTTCTTCAATTGGTAATGCATAGACTTGCGCAATAATCTCTAATATAAAATTACGGGTAATGTCATCTTCAATTTTATTGGCATGTTCAATGGCACGTTCTTTTTCAATCGCATTTTGACGATCTAACATAATGGTACGCGCAGCGTTGCCAACACTTCGACAATAGCCTTGCCATTGTTCTTCAGGTGTTAAGGGTTTCTTTTCTGCACAGCCCATTAATGCAAGCACTGCAGTCATCACCAAAATCTTTTTCATTGAAGCTCTCCTGTTGTGCTTATGATAATCAAAAGTTGGCATAAATACGAAACTATCCATACACAAGTTAAAAAAATGCGCTCGGATAGAACGCATTTTTTAGGTTAGGTTGACCTTAGAAGCGCCAGTTATAGAAAATATCCACAGCACGTTCTAAAGCTTGGCTCGCTTCCAAATACAGTCGTTTATTCATTTGATAGCGCAAAGTCAATTTATTGACAGGTGTGAAAACGCCTACACCGTAACGGATAAACAAGTCTGGGGTAATATAACCCGTCAAACTGACTTGGGTATCATCACCTGTACCCTGAGCATCAAGTGCCAAACCACTTAAACCAAATGTACGTCCAATTTGATTTGTTAAAGCACGTGTACCACCTAAACCCATACTAATACCTGCCGCGGCAATGGTACTGTTGACATCTGACTTAAAGCTTTCAGTCTGACTCAAACCACTGGTACCTTCATTAATACGACCTGTAATCAAGGCATTTAATGCTTCTTGTTCAGATAAGCCTGCATCGTTATAGACCTGAATGTTCGGGCTACTGGCTGTGCCTGTAACCCTAAAGCCGACCATACTGCCTTGTACATTTTTATTGGCATCCATATCTAAAGTTGGGTTAGAAATTGGGCCATTAAAACGCGCAATAGCACGGTTCAAATCCAGACTTTGTCCGTAAGCTTCAATTTTCACACGTTGACTTACCCCAATCGCACCATTGGCACGCATCGCAGTTTCTAAACCACGTTGAGATAAATACAAACGTCCAATCAGTGGAATACGGCTATTAAAGCCTTGGAAAATGACCCGATCACCCAAATTCAGTTCCAGGTCGGCACGAATATCCCACGGACGAGCGGAACGCAACAATGCCAGTTGATCTTGTCCCTCATGCACAACACGCACATCCGAGGACACGTTGACCACAGGAGAAGAAACTTCAGGCATAGAAATTAAAGCCCGAGGTACATCCACACGCCCTTTTAAATTCAGTTTTTTCTGGAAAGGTAAAACATCTAACGATACATCTGGCGTAATCATTGCAGTAATCAGCGGTGCTTGACGAATCAATAAATCTTTACCGTTTAGATTTAACTGAATACGTGGCTCATTCTTCCAATCTACACTGCCCGTTAAACGCCCGGCACCACCACCGCTGTTAAACGCACCATTAATACTGGCCTGATCTTGGCGGATAGATGAATAAAGCTGCACATTGGTCAGATTTACAGGTAAAGAAATCATGCTGATCGCACCATCTTTCAGGCGCATTTCACCTGTGAGCAATGGTGAAGTCAAAGTCCCGTTGACTTTGCCTGCAAAAGACAAAATGCCTGCCATTGAGCGCACATCGGCAATAAACGGTTTAAAGACTTTGAGTTGTACCTGATCAAAGGCAATTTCACCGCGGATTGGCATATTTTTAGCGTAAGGATCAATTAGTACATTGGCATAACCCGTACCAATTTCAGGCGTTTTCACATCTACACGTAATTTCAGCCCTTCGGCAATGCTTTTTGCGACCACAGCCACTTGTTCATAGCGCAAGGTAGAACCTATGTCTTGCGGATCGTCCGCAGCAAGTCCAATGACGCCATCACGCGTTACCAAATGCGCATCAATTTTCGGTTTCTGTCCTTTTGCCCATGCAGCTTTAGCATAACCATTGACCTTACCTGTAATCGCCAAACCTTCAGGCATAAATGCAGAAAAGTCATTTAAGTCTAAGTTTTGAGTCACAAATGATGCATTGGCTTTGGTTTTACTCACGCGAATAGGCTGATCAAAACACAATTGGCTTTGCTGACTCATCCAGCAGTGCGCACCAACATACAGCTCACTGGTTTTGTTTTGATAAATCACGGCTGCGTTTTGGCGCTGTGCCAAGTGGGTTCTTAAAGAGTCAAAATCTCCTTTCTGAATTTGTCCCATCCAATCATTTTGTGCATTTAAACCACCTGCCAATTGCACATAAAACTTACTCAACTTATTTTCAGCTTCAAGTTTTAAAATATGCGCCTGACGTGTGCCTGCTAAAGAAATTTGCCCTTTCTCGATGCCACGGTTGCCACTGCGTAAATTTTCCATGGATGCCGTCATCAGCGTTGGCGTATTTTCAGAGGTTGGCAATTCACCTTGTAGGCGTAATTTACGCACGCTGAAAATATTATTTACACTAAACTGATCAACAGCAATATTGGCAGTGGCTTGTAAGCGTGGCTGTGACTGCACATTGATATAGCCATAGGCACGTCCACGCAAACCTGAATAGATTTCGTATAAAGCAGGCGCATTGACTTTAATACGCAGATTTTGTGCATTTCCTGTTGCTTGTAACTGATTTTTGGCATAAGACAAAAATAGATTATTGGCTTCAAACTGTTGTGGGAAAAAGCCTTTTTGATTGGCATCAATCAACATGGCTAAATTACCCGTACCACGTACAGGTTTATTATTGAGCATGCCTGCCAAATTCAGACGTTCAATGTTGATCCGTTTTTGTGTGTCCGACCAAATACCCTGGGTGCGAATATTGCCCGATAATTCACCACGGACACTGGACACAAAATAGTGCGGCTTAAAGCGAATTAAAGAAGCGTTTAAATTCCAACTCACCCCCTGATTCAAATGCAGCAACCCATTCGCCACAATTTGCCCTGCAACACCATTGTGTCTCAAGTCGCTAATTTTAATTAGTTCAGGCGTACCCGATAACTTTAATTTTAAATGTCCTTTACTGCCTTGAATGGCACTAGCATTTAACCCACCATCATAATTCACAGCAAAACTTTTAAAACCACCGCCTGCTTTGACATCATGGAACAATAAAGCGATGGTGCTTTGCCCAGTTAAATGTACGTTTTCATTTTGATTGACCAAACGCCCTGTTAAATTAATGTCATTCAAATGAATAATTTGCTGATTTGGCAATGCAAAACCATTGGCTTTAAACTGCCCATTCAACACATTAACAGGTGCTGCGGTGCTGATACTTTGCGGATTAAAGTTTTTCGCAGCCAAGACTGTATTCCATTTCAACTGACGTTTATCAGTTGGTAAATCAATGACGGCGCTGCCTGCCAAATGACTATCTGCGGTATCAAATTTAAAATTAGGAATATTTAAGCGATTATTCTTTAAATTCAGTTTGGCTTGGTACATACCTGCAGGTAGCATAGTTTTTTCATGTGTGCTGACTTTAGTCGCCACAAAAATATCTTGCTGGCCTTCTACTAAGGCCAATTTCACATCACCCGATTCACTTTTTAGCCAACCCACATACGGCACTGCACGGTCAATATTATTCCAGCGCACATCCAACAACATTGGATTCGCCGCTTTACCCTGTATAGGATTTTGGTCTAGTTTTAAGTTCCATGTTTCATATCGGTCAAAATCAATTTGTGCAGTTAAATGCGTACCTTTTTCCAAATGACCTTTAGAAGTCAAATTGGCATCTAAACTTGGCGGTAAAAAGTCTTTGACCACTTGAGGAATTATTGGATCTTTAGGATTAATTTTATCCAAACGCCCCGTTAAATCCCAACTCACTTTTTGATCCCAACTGACAATACCCGCTAAATTAGCTGCACCTTGCATGAGTTGTGCATTTAAATTACTGATATTCAGTTGATGAACTAAATCGGTATACATCAAACCTGTATATTGACCTTTAGGAATGTGTTTACCACTCAAATCCGTATTCACATCAATATTTAAACGCTTAATATCGCCTTTAAATTTGGCGACACCCGCGTTAGTAAAAAGTTCCTGCTCGGTCAAAATAGGCCAACGGTAGTCTTTAAATTGTAACTCACCAAACATTGGCACTTCTTTGCGCATGGGGTGCAACACCACCCATCCTGTAAGTAAGTCAGGCGTATTTGTTGCAACACCCGCCTGAATTGTGTCGAGTGTACCTTTGCCGACCACTTTAATATCGTGAATATTTAAGCTGGTATGTAAAGATGGAATATTTAAATCACCCACCACATTAAGCGGATATTTACCTTCAAACTTCATATCGCCTGTGGCATTGCGTACATTCAAATATTCCATATCAATATTAGAATCTTCAAATTTAAGCTCTGTGCCCGACCACAAGGCATTATTTAAATGAATATCGTAAAAATCGACCTGTGTACCAGAAGCGGTTTGAATCAATAAATGATCGACATCAGCAGTATCTAAACGCAAAACAAAAGGTAGGCGAATTTCATTGAATTTGAATGGATCATCACTCGGTGGGCCTTTCGGATAAATCCGCAGATTACGCACATCGGCACGGTTAAGATGGATTTCTTTATCTAAAATGGCACGCCAACCAAGAATGACATCAGCACGGTCAATTTTGACATCAACAGGTTTTAAACTGACGATAATATTGCGCAGAATAATCCCATGCCATAAATTACCACCTTCATATTCATAGTGAATAATTTCTTGGCGCTGCAAAACACTGTCTAATAAGAACTTCGAGCCACGGTCTGTTGAGAACATCACCACCAATGCGGACACCAATAAAACCAGCATCAACAGCAGTGACAGTAAAACACTCCTGAGTATTCGACGCTTTTTAGGTGGCGTTACTGGGGTTTCTGGTTGCTGTTCAACTTCAGCCATAATGTTCTCTAAGTCTTAAATTTATAGTTGAGAGCCAATAAAGAAATGTAAACGGATTGGATGATTGTCATCTGAAATACCAGAAGCCACATCAAACCGAATTGGACCAATCGGTGATGCCCAACGTACCCCCAAACCTACGCTATATTCGGTGTCGTTGCTAAAGTCTTTATCGTAAGCATTACCAAAATCACTAAATACGGCTGCGCGCCAACCCTCTTTAAATTGATAGTTATATTCTAATGAACCAACTGCCAAAGCCTGACCACCAATTTTAAAGCCTTCAATTTGTGGTGTTAAAGACTTGTAGTCAAAGCCACGTAAAGACTGATCTCCACCGGTAAAATAACGCAAGTTATACGGCACTTTATTAAAATCTTCGGTATAGATATAACCTAAGTCACTGCGCCCGACAAACTGATGGTCGTCATTTTCACCCAATGAATAAATAAAACGCCAACCTGCATTCAGAATGGCTAAATCTGCATCACTAAGCAGTGACTCACTTCCCAGCTCTATTTTATAAATTTGGCGGAAACCTTTGCTTGGGTTGACACGACGGTTGCTGTCAGTGCGTGAAACTTCATAGCCAAGCAATAACGATTGTTGCTCGACATCACCATTGGCAATAAAGGCATCAGGTACTTTTCCAAAGAATACAGTGCCATCTTCAGTCAAGCGATCTAGTCGATAACGTAAACCAAAAGTATGTTGCCAGCTGCCCATTGGTTTTTTTATCACACGGTCAACACCTGCAACCGCAGATTCAATCATCAAGCCGCCACCTTGTGCGACATCGTCACGTTCTTCACGCTCATAACCACCTACCAACGCAATATTATCATTCAGTGGATGGTTATAAGGAATGTTATAGCGTCCATCAATAGCTTGACGAATTTGTGAAAGCTCCAAGTTGGCATCGAAAGAGTGACCGCGTTTATTAACAATGGCACGGCGATATTGCCCACGCAAACGCACGCCTGTGTCAGTTCCAAAACCCGCACCGACTTCGGCACTATTTAAGCGGTCTGCATTTAAAGTCACAATCACAGGAATTTTTTTATCAATACGTGCCTGTTGTTTTAAGCGTTCTTCTTCCGATTGTTTATCTTCTTGCTGTGCTTGTAACATACGCAGTTTATCGTTGCTTGCAACTTCTTCTGTACCCGCAAACCCAGCTTCGCTCACCACAGATTGTGTCACTTCCTGAGATGACACCACGCGTTTTTGATCGACAACTGTGGCATCGTAAATAGAGAGTTTTTGATGATCGACCAAAGCCTGAATATCAGGCGGCAATTCCAAAGGATGCTCTACAGGATCAGGGCGAATTGTATCCACCAAGGTGTAGTTAAAATAACGCGAGTTGGTGAGATTATTGGCCAAACCATTCACACGCCAAAAAGTATAGTCAGCATTGTCCTGCCAAGTGACCATACTTTGCAGAATATCCATATCCAAAGGGAATTCTTTGTTTGGATCGCTCATACGAAATTCGACGTTACCGAGTTTATAACGCTCGCCCGTTTCGTAACGTAAATTGATATCGGCTGTATTTTGAGGTTGAGCAACTTTAACGTCATGCAGACGCCAGTAACTGTCAAAATAACCGTTATCTGAAGCTGCATCGGTAATACGCTTTTTGGTTTGTTCATACAAACCATGATTAAACACATCATCTACTTCTTGATCTGGCAATACGCCAATGACCTGAAATTGTGCCTCGTATTGTCCTTCGCCTGTAAATTCAATATTTTGCTGTTTAATCGCCACAGGTGGATTTGGCACAACATGCACTCGCACGCGGCTATCGTTGAGTTTTTCAAACTTAAACTCGGCATTATAAAAACCCACCGCCTGCGCAGCCTGATTTGACAACGTACGCAGTTGTGGCAATGCCGATGGAAAATCTGCAAAAGACTCCTGGGTAAAACTTGAAAGTTTGGCCTTAATGTTAGCACTTAAATTATCTACTGCTGTTCGATAAGCTTCTGGTGAAACTTCCCCAATGGCGTTTTGTGTTCCATTTTGAGCGCTGTTTGCACTAATCACCACATCAGCGCTGATGCGCGGCACTTTGGCTGTATTTAGCTCACGCGGTGGACGGACTTTGTAAAGTAAACGTCTAAAAAAACCAGGTTTATCGGCATTTTCATCCTGCGTCATCCAACCCAATTCAGTCATTAAGGTATCTGCAGGATTGGCTTCCACTACAAAATTGCTGTCTGCCTGAATGTTTGTCATGAGCTGATCAACATTTACAGGCGCTTGATCAATTTGTAGCAACTCCTGCTGTGTCGCATCTTGCACCAATGTTTCAGGCACTTGACCATTGCGGTCTAGCATCGCTTCTTGTTTGGCTTGTTCTGCTACCTGAAAAATTTGATTAGCAAGCTCCTGATCTACAGGTGCAATGGGTAAATCTTCTAAGTCTTCAAATTCGATAGGCTGAAATTCAGCAAAAGATGCACCTGCATGTTGTTGCTGTTGCAGCATTTCTAGACTATTAAATTCAGGCGTTTGTGTTTGCTCTAAAGCTTCTTCAATTTTTTGCAGATCTTCGGCACTGTCTTTGCCTTGTGCTGCTGCCAATTGTTTAATTTCTGTAGCTAAATTTTGTGCTTCTTCTGCAGTTGGAGTCTGCAACGGTGTAGGATTTTCAGCAAGCTGAGCGTTTGAATTAGGTACCGTAAGACTTTCTGCAAAACTTGAAGATGCAACTAAACCTAAAAACAGACTCAGTCCGAGCTTTTTCGGCATATTCCAGCATAAAATTGCATGCATACTGGAACACAGTACTGATTTTTTAAAGTTTGTATTTACAAGCATAAAAAACTCTAAACTGATTTAATTTTTATAGAAAAACCCCAATCAACCCGCGTATAAACACTAATTTATTTGATTTTTCATCAGTGAAAAGACTTGAAACATCATACATGATTTTCTGTACAATTATATCAAGCGGTCACATTTCTTAATAAAACTACACGAAGTTAATCACGCATGGAAAAAAATGAACATTTGTTAAAGAGTCGTCGCTTTTTGCCGATGTTTCTCACTCAATTCTTTGGCGCACTCAACGATAACGTATATAAACAAGCGCTGCTTTTGGTCTTTACCTATGGCTTGATTAGTCAGCAATCTGCAAATGTCAGTACCCTGAACAATTTGGCAGCCTTGCTGTTTATTTTGCCCTATTTCATTTTTTCTGCCACCGCAGGACAATTGGCAGACAAGTATGAACGCGCCCAATTGGTACGTGCCATCAAATTGCTGGAAATTATCATCATGCTGATTGCGACTGTAGGTTTCCTGTTAGGAAGTTTGTGGTTGTTGCTGACCGCCCTTTTTTTAATGGGCGCACAATCGACCTTTTTTGGCCCTATTAAATATGCCATTTTGCCTGAAGCGCTAAAACCGCATGAACTGATGTCCGGTAATGCAATTTTCCAGTCAGGTACATCTATTGCGATTTTATTGGGGATGATTTTAGGCGGTGCAGTGATTTCAGTATCTGCAGGAAATTTAGTCTGGATTAGCTTAACTGTAGTGATTATTGCACTGATTGGTTATGCCTCAAGCCGTTTTGTACTGACGCAACCCGTTACTGCACCCGACATTCAAATTGACTGGAATTTTTTCCGTACCAGTTTTCAGACTTTAAAATATGCCAAAAGCTTACCCATGATTTTTCTAATTTTATTGGGCAATTCATGGTATTGGTTTTATGGGGCAACTTATTTAACCCAAATTCCGCAGCTCACTCAGCAAAATCTGCATGCCTCTGAAAATGTAGTAAGTTTATTACTGACGCTATTTTCTGTCGGCATTGGTGTAGGTTCTTTGCTCTGCCGTAAAATAGGCGGTACAGAGGTCAATATTAAAATGGTGCCTATTGGTGCAGTCGGTTTAACCATTTTTGCTTTTTATTTGGCGGGCGCATTGGCTTTTGTACCAGAAAAAACGGGCTCACTATTGGGCTTAAGCGAAGTCTTTCAGCAAGGATGGAGCTATTATCATGTCATGTGCGCAGTCACTTTACTAGGCATTAGCGGCGGTTTTTACATTGTACCCTTATATGCCATGATGCAAGCTTATTCCCCTCGTTCGCACCGCGCACGTGTGGTTGCTGCCAATAATATTCTCAACGCCATTTTTATGGTGTCATCTGCCATTTTTTCGATTTTAATTTTAAGCATCTTAAAAATTGATTTAAAAATTTTATTTAGCATTACTGCCGTTTTAAGTGCTGTTTTCACCTTTTGGCTCTTGTTAAAACTCAAGCCAATGTTAGATACTGCACAGGACTCTTTGGAGGATTAATTTCATGCGTCATTACACAGGCATCGACAAGTTTATTCATTCATTTGACCAAGCCTTGCGTAGTTTAGCGCCTGGCACAACTTCGGCTCAACGCGAAAACCCAGGCAATACGGTTGAAACTAAATTAGCAGTGAGTGAAGCCCGTCATGTTGCCGGCTTAATGCGGGTAAACCATAGTGGTGAAGTCTGTGCACAAGCCCTATATCACGGTCAGGCTTTAACCGCGAAACTGCCTAATGTACGTCGTGAAATGGAACAGGCTGCAATTGAAGAACAAGACCATTTAGCATGGTGCGAAGACCGCCTAAAAGAGTTAGACAGCCACACCAGCTTACTTAATCCTGTATGGTACGGCTTATCTTTTGGGATGGGTGCAATTGCAGGTATTGCAGGCGATAAATACAGCTTGGGCTTTGTGGCGGAAACTGAGCGTCAAGTCAGCCTGCATTTAGAACATCATATTAGCCAGTTACCTGAACAAGATGATCGTTCACGTAAAATTCTAGTGCAAATGAATGAAGATGAATTGCATCATCGTGATACGGCACTCAAAGCAGGTGGTGTAGATTTGCCAGTGCCTGTGCGCTTAACCATGACTGCAATTTCCAAACTCATGACCAAGACCAGTTATTATATTTAGTGAATTGAAAACACTTAAACGCTCACGATTGTGGGCGTTTTTTATGCCAATAAATAGAAAAACATCTCAATTAAAACGATCAAGACATAACAGATAAAGAGCCAATTTTGAGTTATCCCAAGATTTATCCGCAGATTTTGTGGATAGTTTTTAAGTGCAAAGCCAAATAAATACAGAAAAATATTGTTTTTGATGGTTTTTTATACGAAAATATAAGCAAGAGATTAAACGATGATGTCAGCCGAAACGAGATCACGTATCACCGCCAAAATTTAAAGATGTGTACTACACATCTATCACTTTTACTGACTGATTTACTCTTCACAACTCACAATTGCATTATCATGCGTAGAATGCACAAAAGCCTCATCTTGCCAAATATCCCACATCGGAATTTTCACATCTAAAGCCAGTGGTAGTTTTTTCGGATTGATTTGCATTTGAGCTAAATTTTCACCCCACGCAATAATATCTATATCTAACGGAATATCGTGCGATGGACGCACACGCCCTGCTGCGACTTCCAATTCCTTGAGGATGATATTTAGCTGCTCAAAGCTTAAACGGCTTTTGAGTAAACAAGCAGAATTCCAATAGTCTGCACCAATCCCATCACGACATGGAATCAGGTAAATCTGTGAAAACTCCACTTCGCCCAAAGCAGCAATTTGCTGATAGGCATTTTTAAACTGACGTGGTGCTTCGCAGTTACTCGCCAGAGCGAGGGCAAAAATCGTTTTGGTGGCGTTCAAGACGAATTCCTACAGAATTGGCTTCTGGAATAATGGCAGGTTTTCGAATGGTGATGCTAATGGATTCAATTGCGGTAAAAGTCGTAAAAAGTGCATCTAAGACCAATTGTGCGGCATGCTCAATCAATTTGGGAGCAGCGTGCTGAATCACCTGCGTTGAAATGCTGCAAATTTCTGCATAATTGAGCGTGTCTTGCAGCTCATCTGAAGCTGCAGCTTGGCTCAAATTGGTGGCAATGATCAAATCCAACATAAGCGGTTGTTGAATCTGACGCTCCCATGCAAAACAGCCCACGACGGTTTCTACCTTTAAGCCTTCAATGATAATTGCGTCCATGATCACACTCTATATTTCATTTGAAATCCTTCTATCCTCTTCTATTGAAAGGGATATTTGCCGTATTTTAAAGCCACGCAGAACTTATAAAACAAAAGATCAGTGGCTTTAAAATATGCAACCAGAAGGCTTGATTCGACCAATATGGGTAATTAATGCTTTAACAACAAATTCGGATCAATACTTTGTACCATCTGCAATCGTTGATCGGCATAAATATCGGTATAAGGTGCTAAAACGCGCATAAAACGGTCAAAGTACAACATTTGCTTGAACAGTAAAGCAAAGTCACGTGGGAAACGGATTCCGTGACGCTCACCCACAGCAACCATATCGAGCATGATGTCATTTAAATCGGCGGGGTTAGAAGTCAGCAATTCTTGAGGATCGGCCAGCAATACGCCACTAAATAAACGCTCTAAATCTGCTGCTAAAACCTGAGTATCAATTTGCTTGTCGGTCATGCCCATTTTGAGCATATTTTCCGCCATAAGCGTGTAGTTGGTATTTTGCAGAGCATCCATAAAGGCCATACATGCAGTCCACACTTCGGGATTCAGCTGTCCAACAATACCAAAATCAATAAATCCGACACGCCCATCTTCAAGCAACATCAAGTTACCTGCGTGTAAATCGGCATGAAAACTGTTACACATCATCAAGCTACCAAACCATGTGTTCATAGCAGTAATCAACACCTGCGATGGGTCGTTGGACACTTGTTTCACCACGTCAAAATCGGTCAAAGGTACGCCATACAAGCGCTGCATGGTCAATACGCGACGGGTGGAATATTGATGAAAGACCTTAGGTGCAGTGGCTTTTTTGTTTTGGGTCACATTCAGATAATTAATAAAATCATCTAGGTTGCGTGCTTCTTCAATAAAGTCGACTTCACGCACCATACGGGTTTTGATTTCTTCGACAATATCGGCCAAGGACGCAAATTTGACTTTAGGCACAGCTTTTTCAAGCAGTTTGGTTGCCCAGTGCAAAACATTTAAATCGGTATAGAGAATGGTTTCTACACCTGGTTTTTGCACTTTAATCACCACATCTTCGCCACTCACCAATTTTGCAGCATGTACCTGCGCAATGGATGCTGAAGCTAAAGGTTTTTCATCTATTGAGGCAAATATTTCATCTAAATTGCGCCCTGCAAATTCAGATGCCAATACCTGTTGCACATAGCTAAACGGCAAAGTTGGGGTTTGATCTAAACAACCTTGGAATTCTTCGACATATTCACGTGGGAACAATGACGGTGTACTGGCAATAAACTGCCCAAGTTTAATGTAGGTTGAACCTAAAGATTCAAATGTTTCGCGCATGAGTTTGGCATTACTTGGCTTTTCAGTGGCATATTTAATGCCTGCTTTAGCTGCCACTACGGCAGTTTCACCCATGCGAGCAACTGAACGTAAACCATCTAACCAGATATTATTTTTCATCATGTCTGAGTCATATTAAAGTAATGTGAGTTTATCAAAAAATTGCCAAGTAAAAAGGCTATCTTGCCTGACAAACTGGACAGTTATGGTCTTGATCAAAAGACAATAAGCGTTGTTTCATGCTTAAACCATCCCAAAGCAATAGTTTTTGTTTCAGCGCGGTGTTACCTAAACCCAAGTACAATAAGGCATGATGCGCTTGTAAAGTAGCCATAACATTCGGTGTGGTTGCCAATACGCCACTGTCGGTACAGCGCAAACTTTCATTGACATGTTGTTCTTTCGGGAACAGACATTCATAACATGCTGAGTCCCCTTCAACCATAAACATTTGCCCTTGAAAACCAATGGCAGAGGCACTGAGTAAAGGCACATTTAATTGTCGGCAATATTGATTGACCAAATATCGGGTACTGAAATTATCGCAACCATCTAAAACCAGATCTTGTTGGGCAATTAAAGTGCCTGCATTTTGCGCATCTAACAGCGTGGTTAAACTAACAATTTCGATATAAGGGTTAATTTGCATTAATCGTTTTGCAAGAATTTCAGCTTTATAAAAACCTAAATCAGCGGGGGTATAAGCAATTTGTCGTTGTAAATTACTAGTTTCAATCATATCGGCATCAATTAGGGTGATTTTACCCACGCCTGCACGAGCTAGTAATTCTGCACTTAAACAACCAATCCCGCCACAACCCACAATCAGTACATTGGCAAGTTTTAATTTTTCTTGTGCTTCAATATCCCAGCCATCCAATAAAATTTGTCGGCTATATAGATGCATTTCTGCATCGCTCAATTCCAACTGAGTATCGAATATGCTTTCCAAGAAAATGCCCTATGTTGCAAAACCAAAACGCCAAGTATAACGGGTATTCAAAGCAAACCGTTATGACGGCGGTTGAATTGTTGTGTATTTAAACAGATACAAGATATGTAGCGACTTGCTCAAATAGGTAATTCCACCATTCCAATTACATGCCATATTCCCGACTTTGTCTGAGGTTGTACCATTTTTTACAGGTGGTATTCGCGTTGCTGTCGTACAACCATTTATAACCTGCAGTGGCGTAAATATAAAATCTGGCACAAAGTTCAAACCAACTTCTACGCCTACAGGTAAAGTGACAAAACTGACATCGTTAGCAAGCAGCTTTGAACATACGCAGCTAAAACCAATATCTGCATAAGTGTTTAATTAAAAAACATGATAGCTGATGGGTTTAAAGGTCCACCCATATTGAATTCGTAATAGCTGCAATAGGCTTTACTTTCAACAGTTGTTGCTTGGATCCAGTTTTGTGTATAGCTGCTAGCAGACAATAGTAAAGCTGCGCCCATCCATATCGACTTTGTAAATATCTGCTTTGACGGCTGCATAAAGTTTAAATGTGCTGTTAACATTATATTCCCCAATATGTGTTGCTCTGCCCGCATGCTTTTATCTTAATCGAGGTACATGTCAACTTACCTATCGTGTAAGCCAAGCTTAAAGTTGAAAATATCACATCACAAATATGATGCACACATTTTCTGTCGATTGAGTTTGCACTTGCATTATTAGATGGCTTAAATAAAAAATACTGCTTTAAAAAACGCCAATCTGCATGATTGGCGTTTTCTTATGGCGTAATAATTAATAAGGTCTGTTGGCTAAATTTAACTCACTTTTTTCAAAGCATCTTGTTTCGCAATTTCTTGTTGCTTCAATAAATTACGCTGAATTTTTCCACTGGAGGTTTTAGGCAAGCTGCTAACAAATTCAATTTCTTTAGGATAGGCATGTTTCGATAAGCGTGAACGCACATATTGTTGCAGCTTTTCCTGTAATACAGTGCTTGGTTGATATTGATTTTTTAAGACTACAAAAGCTTTCACCACTTCAGTTCGTTCAGGGTCAGGCTTACCAATCACTGCGGATTCAAGTACTTCCTCACATTCAAGCAAGGTGCTTTCTACATCAAAAGGCCCCACACGATAACCCGAAGTTGTAATGACATCGTCTGCACGACCAATAAAATCAATTCCGCCAAATTCATTTAAACGCACTGTATCCCCAGTTAAATAATACTGTCCCACAAATGATTTACGGTCATGTCCATCATAGCCTTTGAACCACATTAAAGGCGATTGCGATTCATCCAGTGCCAGTGTGCCAATTTCACCGTGAGCAACTTCTTGGTGCTGTGCATTTAAAACCGCAAAACGATGTCCAGGAATGGCATAACCGGCAGAGCCTACTTTTTTCTGATGTTCTAATGCATGATGATTGGCAATCACCATCCCCAATTCGGTTTGTCCATATTGATCATAAATATTGACTTGTAAATCATGCTTAAACCAATGAATTACTTCTGGTGTAAGCGGCTCACCTGCGCTACTGACCACACGCAAATGTCGTTGAATATCACCATCAAATTTTTCTTTAAAACCAAAGAACATTCTAAATGCGGTTGGTGAACCTGTTAAATTGCTCACCTGATATTTACGTATAATTTCCAGTGCATGATCAACACTAAATGGACGCTCATCCATAATAATGCTATGCCCCAAACTTAGTGGCCCTGTAATACCGTAATACAAGCCATAAGCCCAACCTGGATCGGCTAAATTCCAAAATGAATCTTCTACTCTTAAATCAACGGCATGCTGCATATAACCTTTAAATGCCACAATGGCTTTTAAAGGCACAGGTACAGGTTTAGCTAAACCCGTAGTGCCTGACGTGAACATCATCAGAAAATCATCTTCAAAACCACGATATACCGTTTCAAAGTGGCTGTCTTGGGTGGTTAGAACTTGCCAGAAATCTGCATCATGGTTTTGATTTTGATTTGCTGCGTCCACAGTTAAAATTTTCACATCAGACAAGGCATTTAGTTTTGGACGCTGCTGAGTATTAGTTACAATCAGCTGTGTCTTTGCAGTTTGAATACGATGCTCAATCGCTTTAGATTCAAAGGCTGTAAATAAAGGCTGATATACAGCCCCAATACGCCATGTAGCAAGAACCGTAACTAACAACTCAGGCGTACGCGGCAACAATCCTGCAATACAATCACCTGCTTTTAAGCCCAGTTGGGTAAAATAATTTGCCAATTGCCCAGATGCATCTGCAAGTTGATCAAATGTCCAAGTTGCAGATTGCCCTTGTGTACCTTCCCAAATTAAAGCGGTTTGTTGAGTACCGATATAGCGTCCGCAACATTCTTCATAGGCATTGAGTGCCGTTGGCGTTCCTGCCAATTGGGTTTGAATCAATTGCTCAATATCAAACTGTTGATATGCCTCTTGCAAAGTTTTCATTCTTGTAAGCTCCGTCTTAAACTGATGACACTGCAATTCATTTGCAGCAATATGCGTTATTGTTTTAACCGTTTTTTACAAGTTGGGATTGAATCGCTCTTTAAAATTTCATTGGGTTTGATGTGATGAAGTCGATCATGCGATGCAATCACTACATGATCTTCGCGTATTTTTCAATCAAGTTAGCTAAACATGATTTAGACATTTACTCAATTTCCATATCCTGCAATGACATTGCCAGCTTTGGACACCGACTAAAGTGTTGGGTACGCAGCTTTAACGCTTGGTCACTTCACGTGCAATTACCAAACGCTGAATATCGGATGCACCTTCATAAATTTGGCTCACGCGCACATCGCGGTAAATACGTTCAACTGGGAAGTCAGATACATAGCCATATCCGCCATGTATTTGAATCGCATCTGAACAGACACGCTCTGCCATAGTTGAAGCAAAAAGTTTAGCCATAGATGCTTCTTTTAAACACGGCAAGCCTGCGTCTTTAAGACTTGCGGCATGTAAAATAAGCTGTCGTGCTGCTTCAATCTGTGTTGCCATATCAGCCAAACGAAAAGCGACTGCCTGATGTTGCACA
Source organism: Acinetobacter sp. UBA801 (assembly GCA_002296655.1). GTDB lineage: Bacteria > Pseudomonadota > Gammaproteobacteria > Pseudomonadales > Moraxellaceae > Acinetobacter. Next base: position 42,383 of record DBIN01000038.1, read on the forward strand.
ATTTCAACCCCAAAGGCTTTGCGTTCATTGGCATAGTCCACGGCTGCATCTAAAGCTGCTCGTGCCATACCCACCGATTGTGCGGCAATGCCAATACGTCCCGATTCCAAATTAGACAGCGCAATTTTGTAACCTTCTCCTTTTTGTCCCAATAAGTTTTCTGCAGGAATACGGCAGTTTTCTAACACAATGGTGGCGGTATCAGAACAATGTTGTCCCATTTTGTCCTCTAAGCGTGCCACGATATAACCTGGGGTGTTCGTCGGAACTAAAAAGCAGGAAATCCCTTTTTTACCCGCAGTTTTGTCCGTGACAGCAAAGACCAAAGCGATATCAGCATATTTACCTGTGGTGATAAACTGTTTGGTGCCATTTAACACCCATACATCGCCATCTTTTTCAGCTTTACATTCAATCGCACTAGCATCGGAGCCGACTTGTGGTTCTGTTAAACAAAAGCAGCCTAACCATTCGCCTGTTGCTAGTTTCGTTAAGTATTTTTGTTTTTGCGCTTCTGTGCCATAGCGTTGTGTAATTCCGCATGGCAATGAATTTTGCACACTCACAATGGTTGAAATTGCGCCATCACCCGCAGCAATTTCTTCTAAGGCTAGAACGAGAGATACATAATCTAAACCTGCACCGCCCCATTCTTCTGCAACGGTCATGCCTAATGCGCCTAGTTCACCGAGTTCTTTTAACTCTTTTGCAGGAAATTCTGCAGTTTTGTCACGTGCCGCTGCAGTAGGTTTTAGCTTTTCCTGAGCATAACTGCGCAGCATATCCTGAATCATTTTTTGTTCATGGCTTAAAATCATGGTGACCCTCTGTGTATATGGTAAATGTTGTTTTTGTCAGGAATGCGCGCAACACCCTTGTTATATATTGCTGCAACGTTTCATATCAAATTTTCAATGCTTAAACGTGTTTACTTAGGCTATTGGTTGAGTGCAGCATCGTCACTGCTTACTTCGGCTGCATACGAATTGCACCATCCAAACGAATCACTTCACCGTTTAAATAGCCATTTTCAAAAATATGTCCTACCAATTGCGCAAATTCTTCAGGCTTTGCCAAACGTGGTGGAAATGGCACCATTTGCCCTAAAGCATCTTGTACTTGCTGTGGCAATGCTTTCAGCATTGGGGTTTCCATAATACCGGGGGCAATCGTCATGACCCGAATGGCTTCACGTGCCAGTTCACGCGCCAAAGGCAATGTCATCCCCACAATTGCGCCTTTTGATGCAGAATACGCACTTTGTCCAATTTGCCCATCAAATGCAGCAACAGAAGCAGTATTCACAATCACGCCACGTTCTTCTTCATCGGCGGCTAAGTCATATTTCGACATCAGTTGTGCCGCAAAACGGATCATATTAAAACTGCCCGTGACATTAATATTCAGCACTTTTTGGAACATCGCCAAATCATGTAAACCATCACGTCCCAAGACTTTGGCAGACGGTGCAATGCCTGCACAATTCACCAAACCATTTAACTGTCCGTATTTTTGCTCAATATGATTAAAAAGCTGCTGTACTTGGTTTTCATCGGTCACATCTACAGCTATAAACTCTGCATTTTCGCCCAATTGCTGTTGAAGTTGCTGCCCAAGCTCTTGATTCATATCAACCAAAATGACTTTTGCACCTTGCACAACTAAATGTTGTGCAGTCGCAGCGCCTAAACCCGATGCACCACCCGTGACCACACAGACTTTTCCTTGAATGTTCATTTTATTTTCCTTATAAATTTTCAGTTTGAAACAACTTAAGAAGCAGATTAATCACACTCAAGCTAGAGTACAATTTCCAAACCCTGCATCGACTATGATGTATTTGAACACTCAACTTGTAAATGGAATACCGCGCCACCCCATGAATGCAACTCAGCTCGCTTACAGCAAAGGTACTATTTCAATTGCTTTAGTCCATGAAGCTTTGCAGGCTGCACAGCAACGCGGTATGGATACGCATACGATTTTGCAGACGGCGGGTATTCCCGTAGAGCTGTTACATTCCAACAAAGCGCGGGTGTCAATTCTGCAATATGGACAATTGTGGATTGCACTGGCAGATGCCATGGATGATGAATTTTTTGGCATGGACAGCCATGCGATGCGTCGTGGCAGTTATCAGCTCTTGTCGAAATGGGTCTATCAAACTGAAAACTTAAAAGTTGCATTACAAGATATTTTAAATTTCTTTAATTTAGTGTTGGATGATTTTTCAGGTGAATTAAACGTGGATAGTGAGTATGCAATCTTAACCATTCACGATAAATATCAAGTGAAACCAATGTTTAGTTATGCCACTTATTTAATGCTGATTCATAGCTTAATGTGCTGGCTGACAGGACAACGTATCGCTATTTTAAACATGCAACTCAAATGTGCTGCCCCTCAGGATGATGCTGATTATCGTGTCCGTTTCTGTGACCAAATTGAATATGCGTGTACAACGCATAAGATTTATTTTGAGGCAAAACATCTTGATTTAAAAATCAAGCAGGATAAAAAAAGTTGGAAACGTTTTTTAAAACAAACACCCTTTAACCTTTTAGTACGTTATAAAAACCCGCATGCACTGAGTCATAAAATTCGCAAACAATTAATGCGATTGCCGCCAAGCGAATGGTTAGAATTGAACGAATTAACCAAACACTTCAATATGTCTGAAGCGACGTTCCAACGACATTTAAAGCAGGAAGGCACTAGTTATCAGCAATTAAAAAATGAGATACGTCGAGATACGGCAATTGAATTATTGAGCAAAACCCAACAATCACTTCAGGAAATTAGCGATCAATTAAATTTCCATGATCCTAGTGCTTTTCATCGTGCTTTTAAAAAATGGACAGGGGTCAATCCTAGTGCATATCGACAATATACTGAAAACTCATAACTAAAAGCTCATAACTGAAAGATCATAATTACGTGTCTTGTCACCTACTACCAACACACTATTCTATGTATTTTATAAACAACTTAATGATAAAAGAAAACTCATCGCTGTGATTTCAAGGTTTGGCAGTGAACTGAACGTTCATCGGCGCAGCATTGCCAAAGAATTAAATATAGTTTACTTTTCAATCAATTTATAGCATAAGTTTTGTGCAATTCGGCTGTCATACTCCCCTGTAATATTAAATGTACGAGCATCTTTGGAGGTATCCCCATGCTTAAGATGATAGATGTACTTTAACACAATCTAGTTCAAAATTTCTCTCACTCCCTCAACCAAGCTTCTGACCAATTAGATGAATTACTCAATCAAAGTATTCTAAATACCTCAGAAGAACAGTTACGCAATGTCATGTCTGCATTTTTCAAACGTGAAGATGCACTTGAAGCAGCGCAAGCCCTAGATATTTGCCAAGAAGATTTACAATCTTTACAAGCTGGTTTAGCACTCAAAGATGAACACCTGTGCGATACTGCTAGAATTGTTGCGCTATGCCTAGCTTTGGAAACAGACAGTTTGGCACAAGTTGAAATTCCTGACTGTTTGCTAGATTATCCGATGTAAACTAATATTTTAAGCATTTAATTGCTGTAAGTATTTAAAAAGTGATGTCTTGATGGCATCACTTTTTTATTGTCGCTGCAATAATGAATAAGAAAAATTGACTTTACGCCGCTTGCTGCTTTTTAAATCAAAAGCTGGTTGTCAACTTGCCAAGTGTTGTTTGTCTATGAAACACTAAGGCTGGATTTAAGGATGGATCAAGATGATTATTCGCAATAAAAACAACAGCCTTTCTCTCCTGTTTGCATGGTATGGGACAATTTTGCCCACGGTCTTACCTGCACTTGCAATTGTGGTCATCCTTTCTACTATTTTGGTGTATTTATCTTCCCATCACTTTTTTCAAGTGCCTAGCGTACCTGCTATTGGCTTTACTATTTTCGGGATCATTTTGTCGATTTTCCTCAGTTTTAGAAATAACGCTAGTTATGAACGTTGGTGGGAAGGTCGAAAATTATGGGGAACGTTAATTGCAACATCACGGCATATATCTCGTGACTCATATGTATTGCCAGCTCAGCAACGTCGAGTTTTGATGTATCGGGTCATGCTATTTTGCAATTTATTGCGCAACCGTTTACGCAATCAAAACCAACCCATCGATTTCTACCAAAATAAAGTTAATCTCACACCTGCAGATTATGAAGCATTATTTCCGCATATTAATGCCCCACAGTTTATATTGGAAAGTGTTCAAAAAGAGTTAGTCAGCGCACTTAAAACAGGTGAAATTTCCGACATTATTTATCAAGGCTTAAATCAACACATTGTTGAGTTAGGTAATGTGCAAGCAGGTTGTGATCGAATTCTCAGCACCCCCTTGCCTTTTTCTTATTCGGTTCTGTTACACCGCACCGTGTATTGTTTCTGCTTTATTTTGCCTTTTAGTTTAGAAGCCAGTTTAGGAATCTGGACACCCATTTTAGTGGGTTTAATTGCCTATTTATTCTTAGGTTTAGATGCACTCAGCGAACAACTTGAAGAGCCTTTTGGCTTGCAAGACAATGATTTGCCACTCAACTCTATGGTGCGTTTAATTGAACGAGAAATGCTTAGCTCACTTGGCGAAGAACTACCGCCTGCAATTTTGGCAGTGAAAGGCAACCTAAGCTGAAATCAGTTGAGTTGAGGTTCATAAATTAGTCTTCCACCTAGACTCTGCTAGTCATTGGTCTATGTTTGCGAGCAGAGAAATAAATCTCACAAGTTCTTTAGCTGATTATAAAGTATCAGCCAGCAAGCCATTGCGCCAAAGTCACCCTATCATTGCCTGCATAATCTTTGACTGTACGAATTTCAGAAAAACCGTGTTCTGCAAAAATCGCTTGCACGGCTAAAGCTTGGTCATAGCCATGCTCTAGTGCAATCCAGCCATTTGCTTTCAGCCAGTGCTTACCCTGCGAAATAATCTGCACAATATCTGCCAAACCCTGATCTGCCGCTACCAAAGCACGTTCAGGCTCTGCTGCCAAAGCAGGCATGTGTGCATCATTAGCATCTATATACGGTGGATTAGAGACGATCAAATCAAAACGTGGCTCAACTTCAGAACCTAATGCCTCAAACCATGCACCACAGGCAAATTGCACCTGATTTAAGGCATATTTACTTGCATTTTCTTGGGCAACTGCAAGCGTTGGCGGGTAAATATCGGTTGCTGTGACTTGCCAATCTGGACGTTCAGATGCCAAAGCCAAAGCGACTGCCCCTGTACCTGTGCCTAAATCGACAATTACAGCATGACGTTGTAATGACAAAGCCAATACAGATTCGACCAAAACCTCAGTGTCAGGGCGTGGCACCAAAGTATCGTGCGTGACTTTTAAATCCAGTGTCCAAAAAGGCTGTGAACCTGTGATATACGCCAAAGGCTCGCCTGCTGCTATACGTGCCAAAGCCTGCACATACATCTGCTCTTGCTCGGCACTCAATTCCTGATCTACACGGTATTTTAATTCAAGCGCACTCAGTCCTAAAAAATGCTCTAGCAACCAAATATTTTCTTGACGCTCGTAACTATCGACTTCACCACGTAGTGCCAAGGCTTGTGCAATATTCATTAGCCACCGTTGTGCTGTGCAAGCATCGCCAATTGATCTGCCTGATATTCACGATGTAGACTATCTAACAATTCAGTTAAATCGCCATCCATCACCGCATCCAACTTATATAAAGTCAGGTTAATTCGATGATCTGTTATACGTCCTTGCGGATAGTTATAGGTACGAATACGCTCAGAACGGTCACCCGAACCCACCAAATCTCGACGCATTTCCGAAGTCGCTGCATCTGCTGCTACACGTTTGGCATTTTCCAAACGCGATGCCAACAACGCCATCGCTTTAGCTTTGTTTTTATGCTGTGAACGCTCTTCCTGACATTCCACCACAGTTCCCGTCGGAATGTGGGTAATACGCACTGCAGAGTCAGTTTTGTTGACGTGCTGACCACCCGCACCAGACGCGCGATAGGTGTCAATTCGTAAATCGGCAGGATTAATATCTACCGTAGTATCTACATCCACTTCAGGTAAAATTGCAACGGTACATGCAGATGTATGCACACGACCTTGCGATTCAGTCGCAGGAACACGTTGCACCCTATGCGCACCACTTTCAAACTTCAAACGGCCATATACACCTTCGCCATTCACCAAGCAAATGACTTCTTTATATCCGCCGTGTTCGCCTTCATTTTCAGATAAAATTTCGATTCTCCAGCCCTGACTCTCTGCATATTTGCTATACATGCGGAATAAGTCGCCCGAAAAAATCGCGGCTTCATCGCCACCTGTCCCTGCGCGAATCTCCAAATAAGCCGAGTTGGCATCATTCGGGTCTTTGGGAATCATTAAAATATTTAAGTCAGCTTCAAGTTGCTGAATCAGCGCTTTATTGTCTTTAATTTCTTCTTGCGCCATTTCCTTAAAATCAGGATCAGACAACATCGCTTCAGCTGTTTCAATATCGGCTTCGGCTTGTCTGTATTGCGACCACACTGCCGTAATTTCTTCTAAATCACTGTGTTCACGTGATAATTGACGAAAACGCTTGTTATCTGAAATCACTTCGACATCTGCCAACAAAGCAGTCAACTCTTCATGCCGGTCAGAAAGCTGATCTAATCGTAAACGTAACGATTCTTTCATTGTATAAAATATCTCAATGTAAAGGCTGTTTCATGCAACACGCAGCACAGCGTAATAAAAATTGCGCATAGTTTACCGATTCTGCCTCTCAAATAACATCATTATTACGTCTGTACAATGTTTGAAATACTCATCCGCTCAGTTCGAATAGCCTTTCTACATTATGCTGTTGTGTGCTATGGCCAATTTATGGTTCAAAAAATGCTGCGGGTTACGCTCTTTTTTGGACATTTTTTTAGCAATATTAATCAAACTCATACAAAGCCCACACCAAAGCACACTAATCTCGTCTGCGCTCTCCACATTTTAAACCTGGCACTTTGTTAAATTGAGCCCATCAAAATTGATCACAAATAAGTCCTATAAATGGACATGGAGTTCAACATGAAACTTAATGCAATGTTAATGACTGCAGCTTTAGCCACAGCGTCAATGCTCAGTGCCAACGTCTATGCAGACAATACCACGCGCGTTGCCGCAGCCAGTGCTTTAGGCAGTGTTGCAGGTACAGCAATTGGTAAAAATATGGGCGGTACTACTGGAGCAACACTAGGTGCTGCATTAGGCGGTGCAGGTGGTGCAGCTGTGGCGAGTAATAAACGTCATCGTACTGAATCTGCAATTGGTGGTGCTTTGGGTGGCGGTGCGGGTTATACCGTAGGTAAAAATATGGGCGGCACTAATGGCGGATATATTGGTTCAGCTTTAGGTGCAGCCGGTGGTGCCGCACTCGGCAATAAAATCTCAAAAGATAAAGAATATGACCGTTACCAAGAACGTAAATGGAAGAAAAAACGCAACCGTCGTTAATCTTGAATAATAGATATAGCCTGCTATAGATCAGCAAAAAAAGCATCAACACAGATTTGATGCTTTTTTTATAAATTTTTTTTTATATCCACTCAAACCCATTCATAATCAATATGAAGAAATTTAGCAGTTCAATTACAAAATCTTTACCAAACATAGCAAATTGACCTCATTACCCTTCACGATCTTTGCCATCTGGTTCTATATATTCATTACATAGCATATCGATAAATATTTGGAGCATCCGCATGAAACTTAATCGTGTTTTATTGGGCAGTGTTATCGCAAGTTCTGCCTTGCTTATGGGTACTGCACATGCCAACGATACGCGTGTTGCTGTAAGCTCCGCCTTGGGCGGTGCTGTCGGCGCTGCGATTGGTCAGCAAATGGGCGGACAAACTGGCGCGATAATTGGTTCAGCCATTGGTGGTGCAGGCGGTGCAGCAGCTTCTGCCAACAAACGTGATCGTAATGGTGCCATGATTGGTGCTGCTTTAGGTGGTGCTGGTGGATACAGTGTCGGACGCAATATGTCAGGCAGCAGTGGTGGCTATATCGGTGCAGGACTCGGTTCCGCAGGTGGGGCTGTATTAGGTCAAAAAGTTAGCGAAGACCGTCGTGATGACCGCTATGACAACAAACGCTACGATGATCGTTATGACCGCCGCTATGATAACCGTGGATATCGTTACAATGACTACCGTTATAATGACCGTTATCGCAAAGACAATGGCTTACATTTAGGTCATTATAAAAATGGTAAACGACATTAATAACTCGCGATACTTTTAACTTCTTCAGCACCTCCGGGTGCTTTTAATTTACTGGTAGCTTTCTTAGATAAATATCAAAGCATGCTTTTTATATGCATGTCATACACTTTTAATGGCAATATCCCATGACGCACACATATATCGAAAATATTCGATATACAAAACCAGTGCAACATCGTATGATAAAACTCTCTTTATCAAGCTGGAATAAATGATGCGTTCCTTGCAAGACACAAAATTTGCCATTCTTGAGCTCGCACCTGTACGTGATGATCAGTCAGTACAGTTTTCGCTGCATCATGCACTTGAATTAGCACAACACGCAGAACAACTCGGCTATGACCGTTTTTGGTTGGCAGAACATCATAATATGGATGGCATTGCCAGCTCGGCAACAGCTGTGCTTTTGGGTTATTTATTAGCAAATACGCAAAAAATTAAACTCGGTTCTGGTGGTATTATGCTCCCCAACCACGCACCGTTAGTGGTCGCTGAACAGTTTGGAACTTTAGCGACTTTATATCCTAATCGTATTGAACTTGGTTTAGGTCGTGCACCAGGCACAGATCAAGTTACTATGCGCGCGCTGCGTCGTGGTCGCCAGGAAACTGAAGATCAATTTCCGCAAGATGTTTTAGAAATTCTTCATTATTTTAAAGACGCTGAACCACAACAACGTATTGTGGCAACCCCAGGTCAAGGTACTCATGTTCCTGTATGGTTGCTCGGTTCAAGTTTATTTAGCGCACAGCTAGCCGCAAAATTAGGACTACCCTACTCATTTGCCTCGCACTTTGCCCCGCGTATGCTTGGTCAAGCTATTCAATTATATCGGGATAATTTTGAGCCTTCGGAATATTTAGAACGACCTTATGTGTCTATGGGTGTGCCCACCGTGGTTGCAGATACCGACCAAGAAGCAGAATTTTTGGCAACGAGCGCTTATCAGCGTGTTTTAGGTTTAATGCGTGGACAAAGCCTAAAACTCAAAGCTCCAGTTAAAAGTATGGATGGCTTATGGTCGCCTGCAGAAAAAATGTCAGTCGATAGTTTTTATGGCATGGCACAAATTGGCTCTAAGGCGACTGTCAAAGCAGGATTGGAAAACTTATTGGCAAAGTATGATGTCGATGAGTTTATTTTTACCTGCGACATCTATGACACAGAAAAACGCTTACACAACTTTGATTTGCTCATGCAAATGAAGAAAAATATTTAATTGATTCAACACACCTTACAGCCATATCATGGTCTGTAAGGTAACTAAATTCAAAGGATATTATTGGCTCATATGTTAATTTTTAAACAGAAGCTTCTACCAGTTTTCTTTGGCACTTTGTTCACAGTGCTAGGCTGTAATGCATCATTTAATAATAAAACAGAAATTATCATACCAAAACTACAATATTCAGGTCATGGGAGTAATGCAAGCTACAGCGAAGCAGTCATTACCCTTGAAGGAAAATGCTTGTATTTCACAGCAAACCAGACGAATTTTCTGCCTATTTTTGCGACTCAACCAGCTTACTGGGATTCGAGAAATGATGTATTAGTCGTAGATAATAAAATGTATAAAAATGGCGATAGAGTTGCCTATGGTGCGGGTGAAGCCGCTAATATTGATTTAGATTCATATTCATGGATCATAAAACCAAACTCCGCTTGTGTTAAAAATAATGCTATTATTATCAACAAATTAATACCCCCCTTACCAACTTTTGACTAAGAGTGTAAATAATTATAATTACAAAAAATTTGTATTTTCTTGTTTTCTTCCCCTCTTAAATCTCAGTCGAATTAATTTTCAATCTTTAGGAATGACTGGCTCGCCTGCACAAAAGACTTTACCAAACAGTATTGCCCCAACAAAATAGAGCAAATGTTCTAATTTATAAAATGAATAAATCAAGAGATTCAGCATGGTCAGTCCTAAACACGACGTTCATAGACACGCTTTTCAAAACTGTTTGACAGATTTTCAAGAGTTCCAAGGCGAATGTATTCCTGCAACTGAAATCAAACAACATGATTTCACGGGTTTACGCGTTGCAGTTATTGGCGCAAATCAGGACAGCGTGGCACAACTCGACAGAATTTGTCAGCAGGCAACATCTGTTCAAGTCTTTCAAATTGCACCGCATTTTGTCCTGCCAAGTACTGAGCGTGGTATCCATCGTCTAATTAGCCACCCTTTGGTGTTTAAAAATAGACGTTTGTTTAATAACCGCGTCAAAAATATTTTGGCTTTGCGCTTTTTAGATGCTCAAGTCAAAAACACCTGGCTCAAACGTCAACTCACACCAAACATTGCTGATACCCAGCAACACTATTTCAAATCTGATCATTATTATTTAGCTTTACAACGTGAAAATTGCCATTTGATTACTTGGCCAATTGTCAAAGTCTGCGCGAATAGTGTGCATAGTATTGATGGACAAGAACATATAATTGATACCATTATCACTACATTTTAAGTCACACTAAAAGCATTATCATTTAAATAAATAGCAGCTTGATTTTTATTCTATTTAAATCCAATAAAAAAGAGCCAAAATAAAAATTTTGGCTCTTTTAATACATATAGTTTCATTAACCAATACGACGTTTTAAACCTGTCATTTGTAAAACACGTGTGGAAATTTCTTCAATCGACATTTCTGAAACATTTAAATATTTAATCCCTTCTGAAATATAAATACCCTCAATCGCACGCAATTCCATTTGACATTGATTAAAACTTGCATAACGACTATTGGCTTTACGTTCAGAACGAATCGCCACAAGGCGTTCAGCATCAATCATCAAGCCAAATAACTTATGTTTATGCGGCTTTAAGACAGCTGGCAAACGGTTGTCATCTAGATCTTCTTCAGTGAGTGGATAGTTCGCCACACGAATCCCGAACTGTAAAGAAAGGTAGATGGAAGTCGGTGTTTTACCTGAACGCGACACCCCAATCAGAATCAGATCGGCCTTGTCGTAATGACGTGTACGTGCGCCATCATCGTTATCTAAGGCAAAATGCACCGCATCAATACGTGCCTTGTAAGATTCAGAATCTGTTACGGCATGCGTCTGTCCAACTAAAGTGGTTGGCGGTGTTCCTAGCTCTTCAGAAAGCTTACTAATTAAGCCTTCAAATACATCTAAATTAATCGCTTTGGCGGTGTTAATTATGTCACGCACATCTTGGTCAACCAAGGTATCAAACACCAAAGGTAATTGACCATCAATTTGTGCTCTGGCATTAATCTCTGCCACTACATTCATAGCCGCTTCTTCAGACGTAATATAAGGATGAATATGAATATTAAAGTCCACATTTGGAAATTGCGCTAAGAGTGAATGTCCAAGGGTTTCAGCCGTAATTGCAGTTCCATCGGAAATAAAAAAAACACTCCGCTTAATTTGTTTACCATCTGACATTAAAATTCTCCTTAAACATTTGTCTTAGTGCTATATAATCTTTATAGTAAACCGATCTTACATGACTGTCGCTTAGTAAAACCAAATTGCTAAGTAGATTTATTATAATTTCATGACAAGATAGTGATTAATACTGCAAAAGTGGAGTAACAACTTTGGAAGCGCGCGTAATTGGTCTGGAAAAATTAGGGAAGCACGATGTTGAGCTTGTGGGTGGGAAAAACTCATCTTTGGGCGAAATGATCAGCCACTTATCTAATGCTGGTGTATCTGTGCCAGGTGGCTTTGCAACAACAGCTGCTGCTTATCGTGAATTTCTCGAGCAGAGTGGCCTAAACGCTAAAATTAAAGCAGAGCTAAAAACACTCAATGTAGATGACGTGAATGCGCTTGCTGAAACTGGTGCAAAAATTCGTCAATGGATTGTCGACACTCCGCTTACTGCATCACTAGAACAAGAAATCCGAGTTGCATTTGAAGCACTCTCTAACGGCAACCCTAATATCGCGGTTGCCGTTCGTTCATCTGCAACTGCAGAAGATTTACCAGACGCATCTTTTGCAGGTCAGCAAGAAACATTCCTCAACATCCGTGGCATCGACAACGTGTTAATTGCCATTAAAGAAGTTTTTGCCTCTTTGTACAACGACCGCGCGATTTCTTACCGTGTACACCAAAATTTTGACCACGATGTCGTTGCTTTGTCTGCAGGCGTACAACGTATGGTGCGTTCAGAAACTGGCGCTGCAGGGGTCATGTTTACTCTAGACACAGAATCTGGTTTCCGTGATGCCGTATTTATTACATCTTCTTATGGCTTGGGTGAAATGGTGGTTCAGGGTGCAGTCAACCCAGATGAGTTCTATATTTCTAAGCCTTTATTAAAAGCGGGTAGACATGCGGTTTTACGTCGTAACCTTGGCTCTAAACACCAAAAAATGATTTATGGTGAAGAAGGTGCAGCTGGTAAATCTGTGGTTGTGGTCGATGTTGAAAAACAAGATCGCCAACAATTCTCTTTAAATGATCACGAACTTCAAGAATTAGCAAAACAAGCATTAATTATTGAAGAACATTATCAAGCGCCTATGGATATTGAATGGGCAAAAGATGGTGATGACGGGCAAATCTACATCGTTCAAGCACGCCCTGAAACTGTAAAAAGCCGTGAAAACGTTGGCACTATGGAACGCTACCTCTTAAAACAAAAAGGTACGGTCATTTGTGAAGGTCGTTCAATTGGTCAACGTATCGGTTCTGGTAAAGTTCGCATTGTTAGTTCTATTAAAGAAATGGACAAAGTTCAGGAAGGTGACGTACTTGTTTCAGACATGACTGACCCAGACTGGGAACCAGTAATGAAACGTGCTGCGGCAATTGTCACTAACCGTGGTGGTCGTACTTGTCACGCTGCAATTATTGCGCGTGAATTAGGCGTACCTGCAATTGTAGGTTGTGGTAATGCAACTGAAGTCTTGACTGATGGTCAGGAAGTTACTGTTTCTTGTGCCGAAGGCGACACAGGTTTCATTTATGAAGGTGCTTTAGATTTTGAAGTTCAAAAGAACTCAATCGAATCTATGCCTAAACTTCCGTTCAAAATCATGATGAACGTAGGTAACCCAGACCGCGCATTTGACTTTGCCCAAATTCCAAACGAAGGGATTGGTCTGGCACGTTTAGAATTCATCATCAACCGTATGATTGGCGTGCATCCAAAAGCATTGCTTAACATTGACAGCTTACCACGTGAAACACGTGCGGCAGTCATGGCGCGAACTGCAGGCTATTCATCTCCAATTGAATTCTATGTAGAAAAATTGGTTGAAGGTATTTCTACCCTTGCCGCTGCATTCGCTGACAAACCAGTGATTGTACGTATGTCTGATTTCAAATCAAACGAATATGCAAACTTAATTGGTGGTAAGTTATACGAGCCTGAAGAAGAAAACCCTATGTTAGGCTTCCGTGGTGCAAGTCGCTATGTGTCTGACAACTTCCGTGACTGCTTCGAGCTTGAATGCCGTGCCTTGAAAAAAGTACGCGACGAAATGGGCTTAACCAATGTACAGATCATGATTCCATTTGTGCGTACTGTGGCTGAAGCAAAACGTGTGATCGAGTTATTGGAATTGAACGGTCTTAAACGTGGTGAAAATGGTCTTAAAGTGATCATGATGTGTGAATTACCAACTAACGCATTGTTGGCTGAACAATTCCTTGAGCACTTCGATGGTTTCTCTATCGGTTCAAACGACTTAACTCAGTTAACACTTGGTTTAGACCGTGACTCGGGCATTGTTTCTCACCTATTTGATGAACGAGACCCAGCCGTGAAAGCATTACTTTCTATGGCAATTCATGCATGCCGTAAAGCAGGTAAATATGTCGGTATCTGTGGTCAAGGTCCTTCAGATCACCCTGACCTAGCACGTTGGTTAATGGAACAAGGTATTGAATCTGTATCTTTAAACCCAGACTCTGTTTTAGACACTTGGTTCTTCCTTTCTGAAGAAAAAGCTCAACAAGCGTAATAAAACGTGTTAAAAGAAACCCATGCACCTGCGTGGGTTTTTTTTCAAATTCATTTTTTGAGATTTTATATTTATGCAAATTTACTTGGCACGAAATAATCAACAAGCTGGGCCATATACCTTAGAGCAGCTCAACCAAATGCTCGCCAGCCAACAAGTGTTGCTGACAGATTTGGCATGGCACCAAGGCATGAGCGAATGGAAAGCTTTAGGTGAACTCACCCAAGGTAAACTTGTATATGAACCACAAAGTTATGTCAGCACGCCACCTGCCCCTGAACACTCACCTTTTCAAAATACAGATTACACGGCTACAAATACATCACGACCAAGTTCAACATCGTCAAATTCAAGAATACAGGCAACAAAAAGTGAATTAGCGAGCATTAACCAACGTGCTTTAGCCAAAATTATAGATATGTTGCTGTGGTTACCTGCAGCAGCACTTCCATCTTTTTTCTTAAATGCCGACCAGTTTGAACAATTGTCTGGCTTGCAACAAAAAATGCAAGCAGCCTCAACGTCTGATCAAGCCATACAATTGCAAGCCGAACTCTTTCAGTTGATTCCAATGCAAGCGTGGCAAGCCATAGCAATTTATTTACTCATTATGCTGGGCATACAAGCCTTCCTATTGGCTAAAACTGGACAAAGTATTGGCAAACGTCTAACCAAAATTAAAATTGTCGATGCCCAAACCGATGAAAAAGTTAGCTTAATGCGTGTTTTTACCATTCGCTCTATCATTTTCATTATTTTGAATATGATGTTTATGCCCTTTATTACAATTTTAGATTATGGCTTTGCATTTACTGCAAAACGACAAGCATTACACGATAAACTCGCCAAAACCAAAGTCGTAAAGCAATAATCTGATTTTTATTTATTGAGGGATGATCGATCATCCCTTTTCATTATAATATTGATTAATACAAATAAATTATAATTAACACAAATAATTCCGAGTGAAAAAATCGGTTTTTATTACAGTCATTTAAAGCCGCTTTTTGAGTAGCTTAGTTTGTCGATATCAGGCATAATGCCCTACAACGTAGCGGTGTATCATGATTGACAAGGATTTTTGCGTCAAAAAAATACTTATCAATCATGCGACACTATAATCGCTATCCCATAATTAAATTAGGGAATGGGACTCTTCACCGAGGTTGTAAAATGAGACAAACGATTTTAGCTGTATTGTCTTTATCTACGATGGCTGCACTCTTAACCGGGTGTGGTGGTGATATGGTACTTCTAAACTCGCAAGGTCCAGTTGCTGAAGGTCAATCGAACCTGATGATGACTGCGATCTACTTGATGCTATTAGTGGTGATTCCTTCAATCATCATGGCATTATGGTTTGGTTGGAAATATCGCGCATCAAATAAAGATGCAGACTATAAACCAACATGGGCACACTCTACTGCGATTGAAATCGTGGTTTGGGGTATACCTGTTATTATTATTGGTATTTTAGCTTGGTTAACTTGGTGGGGTTCCCACAAGTACGACCCTTACCGTCCGCTAGAATCCGAAAAAGCGCCTTTAACTGTTCAAGTTATTGCTGAACAATTTAAATGGATCTTCATCTACCCAGAACAGAACATTGCGACTGTTAACGAATTACGCTTCCCAGAGCAAACGCCTGTAAGCTTACGTTTAACATCTAACTTCACAATGAACTCGTTCTTTATCCCTGCATTATCTGGTCAGATTTATGCAATGGCGGGTATGCAAACTCACTTGAACATTTTAGCAGACAACACGGGCGAATTCCGTGGTTTCTCGTCTAACTACTCAGGTTATGGTTTCTCGCAAATGCGCTTCCGTGCACATTCTGTGACTGATGCTCAATTTGCTGAATGGGTTTCTGCAGTTCAATCAGGTAACGGTACTTCAGTGAACCCTGTAGCAGTTCAAAAAACTGTTCTAGACCAAGCTGAATTTGCGACCTTACGTGACGGTAACCGTTCACAAAAACAAATTGATGCAATGGTTCGTAATGCAAGAACAGATTTAGAGAAAAAACTTGCTGAAACAGCGCTTAAAGAAGGCCCATATAAGACTCAGCCACATCCTGTGACTTATTACTCTTCTGTAGAGCCTGGCTTGTTTGAATCTGTGATTCACAACTATATGAGTAACTACCATGGTGCTGACCACTCAGCTCCTGTAGAAGCTGCAGCAAGTGATGCTGTTGCTCACGACGAAGCTGCTGCTTCTGAAGCTCATGTAGCTGTTGAACATGCGACTGCTTCTCAAGGAGAATAAGACATGAGCTTCTTAGGTAAGTTAGGTCCAGATGCAATTCCTTACGATCCAATCGTATTGGCAACTGTTGCAATGATGATCTTGGGTGGTATCGCAGTTGTTGCTGGTATTACCTACTTCAAAAAATGGGGCTACCTGTGGAACGAATGGTTCACATCTGTAGACCATAAAAAAATTGGTATCATGTATATCTTCGTATCTGTGATCATGCTGGTGCGTGGTTTCGCCGATGCGATCATGATGCGTCTTCAGCAGTTCCTTGCAAGAGGTGGTGGTGAAGGCTATTTACACCCAGAACACTATGACCAGATTTTCACCGCACACGGTGTAATCATGATCTTCTTCGTGGCAATGGGTCTTGTTGTTGGCTTAATGAACATCTCTGTACCATTACAGATTGGTGCTCGTGACGTAGCCTTCCCATTATTAAACTCATTAAGCTTTTGGTTATTTGCTGGTGCTGCAGGTTTAATGATGGTTTCACTAGCATTAGGTGAGTTCGCTGCGACAGGTTGGATGGCTTATCCTCCTCTATCAGGTATCGAATACTCTCCAGGTGTTGGTGTTGACTACTATATTTGGGCAATTCAGGTTTCTGGTCTAGGTACGCTTCTTACTGGTGTTAACTTCTTCGTTACCATCATCAAAATGCGTGCGCCTGGCATGAAACTTATGGACATGCCTATTTTCACTTGGACAGCATTAGTTACTGCGGTACTTATCATTGCAACTTTCCCAGTTTTAACTGCGACAATTGCGATGTTAACGCTTGACCGTTACTTCGGTTTCCACTTCTTTACCAACGACATGGGTGGTAGCCCAATGTTGTATGTAAACTTGATTTGGACATGGGGTCACCCAGAAGTATATATCTTAGTATTACCAGCATTCGGTATTTACTCAGAAGTAACTGCGACTTTTGCGCGCAAAACGTTGTTCGGTTACAAATCAATGGTGTACGCAACTGTTGCAATTGGTGTGTTATCACTCGTTGTATGGGTTCACCACTTCTTTACCATGGGTGCAGGTGCCAACGTTAACGCGTTCTTCGGTATCATGACCATGATTATTGCGATTCCTACTGGTGTGAAAATCTTCTCTTGGTTATTCACCATGTACAAGGGTCGTATTACCTACACTACCCCAATGCTATGGACACTTGGCTTCCTTGTGACTTTCGGTATCGGTGGTTTAACAGGTGTATTGATGGCAGTTCCACCAGCGGACTTCCTTGTACACAACTCTTTATTCTTGATTGCTCACTTCCATAACGTAATTATTGGTGGTGTTGTATTCGCGATGTTCGCAGGTATCATTTTCTACTGGCCAAAAATGTTTGGTTGGAGACTGAATGAGACTTGGGGTAAAGCAGCATTCTGGTTCTGGTTCTTCGGTTTCTACTTTGCATTCATGCCGTTGTATATCCTTGGTTTCATGGGTATGACACGTCGTTTGAATACTTATGACAACCCTGAATGGGATCCGTACTTGTCAATCGCGTTCTTCGGTTCTGTGTTAATTGCTATCGGTTTATTCTGCTTCGTTATGCAGATCGTGGTTGGTTTCTTACAACGCAACCAACGTTTAGACCTTACAGGCGATCCATGGGATGGTCGTACGCTTGAATGGGCGACTTCTTCTCCAGCACCGTTCTATAACTTTGCTCACCTTCCAAAGATCAATGGTATTGATACGTTCTGGACTGACAAAGAAAATGGTGTTGCATACGCGCGTCCAACGAAGTATGAAGACATCCACATGCCAACCAACCGTGCTGCTGGTTTCATTATTGCAATGTTTATTACAGTAATGGGCTTCGCGTTAATCTGGCATATTTGGTGGTTAGTATTCGTTACCTTCATCGCTGCAATCATCAGCTTCATCGTGAGTTCATTCACGAAGAAAGTGGACTACTATGTTCCTGCTGCTGAAGTTGAGCGTATTGAAAACGAACGCTATGCGATCCTTGAAAAACACTTGAAGAAGGACTAAGACATGGCTGAAGTACTTCATCACGACAACCACGGACATGATGATCATCACCACGATGATACAGACATCACCGTCTTTGGTTTCTGGACCTATTTGATGAGTGACCTTGTACTTTTCGGTACACTCTTCATCGCGTTCGCTGTATTAAGTAGCCACGTTCCAGTTGGCACTCCAACAGCTAAAGATTTGTTTGGCGAGTCATTAGGCTTTGTTTTAACAGAAACTTTTGCCCTGTTGATTTCTTCTGTAACTTTCGGTTTTGCTGTTTTAGCTGCTTACAAGAAAGATGTTGCTAAAGTTCTAACTTGGTTAGGCGTGACATGGGTTTTCGGCGCGATCTTTATTGGTATGGAACTTTACGAGTTCAACCATTTAGTTCATGCTGGACATGGACCTAGCGTGAGTGCGTTCTTATCTGCGTTCTTTACTTTGGTTGGTACGCACGGTATTCACGTAACTTCAGGTTTAGTTTGGATGATCGTGTTAATGGTTCAAATCAAGAAATATGGTTTGACTATTCCGAACATGCGTCGTTTAGCTTGTCTAAGCTTGTTCTGGCACTTCCTTGACATCGTTTGGATCTGTGTATTCAGCGTAGTTTACTTGATGGGAGTTCTCTAATGAGTCACGATCACAACTCTGCTGGTGCATCACACGGTAACACTAAGCAATATACGATTGGCTTTATCCTTTCTGTCATCCTTACCGTAATTCCATTCGGTATGGTGATGGCAGGCGGTTTTGGCCGTGGTATCTTGATTACTGTCATCGCGATTACTGCGGTTGCTCAGATTCTTGTGCAGTTAATTTACTTCCTGCATATGAACTCTTCTTCAGAGCAACGCTGGAACGTGATTGCATTCGTGTATACCATCTTAACTATCGCTATTCTTTTAGTGGGCTCTGTATGGATCATGAATTACCTACACTACAACATGATGATCTAAACTGGTCGTCATGCTGAAAAAGTATTTATTCCTGACTAAGCCAGGAATTCTCTTCGGTAACTTTGTTACCACTTTGGGTGGCTACTTCGTAGCCACCCAAGGTTCTGTAGATTTCCTTCTCCTGCTGCTTACTCTGCTTGGTACAACACTTGTTGTCGCCTCAGGATGTGTGGTCAACAACGTGATTGACCAGGACATCGACCAAAAAATGCAGCGCACCCAAAACCGTGCTCTGGTCACCAAAACCATTTCCGAACCTGTTGCCCTGGCCTTTGCTCTGGTATTAGGCATCGTTGGTTTTAGTCTTTTATGGTTCTGGGTAAATGCGTACGCTTTCTTATTCGCGGTGATTGGTTTTGTCGTATATGTTGGTTTCTACAGCCTATGGACAAAACGAACCACAATTCATCAAACCATTATTGGCAGTATTTCTGGCGCAAGCCCACCTGTCATTGGTTATACTGCTGTTGCAAATCAATTTGACTTAGCTGCACTACTGATCTTTTTAGGTTATGCACTTTGGCAAATGCCCCACTCTTGGGCGATTGCAATTTACCGTTTTGATGATTACAAAAATGCGGGTATTCCAATTTTGCCAGTTGCTCGTTCAATTTTACGAACGAAAATTGAATCACTGGTTTATGTGGTGTTATTTACTATTGCCATGAATGGACTGTTTGTATTTGATTATGCAAACTGGCTATATCTGGTTATTTTAAATGCACTTTGTATTTATTGGTTCTATATTGGCGTCATTGGATTCAAAGCAAAAAATGATCAATTATGGGCAAAACGCTTTTTCCTATTTTCGGTTATTTTAATTACGGTTGTGAGTTTATGTTTTAGCTTTACAGCAACTGCGCCAAGCACGCAAATCATACTTTTTTAAAAGATAGAGTTTAGCTCTATCTTTTAATGGAATACCCTCTGCACATTTCACAATTTCAACAACAATAATTAAACTCACTTCAATTAATTCATTCTGTAATTAACTTCTCAAAAAAACTCACCAAAAGTAAGTAACATTCAAATACATAGTAAAAATATAAATTCCAATCCAAGATTCAAAATACCCTACTCTTTTATCCAAGCCGATCTTTTCTTAGACAAAGCCTTGTATTTACTTGGCAAAAGCTCTAAAATTCACGCTTCGCAATTTTGCGACACAACTTCGGTTGTGACTCCTTGCTTCTGGCTCAATTTAGTCAGGGGCTGCATAAACCGTAAGGAGCTGACAATGCGTCACTACGAAATCGTACTTTTGGTACACCCAGACCAAAGCGATCAAGTTGTGGGTATGGTAGAACGTTACCTAACTCACATCAAAGAAGCTGAAGGTCAAATTCACCGTTTAGAAGATTGGGGCCGTCGTCAATTGGCTTACCCAATTAACAAAATTCACAAAGCGCACTATATTCTTATGAACGTTGAATGTAGTCAAACTACGCTTGACGAGTTAGAAGAATTGTTCCGTTATAACGACGCGATCCTTCGTAGCTTGATCATCCGTCGTGAAAACGCTATCACTGAAGAGTCATTATTGGCTAAGAGTGCTGAAGAAAAACGTGCGCGTAAAGCTCAACGTGAAGAAGCACAACACGCTAACCAAGACTCTGCTGAAGCTTAAGGAGAACATCAATGGCACGTTTTTACCGTCGTCGCAAGTTCTGCCGCTTTACAGCTGAGAACGTTACGTACATCGACTACAAAGATATCGATACACTAAAACAGTACATCACTGAAAATGGCAAGATTGTTCCTAGCCGTATTACAGGTACTAAAGCTCGTTACCAACGTCAATTAGCGCTTGCTATCAAACAAGCTCGTTACTTAGCGTTGATCCCTTACACTGACAATCATAAGTGAGGTTGAGCTGTGGATATTATCTTATTACAACGCATTAAGAACCTTGGTAAATTAGGCGATAAAGTTTCAGTTAAAGCTGGTTACGGCCGTAACTACTTGATCCCTCAAGGTAAAGCAGTTGCTGCAACTGAAGCAAACACTGCTGCATTCGAAGCTCGTCGTGCTGAACTTGAGAAACATGAAGCTGAAATTTTAGCTGCTGCTCAAGCGCGTGCTGACCAATTGAACGAAGTTAACATCGTCATCACAGCTAAAGCTGGTGATGAAGGTAAACTTTTCGGTTCTATCGGTACTCGTGACATCGCAGACGCGTTAACGAACGCTGGTCTTGAAGTTGACCGTGCAGAAGTTCGTTTACCAAACGGTGCGCTTCGTCACACTGGTGAATTCAACATCGCAATCCAATTGCACCATGATGTTGTTGCTGAAGTTCTCGTTACTATCGTATCTGAGTAATTTTCTGCAAAAAGAAAGAGCATGCTTAATCGCATGCTCTTTTTTTGTCTTTAAAATAAACATTTAGTAGAATTTTCCAAATAGTCCTGCACGCTTTGACCTATCCTTCGCCAAAATCTACTCGCTTTTTTTTTTAGAGGGCGTATCATCGGGAAGTGGAAAGAATATGAGTTTAAAATTCTATCCCCTCGTGCATTATTCAGCATTTACTGTTTTAAAAATCAGGGATTTATATGTCACAGGCGACTGCTAGCGCAAAGCAACATACTGCAAAGTCTGATCTAAAACCAAATGAGAACAGCCCGCTCAAAGAGTTTCGTACTCCACCGCATAACTTAGCCATCGAACAAGCTGTTTTGGCTGCATTAATGACTGTGGCAGAATCTTTTGAGCAAGTAGGTGATGTATTACAAGAATCTGATTTTTACGCGACACGCCATAAATATATCTTCCGTGCCATTGATTCTTTGTCTAAAGAAAACTCACCTTATGATGCCGTATTGGTAAATGACTGGCTGATTAAACAAAATTTGCTTGAAGCTGCGGGCGGTGAAGAGTATTTAATGCAGCTCATGGCGGACTCGCCTTCTAGTTTTTATAACCTAGAAACTTATGCCACAAAAATTAAAGAATTCTCGACCCTCAGAAACATGATTAAAGTCAGTTCTGAAATTTTACAAAATGCCTATGACACCAAAGGTCGTAGCGTGAGTGAAATTTTAGACTTAGCTGAAACTAATATTTTCCAAATTGCCGAACAACACAATAACAATGCAAAAGCACAAGGCCCAAAACCTATATCGAGTGTCGTTGCCGATGTATTCGACAAACTTGACGAACTTTCTAAAATGGAAGGTAACATCACAGGCTTAACCACAGGCTTTGTAGAGTTAGATAATAAAACCTCAGGCATGCAAGCGGGTGATTTGATTATTGTCGCTGCGCGTCCATCTATGGGTAAAACCACTTTTGCCATGAACTTAGTAGAAAGTGTTCTGTTTAACAATGACTTGCCTGCCCTTGTCTACTCTATGGAAATGCCTGCAGACTCAATTGCAATGCGTTTGATTTCTGCTTACGGCAAAGTGCATCAGGGGAATTTACGTTCAGGTAAACTTAGTGGCGATGAATGGTCAAAAGTCACAGGCACGATTTTACAACTGCAAGAAAAGCATTTGTATATTGATGACTCATCTGCCCTGCCCCCCACGGAAGTACGTGCACGTGCACGACGAATTGCCAAACAACATGGCGGTAAAATTGGCTGTATCATGGTCGATTACTTACAATTAATGAAAGTCCCAGGCATGGGCGATAACCGTGTCGGCGAGATTTCAGAAATTTCACGGAGCTTAAAAGCCTTAGCCAAAGAGATGAACTGCCCTGTGATTGCTTTGTCGCAGCTGAACCGTTCCTTAGAGAACCGACCTAATAAACGCCCTGTGATGTCTGACTTGCGTGAATCTGGTGCAATTGAGCAGGATGCTGACTTAATCATGTTTATTTACCGTGACGAAGTCTACAATAAAGAATCCAAAGAAGCAGGCACAGCCGAAATTATTATTGGTAAACAACGTAACGGCCCAATTGGTACGGTACGTCTTGCTTTTGAAGGACAATATACGCGTTTTAGTAACTTATCACCTGAGTATTATGCTCAGTATGATGATGAAGAGTAATGCTTACATTGCTCTTTTTTATTAAAACCATGATTTAATCTGACTTAATAACTTTGCCCACCATAGTTTCCAACTTGAGACTAAATTCCAATTTTGTTTATTTTCTTCCACTTCAAGTGATGGAAATGCTTTATTGAGTTGTTCACATGTTGGATATTTTTGTTGAAGTTGTGCTAAGTAATGCGATTGATCATAGTCTATAAAACCATCTAAAATCCCAACCTCTGCTCTATCGCCTGTAGAACAATTTGATGTCTGCTTATTCCAAGCTAAAAATGGGGCAATCGCTTTAGATATAACAAGCTGATCATTCTTACAGTTTAATGTTGCAAATGAAACTATTTGATATTGTTCAGGTTTAGCACCATCGGGAGTATAAGCTAAACCTATGATCAAACAGAGGTGGTCCCACTTGTTTGAAC
>DBIN01000038.1:66411-96310 GCA_002296655.1 Acinetobacter sp. UBA801
CGTTCAACCATCACATTATCTACCTATGAGCAGTATACTGCGCAAGTTTACCATCCATACTGATTTGAATGCCATTTGATTTCAATACATCAATAAATGCATCACTGGTGAACTGACTGCCTTGGTCTGTATTCAATATTTCAGGTGATCCATATTTTTCAATCGCTTCATTTAAAACCGAAATACAAAAATCCACCTCCATACTAATCGATACCCTATGCGCAAGTACCTTGCGGCTATGCCAATCAATCACAGCACATAAATAAACAAAGCCTTTTGCCATAGGGATATACGTTATATCCGTACACCACACTTGATTACTGCGCTGAATAGCCAATCCTTTGAGCAGATATGGATATTTACGGTGAGCTTGATTGGCCTGACTTAGATTTGGTTTACGATATAACGCATTAATGCCCATTTTCTTCATTAAAGTACGTGTATGACGTCGTCCTATATGATGTCCTTGACGGTTCAATAAATCACGCATCATACGGCTACCTGCAAAAGGGTATTGCATATGTAATTCATCAATACAGCGCATCAGCTTCAGATCTGATGCACTCACAGGTTTTGGGCGATAGTAATAACAACCACGGGAGACTTTCAGTAGCTTAGCTTGCTTAGATACTGAAATCTGAAGTGAGTCGTCGATTAACTTTTGTGGTTGAAGCGGCCCAGTTTCTTCAACACACCTTCTAAAAAATCAATTTCTAATGCCTGCTCACCGATTTTTGCATGTAGTTTTTTTAGATCAATGGGCGGTTCTGCTGGAGCTTTTGATTGATCGAAGGCTTGCGAGGAAGCTGAAAGCAATTGATTTTTCCAGTCGATAATTTGGTTTTGATGAACATCAAATTCAGCACTCAATTCAGCAAGTGTTTTTTCTGCTTTAATCGCAGCAAGCGCTACCTTAGCTTTAAAGTCATTTGAATGATTTCTTCTTGGTCTACGTGCCATAAAATACTCCATATATCGATGTTTATAACATCATTTGGGGAGCAAAATATCACTTATAGGAGTTGTTCAAATTTACGGAGCCATCTCTAACTGCCCTTTTTCAATATTTTGACTAGAAAATGTACTTTTCCATTGTGCAGGTTTTTTATATTTAACTTCATCTAGTTTTGAGCGAAAAATAAATTGACCTGAACTGAGTTGAAAGATGAAGTCTGAACTCTCCTGTACTGGCAGTGAACCGTGGTAACGGGCAATAAATACATCTTTGGGTGAATGTGGCATACACGCCATAACTGACTGACAGAAAAATAATGTACTCCACCCCAGATAACAAAATATTTTCATCGTTTATTCAACATATTCTAGTTCAAAATACATTTTTAAACTCTTTGAGTTTATTTAAATTACAAACCCACGCTCCACAATCATCTGATTCTTGCCCTAACTTGTAAAGTTCAGAATTTTCCTAAGTGGGAGCATCTAACGCCATGATAGCTTTTAGAATGTATAGTTTTATATGGAAAATAAAGCCTGAAACTTTTACAAATGATTTGCAATCAATAACCTAATAGATTTTTCGATCTTAAGTTAATTTATGATCAAAAACTTAGATGTTCGTGTCTATTTGAGGTTGATAAGTCTACAATAGTGAATATTTTTAAATAGAACTATTTTTAGTATTTATTTATCACTCCACAGTGTATCTAACACAAATTACCAATTGTCATTCCCAAGGAGTAATGAGGGTGCGCCAAGCAACAGTTTATATTGACAGTCAGGCACTGCAATATAATTTAAACCGTGTCAAACAACTTGCCCCAACAGCGAAAATTGTTAGCATGGTCAAGGCCAATGCTTACGGACATGGTGTAAAAGACTGCTTAGCAGCCTTAAAAGACAGCGATGCCTTTGGTGTCGCTTGTGTTGAAGAAGCCTTAGAAATCCGCGAATTGGGATATACGCAGCCCATCACCCTGATTGAAGGTGTTTTTTCTGCCAATGAAATGCAAAGCGTATTGGCACACAAATTGGAATGTGTGGTGCATCATCAAGCACAGCTCGATTGGCTACTGCAACATAAAGCTGATTATATCGCACAAGGCTTAAAAGTCTGGGTCAAGCTCAACAGCGGCATGAATCGTTTAGGTTTTAAAATTCCTGAAATTATTGATGTGATTCACATGCTCAAAGCAGAAGGTTTTACCTGTGTGTTGACCATGCATTTTGCCAATGCCGATGGTGACCATGCTTTAAATGATCAACAAGTCGCACAATTTTTGCATGTCAAAGACAATTGCAGCCCTATTCTTGCTTCTTGCTGTAACTCTGCTGCAATCTATCGTTATCCTGAATTGCATTTTGATTATGTACGCCCAGGCATCATGCTTTACGGAGCTACGCCTTTTGCCGCACATAATGTGCATACACTGGACTTGAAGCCTGTGATGACTTTGAGTGCAGAAGTGATTGTATTAAATCAGATTGATGCAGGCGAACACGTGGGCTACGGATCAACCTTTACTGCAGAACAAGCCATGCAAATTGCCATTGTTTCAATTGGTTATGGCGATGGCTATCCACGTACATTTGTGCAGCCGAATTTTGTTGCGATTGGTTCAAAATTAACGCCCGTGCTTGGTC
Organism: Acinetobacter sp. UBA801; assembly: GCA_002296655.1. Classification (GTDB taxonomy): domain Bacteria; phylum Pseudomonadota; class Gammaproteobacteria; order Pseudomonadales; family Moraxellaceae; genus Acinetobacter. Next base: position 69,013 of record DBIN01000038.1, read on the forward strand.
GTGTGTCAATGGATATGATTGCCATTGATGTCACAGGTTTAGACGTTGAATTAGGCACACAAGTTGAACTATGGGGCAAACACCGTTTGGTAGATGATGTCGCCACGGCCAATGGCACCATTGGCTATGAACTGCTATGTCGTTTAAGTTCTCGTCCACAGCGTAAGGTAACCAGCATTTAGTATTCTTTTATGGATCTGTTGCATGTAGCAATTTTGTTGCATGCAATCGTCTAAGCGATTTTCTTTTCTCACTTCGATATTTTCTTTTCACTTTATATTTTCTCAAAGCCTCTGCATTTTCATTGATATTGATAAAAATTCGTGGTCATCCACATTTGTATTTACCGCTTTACAGTCATCCAAATATTAAGCTGAAAATCACACTCAAAATCTCTATGCAGGCGAACAAATCCCTGCCCGTGCCTTGGGTAATGCGCAATATCCACGATTGAAGCAGCACCAGGTCGCTATGTTTTGGTAAATTTATTTTAATCAGTCATATAACAACAGCAATCCACATGCTATATATCATGTGCATCCCTAGAAACGTGAACATAAAATTTAAGGATATAAAATGAAAGATGTTGTCATTGTTGCTGCAAAACGTACTGCAATTGGTAGTTTTTTAGGTAGCCTCGCTTCTTTATCTGCACCACAATTGGGGCAAACAGCAATTCGTGCAGTCTTAGACAGTGCCAAAATACAGCCTGAACAAGTTGATCAGGTGATTATGGGCAACGTACTTACTACAGGTGTAGGTCAAAACCCAGCTCGTCAAGCCGCAATTGCTGCGGGTATTCCTGTACAAGTACCTGCATCAACGCTAAACGTGGTGTGTGGTTCAGGTTTACGTGCCGTACATTTGGCTGCACAAGCAATTCAGTGTGATGAAGCAGAAATTGTGGTTGCTGGTGGTCAAGAATCAATGTCACAAAGCGCACACTATATGCAATTGCGTAACGGTCAAAAAATGGGGAATGCCCAGTTGATCGACAGCATGGTGGCTGATGGTTTAACCGATGTTTATAATCAATACCACATGGGTATTACTGCAGAAAATATTGTAGAAAAGCTTGGTTTAAACCGCGAAGAACAAGACCAATTGGCACTGACTTCACAACAACGCGCGGCTGCAGCACAAGTGGCTGGTAAATTTAAAGATGAAATTGCAGCTGTAAGCATTCCACAGCGTAAAGGCGACCCAATTGTATTTGCCGAAGATGAATACATCAAAGCCAATACTACGCTTGAAAGCCTGAATAAATTACGCCCTGCGTTCAAAAAAGATGGCAGCGTAACAGCAGGTAATGCTTCTGGTATCAACGATGGTGCAGCAGCAGTGTTAATGATGAGCGCAGACAAAGCTGCAGCCTTAGGTGTACAACCTTTAGCACGTATTAAAGCCTATGCAATGTCGGGTATTGAGCCTGAAGTTATGGGTCTTGGCCCTGTTGAAGCTGTGCAGAAAACCTTAAATAAAGCAGGTTGGAGCTTAGATCAAGTCGATTTGATTGAAGCTAATGAAGCCTTTGCCGCACAAGCTTTAGGTGTTGCCAAAGAACTAAGCTTAGACTTAGATAAAGTAAACGTCAATGGTGGTGCAATTGCCCTCGGTCACCCGATTGGTGCGTCAGGTTGTCGTATCCTTGTGACATTAGTACACGAAATGCAACGCCGTGATGCAAAAAAAGGCATCGCAACGCTTTGCGTAGGCGGTGGTATGGGTGTTGCACTTGCGGTTGAACGAGACTAAGCAATCGAGCCTAAAATGCTGCACGAGTCAAATCTGTAAAATTTGATAGCGACTCAAAGCTAGCAATAAATTTTAGATCTAATGGGAGCTTCGGCTTCCATTATTTTTTCTAACTACGCAGAGTTTATAAATAATATTGTTGTCGATCAGTTTGACATGACAGGTCGCTGGCTTAATCCACTGAAAGTAAGTGCTGAATATGATCACTAAAGTGATAAAAATGCATGGTATCGGGTTGCTGTTTCAGTTGTTGCCATGCGTCTACAAGCGATGTCCAACCTAAATCTTTCAAACATTGTACAATCATTTCCAATTGCGACAAAGTCTTTTCAGTGGATTGTTTTAACCGAATTTGTCGGTCTAATTGTTCAATTTTTTGCCCCAACTGAAAGAATAAAAATATCTGCTGTGGTTCTGCATCTAATAGTGCTTCGCAGTCTTGTACCACATCACAAATATAACTCGCGTTATCGTACGCATTTTGAATACATTGCTGTAATTCAACATAAGTGGTTTTAGTGAAAACCTGTGCCAAGTTTTGAATTTTTGTCCGTGTTTGCTCAAACTGCATCGCAAATGAGGCAGGCTGTTCTTCGTTTAAAATCAATTCATTTAAAGAAGCAGCATCAAATGCAGGCAAACAAAAGGCATGTGCATAAGTCAAAGCAGCATCATTTTGTTTAAATGGAAATTGCTGACAGACATATTGAATACGGGTTAAATAACGGGCTAACCAAAAAATTTCTCGTGCATCGCCGCTAGATAAATTCACGGTTGTTTGTTCCTCCTTATTTCAAGTCAGGTTTTGTCCAAATTGTGTGCTTAATTAAACTACAACACCATAAGACTATATATGTTTTTATTTACATAAACCCGCCTCAAGCATACAAGAAAAAGACTTGACCTTACTTAAAGCATACAGTTTAGTCTTGCTTATCAAAAATACACTTTCAAACCAATAGAAATTCTGAGTCGTCTTTCACCAATCACATACTTTTTCACATAGTTTAATCGAATCTAAAATACGTTAATCCTCTGAACTCACTGCGTAGATGCATGATCTGAATATATACTGCACCGCCTTTTTGAGTAAAAAACTTGATAAACATTCTAAGTTTTCTTATTGTGTTAACACTCAAGCTCTGACTCATTTAAAACGACCAAGCAAATACTGAATATGTCTATACAAGAAAAAGAAACATCGAATAGTTTATATCGCCAATGGCAAATTTTATCGCGCCTTTCTACAGGTAAATGGATGGGCACACGTGAATTACACGATGTCTTGCAACGTGAAGGTATCGATATTAGTTTGCGTACAATTCAACGTGACTTAAATCAAATTTCACAGCGTTTCCCCATTGAAAGTAACGGTACCGTACCGCAGGGTTGGCGCTGGCGTTCAGATGCACCGATTCAAAGTTTACCGCACATGACTAGCTCTCAAGCGGTGACGTTTATGATGGTCGAAGAACATTTAAAACACTTGTTGCCACCAAGCCTGATTGAAGAAATGAACCCTTGGTTTGATTTGGCACGGCGTAGTCTATCCACGCAAAATAATGTTCGCCAATGGATTAACCGTGTGCGGATTGTGCCTGCAACACAACCTTTAATTCCGCCAGTCGTAGACCGCAATGCACAACAGGCGATTTATGAAGGCTTGCTCCAAGACAAACAACTGGAATGTATTTATCAATCACGCAGCAGTTCAGGCGAAGAAAAAACCTATGTGCTGAATCCTTTGGCTTTGGTGCAAAAAGGTGCGGTGATTTATTTAATTTGTACCCGATTTGACAAAACCGACATTCAAACTTTTGCCCTGCATCGTTTTAAAGCGGCCAAAGTTTTAGATTCACGCGCCCTGCATCCTGTTAATTTTGATATTGATGCCTATATTGAATCTGGCGAATTGGGTTTCAGAGTCGATTTCAGCAAAGCTACTGAAAATATTCAGCTCAAACTTACCATGCAAAAAGCTGATGCCATTTACTTTGATGAAAGCCAATTAAGCAAAGATCAAACCATGGAAACACTGGAAAATGGTGATGTGTTGGTGACAGCCACTGTGCCGTTTACCTCGCAATTGGTTTGGTGGTTGCGTAGTTTTGGTAAAAAGCTGATTCAGATTGAACCTATAGAAATTGCCAATGCGGTGCATCAGAATCAGGATTAAAAAAGCCCCAAATATTGGGGCAATAATATTATCATTTTCTTTTAAACTTAGTTATTATGATTGCTGATTGAAGTTAAAATTAAAATTGACTCGGCATTGCACAACATGGTCATGCGAGTTCAGCTGTATTATAACGAATGGTTTTTAAAGTCATATTTTTCCCCCTATCTATGTCGATAAGTATCACTTTAACTGCTCCTGATCTAGCTGTGAAATCATAAGATGTGTGGTCGAAATCAAGTTTTCTCTTATACTTAACTTCTTCTTTACTTAGCATCTGATTTACTTTGGTGCATAAAAAGCCCGCAATTTAAATTTGCGGGCTCCTGCATTACTCTAGCAAATCTTATGCAGATTTACGTGACTGTGCATTTTTACGAATGGTGATCATCACCAATTGAACTGCAGCAGGTGTCACACCCGGAATACGACTGGCTTGTGCCAAAGTTTCAGGCAAAACATGCTTTAACTTCAGCGTAATTTCGCGCGATAAACCTGAAATTGCATCATAATCAAAATCCGCAGGGATTTTGGTTTCTTCCAAGCGTTTTAATTGTGCGACATCTTCATGCTGACGGTTAATATAACCTGCATATTTCACCGCAATTTCAATTTGGTCACCCACTTGTGCAGAAACTTCTGAACCCGTTAATTCTGCAATTTGCGCAAAGCTGATATTTGGACGTTTTAACAGATCAATCGCAGAACATTCTTTAGATAAATCTGCACCTGTCATTTCAACAAATTTTTTGCCCATCGGGTTGTTTGGTGCAGCCCACAAATGCTGTAAACGCCCTGTTTCACGTTCTACTGCTTCCATTTTTTCACAGTAAGCCGCCCAACGGGTGTCATCCACCAAACCAAGTTCACGACCAATTGGGGTCAAACGCTGATCAGCATTGTCTTCACGCAACATCAAACGATATTCCGCACGTGAGGTAAACATGCGGTACGGTTCTTTGGTACCCAGTGTGATCAAATCATCAACCAATACACCAATATAAGCTTCATCACGTTTTGGTGTCCATTGTTCCTGATCCCAAGCGCGACGTGCCGCATTCAAACCAGCCAACACACCTTGCGCACCCGCTTCTTCATAACCAGTCGTGCCATTAATTTGACCTGCAAAATACAAATTATTAATGGCTTTGGTTTCCAAAGTGAATTTCAAGGCTTGTGGATTGAAGTAATCATATTCAATCGCATAACCCGGACGCAAAATATGCGCATTTTCCATACCACGAATTGAACGAACTAATTCGAACTGCACATCAAACGGTAAAGACGTTGAAATTCCGTTTGGATACAATTCATGTGTATCTAAACCTTCAGGCTCCAAAAACACCTGATGCGAGTCTTTGTCAGAAAAACGGTGAATTTTATCTTCAATCGATGGACAGTAACGTGGGCCAACACCTTCAATGACACCTGTATACATAGGTGAACGATCTAAACCACCACGAATAATTTCGTGAGTACGTTCATTGGTATGCGTGATATAGCAGTTCACTTGTTCAGGGTGCATCGACACATCACCCATGAATGACATGGTTGGCGATGGGAAATCACCCGGCTGCGGAATCATGACCGAAAAATCGACTGAACGTGCATCAATACGTGGTGGCGTACCTGTTTTTAAACGACCAACAGGCAAATTTAATTCACGTAAACGCGCCGCCAAAGCAATTGATGGGGGATCGCCTGCACGACCGCCACTCGATTTTTCCAAACCAATATGAATAACGCCACCTAAGAAGGTACCTGTGGTCAATACCACCGTTTTTGCATCAAAGCGAATGCCCATTTGGGTCACAACACCTTTTACAGTATCGCCTTCTACAATCAAGTCATCGGCTGCTTGCTGGAAAATATCTAAATTGGCTTGGTTTTCTAAAGTGGTACGAATCGCAGCTTTAAAACGAACACGGTCTGCCTGCGCACGTGTTGCACGAACCGCAGCACCTTTACGCGAGTTTAAAATACGGAATTGAATCCCACTTTTATCGGCAGCCAATGCCATTGCACCGCCCAAGGCATCAATCTCACGTACCAAATGCGACTTACCAATCCCGCCAATAGCAGGGTTACAGCTCATCTGCCCTAAAGTCTCAATGTTATGAGTTAAGAGTAAGGTTTGACGACCCATACGTGCTGCTGCAAGCGCCGCTTCGGTGCCTGCGTGACCGCCACCAATAACAATGACATCGTAAACTTTAGGATAGTGCATAATGGTCAAGGAGAGATAAAAAATAAAGACGGAATATTATAGCAAAAGTTGTGGCATAAGTTGACAGATTCAGTCGATTTTATTGGCTTAACGGCGCTACAAAATTAATATTTTGTAATCCAAATTTGCATTTTTACTGTATATAAAAACATTTAGACCTAAAAATTAACCAGATCACTGTTGTTTTAATTTGTCCATTTTTTATCCTAATAGCACAGATATGAGAAACAAAGGGAAACATCATGAATAAGAAAATTTTGCTGTCCTCTATGCTTTGTGGCTTATTTTTCAGTCCATTTGCAGTGCAGGCAAATGATAAAGTAGAAACCGTCTATAACGCGCAAAAATTCCAGCAAGTCTGTAAAGGTAAAACTCAGGGCGCACCTGTAAGCTTTGCTTATCGTGGGATTATCTGGAATGGTACCTGTGAACCACAATTCTTTAGTTCATCTAAAGCAGTGCAATTACAAGGCAATGAGCCTGAATTATACCGTTCTTGTATGGCAGATGCGCAAAGTACCGTCATTACAGTCAATGGTACTGAGTTAAAAGGCAAATGTGCCTTAGGCTTTACGCCACCACGCCCTGCTGCCATGTGAGTCCTATCGTAATGAGTCACATCATTTAATTGAATGGATCGGTTTTCATGAAGTGCTTGGGTTACCTTATTAACCTAGACATAAGCATAAAAACCTACGAAAGCAGTCATTGGAAAGAAGTGACTGCTTTGTTTATTGCACATTCAAAAAAAACAATTACACTGCAAAAGAGAAGGAAAACTTACAACCATAAGAAAGAATAAAGGATGTGCTATGGATTCAGGCTTTTTTACCTTTTTTCTACCCCTGACCTTGTCTGTGATGATGATGGGCTTAGGCTTACAACTCACGCCTAAAGACTTTATTCGGGTCAATCAATTTCCTAAAGTCATTTTTTTAACACTTTTTTCACAATTGGTCATTTTGCCTGTTTTAGCATTTTCAATTTGTTTATTTTTAGAATTACCACCGCTGTTGGCAATTGGCTTAATGCTGCTTGCTGCTTCACCAGGGGGGCCTACTGCGAACTTATTTAGCTATGTCTATAAAGGTGACGTTGCCCTAAATATTACCCTAACTGCAATGAATTCTGTGATGGCAACTTTTACTCTGCCTTTTATTGTCAATTTATCTTTTCTGTATTTTATGACTGATCAACAACAAATTGGCATGCCTATTGAAAAAATGGCACAGGTTTTTTTACTGATTATTGTGCCTGTATGTGTAGGAATGGCGGTGCGTAATGCGATGCCACAAATTGCATTACAGTTGGGCAAACCTATGCGTTTGATGTCCATTTATTTCATTTTCGCTTTATTCTTTTATGCACTTTTCCGCGAACGCGCCAATGTCTTTGACTATTTCAGCGCCATTGGTATCGCAACTGCACTATTTTGCTTTTTAAGTTTACTCATTGGTTATCTCGTGCCGTATTTGGCGGGCGTCCCTGATCAACAAGCACGCTCCTGTTGTTTTGAAATTGGTATTCATAACACTGCCGTTTCTTTAACCATTGCACTATCGGTTTTGCAAAGCACTGAAATTGCCATTCCTTCTGCGATCTACACCATTTTTATGTATATGTTCAGTTTTATTTTAGGGAATATCCTGGCTAGACAATCTGCCAAACTTGCTCTTCAACACACACAGGAGCAGAGTTTTAACCACAATAAAAACACAATTTAAGACGTAAGCAAGATTAAATTAACCACATATTAAACAAATAGTTAAATATCAAATATATTATTATAGATGTAAAAACAAAGGAGTGGTTATGGATTCAGGATTAGTCACAATATTTTTGCCTCTGGCTTTGGCCGTGGTCATGGCTGGACTTGGCTTAGAACTCACCCCTAACGACTTTAAACGGGTAAGCAAACACCCCAAAGCAGTCTTTATTGCTTTATTTTGTCAATTGGTTGTTCTGACAACAATTGCATTCTTCATTTGTAAACTGCTGAATTTACCACCTCTGCTTGCAGTCGGAATCATGCTACTGGCAGCCTCTCCTGGCGGGCCAACAGCCAACTTATTTAGCTACTTATATAAAGGCGATATTGCCCTAAACATCACCCTCACTGCCGTCAATTCCGTAATTGCAGCATTTACCTTGCCACTGATTGTCAACTTTGCCATTCATCATTTTATGCAGGATGGACAACAAGTTGGATTACAGTTTGCAAAAGTATTGCAGGTGTTTTTAATTATTATCATCCCTGTCACTTTAGGGATGTCGGTACGCCATTTTAGCCCTCAAACGGCAGACCGCTTAAACAAACCTGTACGTATTTTTGCTGTGGTTTTTCTAATTTTGATTATTATTGGCGCAATTGCCAAAGAGCGAAACAACATCATGCTTTATTTGGCAGATGTAGGACTTGCCACGGCCCTGTTCTGTGCCTGCAGTTTATTGATTGGTTATTTTGTCCCACGTTTCTTTGGCGTGAATAGCCAACAAGCCCGTGCCTGTGCCTTTGAAATTGGTATTCACAACAGCACCCTTGCAATGACTATCGCCCTAACCGTTATGGCAAGCTCAACTATTGCCATGCCTGCTGCTGTTTATTCTATTTTCATGTATATCTTTGCCGCAATTTTAGGCACATTACTAAATAAATTTGTGCCGACACCTGCATCAGAGCAATCTGCATCCTAAAACAAGTCCCTCAATCATCCCCAATCCAGCAATTTGACAGCTTTGGGGATGAGTGAGCGATGATAACTAAAACAAACCATCCACTTATATTTTTAGATTTATATTTTTTTCACTTTATTCGACTATAAGCATAAAGCGAATTTGAAACTTCCAATCGCATAGAGTTTTCCCATTCGCAATCCGAATAAAAAATAACAGCGTCTGCGCCAGTTCAGTTACAATAGTGCTTTCGCATTAAATTTTAGGTTATCTCCGTGAAGTGGTTACAAATACATATTACTGTTGATCAAGCGCAAGTCGATTTTACTGAAACCCTGCTCAGTTCATTGGGTGCTGTCAGCGTAACCTTAGATGATGCGGAAAATCAGGACTTACTTGAGCCACTGCCAGGTGAAACACCACTTTGGAACAAAGTCATTGTGACTGGTATTTATGCACAAGACGAAGGTGAAGAAATTGATGTTGCAGCCTTAGAAACCTTTATTCGTGCGCAAATGCCAGAAGCCCCTTTACGCAGTGAATTTTTGGAAGATCAGGTTTGGGAACGCTCATGGATGGATTACTACGAGCCAATCCAGATTGCAGAGAAATTCTGGATTGTACCTGAATGGTTGGAACCACCTGAGGCAGATGCCGTCAATATAAAACTTGACCCAGGTTTGGCTTTTGGTACAGGTAACCATGCCAGTACATTCTTGTGCCTACAATGGTTAGGTAAAACCGATGTGAAAGATAAAGTCGTGATCGACTACGGTTGTGGTTCAGGCATTTTAGGGGTCGCCGCTTTATTACTCGGTGCAAAAAAAGTCTATGCTACTGATATTGACCCACAAGCAGTTTTAGCAACTAAACAAAATGCTGAACTCAACGGCGTTCTCGAAAACTTATATGTTGGACTTCCAGAAGAGTTCAATCAAACCATTGGAAATGAAAAAGCAGACGTTTTAGTTGCTAATATTTTAGCAGGCCCATTGATGATGCTTGCGCCAGAGTTCGCAACTTTAATTAAATCTGAGGGCGAGTTCGCACTTGCAGGTGTTATTGAAGAGCAAGTTGCTGAAGTTTCTAGTGTTTATTCTGAATTTTTTGATATAGTACAAGTCGAAAAACGTGAAGAAAACTGGTGTCGAATTTCGGGGAAACGCCATCCCCATAACTGTAATTTTTGAGTTATGAGTGACAAGCAAACCAAGTGCCCTGAATGCCAGTCTGTTTATAAAGTATCCGTTGCGCAACTGACCGTTGCGCAAGGCATGGTTTGTTGTCCTAAATGCGACACTACCTTTAATGCTCTTTCGCATTTGGTATTTGCCTATCTACAAAATAAAAATTCAGTCACATCACAGTTACATCACATTCAAAACCACAGTTTTGTACAGGCAACTGCTGAACTTGCGCAAACGCAACATATTTTAGATATTTTTCAGCGTAAAGTTGAACATTCCAATATTGATCTGAAAACCTATCTGAATAACCTCAATTATTTTAGTACCGAACCGATTGGCAACATTCCTGCCATGAACTTATCTGCGCCTGATCTTGAAAATGAAAAAAAGCAAGGCAATGGTTACTACTTACTTTGGGCAATTATTAATCTTTTATTGGTTGGTTTGTTGATCTTTCAAATTTTGTGGTTTAACCCAAAGTTTTTAAACAGCAGCCCTACACTGAATTCTGTGTTTACCCAAGTCTGTCAATTTTTCAACTGTAGTAATCTAGAACAACGCTATAGCTTAATTTCAGCAAATCGCGTGAAGGTGAAACGTGTAGATGCTATAAATACACAATTTACGGGTGAGCTGATCAATTACTATGACAAAAGCTTGGCTTTGCCTCATATCAAAGTCACTTTGAAAGAAAAACAACAAACATTATTTACTTATGTTTATTCTCCACAGGAGTATTTGGTCGAAAGTCTTTCGAGTATTCAACGCATTCCTAAAAACAGTCCATTTAAGTTTGACATTTTAGTTCCAATGTCACGAAACGACTTCGATACCTATACTTTAGAAATTATCAAGCCTTAATTCACAATAAAATAGCGAAAAAATAGCGAAAAAAATTAAAAAAATTGCAGTTTTCTTGCTCACTTTTTCTCATACAATGGTATCATACGCGCCACGAAAGCTTTGTGCTGCAAACTCCTCGCAAGATTCACAACAAATTTAGATCTGTCTAATGCGCTTTATTTTATATATCGCGTACAGAGTAGATTTTTTTGTTTTGATTTTGGTCTGTAACAATTATTAATGTATTGTTACGCTTAAATTTCGACCAATGCGTAGAGTTGTGGCAAGCTAAATGTTCCAGTTTTAGAACTTCCCGTTTTAGGATCTAAAACGGAGTTCATTTAATTTATAGACCACATTGATATATCACTTTATCCCAGTGATATCTGATTTTCGGATTAATTCGCATGAATAGCAAATCTCCTATTTTTACTGCACAATCTGATGTTGCTTTACGTATTCACGTAGATCGCGCAGTTCGCCATTATTTTGCACAACTACAAGGTGAACAACCTTCACAAGTGTATGACATGGTGTTAGCAGAAATGGAGAAACCTCTTTTATCTGTTGTTCTTGAATACACTCGCGGCAACCAAACACGCGCTGCTGAAATTCTTGGACTAAACCGTGGAACTTTACGTAAAAAGTTAAAAGCTCACGGTTTAATGAGTGAATAAGTGATAAAATGCTTGCGGCCTCCGCAGGCATTTTTTTTACCTGCATTTTGCTACTTTGTTTTAATCTGTAATTGAAAACTGTGACGAAGATCATGACTATTAAACGCGCTTTAATCTCTGTTTCTGACAAAACAGGTATTGTTGAATTTGCACAAGAACTTGCTGCTCTTGGGGTAGAAATTTTATCTACTGGCGGTACTTATAAGTTGCTTAAAGACAACAATATAGCTGTCGTAGAAGTATCAGAGCATACTGGTTTCCCAGAAATGATGGATGGTCGTGTAAAAACGTTACACCCAAAAATTCATGGCGGTATCTTGGCTCGTCGTGGTCTAGACGAAGCAGTCATGGCAGAACACAATATTGATGCCATCGACTTGGTAGTAGTTAACCTTTACCCATTTGCAGCAACGGTTGCTAAACCAAACTGTTCACTTGCTGATGCAATTGAGAACATTGACATTGGTGGTCCAACCATGGTTCGTGCTGCAGCGAAAAACCATGCTTCTGTGGGTATTGTGGTTAATGCATCTGACTATGCGACTGTCATTACAGAAATGAAAAACAGCGGTAAATTATCTTACGAAACTCGTTTTGATTTAGCCGTTAAAGCGTTTGAACACACTGCACAATACGACGGCATGATCGCATCTTACTTGGGTGCACGTGTAGGTAAAGAAGAAGGTAAAGCTGACAAGTTTGCACGTACCTTCAATACACAATTGAACAAAGCGCAAGATTTACGTTACGGCGAAAACCCGCATCAGTCAGCAGCATTCTATGTAGAAAGCACAGCAACTGAAGCCTCTGTTTCAACTGCGAAACAATTACAAGGCAAAGAATTGTCTTATAACAATATTGCAGATACAGATGCAGCACTTGAGTGTGTTAAATCATTTGCAAAACCTGCTTGTGTGATTGTAAAACATGCAAATCCTTGTGGTGTTGCAGTTTCATTGGACGGTATTAAAGCAGCTTATGATCTTGCTTATGCAACTGATCCTGAATCTGCATTTGGTGGGATTATTGCATTCAACCGTGAATTAGACGTTGCAACTGCACAGGCCATTGTGGATCGCCAATTTGTTGAAGTGATTATTGCACCAAGTATTGCTGAAGGCGTACTTGAAGTTACTGGCGCGAAAAAGAATGTACGCGTGTTAGTGTGTGGTGAACTTCCTGCAATCGATGCACGTACCGCTCAACTTGACTATAAACGCGTGAATGGTGGTTTGTTAGTTCAAGATCAAGACTTAGGTATGATCACCAAAGATGATCTTAAAGTAGTAACTAAACGCGCACCAACTGAACAAGAAATTGATGATTTGATCTTTGCTTGGAAAGTAGCAAAATATGTGAAATCAAATGCGATTGTTTATGCTAAAAACCGTCAAACCATTGGTGTGGGTGCAGGCCAGATGAGTCGTGTCAACTCGGCACGTATTGCGGCAATCAAGGCTGAACATGCTGGCTTAGTGGTTGAAGGTGCGGTCATGGCATCTGATGCATTCTTCCCATTCCGTGATGGTATTGATAATGCGGCTAAAGCTGGCATTAAATGTATCATTCAGCCAGGTGGTTCAATGCGTGACGAAGAAACCATCGCCGCTGCTGATGAAGCAGGTATTGCAATGGTCTTTACGGGTATGCGTCACTTCCGTCATTAATATATCCCTGAAGTCCCTCTTGCTCAAAGAGGGACTTTTTTATTTTTAACAGGTATATTCTTAAATACTGAAAAAGGGAATAACTTTAAAATGAATATTTTAGTTTTGGGTAGCGGTGGCCGTGAACATGCACTTGCATGGAAAATCGCACAAGATGCAAAAGTCACTCAGGTTTTTGTTGCGCCAGGTAATGCGGGCACAGCAACAGAAGATAAATGCAAAAACGTTGAGCTGGATATTTTAGACAACCCAGCGATTATCCGTTTTGCACAGGAAAATCAGATTGAACTGATTATCGTTGGACCAGAAGCACCTTTGGTTAATGGTGTGGTTGATGTCTGCCGTGCTGCAGACTTGAAAATCTGGGGACCTACCCAGTATGCCGCGCAGCTTGAAGGCTCAAAAGCATTTGCCAAGCATTTCCTGAAACGCCACAATATTCCAACCGCATTTTATGATGTATTTACTGAAGTAGATGCTGCAAAAGCTTATATCGAACAGCATGGCGCGCCAATTGTAATCAAGGCGGATGGTCTGGCTGCAGGTAAAGGTGTCATCGTTGCAATGACCAACGAAGAAGCTTTTGCTGCGATAGACGATATGCTTGCAGGCAACAAGTTTGGTGATGCTGGTTCACGTGTTGTAATTGAACAATTTCTTGCAGGTGAAGAAGCCAGTTTCATTTGTATGATCGATGGCAACAACATTTTACCGATGGCAACTTCACAAGACCATAAGCGTATTTTTGAAGGCGACCAAGGTCCAAATACGGGTGGTATGGGGGCTTACTCTCCTGCTCCAGTTGTTACACCAGAAGTATTTGAACGTGTAATGAATGAAGTTATGCGTCCTACTGTTGATGGTATGGCAGCAGATGGTCATGTTTACACAGGTTTCTTATATGCTGGTTTAATGATTGATGAACAAGGTCAACCACGCGTTATTGAATTTAACTGTCGTTTCGGTGATCCAGAAACTCAACCGATTATGATGCGCTTAAAATCATCTTTGGTGGATTTAGTTGAAGCTGGTATTGCAGGTAACTTGCCTGCCGAAGCAGACTGGGATGAACGTAAAACTGTCGGTATCGTACTTGCATCTAAGGGCTACCCAGAAACGTCTAGTAATGGCGATGTGATTTCAGGCTTAGACACTGAAATGACGGATGCCAAAGTATTCCATGCAGGTACGAAAGTTAATGAAAATGGTGAGATCGTGACTGCGGGCGGTCGCGTACTTTGCGTGACTGCTCTAGGCAATACAATTGGTGAAGCTCAAGCCAAAGCATTAGAGCTTTGTGAAAAAGTGACTTTCGATGGCATTCAATATCGTAAAGATATTGGTTACCGTGCAATTGCGCGTGAAAATGCTTAAATTTTTAGTTTACTCTAAAAATCTACGTCCCAAAAAAGCTCGTCACACTACGAGCTTTTTTTTATTGCTTCAATGAATAAATGAGCCTAGTTGACCCCAAAATCTATTTTCCATATTTATATTTCAGAATAAATTCTATAGCACCTGAATATTTAAACACTTGTTCAAATTCATAATCTTTGCAGAATATATTTATTTATAAGAACTTATTTTGACTTATTCTCTTTATGTTGTAAAAACAGTGATATGCATAACATACGCAGTACTATATAGAATTATTTTTTATTGTTATGATGGGGCATCTTTTGAAAAAGTGAAATGCCCACCCATCTCAAAATTATTGATTGAGCTGTGGGCAGACTTTTTTAATACTCATACAATACCTACAACGTATTTGAGAAACATGCAAAATCATCATGCGATTCCATCCTTCGTGTTGATTTTATTCTTCTCAATCATTGGCAACTTTAGGCACTGCTTAAACTTGCTCAGGATATATTCATGAAAAAGCTCCTTGGTCTTGTACTTGGTCTTTCAGTTGGCTTGGCTGGCTGTGGCAAACAAGAAGCGCCTGCGACTGACGCGGCACAAAAAGATTCTTCTGCTCTACACACTGTCACTATGGCATCAACTGGTTCAGATGCAGATATTTGGCGTTTTATTGCCGACTTACCTGAAACTAAAGCAGCAGGTATTCAACTTGAAGTGAAAAACTTCACCGATTACGTGTCAATGAACACGGCGGTAGCAAATAAAGAAATTGATCTTAATGCATTCCAATCTTATGCCTATATGGTTGCGTTTAATGCCAACAATAAAGATAAAATTGCACCGGTAGCGACAACTTACTTAGAGCCAATGGGTATTTACTCAAGCAAAGTAAAAAAGTTGGATGAGTTCAAAACAGGTGCCACTATCGCCATTCCAAATGATGGTGCCAATGAATCACGTGCGTTGTTATTACTTCAATCGGCTGGTTTGGTTAAACTCAAAGATGGTTTTGACAATGTTCAAGGTACGCCTGCAGACATCGTAGAAAATGCGAAGCAAATTCAAATCAAACCGATTCAAATGGCAACGGCTGTACGTGTAAAAGATGAAGTCGATGCAATTGTCTTGGGCAACACCCTTGCAATGGAAGGTGGTTTGAACGTACTGAAAGATTCAATTTATTATGAGCCAATTGATCAGAGCACAAAAATGAATATCAACATTCTCGCTACTGCTGCAGATCGACAAAATGACCCAATCTTGCAAAAAGTAGGCGCGTTGTATCATACCGAAGCCGTGAAGCAATATATTGATCAGCACTTTGGTGGAACAAAAGTTGCGGTAAATAAACCTGTCAGCTATTTCACTGAAGCAGTAAAATAGTAATATAATGCGTTAAACAAAACAGGCAAAGCGAACTTTGCCTGTTTTTTCATTTATGGACATTTCTTGACGATATGATTGAATTTAAAAACATTTCAAAGCACTATCAGCTCAAAGGTCAAACACTGCGTGCGTTGGATCAAATTAATCTACAAATTCCAACAGGCAGTATTTTTGGCATTATTGGCTATAGTGGTGCAGGTAAAAGTACGTTAATCCGCTTGATTAATTTGTTGGAGCGTCCAAATGCTGGGCAAGTCATCATTCATCAAAAAGATTTTACTGCACTAAATGCTCGTGAATTACGTCAAGAACGTGCCCATATTGGAATGATTTTTCAGCACTTTAATTTATTGCAGACCAAAACTGTGGCTGCCAATATTGAAATGCCGATGAAACTGTTAGGTTGGAACAAAGCCGAACGTGAAAAACGTTTAAATGAATTACTTGAGTTTATTGATTTAAAACATAAAAAAGACGCCTACCCTGATGAACTCTCAGGCGGACAAAAACAACGTGTCGGTATTGCGCGGGCGCTAGCCAATCATCCTAAAATTTTACTTTGCGATGAAGCGACTTCTGCACTTGACCCGCAAACCACTAAGTCTGTACTGGAATTACTGAAAAAGATTAACCGTGAACAAGGCATTACCATTGTAATGGTCACACATGAAATGGATGTGATTGAATCGGTTTGTGATTATGTCGCAGTGATGGAACAAGGCAAAGTGATTGAAACGGGTTCAACCCTAGAAATTTTTAGTCAGCCACAGCATCCGACCACCAAAAGCTTTATTCAAACCGTGTTGCAGCAACAGTTGCCTGTCAATATTTTGAATAATCTGGAAAATCAAAATCAGCACAGTATTTATTGTCTGAAATTTTTAGGTAAATCGGCTCAGGAAACCTTGATTCAAGCGGTCATTAAAAAGTTTGATATCAGCCTGAATATTTTATTTGCCAATATGACCGAAATTGATGGCGCTGTGATTGGGCAAATGTTCATTCAATTACTCGGCGATTCAAACGTCATTTTACAGGCGCTTGAGTTTTTAAAAGCCAATGGTGTTGAAATTGAACAGTCAGGAGTACAAGCATGAGAGATTTAATTGTACAGTGGCTGACCTCGGTAACCGCGCCTTTTTGGAAAAGCTCTTTATCTATTGACCAGTTTGTCACTGCCCTACAAGAAACTTTTCACATGGTGTTCTTTGCCATGTTGTTTGGTTGTATCTGGGGCTTTATTCAAGGCATTACCCTAGTCGTAACTCGTCCGACAGGTATTTTACCCAACCGTGTGATTTATCACGGACTCAACCCGATTGTAAATGCACTGCGCTCCCTACCCTTTATTATTTTATTGATTGCAGTGATTCCACTAACTAAATTGTTAGTAGGTACATCCATCGGAACTTGGGCAGCGATTGTACCGCTGACCATTTATGTCGGCCCGTATATTGGTCGCTTGGTAGAAACTTCACTGCTTGAAGTCAATGAAGGGATTGTTGAATCTGCACAGGCAATGGGTGCTACACCCTTACAAATTATCTTCAAATTTATTTTACCTGAAGCGCGTAGCTCGCTCATTTTAAACCTAACCACAGCCACCATTAGCTTAATTGGCGCAACCGCTATGGCAGGTGCAGTCGGTGCAGGCGGCATTGGTGACCTTGCTATTTCTTATGGTTATCAGCGTTTTGACAGTAGTGTTGTCATGCTAACTGTGGTGGTCTTATTAATTTTAGTGCAATTAGTGCAAAGTTTAGGTGACTGGTTATCTAAGCTGAGATAAAACAATCATCACTCAATAGCGAATAACTTAGCTTGATCATCCCACCCGATGAAACGGCAAAAGTTAACGCATAAAATGAAAATTGTGTTCGCGGGTGAAGATCACTTCACCACAGAAAAACACAGCGGCGTGTTTTGTCTTGAGCAGAGCATGCTAAACTAACCCGTGATTTTTTAAGGGACTGATTCATGCGCTTTGTTCATTTAGGTATACATACAGAATTTTCGATTACCGAGTCGATTGTACGCATACCTGACTTGATTAAAGCCGCAGTCAACGAAGAAATGCCCGCTCTGGCATTGACCGATCTATCTAACCTACACGCTGCCGTAAAGTTTTATGGCAAATGTTTGGGGCAAGGCATCAAACCAATTTTAGGTTCAGTGCTGCGTTTAAATGATGCCGATCATCGTGTAACTCTATTATCGATGAACAATCACGGCTGGCGCAACCTGACTGAATTGGTATCCCGTGGCTATATTGAAGGTCAACAACTGAATATCCCTTGCGTCAATAAAGCATGGATTTTAGAACAAGCTGATGACCTGATTCTGTTACTCGGTATTCAAAGTGATGTCGGTAAAATGCTGATCACGTCCAATCCGCAAAAAGCCGAACCATTACTCGAAGAATGGATTGAAAAATTTGGCAATCGGGTTTATTTGGCACTGACCCGTACAGATCGTCCCGATGAAGATGCTTTTATTGCCGAAGCGGTTAAATTAGCTAAAAAATATAATATTGGCGTCGTGGCACATAATGATGTGCACTTTGTCCGCCGTGAAGATTATGAAGCGCATGAAGCACGAGTCTGTATTGCAGATGGTTATGTTTTAGGGGATAACCGTCGTCCTAAAACTTATAGTCCTGAGCAATATTTTAAAACTGCTGTAGAAATGACGGAATTATTTTCCGACATTCCAAGTGCTATTGAAAACAGCTATCACATTGCCAAACGCTGTAACGTCACGCTGCAATTGGGCAAATACTTCCTTCCAGATTATCCAATTCCAGAAGGACACACCATTGATACCTACTTCGCGCACTTATCCAAACAAGGTTTAGAAGAACGTCTAAATGTGCTCTATCCAGTCGCGCAGCGCGATGAAGACTGGGCAGAAATTCGCAAACCTTATGATGAGCGAATTGAATACGAAATTAATATTATTAATTCAATGGGTTTCCCAGGTTACTTCCTTATCGTCATGGACTTTATTCAATGGTCCAAAAATAATGGCGTACCTGTTGGGCCGGGTCGTGGTTCAGGTGCGGGTTCATTGGTCGCTTATAGCTTAAAAATTACCGACTTAGACCCCCTGCGTTATGAACTACTCTTTGAGCGTTTCTTAAACCCTGAACGCGTATCCATGCCCGACTTTGACGTCGACTTCTGTATTGCGGGACGCGATAAAGTCATTGATTATGTGGCACGTACCTATGGACGTGACGCAGTATCACAAATTGCCACTTTCGGTACTATGGCCGCCAAAGGCGCAATTCGAGATGTCGCGCGGGTTTTAGGCAAATCTTATGGTTTGGCAGATCGTATTTCTAAACTGATTCCAACTAAACCTTTAGGACTCAGTCTGGAAGAATCGATTGAAGCTGAACCACAACTCAAAGATGTGGTGACTAATCCATCTCATCCTGATTATGATGATGCTTCAGAAATTTGGGAAATGGCTTTAAAACTAGAAGGTATTACCCGAAACACTGGCAAACATGCTGGTGGCGTGGTCATTGCACCAACTAAAATCACTGACTTTTCTGCTGTGATGTGTGATGCCGATGGTACCGCTCGTGTTGCGCAATACGATAAAGATGATGTTGAATCTGCAGGTTTAGTCAAATTTGACTTCTTGGGCTTACGTAACCTGACGGTTATTGAAGATGCGGTACAAAACATCAATAAACGTATGCGAGCCGATACACCGCTAGATATTGCCCATATTCCATTGGACGATAAAGACGCCTATTTAGTCTTTGCCAATGCCAACACTACAGCGGTATTCCAGTTTGAATCCGTGGGCATGAAAAAAATGCTGAAAGAAGCACGCCCAAGTAAATTTGAAGAAATTATTGCTTTCGTATCGTTGTATCGTCCTGGCCCGATGGACCTGATTCCAGACTTTATTCACCGTATGCACGGCGGTGAGTTTGAGTATTTACATCCATTGCTAGAAGGTGTGCTTGAGCCAACCTACGGCATTATGGTTTATCAGGAACAGGTCATGCAGGCGGCACAGTATTGTGCAGGCTATACACTGGGTGGTGCGGATTTACTGCGTCGTGCTATGGGTAAGAAAAAACCTGAAGAAATGGTGAAACAGCGCCAAATCTTTATTGAAGGTGCTGCAAAAAAAGACATTGATGCCGCCACAGCCAACCATATTTTTGACTATATGGAAAAGTTTGCTGGCTACGGTTTTAACAAATCTCATGCGGCAGCCTATGCCCTTGTTGCCTATCAAACCGCATGGCTTAAAGCACATTACCCTGCCGAATTCTTGGCAGCGGTCATGTCATCGGAAATGCAAAACACCGACAACGTGGTGTTCCTAATTGATGACTGTCGCCACAATGGTTTGGAAGTTTTACCACCTTCGGTAAATATGTCTTTGTATCATTTCCACGCCAGCGATGAACGCACCATTGTCTACGGACTTGGCGCAATTAAAGGCGTGGGCGAACAAGCCATGCAATCGGTGATTGATTCTCGCCAAAAAGAAGGCCCATACCGCGATTTATTTGACTTCTGTCATCGTATTGATTTGAAAAAAATCAACAAACGAACCCTTGAAGCCTTAATTCGTGCGGGTGCATTAGACTGCTTAGGCATCGAACGCTCTAGTTTAATGGCTCAATTACCAGAAGCGGTACAAGCGGCGGAACAAGCGCGTTCCAACCGTGAAACAGGCATCATGGATTTGTTTGGCGAAGTTGAAGAAGTGCAACGTAAGCCTGCCAAACCTGTAAAACCATGGTCAGATGAAGTCCGACTTAAAGGTGAAAAAGACACACTTGGACTTTACCTCACTGGTCACCCGATTGATGTCTATCGCAATGAATTAAAAGCCTTTATTCCAAGTAAAATTAATGAACTGACGCCAACCCGTCGTGGCGTGACCACCGTCTTTGCAGGCTTGGTGGTGGATGTCGCCAACTTCCCAAATCGGATGGTGGTCACTTTAGATGATGGTACGGCACGTATTGAAGTATCTGCCAACCATGAGCGCTTCCAACGCTTTAAAGATATTGTACAAACTGAAAAAGTGGTGGTGATTGAAGGCGAAATTTACGAACGTGAAGGTTTTGACCGCCCAATGGGACGCTTAACCAAAGCGTTTAGCTTGAATGAAATTCGTCAAAAACGCGCCAATAGTATTCAAATTCACTTGCATGCAGAACATTTAAGCAAGACCTTGAGTCAAGACTTACAAAATATGTTGCTGCCTTATTGTAATGTGGATTTATGCACGCATATTCCTGTTTTATTGCACCTTGACTATGCTTATGCCACTGCAGAATTACATTTGGGCATTCAGTGGAAAATCGCACCCTTAGATGAAGCCTTGGTCAAATTGCGTGACTATTTTGGTAAAGAAAGTCTACATATTGAGTATCAAGTGAAATCTAAAGCTGCAAAAGCTGTCGATGTGGCAAAACCTGCAACGATTGCACCATCAGCAGCTGACATCAGCATGGACGATGCGATGGATTTATACCATACCGAAGTTGATCAATACTCTTAATTGAAAATTTAACCCATCTGGATTTGTTATGAGTCAAACCGACAATGCAGCTGTTGCCGCACACCTCTCCCACGTGCGTATTGTCATGGTGAATACCACCCTGCCTGCCAACATTGGCAGTGCCTTACGCGCCATGAAAACCATGGGGCTAAACAAATTGGTTTTGGTTGCTCCAAAAACCTATCCACACCCAGATATTGATGCTTTGGCAGCAGGTGCGACCGATTTAATTGAACAGATTGAAGTGGTTGAACAGCTCGAAGACGCCATTGCAGACTGCCATTTGGTCTTTGGCACCAGTGCGCGAAGTCGTACTATACCTTGGCCACTCTTGGATGCACGCCCTGCGGCAGTAAAATCTTTAAATGCTGTGGCGCAGCATGGGCAAAACATTGCAGTTATTTTCGGACGTGAAGATCGTGGTTTAACCAATGAAGAACTGGCGTTGGCGAATTATCACGTGACGATTCCTGTCAATGAAGAATATGGTGTATTGAATGTTGCTCAAGCCATTCAAGTGATTTGCTATGAAATGCGTATGGCTGCCATCGATATTGTCGGAAAAATTGCCGATCCCGAAGCGACTATGCAAGTGACAGATTCTGAAGCGATGCAATGGGATGAACCTTTGGTCAACCACGAACAAATGCAACAGTTCTATCCACATTTAGAAAAAATGCTGGCAGAAATTGAATTTATGGACCCAAAAAATCCACGATTATTGCCTTTGCGCTTGCGTCGGCTTTTCGGACGTATACAATTAGATCGCATGGAATACCATTTACTTCGCGGTATTTTTAGCCGCGTACAAGCAATGAATAACGGTTCATGGAAAAAATCTACATCAACACAGGACGAGGATCAAACTAATGCTTAAACAGCTCAAAGAAGACATTCAAGCTGTCTTCGCGCGCGATCCTGCTGCTCGAAATACGCTCGAAGTCTTAACGACTTATCCAGGAATTCACGCTTTACTGATGCATCGCTTGGCACATGAATTATGGAACAAAGACTGTAAGGGATCGGCTCGTCTACTCTCGTCATTTAGCCGTTTTGCTACAGGAATTGAAATTCATCCTGGTGCAAAAATTGGTCGTCGCTTTTTTATTGACCATGGCATGGGCGTAGTGATTGGTGAAACTGCTGAAATTGGCGATGATGTTACCTTATATCATGGCGTTACTTTAGGCGGTACCACGTGGAATAAAGGCAAACGTCATCCAACTTTGGAAGATGGCGTGGTGGTCGGTGCAGGCGCGAAAATTCTAGGCCCATTTACCGTACATAAAAATGCCAAAGTTGGCTCCAATGCGGTGGTGACCAAAGAAGTTCCTGAAGGTGCAACTGCTGTGGGTAACCCTGCGCGCTTTATTATTAAAAATAAACCTGCCGATGATCAGGAAGCACGTCGTCGTGATTATGCTGCCAGCATTGGTTTCCAACCTTATGCGGCAACACAAAATCAGTCCGACCCGATTTTGGATGGTATGCGTGTGTTATTGGATCGTTTAGAACAAAATGAAAAACGTATGAATTTGTTGTGTCAGCGTTTATCTTTACTTGACCCAAGTTTTAAAAACCAACAACAACACGCACAAGCTTATAGTGCAGAAGAATTAAAAATAATTGAAGATGTTAGACGTGAATGTGAAATGCAATACAACTCAACGGACACTTAAAAAAGTTCGTATCACTGTGTAACCAAGCCCCATCATTTATATTGCATGTTCGGAACAGATTTCTTAGACTGACCGACATGCAATATTTTAATCCGACACAATCCCTCTCACTTTTAAAATAAATTGAATGGAAGAACACCATGACTCTTAAGCCTTTGGCACTCAGTATTTTAGCCGCAACGCTCGTTAGCGCCTGTGTTGCACCACCAAAACAAGAAGTAAAACCGCCTATCGTATTTACCGAACCAGAATTAAGCGCACCATTCTATGCCTTAAATCCATTTAATTATGATGCCCCACCACCATTTGAAATCAACCTACAGAAAGCAGCAGCACAGCCTGTGACTAAAATGGTGGTCACGAACCCAAATGATCCAAGCAAAAGCATTACCTTAGATCAAAACAAATTGATTATACCTACGGTCAATAACAATACCCGTAGCTTGAAGTTTGCGGTTTTGGCTGGTGAAAACGAAATCGACATCACTGAAATTGATGACTTCTTACAATTGGTCGAAGGCAAAGCACGTCACTATCCGCCACGTTTTAGCGAACGACAGGAACGTCGTGGTTTTGAGGCGAAGCTCAAAGAAGTGACTCAACAGTTAGACACTTTAGCAGCCAATGAAAATGCCTCTTTTGATATTTTGATGCGAGCATTTAAAGCCAGTGTTATGGCGCGCAACCTAGACTTAGGCTCTGTTTACACTACACGCTCACTTAACTATGCACAACGTATCTTAAAAATTAATCAGGAAGATGCCGAAGCGAATTTCTGGTTTGGTTTTGGTCTATCTGAAGGTGGCGGTCATCGTGAAGCGATACCTTATTTAGACAAAGCCATGAAAGCAGGTGTGCAGGAAGCTTATTTGTCTGCGGCAAACAACTATATAGCTATGGAACAAAAGAAAAATGCAGTACAAACTTTGAAAAATTATAAAATCAAATACCCGCAAGAAGCCGAAGTGGCTGACCGTTTAATTGCTGAAATTGAAAAGCAAGGTCGTTGGAATGTATGGCAAGTGATCGCGCCACGCACTTGATTCAAGATCGATACAAAAATACCTAAAAATAGACCGTTTCGACGGTCTATTTTGCTTACGACGCAATTGAAAAAGCTTTAAAAAAACGTATGATGGAAAAAAATCTTAAAAAATTAAGCCAAACTCTCCATGAATAAAATTGTGATTGCTGCATTGCTCAGTACAACACTGCTGTCTGGTTGCCAGGTGGTTAGTGTTAAGAATCAGGCATTAAAAGTCAGCATTGCTAATGAGCGCGATAGTATTTTATCACGTAAGAAACTCAGTGAAGCCAGTTTAAATGTCTTGTCGATGACAGGACGTGAAGCCAATATTTGTGCCGAAAAACCTGAAGAATGTGTGACTGCACTAAAACAAATACCACAGATTCAGGATGAACAACTCCTCTCAACCGCCAGTGAATTATATTTAGCAAAAGCGATTGAACTGGAAAACTCATCGTCCTGCAAAATCAGTATTTTGAACAGTAAAAGATCGGAGGAACAACAAAAAATTCATCAGGCCAATTATGAACAATGTTTAGATCAGCAATTGCATATGCTCGATCAAAGTATTCGTTATAGTTACGCCTACATGTTTAAAACCAAACGTGCGCCGCAAGACCGTATTTTTGATAACAGACAGGTCCAAATTCGGGATTTTTATAATCAAGCGATTGCCAAATTGGTCAGCAGCTATGCGCTGCGCTATAAACACGATGAATTACAACAGCAAATTCGTGTTGGAAACAGCATTTATGACATTGATTTTGATTACTACCCACAGCTGAAACAACAAAAAATTCAGCAATTGATGTCAACCTATAACCTGAACTTTTCGGGTTTGCGCTCGATCACCCGCCGTGATGGTTTTGGGTCTGAATTTCTAGTGGTACTACCTGAAAATCCAAACGATGATTTGAGCAAAAGCAAATATATTATTGATCCCCTAAAATATGATTATCCTGCAGGAAAAAATCCAAACATTCATCAAGCACGCTATTTAGCCGCGACCATCACTGCAGAACCGCATAGTGCCAATTCCATTGAAGATATTTTAAATCAGCCGCATTTTAAGCTCAAAGCTTATGATCCGTATAAATACGAGTCTGCTCAAATTGCGCAAAAGCAGTATCCACTTGCCGCAAACTTTTCTGCACCTTATGGCTTGTGGTTAGCGCAAAATAATTTAGGTAAATCGGCTTATTTGTCCTTAATTGATCGTGAAGAACGACTCAGTATGCCGCATTTGTACTTACTTGAGCCGTATAATCCGAATAAAAAAGTCATTGTGCTCATTCATGGTTTGGCCAGTAGTCCTGAAGCGTGGATTCGCTTAACCAACGATATTATGGGCGACTCTGTTTTACGAGAAAACTTCCAAGTTTGGCAAGTGTTTTACTCAACGAATATGCCAATTTTAGAAAGCCGTTTCCAAATTTACGCCCTACTTCAACAAGGCTTTAAACAGGTTAGCCCTTCTGCTGCTGCCAAAAAAGATGCTGTGTTGATTGGACACAGCATGGGCGGTATTTTGGCGCGTTTGTTAGTCAGTGATACCGACTTAACTCAACCTGCCATGCAAATGCTCAATAACCGACAGTTTGAACGCTTTCGGTCTGATCCTTTGTTGCAAGCACGTTTGCGTATCAAACCTATTAACAATTTTAACCGTGCAATATTCTTGGCTGCACCGCATAAAGGTACAGAGTTTGCAGACCGCTGGTTTACTCTAGCTGCACGTAAAGTCATTCGCTTACCGACTGCATTTTTAAGTGCCTTTGCTGACGCCTTACAGCAACATGAGGTCGATTTAAAAAACTTGACCAAAGAAATTGGGCATGGCGTCATTCAAAACGGTCCGAGTGATTTAAGTAAAAATTCCAAATTTACGCAATTAACTGAAAATATTTTGCCCATTAAAGGATTTAAATATCACAGTATTATTGGCAATAATACTGACAGCACAGAGCATCAACTGATGAATGATGATGTGGTGCATTACAACAGTGCGCACTTAGATGGTGCTGTTTCAGAAAAAATTATTAAAGGCGGACATTCCATTCAGGAAACACCAGAAGCCGTATTGGAGTTGCGACGTATTCTTAGATTACATTTACAAGATTTAGGTCTGTATAAACCGTAATTTGTCACAGCAAATAAAACCGAAGTCTAAGTGGCTTCGGTTTTTATCTATTAGGCTGTTTATCAGCAGCAGTACATTGGTGCTTGTTCCCAATAAGCTTTTGTCAATAAATCCTCTAATTCAGCATAGTCATATTCGCGTGGATTGTAATATGGACTGCCACAGATAATAAGTGCCACTTCAGCAGGTGCTGTTTCGGGTAATCATAAATCTTTAAGTCGCATTACAATATTAAATTTTTGATTATGCTGATAAATCGCTAAACCCAACTGTTCCCGATCTGCACATTTAAAGTTGTTGTCAAATAATTCATTGTAGAAATATCCGCATGTCGATTGTAGTGCACTGAATACGCCAACATAATGGCATAGGTTTACGCATGTGGTAATTGATAGCACCCACCCAAGCTATGGCAAATTTTATGATGAATTGCTATGTCCACCGAACCCAAACACACACCTGCTAACCATCCGCCATATAAAGCGTGTTCAAGTATCTCCATATTTTGAGACGCTTACACAATTGCAGGTAAAGCCTGTGCCAGTTGAGTGATCGCCTCTACCGACATTAAACTTATAATTGGATTTTTATCCTATGCATATAATACCTCAACTGTATTTGCCATAGTATTCATGCCCGAATATGCTGAAATTTCGGTGGGTAAGTTGTTGAGTGTCAATTCAGGTTCATGAATCACTACTTTAGGCAAAACTTAAGCTGCTTTGCCTGTGGTTTTCAACTGATTTTCAGTAATACCATTCACCGCAGTCATTTCACTGCCTGCATAAGTTGTCGGAATTACAATAATCGGCAAATAAGTTTCTAAAGCATTTGCTTTGGTCAAACCAATCGCAGAGCCACCGCCGAGTGCCAAACAGCAATCGACCTTTAAGCGCTTCACATCTTGATAAGCGCTCGCCTGCGGATCGTTGCTCTCTAGTGGTGATAATTAAAA
>DBIN01000003.1 GCA_002296655.1 Acinetobacter sp. UBA801
CTTTTCTTGACTCAAGCATTAATGCAGTACGATCTGCAAAGTTAAGATGATGGTATGACAATTTTATATACTCCATAAACCCTTTAACTTAATTAGGTGGTTTATGTCGCACTTCAAGTTTTACTCTGCCGTATGTTATTTTTTAAATGTAACCTCTATGACCAAACCTGAGGACTCAGGACACATTCCACACCTTTTCCTATAACGAGAGGGTGAGGGAGAGATAAATATTTAAATTTTAAAATGAAGTACAGATCAAAAATCATTCACCCATCACTTCATGTCTCTTAACATATTCTTAGCCCCTGCATGATTATAATTATTGGCTAAATTCTCTAAAATACGTTTTGCCTGCGCATCGGAATTTGGGAAACGACTCCGATAATTCGAAACACCCGTTAAACAACGAGCCACCAACATGCCAGACTCTGTATAAATACGTGTCCCTTCTGCGCCTTGCAACTTGCCATAGTTATAAGCACGTTGCGCATTATTACAGGCATTAATTTGATTACGCCCACTGTTTAAATCACGACGTGCCGCGACATATAAACGTGTCTGTTGCTGTTGCGGTGTTTCAACCACACGTGGTGGAGCTGTTTTTACTGCTGCAGCCACTGGCTCTTTTTTCTCTTCAGGTTTTTCTTTGACTTCAGCAACTTTGGTTTTATTTATTGTTTTGGGATTACTTGGAACTGCTTTAGGTGCTGCCTTTGTGGATTCAGAAGTCGCACGGTAAAAGCGTCGTGCTTCATCTTCAGACATTATTTTAGTCAACAAACTCACCACTCGCGCTTCACCACGCTGTTCCAACTGGCGCTCTGCCACTGGCTCAATGGATACGATCCAATTTTCGCCCTTATTACCTACACAGCGGTATGCTCCAATCCCCTGTTTTACATCTCGATAGCTATTGAGTAATTTTTTAGACCATGCATTCTTGACTAAACTCATTGAGCTTTTATAGGCAAGCGTGAGACGTCCATTTTGTGACTGACAGTAACTACCCAGATATTTACGTGGCAGCATAGATTCAGCAGGTTGTTCTTTACGCTGTGGCCCCCAATAATAGACATATTCTTTAGCGGCACCATTGGGCTGATTTAATTTTTTTTGAACAATCAGTTCTTGTGGAGATGCAAAATGCTTCACCGAATTTGGGCTATATTGATCGACTGTTGCACAACCAAATAATAGGCTGCCCACCCCCCCATCAAAAGTATTTTTTTGCAGGTCACGTTTCAATTCTCAATTGTTTTTATAGGAATGAAAATATATGAATTGGCTGAAAATAACAAATCTAACACCTTGATTTTATAGTTAAATAATCATCGCTTTATTTGAATCAAGTTTGATATCTTTATAAAACAATCCAATTCATCACAGTTTTTTATGATTTTGAACACTAACACTCGTATTATTTTCATACAACTGTTTAGATCAATTTATATTTAGCCATCATGGCTCTGAACATGTAAACGCGACATCCACCACAAATCATGGATGTCGCCACCACACCTATTGATCCAATGTCGATTCAAATGCTTTTAAACGCTTATATATAGACAAGAGCTCAATAATGGTTGGCCATGATGCAATCAGATACTGAAATGATTCACGGACTTTGCCAAATACGTTGGCAATTTGCATCATCAAACCCAATGTAATTGCACCAGCGGCAATACTTGGGAATAACACAAATAAACCGTAAATATTGTCCAATTGCATGTACCAAATGCGTACCAAGTTAAAATAGGCATAGTGGAAATATAAACGGAAATAGTTCAAACGTACTTTGCTAAACAGTTCTTTTAAACTCAGCGGATCGGCACGTTCAGCGTGATCTTCACCATAAACCAATTCTTTACGATAAGCCGCTTCAACTTTTTGGTTATTAAATTCCAGACCTGGTAACTTCGCACCCACCACAATTAACACCACTGTACCAAATACTGCCCAACCCACTGCTGCCCAAACTAAGGCATACGGAATTTCCCCCACTATAGGCAGGGCTTTGACATGCACAGACAAACTAAACAGCACAGGTAAAAATGCCAACAAAGTCATTAGGGCTTCGACTAAATTCACCCCTAAAGTTTCCATGGTTCTAGCAAAGCGCATAGTATCTTCTTGAATACGCTGCGATGCACCTTCAATATGTCTAAGTTTTTCCCAATGTGCGGTGTAATAATTATTCATTGCCGTACGCCAACGGAAGACATAGTGACTAACAAAAAATAAATTCAAAACCATTAAGGTCACTGCCACCATGGCGATGTATAAAAAGGTCAGCACACCTGCATAGAGTTCATTGACATCTCCACCACCACTACTGAGCATTTTTTGAATCAAGTCATAAAATGGGTTGTACCAAGCATTCACTACAACACTGACTTGAACCCCAAACCAAATATTAAACAGGATGAATGCCGATCCCCATACCGACCAGCGCTGCCATGGGTGATTTGCTTTAATTTTCCAGAAAATGGCAAACAGCGTCGTTGCCACAAAAAACCACAGGTAAAACCATAAAAATGCAGGTGACCAAAAACGGCTGACATGTATGGGTAATGTTGCTTCGGCATAGCCTTGCGGGAAGGCAATCCAACTGCCCCATGCATTACCGCCCGAATACCATAAGGTTAGGTTAATACTCAACCAGAGCAACAGTGAAATAAAAAACCATTTTGGATTTGGAAAAAATGACTTAAACATGCAGACAAAATGCCTTTATTCTTAAAATATGACGATAAAACCCAACACTGTTACTAGCTCAAAACATAGTGGCTGGATACTAGAACTTTTATACTTTATACGCTGTTTTTTCAGCAATAATTTTATTTTTATACTGAAAACTGTAAATTTCATCAATCTGCATTATTTTACTACAAAGTTCACTAACCACTTGTCTTGAAAATTAGATGAAACTTCAACTGTTATTTATGTTTTTAAAGCCTGAAATCACGCTGTATTGGGTAGATTTAGCGCATATTTTTGAACAAAAATTTAAGACAGATAAATTTAAATTAAACACAAATTTACGATTTTTTGTAGATTATTCATCAATTTACTATATAATACAGTTGATTAAAAAATAATTCATTTAGGGTACGGTATGGAATCGCCAACAGAAAACATTGCTATTGAGCTACTTGAATCAGTTGTACTGCGTAAAGAAAATTGTGCGCCAATTGAATTTGAGCAAGGTACAATTTTAAAAGTTTTATTGGTTAATCCTAACTCCTACTTGGTTACTGTAGACGACGAGTTTAACTTTACTGTCGCTTTAGAAGATGAAAATAAGGTATGGCGTAAACTTTAATTCTTCTTTATCTCTACTCAAAATTAAAAACATTGGATGCGCCTAATTCATCCAATGTTTTATGTTTCGCTGTCTCTCCATTCCAGCTCACACAATGAACTTCAAATCGTAATCATCTAATCTGCTTTCTAATTCCTGCTATATTTCATGATTGTAACTGTGCTCACAAAAAGTTTCTCAGGTCCTCAAATCACTTCAATTCAAACAAACTTTAAAAAAATCTAAACAAATTCTATTCAGATTTCTTACATAAAAACTCATAATAATCAATAAAATACACTAAACATCAAAATTAACAACATTAACAGAATAGCTTCGAATTCAATTTTACAACTAAGAAAATCAAAAAATTATCAGAAATTATGATAAGATCATCTTTCTTACAAAATGTGTTTTTTTATAAAGATGAATTGCTTAGGTAATCTTTACTGTCTTTAGCACATTTTATTTTTTCTTTTTTTAATTCACATCCTATTTTGACAGGGTCTACTTGATCTCTATATTTAGGATTGTATTTGCTTATTTTAATAATGCGGATATTTAAAAATCCTGAATTGTGTCACTCAAAATTGGAGAAGTAATTAAGAACTCAAAACTAATGGAGATAGCAATGGATCGAATTGCAATTATTGGCGCTGGCCCAAGCGGCATGGCCCAATTAAGAGCGTTTCAGTCAGCAAAGGCCAAAGGTCTACAAGTTCCTGAAATTGTATGTTTCGAAAAACAAAATGATTGGGGCGGGCTATGGAACTATACTTGGCGCACAGGTATAGATGAACATGGGGAACCTGTCCACGGCAGTATGTACCGCTATTTATGGTCAAATGGCCCTAAAGAAGCGCTAGAATTTGCCGATTATACTTTTGATGAACATTTCAAAAAACCAATCGCTTCATATCCGCCACGTGCAGTACTGTGGGATTACATCAAAGGTCGTGCAGAAAAAGCACAGGTCAAAGATTTAGTCCGTTTCAATAGTGCCGTTCAGCACATTGCCTATGATGAAACAACACAAAAATTCACGGTAGATGTTGAAGATTATGCACAACAACAGCATTATTCAGAACAATTTGATTATGTGGTCGTGGCCTCTGGACACTTCTCTACCCCACGCGTTCCTGTTTATGAAGGCTTTGATCAATTCCATGGTCGCATTTTGCACGCACACGACTTCCGTGATGCGCTGGAGTTTAAAGGCAAATCTGTATTATTGGTCGGCAGCAGCTACTCTGCCGAAGACATTGGTTCACAATGTTATAAATTCGGCGCCAAGCAAATTTACAGTTGCTATCGTAGCAAAGCCATGGGCTTTAAATGGCCTAAAAACTGGTCTGAAAAGCCACAGTTATTGCGTGTAGATGAAAATACTGCTTATTTTGGTGATGGAACATCGGCCAAAATTGATACCATTATTTTATGCACGGGCTATTTACACCACTTCCCATTTATTGAAGATAACTTGCGCCTCAGAACGCATAACTGTCTTTATCCTCTAGGTTTATATCAGGGCGTGGTGTGGGAAAAGAATCCTCGTTTGTTCTATTTAGGCATGCAAGATCAATGGTACACTTTCAATATGTTCGATGCGCAGGCATGGTTTGTCCGTGATGTGATTTTGGGCAAAATTGCGTTACCAAGCACAGACGAAATGCAACGCCATACCCAAGCCTTACATGAAAAAGAACAACGCTTAATGAATGATGAACAATCCGCGCGTTTCCAAGGGGATTACATCAAACGCCTGATTGCGCAGACCGACTATCCATCTTTCAATATTGATGCAGTACACGATATTTTCATGCAATGGAAAAAGCATAAAAAAGAAAATATTATGGGCTTTAGAGATAAAGTTTATCGCTCAGTGATGACAGGAAAAATGGCCAAGCCACATCACACACCATGGCTGTATGCACTGGATGATTCTTTGGAAAGTTATCTGGAAGATCAAGCTCAACGTGAGGCAATGTAAGGCGTGATCTATAAGATCAATGCACGCCTGTTGTAACGAAGAAAAAATAACTACAAGCCTGATAAACGCAACGGATGAGGCTTGTAGTTTAAGATTTATTTAACTTATCGCTATTTAAGAAATAGCGCTCTTTATAAATCTGACTTGGCGCGTTTTAAGGCTTGTTGCCAACGCGCTAAATGTTCAGCCCGCTCTGCTGCATTCATTTGAGGTTCAAATACCCGATCCAACTGCCAAGATGCTGAAATTTCAGATAAGTCAGAAAATACACCCGCCTTTAAACCTGCCATGGCCGCTGCGCCCCAAGCAGTTGATTCCAACATTTTAGGACGTAACACAGGCACATTTAAAATATCCGCTTGGAATTGCATCAACATATCATTTTGACTCGCCCCACCATCCACCCGAAGTTCTTTTAGTGGATGATCTAAATCGGATTGCATCGCAGTGAGTACATCCGACACCTGAAATGCAATGGATTCTAAGGCAGCACGGGCAATATGCGCCTTGTTGGTGCCACGTGACATTCCACATAAAAGCGCTCGCGCTTCACTGTCCCAATGTGGCGCACCAAGTCCTGTAAATGCAGGAACTAACACCACCCCATCGCTAGAAGTTACACTATTGGCGAGATGTTCCACATCGCTGCTTTGTTGAATAATACCCAAACCATCCCGTAGCCATTGCACCACAGCCCCAGCCATAAAGACACTGCCTTCTAGGGCAAAATGGGTTTGATTTTGACATTGCCATGCCAAAGTGGTGAGTAACTTATTTTTGCTAAACCGCACCTGATTGCCTGTATTGAACAACATGAAACAGCCTGTACCATAGGTGTTTTTTGCTGTGCCCACCTCAAAACAAGATTGTCCAAATAACGCCGCTTGCTGATCGCCTAAAATACCTGTAATGGGGATATTCGCGCCCAATAAACCTGTTGCCGTATCTGCAATATAGCTGTCGGATGTAATAATTTTAGGTAAAACTGATGCTGGTATTTGAAACAGTTCCAGTAAGTCTTCATCCCACTTTTGACGATGTAAGTTCATCAACATTGTTCTTGAAGCATTACTTGCTTCAATGACATGCTCTGCACCTTGGGTCAGATTCCAGATTAACCAACTGTCGATAGTGCCAAAAGCAACATGCCCCTGCTGTGCCAATGCTTTTAACCCATTCACATGCTCCAGCAGCCACACCAGCTTGCCTGCGCTAAAATACGGATCTATACGCAGACCTGTTTTATCCTGAATCAATTGAATCTGGTTTTTTTGAATAAGCTGATTACACCAATCCGCAGCACGACGATCTTGCCAAATTATTGCAGGCGCTAGAGGTTTGCCTGTGCGTTTATCCCACACTACTGTGGTTTCACGTTGATTGGTCACTCCAATCGCGCAAATGTCTTTGGCCAAAATACCTGCAGTTGCCAATGCCTGTTGCACCACGGCAATTTGATTTGACCAAATTTCTTGGGCATCTTGCTCAACCCAGCCTGAATGCGGAGTCAGGATCTGGGTTTCACGTTGTGCCGTTGCCTGAACTTGTCCGTGTTCATTGAAGATAATGGCGCGACTAGAGGTGGTGCCTTGATCGAGTGCTAGTAAATAACTCATATTTTTTATTGTGTTCGACTTGAAAAAGAAAATATTAGCTCAATTATGTAACTAAGCGCATTGAAATGTTTAATTGTGCAGAAAACACATCGTAATTTTTGCCAACTATGCTATGATAGCGCTGTGATATGGGGGTGTTATTGGCTTCGACGCTGATGATGAAGCTCATAGATGCATGCCGAGAGCGCATTTTCTCTCGTAAATCAAATTTGCATTAAAATAGTCGCAAACGACGAATCTTACGCTCTAGCTGCCTAAGGGCAGCTTGTCCGCTTCACTGAATACTTGTGGTCAGTGAACCCGACTGAAGCGCACGCACACAAGTCCGTATAAAGTTGAGCCTCGGGACTTTATACCAAACTTAGAGGATCGCACTTTGAACCCTGTTCGTCGGGTCTTAGAGTGTTAAAATAATAGACGATATCTAAGCATGTAGTATTCTCGAGTGTAGTGTTGGCGGACGCGGGTTCAACTCCCGCCACCTCCACCAAATACCTAACTTGATATGACTGAATATGATGTCATATAAAGTGAAAAGGCTTGATTCTAAAGGGATCAAGCCTTTTTTTATGCCTAAGCATAACTGAGCTTAACCGAGTATATGAGTTTGTATCATGTATCACATCGTGTATCATTGATAAATAATTGAAACCACTGTGATACACAATGAAGCGTTCGGATATTAAAAAGCGCCCTTTATCAGATACCGTATTGGAAAATCTAAAACCTGAAGATAAGGATTATCGGGAGTTAGATGGCAATGGGCTGTATTTCTTTGTACAGAAGAATGGAAACAAGTCTTGGCAATTAAGATATAAAAAGCCTGATGGGAAGTGGTCTTGGGTTGGTTTAGGTGGTTATCCTGCCATTAAAGGCAAGCTTGCTCGAAAGAAAGCTCAAGAGTTGTTGAATGACATCGGTAACGGCGAAAATCCTATTATCAGTAAGCAAGAGCGGAAGATAAAGGAGCTAGAAACCAATAATGCCACCTTTGAAGCTTTAGCTCGTGAATGGCTTGATACTAAGCAAACGCAATGGGTCGCTGATACCATGACACGAAATAAAGGTGCATTAGAGAAACATATTTTTCCAATGTTTGGAAAACGTTTATTTGTTTCTATTCGACCGATTGAATGGATGGAGTATCTAAAGCGGATTCAGCTTGAACAAAAGATTTATGAGCAAGTGAAGCGTATGTGTGCAATGTGTCGTGACATTTATGACTATGCAAAGGTTACAGGGCGCATTGATTACAATCCATTAGAGGGCATGCATAAATACCTTATTCAAGGTAAAAAAGAAAATATGGCTCATGTGTCTGAAAATGAATTGCCTGCATTGCTCCGAGCTATCAATAATTATCCGACACTAGATAGCCGTATTGGCTTACAACTCTTAGCTATGTTGTTCTGTCGACCAAGTGAGTTACGTGAGGCTAAGTGGGAAGAGTTTGATTTAGAAAATGCACTTTGGACTATCCCAGACTTCCGCATGAAGAAACGCCGTGAGCATACAGTACCTTTGCCAAAACAAGCTATTGACTTGCTTAAACAGCTTAAGACTATTCATTCTGAATCCGATTTCCTTTTCCCAAGTCGATCAGATAAGAATAAGCCAAAGTCGGATACAGTTTTCATTATGGCATTGCGGCGTCTTGGGTATGAGGGGCGGCAGACTCCGCACGGCTTTAGACATATAGCCAGTACGCTTTTAAACAATCGTGGCTTTGATGAAAGGCATATTGAATCTGCTTTAGCACACGTTAAAGATGGTGTGGCAGGCGTGTATAACAAGGCTCAATATTTAGAAGATCGTGCGCATTTGATGCAGTGGTATGCCGATTATCTTGAAGAGTTGGCAGATATGAAAGTAATTCAATTTAAGAGGGTGAGTTCTCAATAATGTTTCTAAGTATCTTTGAGGCAGTTAATAGGCTTGAAGTAATAACTAAGCAAAGATGTAATGAAATAACTTTATTGCATTACATTTGGAATGGATATCTAGATTTATATATTCAGACTAGTGCAGATCAAAAAATAGATATAGTTTCAATTGGATATAATGGATTCATTTATGATGATTGGTTTGTCTATAATCTTAAAGAAAATTATGACGGATTATTAAAAGTTCAATTATCAGAGCTTAAAGCATCGGAGTTGTTGAGAGTCTTTGAGAGTGAAGATCACAAGATAAAAATTGATTTAGTCTCTATAGATCAGCATCCGAACAGCCTTTACAGTTTTTTAACTAGAAAACCTAATAGCTCAATGTCAATGAGAATTAAAAAGCTCTATGAAAATGGATTTGATGAGTTGATTGAGGTTTGTGAAATAAATGAGAGTCTAGGTCTAGGATATTTTTTTAATAAATTTCAATTTTTTATAGATGAGTACCAAATTAAAAACTTGGTTTCTAATAAACCGCTAAATTCGGGTAAATTAGGCATAGACATAAAAAATCAAAGGCAAGATACACTTAAGGAAGTAATTCTATGGCTTGCTGGACATATCTATACTAGAGATAAGACCTTAACAAAAGAGCGTCTCGCAATGAACACGATAGAGCATTTACAAAAGAATATTGATAAGTTAAATGCAAAAAAAGAAAAATTAAACATTAAGGGCGAAATTGTATTGCCTAAATGGGAGACTGTCCGCAGATGGGCGGATTTGTCTACTGTAATGGATAGAATCAAAAAAGGTGAAAAATCATAAATCACTTAATGGCATGACGTGTCATCTGACATGTCATGCTCTTTTATAAATGCGAATAAAAAAACAGAATGGCTTCATCGAAACAAGCATGGAGTCATTAAATGCTTTCTCAAGATATTATCCCCCTCCAAATTTCATACAAAAAAGCCTGTCAAATGCTAGATGTGTCAAGAGACACATTACGAGTGCTTATCCGTAGAGACCCATCATTTCCTAAACCAATTAAATACGGTGAAACAAGGCAAGCACCTGTGTTCTTTAGTTATGCCGAATTGGTGGAATGGCACAATAAAAGAAAGATGCAATCATGAATCTAAAGAGTACATGGTTCACACGTTCACAAGCTTCGGAGTATTTAGCTGAAAAGTTACCTTTCAAAACTGAGAAGCAGTGGTATTCATTTTTGGCAAATAATCGGACTTCAAAAGAAGTTTATAAACTACGGTTCGAGCTAAGAAATGGAAAAATTACTTATACCCAATTGACACTTGATGCCTTCATTCGGGCATCAACTACGCACACAAAACATTAAGTCCTAAAGGAGATAATCATGGACATGCAAAAACACGTAGCAACAAAGATTGCTTTGACTGTACTTGATAAAGTTAGAGCAACAGATCATTGGCAAGATCTTAATTTGGAAATTAATTGGGAGGAGTTAGAGCACTTAATTCCTGAGCCGAACTTTGATGAATTGATGACGGGATCTCTTAAAGATAGTGAATCATTTAATCGTCTGTTAGATAAGTTAAACGAGGATGTGGATGCGGAAATTAAAAGGCTTGAGAGTTCGTTAATTGATTAATTTAAGGAATATTGATGGCGAAACGGTTCAATGAATTGAACCGTTTTTTTTATCCCAAAAATAGGTTGTGCATTATGTTGAATTTGAAAGTTGGTGATGAATATCAGGCTTTGATGAATCGGTTGTCTCAAATTGATGAAGAGAAACTTACCGCTACGGATTTTTATGCCAAGTTAAATGAAATTCGGTTTGAGCTGAATTTATTAAAAGCAAGGTCTGACCGATGTGAAGAATTGAGTCGTGAGAGTGGATTTAGTTTCCATGTGGGTGATGTAGTGTCATTCGATACATGGGGAGCTTTAGAGCAAAGATATGCAGAAAATGCTAAACAAGCTGATGAGTTAGAAACAAAGATCTATTCCAATATTAATAGCTACAATTTTAAGGCTATGAATATTAAGATCAGAGCGAGAGTGGATTTTTTAGATCTTTATTTTGAAATTACAAAACCTTCTACTCGACATGATATTAAAAAGTTTTTAACTGAGAAAACTGGGATTAGACATTACATCAAAGAAAGCTTGAATGGCTATGTGATTCGTCTGCATGACATGAATTCGCTTAAGCTGTTAAATGAACGTCTGAGATGTTTAGATCATTTTGGGTTACTTCAGCAGAGTATGAAAATTTTAGAGTTAGAGGTCGCTTTAGACTTCTACGGATATAAGCATCTAGGGCTTGCTACGGCGCTTTTAAAGTCCTTGAGACTTCCTAGTACTACAAATAATTTCAGGGTCTTTAAAACGCAAACAGGCGTATTTGTCCCGATTCCTGTTAATCCGATTGTGCTCCATAGAAAGTTAAAAGATGGTTTCAATATTGGCATCAATCATAGATTAGCTGATGAGTATTGGCATATATACCAAAAGCAGACTGATCAAAATGGTACGCCGTTGAAAGAAAGTGAATGGAGAATTCGTGCGGAGAAGAATATTAAAAAGCCTGTACTCTCACGGATGAATAACTCAATTTCAAACATCAGACAATTGTTGTTGGAGAGCTTTAAAGGGCTTAGATTTACACATCTAAAAGCAGAAGCATCGAGTCATCAAGTGTGTGTCTATACGAACAAAATTGATGCCTATGGGATGGAGAAAGAAGCATATTTGGATTCACAACGGAATTGGAGAAAGTTGACTCCTGATATAGAAATGAATGCCGAATTGAACAGGATGGTGGTGAATGCAGTTTGTAACTTGGCTAAGAACTTTAAGCATTACTCGTAAAATTGCTGTAGTTAATTTATAGCTACAAGAACGCCGTAGCCTTGTAATGGTAAGGTTCACGGCGCTTTGTATGAAATGATTCTGCCTAATAACTTATATATGCTTTATTGGGTTATTAGAAAGAGATTGCTTAACAATTGCTTAACCTAGACTTACCCTAAATTGGGATAGAACGAGCGAAGTCTTAGAAAAATCAGGAAATAGTGTATGGAGACCATTCATAAAAAATGAATATTTTTCAAGGTTCTTATACTTTGTCACAAAACAAAAGCTGAACAAACTGTGTCATTTTTTTTGCGAATAAAAATTATTTCTTTTACAGATACTCAATAAGATTTTTCTGTCAGCTATAATCCGTATAACTTTAACTTTTTCCTGTCTGTATTCAGATGAATCAGGCGGTTTATGAAATTTTATTTGGATTGTGAAAAATGCCTACGTTGTCTTGGCTTGGTAAAAAGCAGATAGTGAATCATCATCTTGATGTTCCTTTTCATGTACTCGATAAAAAGTATAAATTTGAGTCTAAAGTTGAAAGTAAAAATAATTCAGCAGATAACAGAATAATTCATGGTGATAACTTAGCAGTTTTAAAAAGTTTACTTCCCGAATTTGAAGGAAAAGTGGACTGTATCTATATCGACCCTCCATACAATACGGGTAATGAAAAATGGGTCTATAATGACAACGTAAATGATCCAAGAATTAAAAAATGGCTAAACACAGTTGTTGGAAAAGAAGGAGATGATCTAAGCCGTCATGACAAGTGGTTATGTATGATCTACCCACGACTAAAACTTTTGTACAAATTATTAGCTGAAAATGGCGTTATTTTTATTAGTATTGATGATAATGAGCAAGCAAATTTAAAATTGGTTTGTGATGAAATTTTTGGATCTAAAAATTGTATAGGACCAATTATTCAAAATAAACTTAATTCAAAAAATGATACATTAAATGTTCAAAAAAATCATGAGTTTATTTTTATTTATGGCAAAGCTATAGATAGCTCAAAAAGTCAATTACTGACAAATCATAGTAA
This sequence comes from Acinetobacter sp. UBA801, assembly GCA_002296655.1. Classification (GTDB taxonomy): domain Bacteria; phylum Pseudomonadota; class Gammaproteobacteria; order Pseudomonadales; family Moraxellaceae; genus Acinetobacter. Next base: position 12,695 of record DBIN01000003.1, read on the forward strand.
TGATATAAAAAAGGTATTTGAAGAAAATGGGCGATATTATTTTCTTAATGACCCTATCACTACTCGAGGTGAAGGTGGAACTTTAAATGCACGACAAAATTTAGGGTATACTGTTTACTATAATCCAAATACAAAAGAAAAACTTGCTGTTTGTGACTATGATATTAATCTTGCAAAAATATCAAATGATGAAACACTAATTTATTCAACAAATGATGATTTAGTTGCTCAAGGATATGTTCCTATTCGCCCTCCTAAGGTTAGAAATAAACTGGGTGCATGGACTTGGGACTTAAAAAAATTTAATGATGAAAAAGATAATATTGTAATTTGGGGCAAAAAAGGCACTTATTCTGTAAGAAAAAGAACATTTATTAACAATGAGGAGGTTTTTTTAGAAAATGGTGATTATTATTTTAAAAGAGTAAATATTTCTAACTCTAAAAGTATATTAGAGTTTTCAACAAATGAAGGTACAAAAACTTTAGCTGAAATTATGGGTACATCTGAAGGCTTTGATAATCCCAAAAATGTTGAGCTTATAGAGTATCTTTTAGGACTATTAAATAAAAAAAATGCATTAGTTCTAGATTCGTTTGCTGGCAGTGGCACTACAGCTCATGCAGTATTAAGGCTTAATCAACGTGATGATGGTAATCGACGTTTTATTCTTTGTGAAATGATGGACTACGCAGAAACAATCACTGCTGAACGTGTACGCCGTGCAATGAATGGTTATGGTGAAGGTAAATCTAAGACTGAGGGTTTAGGTGGTTCATTTGAATACTTTGAACTTGGTGAGCCTTTATTTCTTGAAAATGAATTATTGAATGAATCTGTAGGGATTGAGCGTATTCGTCAGTATGTTTCATACAGTGAACGAATTCCTTTAGATCAACAGCTTCCAATAACCAATAATATTTCTCCTTCAGCATTGGGAGTAAATGAGCAAACTTTATGGTTATTTAACTATGATGAAAATGCGGTAACGAGTTTGGATTTAGAATATCTAGGTAGTTTAAATTTGCGCGAACTTAAGCAACGCCCAAGCCAATATGTGATTTATGCTGATAAATGCGTATTAGAGACTAAATTTATGCAAGATCATGGTATTACGTTTAAACGTATTCCACGTGACATTTTACGCTTCTAATCGTTGATAAAGGAAATATGTTGTGAATTTAAATAGTTATCAACGAAAAGTAATCCAAGATTTAGAGAACTACCTAGATCATCTTAAACAAAATAACGGTAATATGATTACCGCTTTTAGTAGCTATTGGCGTGAATCAGGCATTACAGGGGTAACCTATACCAACCATATTGCTAATTGTCCGCATGTTTGTTTTAAAGTACCTACAGCGGGTGGTAAGACATTTATTGCTGTAAATGCTATCGCACCTCTTTTTGATTTTATGCAAAGCTATATCAGCGATAAATCCAAACTAGTGCTGTGGTTAGTTCCTTCTCTATCTATCTTGCAACAAACAGCCAAAGCTTTAAAAGATCCAAGCCATCCATATCATCTACATCTGAAAAGTTTATTTAACGGTCGGGTCAATGTCTTTGAACGTGAAGAAGTCATTTCAGGCGCAGGGTTTAACCGAGATAGTGTACAAGACTCTTTAAATATCATTGTTATGAGTTTCGATGCTCTTAAATCAACGAATAAAGATAATCGTCGTGCTTTTAAAGAAAACGGTGCTTTAGCAAGTTTTATAGAGTTTCAAGATACTTCAGATGATTTAAGTGAATTTGATAGCACATCATTAATTAATACATTACGGCGCATGCGCCCTGTTGTAATTGTAGATGAAAGCCATAATGCAAACACAAAGCTTTCAACAGACATGCTGAATAATCTGAATCCAAGTTTTGTATTAGATTTAACTGCAACTCCAAAAGAAAATAGTAATGTTATTAGCTATGTTAACGCTACTGCTTTAGTTAAAGAGGACATGGTTAAATTACCTGTCATTGTCTATAACAAGGAAGATGAGCAATCTGTCTTTGTAGAAGCTAAAGTTTTACGGGATCGTTTAGAGCAAAGAGCCATCCAACAGCATAACAATGGCGGTGACTACGTACGTCCAATCGTATTATTACAGGCTGAGTCTAAGACAAATGAAGACTCGACGGATTATGAAAAAGTCCGTCAAACTTTAATTGATTTAGGCATTCCAGAAGCCCAAATAAAAATTAAGACAGCAAATATTGATGAGCTGAAAGGAATAGATTTATTAAGCTCAGATTGTGAAGTACGGTACATTATTACAATCAATGCATTAAAAGAAGGATGGGATTGTTCATTCGCTTATATTCTTGCGACATTCGCAAATAGAAGTTCAGAAACGGATGTAACCCAATTATTAGGACGTGTATTACGTAAACCTTTTGCAAGGAAACAGAAGGAAATTCCTTTAGAGTGTAGCTACGTTATTACAGCCTCGAAAAAATTCAATTCAACGTTAGAACAACTCTCAAGCAGTCTTGAAATGATTGGCTTCGGGCGTAAAGATATTAAAGCACCTGCTGATGAAATTGAAGTGATTGATAATCGAGGTCAAAGTGACAATTCAACATTTGAATTAGCACCTCAAGAAAACATAAGTACTATCAATCCAGTAGTTAAAAGTGAATTAGATCAGGGCAATATTCAGCCAAATGAAACTGAAAATAATGTGGCGATAACGGAGAATACGGATAGTTTTACTCAAATCACAGACCTTGTTACCACATATCAAAATGAAGCTAAAAAACAAGATTTAGAAGAAATAAATCGCCAAGAAGTTGAACAACAAGATGGCGTAAAGAATGGAACAATCAAAATGAATGACTACAAAATGAAGGATGAATTTAAGAAAGATGTTTTAAGTCTTCAACTCCCTCAGTTTGTAATTAAAGTTCAAAATAATGGATTCTTTGATAGTGGTGAAGATCATAATGAGCCATTAAAAAGAGCTTTTTTGTTAAAGGATTTTAAATTAGCTAATCAGGACTCAAATATTAGCATTGAAAATATTGAGAATGATATTTGGCAGTTGAATGTTGATGAAACCGAAAACGGTAATGATAGCACTTTAGTTGTTAGTCGTTTAAAGCAAAAAGACATTCAAGACTTAATACAACAAGTTGCCCAAATGACAGATACAAGCCAAATTAATCAAATAGAAAGTTCTATTTTTAATAGTTTTGCAAAAAAAACTTTCTATCCAGTTGATGATGCGGATCTAAGATCCTATATAAGGAAAATTGCTACTAGTTGGACTAGAGAACAACGTATTTCATCAATTAAAAATTTACCTAAAGTTGTATCTTTGTTTAAAGCAAAAATTGATAGTTTGATGAATAGCTTTGCTTCTGAACAATTTAAATTTTTTGTGAGTAGCTCTCAAATAAAAGCTCAACCTTCATTTAAATTATCGCCTAAGTTATCTATCCCTTCAGTTCTACCACTAACTTATGAATATCAACTTTATGAGAAGGAGGCTGAAGCAAATAGCCTAGAAAAAAGCTTCATAGCGGAATTGGTTGGATTAGACAATATTTATTGGTGGCATCGTAATTTAAATAGAGGAAAAGGTTTTGCGATAAATGGTTATTTAAATAATCATTACCCTGACTTTATTATTATGACTAAGAGCAAACATATCATCCTACTAGAAACAAAAGGTAATATGCTAGATGGATCGGACTCAAAGTATAAACTTCAGTTAGGCAATACTTGGGCAAATCTATCAAATTCAATGACTCCTTCATCTGAGTACCGATTTAAGTATTTTATGGTTTTTGAAAAACAAACAGATCTAGAGAATGCCTATACGTTTAATCAGATATTGACGGTAATTAGAAATCTTTAAACAAGTTGGCATGAAGGGTAATTGAACTAAACATTGATAATGGTCGGAATAGATAGAATTATTTGTTTTGTATCACTATATGTATCACATGATTTTATTTAACTTGAAAAACCAATATAAATCATGTGATTATGATTTTAGTTCAATTGACGCCACCCCATATACCTAACAAAACATGGCAAAATATGCCAAGTTTTAAAAGATAAAGGCTTGATTCCAAAGGGATTGAGCCTTTTTTCTTGCCCAAACATAACTAAATATAACTAGCTACAGTGTACATACGCCGTGTACACTACCATGTACATTGCAAGATTTATTGAATCCGTTGGTGTACAAGCCATGAAAAGAACAGAAATAAAACGTAGACCTTTGTCAGATACCGTACTTGCAACCCTTGAGCCTGAATCAAAAGAATATCGGGAGCTAGACGGCAACGGCTTATATTTTCGTGTCAAACCTGATGGTAATAAATCGTGGCAACTACGATATAAAAAAGCTGATGGCAAAAGGTCATGGTTGGGCATTGGTACATATCCTGATTTATCGGGTGCAGGTGCAAGAAAAAAAGCGAGAGAAATTATCAAGGATATTTCACACGGCGATAATCCAATCATTACCAAACAAGAACGCAAGCGACAGAATTTTGAACGACCTCTTTTCTACCCATTAATTCAATTAAAAATGGGGGTATTACCAAGCGATCTAGGTTCAAATTCACTTTTAGTGGTTTGAGCCTTTTTATTGGGTGGTTTATTCATCTCCAAACATTTTTCGCTTTCACTCCCCAAACCGAATAACTCCCCCGCACAACAACAAAATAGATTATATTATCCTTAATTGATAAAAAATTATGCGGAGTACACATGCAGGTATTTCCCTTAGGAAAGCGAACTATTTCCGTGATTGTGGTCATTGTAGCTCTGGTTTTATTTTTAATTTACGTGGTCTTACGCACAGGCCCATTTGCCCCTGTCAACGTCACCCTCACGCAAGTCAAATATCAATCCATTCAACCTAGCCTGTTTGGCGTAGCAACCGTTGAAGCGCGTTATAATTATAAAATTGGCCCAACTGCAGCAGGTCGCTTAAAAAACTTAAAAGTAGATATTGGCGATAACGTACAAGCAGAACAACTGTTAGGCGAAATGGATCCTGTCGATTTGGAAGATCGTTTATTGGCTCAACGTGCGATAATCCAAAAAATTACCGCTCAGCAACAAGACACTCAAATCCGTCAAAATTTTGCGCAGCAACAAGTCAATCGTTATCAACAACTAGCTAAAATCAATGCCACCAGCCAAGAATCTTTAGCCATTAAACAACAAGAGCTCGATTTGGCAACGGCGGCACTCAGCGCGATGCAACAAGAACTCAATAAAGCACGTGCAGACCTGAATACCTTACAAGCACAGCGTGATAATTTAAATTTAGTGGCCACAGCTGCAGGTGTCGTCACTGCACGTTATGCAGAACCGGGTTCAACGGTGGTAGCAGGTCAAACCGTACTAGAAATTGTCGATCCTAACTCCATTTGGATGAATGCCCGTTTCGATCAATCCAGTGCGATTGGTTTAGCTGCTGACTTACCAGCTCAAATTCATTTACGTTCACGGCAAAATAATGCTTTGGCAGGTCATGTGTTATGGGTAGAACCTCGTGCCGATGCCATTACCGAAGAAATTTTAGCTAAAGTGGTTTTTAATCAACCTCCAACGCCTCTTCCGCCTTTGGGTGAGTTAGCAGAAGTCACCATCAGCCTCGCACCATTGGCACGCAGCTTAACCATTCCCAATGCGGCAGTTCACCGTATCAATAACCAAGTAGGCGTGTGGAAAGTTGTGGCCGAAAAGCCGCAATTTGTTGAAGTTCAATTAGGACGTTCAAATTTAGCGGGCGATGTGCAAGTGCTCGCAGGCTTATCCGAAAATGATCAAGTGGTGCTGTATAGTGAAAAACCCCTACATGCCAAAAACCGTTTACGGGTTGTCAAGCAACTTGCAGGAGCAGCTAAATGATTAGTCTGGCAGGTCGTGATATTTTCCATTCATGGGGTAAATTTGTATTTACTGGCTTTGGACTCGGCTTGCTGATTGGTGTGACCTTAATTATGGCTGGCGTGTATCGCGGCATGGTAGATGATGCCAAAGCCCTGCTGAATAACAGTGGTGCTGACCTATGGGTAGTGCAGCAAGATACACTTGGCCCTTATGCAGAACCTTCAAGTGTGCGTGATGATTTATATCGCAGCGTGATGAATATGCCCGGGGTGGCGCATGCTTCAAATATTACTTATTTAACCATGCAAGTGCATCATCAAGATAAAGATATTCGCTCGATGGTGGTCGGGATTCAAACAGGTGAACATGCGTGGAATAACTTGGGGTGGCCGCCACATTTATTGGCAGGACGTCAATTGACCCGCGGGCACTATGAAGCCGTAGCCGACATGAGTACGGGATTAAAGTTGGGTGATCGTATTAAAATCCGTCGTAACACCTTTACCGTGGTGGGTTTAACCCGACGCATGGTGTCTTCGGGTGGTGACCCGATGATTTTTATTCCGCTGAAAGATGCACAACAGGCGCAATTCCAAAAGGACAATGCTGCCATTTTACAAGACCGTAGACGAATTGCAGTAAACCCAATTTATAACCGCCCTGCTTATCCTGACTTGCTTGAAAGCGTACTCAATGCACAAAGTAGCAACCGTTATGTGAATGCTATTTTAGTCCGTTTAAATGCAGGTGCTTCAGCTGAAGAAACAGCAGCACATATTCAGCGTTGGCAACAACTAACAGTCTATACCCGCCCGCAGATGGAACACATTTTAATCAGCAAAATGATTGCCACATCCGCCAAACAAATTGCCATGTTTTTGGTGATTTTGGCCTTGGTCAGCGCCGCGATTGTGGCATTTATTATTTATACCCTGACTATGGACAAAATTCGTGAAATTGCGGTCTTAAAATTAATTGGCACACGCAATCGCACAATCGCTTGGATGATCTTGCAACAAGCACTCGCGCTTGGATTAATTGGGTTTGCTGTTGGTAAAATCAGTTCAACCTTTGCCGCACCATATTTCCCGAAATATGTCTTATTGGTTCCGCAAGATTCTATTTTTGGATTTATTGCGGTGATGCTGATTTGCATGTTAGCCAGTTTGGTTGCAATTCGGATGGCACTGCGCATTGACCCTGCCGAAGCAATTGGCGGATAACATGACACACGGCATTTTAATTGAAGGTTTAAAAAAGCGTTTTGGACAAGGTGACAATGCCTTTTATGCCTTAAAAGATGTCAATATGCAGGTTGCACCCGGTGAAGTGGTTGGGCTGATTGGCCCCTCAGGTTCGGGTAAAAGCACCTTGCTCAAATGTTTAGGTGCCGTGATTGATCCTACCGAAGGACGCATGACTTTGGGCGATGAGGTGATTTTTGATCAACGTTGGTTAGTCAAAGACTTAAGTGCCTTACGCCGCGATAAAATTGGTTTTATGTTCCAAACCCCGTACTTAATTCCTTTTTTAAATGTTTTGGATAATGTAGCGCTGCTGCCGATGTTAGCAGGCGTAGCCAATGACATTGCCCGCGCCCGCGCATTGGAAATTTTAACGGCGCTCGATGTGCAGCATCGGGTACATGCTATGCCTGGACAATTGTCTGGTGGTGAACAACAGCGTGTCGCCATTGCACGTGGCTTGATTAATCAACCGCCTGTGATTTTAGCCGATGAACCCACTGCACCATTGGATAGTGTACGCGCGATGACCGTGATTCGCTTATTACACGAAATGGCAGAAAAATTTCAAACTGCAATTATTGTAGTCACACATGACGATAAAATCATCCCTACCTTTAAACGCTTGTACCACATTCGAGATGGTGTGACTTATGAAGAACAAGGCGAAGGACGTCCTTTTAAGTAGGCTCTAAAGTTTTCAGCGCTGGAAACTGATGTTTTAGCTCAATATCAAAAGCAATAAAATATCTGCATTTCAAGTTACATGCGACACAATACTAAAAAACGGTTGATGTGGTATTCTGATAGCATCAGAAATGCAAAAATATAATACTTACTAGCTTCATACTGTTCTTGGAATTTAATCAAAATACGCATATATTGATTAAATAGAGCAATTTATTCTTAATCCAAGAATTGACGCGCTAACCATGAAACTTAATCACCTAGAGGTTTTAGATATGTCAACTAGAAACCGAACCAATGAAAGTGAAATCGCTACAGCTGCAGCTGACGTTTTGCGTGAACGCTTCATTGCAGTAGCTCACAGTGATCGAGTACTTTATGTGGAAAATGATGCCTTAGTCAGCAAAACCCCGAATGGCAAACCAGTTTTAATCAAACAGTTATCTGGTCGGAACCCTGATCTAGCCCGCCAGTTTAATGGTCGCAAAACCTTTAAAATTAGAAAACGTAACATAGAGGCTACTGCAGAATAATTTATGTTGCCAAAAACACCTCGAATCAGAATGTTTGCGGGTCCAAATGGATCGGGCAAAAGTACGATGATTAATGGTTTAGATAGCCGTTTATCTAAATTGTTTTTGAATGCTGACAACCTTGAGCGCGATCTTAAAGCCACACCCATTCTTGATCTAAGTCAATTTGATATACGCATTAATGCAAACATATTGGTTGATTATCTTACTCAAGCAAGTCGACCACTAAAAAATGCAGATGGTACTCTAAGCAAAAGTCCTCCCCTCTCAGTAGATCCTGTGATTGATGGAAGCTTAATCGACTTAAGCGGGAACACGATTGATTCCTACCTCGCAGCCCGAATTCTTGATGTCATCCGTAAAGAGTTACTTACGCTTAAGGTTGGATTTACATTTGAAACCGTAATGTCTCATGAGAGTAAAATCGAGTTTTTGCGAGATGCTAAAACGCAAGGCTATCGTACCTATTTATACTTTGTGACGACTGAGGACCCTGATATTAATGTGGACCGAGTTAAACAACGTGTGAAAAATGGTGGTCATCCAGTCGAAGAAATTAAAATCCGTGAACGCTATTTCCGCACTATGCACATGTTGATTGATGCGATTGAAGTATCTGACCGAGCGTATTTATTTGATAACTCAAGTAATGCGACCAAGAATATGGCTTCTTATATCTGTGAAGTGACTAACGGAGATACATTGATCATTAATCCAGATTTTAAAGGAGAGTTTCCGATCTGGTTTGAAAAATATGTACTTGTTCATTTGGTTGATGAAGAATAAAAAAACCGCGCTTGAATCATTCAAACGCGGTTTTTTAAATATTCACAGGTCAGTAAACTGAACCCATCGGCATCTTACTCAGCCAACATTTTACTCAGTATTCATAGCCATTGTTGATTGACCATTGCTGCAATTTGCCATAATAGATTTCATCGTTGAACAGTAGGTCTGCTTTAGAGGCAGCATTACTTTCTTCAGTTGGGCAGAAACCATCATCACAATCGGCATCGACAACCCAGCAACCACGAACGAACAATACTTTATTGCCTTCTTGCTCCAGTTGTTTCTGAACGCGATCAATCGCTTCATGTAAGTCATCTGCGCCTAAATATGCGGTCAAATACGCATAAGAGCCTGTTTCATCGGATGCTTTGCGGAACTCGACACCCACACAAAATAAATGTTTTTTCATTCTTGGCTCCTTGTCATCTTATTCAGCTAAACTAATCTTTAATTTGGTCTAGGTCTAGTGCTTTTTCTTACACTTAACAATACGTTACCTATTCACAATACTGCAGTTCAAAGTAAAAACATAGTATCCAAATATTAGACTTAAGCCATAATCGCTGTATAAATGAGGTAGAACGCAACACCAATGACTGTTGTAGCAAATACCTTTTGTACAGTATTGCTATTCATGCGATGTACCAAAGTACGTCCAAGTAACATCCCGACAATACACGCCAGAACAAAGGTGATGGTGACTGCCATTGGGTACTGAAAGCCATCTAAAACGTGTGCTGAAATACTCACGCCACCAATCAGGAAAATAATCATCAAAGAGGTTGCGACGATACTGCGCATATCCAAATCGGTAAATTTAAGCAATAATGGCACAATAATAAAACCACCGCCCACACCCAACAAACCCGTCAGCAAGCCTGCAATTACACCCACACCACCAAGCAAAGACGCCGTTTTAACATTCCAAATTAAGCGTCCTGTGTTTTGGTTTACCTTACACGGTGGATTAGTTTGGTCGTTGACCTTATTAAAGAAAATACGATACGCCACAATAAACATGACCAGACTGAACGCCAGTGTTAACCACATGGGCGGCACAATACCTGCCAAATGCACCCCATAACGCGCAGATGGAATACTGATTAGGGCAATCCACAATGCAGCACGATAACGTACAATACGTTTGAACAAGCCTTCAACTGTGCCAACCAAAGCCGCCAAAGTGACTGCCAATAAACCGACAGGTGCAGCCTGCGCCACAGTCCAGCCCTGACTTGCCATAAGTGCAGGAACGGCAAGAATACCGCCCCCTGCCCCAGTTAAACCCAGCAAAGTACCAATCGCCAAACCTTCTAGGATTAACATCCACATGCGTATTTCCCCCTATTCCATCACTATGTTGTGCTGTGCAAACATCACTTGCCACAAACTTTGTTGGCAGGCAAAGCCACATCAATATGTTTTGGATAAGGCAGGTTTAAATTCTGCATGAGGGTAATAAATTCCGCTTTGGTGCGCCCTTGTCCTAAACGCGAGTTATTGCGTTTTTCCTGCCCAACGGTAGAAGACACACGCCCTTTGTAGTCATGCCCTGGGTACACCAAAGTGTCATCAGGTAAGCTAAAAATTTGTAGATGAATGCTGTCATATAAAGTCGCCGGGTTGCCTTCCTGAAAGTCAGTACGACCACAACCATCAATTAACAACGCATCGCCAGTGAATACCATGCCATTGACCACATAGCTGGTACAGGCGTTGGTATGACCCGGGGTATAACGTGCTTCAATCAACAATTCACCCACACGAATGGCGCTGCCATCGGTAATGAAAATATCGCCACACACCACACCTGAATTACGATGTAATACAGTTTTACAACCAAAACGTGTTCTGAGTTCGTTGGCAGCAGTAATATGGTCAGCGTGTACGTGCGTATCTAAGCTATACACCAATTGCAAATCATGCTGTTCTAGAAAAGCAGCATATTGCTCAACCTCTGAAATTACAGGGTCAATCAGCACCGCTTCACGGGTTTGTTCAGATGCCAATAAGTAAGTATAGGTCGAGCTGTCAGCTTCAAAAAATTGATGAAAGATCATGAGATAGATACTGAGTTTTATATTTTGTTATTCTTAATTTTGCAAATATAGTGCCAACTTAATCTCTTTTAAATATATTAATAAAATACAATATATTAAGAGATATTGTTTAATTTAGATCATCCTCCATGTTTCACATCTGTTGCATTTTGTGTTTCAATTGAATCAATAATGAAACAAAAGATGAAACATCATGAATGCGATACATGACTTTGAACAACAAGCCAGTCTTGAAAGCTTTTTGTTTCATTTACAACAACTTTGTCCAGACAGTTTGCTCTATGTTTATGACGACATTGCTCAAACATGGATTTATGAATATGCACAAGATGCTTCTGTTTCTGCAGCTACGGGTAAAACATTAAAAAACCAATTATTGAAATTAAAACTACAATCACAATCAGCATCACAACCACAGACAGGTCTGCTGCAACTCCCGAATAGTGCTAAGGCATGGCACTACCACAGCTTAAATATTCGTGTCCATACAGCCGATTTCACAGGATGTTTATTCTTTCTGCAGCCTAGCGTTGCAACAGTGTCATCACAAACACTCACCCCATCTGCCCAAGCACAAAATAGTTTGGCGGAGTTTTTCCATAGTGATTCGCCACAAATGCAGCATATGTATTCCATTATTGAACGGGTAGCGATTACTGAGTTTCCTGTTTTGGTGCGTGGTGAATCTGGTAGTGGTAAAGAGTTGGTGGCGCAAGCAGTACATGCACGCAGCCAACGGCATGCACAAGTCTTTATTGCGATTAACTGCGCGGCTTTAAATGCCAATATTTTAGAAAGTGAATTGTTTGGGCATGTGAAAGGTGCATTTACAGGGGCAATTCGTGAGCATAAAGGTGTGTTTGAACGTGCTGCAGGTGGTACTTTATTTTTAGATGAAATTGCAGAAATTCCACTGGAACTGCAAGCCAAATTATTGCGAGTATTAGAAACGGGCGAATTCACCCCTTTGGGCGGTGAAAAAGCGATTAAATCGAATGTCAGAATTATTACCGCAACCCATCGCGCTTTACGTGAAGAAGCGCGTTTAGGCAGATTTCGCCAAGATTTACTTTATCGTTTACGGGTGATTCCAATTTTTGTGCCACCACTACGTGAACGTAAACAAGATATCCCTAAAATTGCAGCATTTATTTTGCAACAACAAGCCCAGTTTCAGGTCACGCCACATTTGACCGAGCAAGCACTGAAGGTATTAATCAATTACGATTGGCCAGGCAACGTGCGTGAATTAAAAAACACCTTGCTGTATGCCTTAACCATGTCGGCAGGTAAAATTGAAATTGATCAACACGATTTACCCGATGAAATTGTACATGCCAGTTTGAAACTCGCCTCAGCTCCCGCAACGCCACAACCTATTGAGCTACCCATCAAAACCAACAATAAAGTAGATAAAGACACGCTGCAGGATTTACTAGAAAAATATCAGGGGCAAACTGAATTGGTGGCACAAGCCTTGGGCATTAGCCGAACCACCTTATGGCGATATCGAAAAAAATATCATTTATAAGGCGGAAACTTAAAAATCAGGAATCAGTCGCTTTGCTTTGATCTGCATATTCATAAATGGTGTCTAAATCTTTTTGAATGGCAGCCGCGACTCGGCTAGGCATCAACTGATTCAGTTTGACAAAGACTTTTTCAGGATACCCGACCTGATAGGATTGACGGTCTGTTTGTAAAAATTGATACAGCTCTTGTGCCACAAATTCAGGTGCATCCACTTTTGTACCCATTTTGATATTCATTTCTATCACATCGGGATTGTTCATACTGGTATTGGTCGCGCGTGGGGAGAAATATCTAAAACGAATGGCAGTCTGACCATACTCTCGCGCCAATGCTTCAGTTGCACCACGCAAGGCAAACTTACTGGCGCAATAACTCACATAGCCAGGGTAGCCGATGCTGCCAAAAGTCGAGCCAATATTGATGATCTGACTCGGCTGACTGTCCGACATATATGGAATCACATCCTGAATCAGTTGCAGCGGATAAGCCACATTGACCAACATCATTTGCTCAATGGTATCCTGTGATTGCTGCGCAAACAGACGAAAATCATTCATGCCTGCATTGTTAATATAGTAATGAATCGGCTGTTTTAATGCGGCAAGTGCCTGAATAAAATCATGACGACTGCTGGCATCAATTAAATCACAACGCAGACTGTGTAATTGCAACTGAGGATACTGCTGCGCCAGACTTTGCTCTAGTTGTTGCAAGGTGTCTTGCTTACGCCCAACCAAAATTAAGTTTAAGCCTTTTTCAGCAAAATGATGCGCAATCGCATGACCAATCCCGCCTGTTGCCCCGAAAATCACCGCAGTTAAATTTGACATAAAAGATACTCTCAATTTTAAGATATTCGATACAACTCAATTATAAAAATGCAGGATTCAGTCCCAAGCCCATACAAATATAGAGTTTACGATCTTCTAATGGCACCAATATTTCACGTCTGCCATGCATAAAGCGCTTGTTATCAATGAGCACCACATCACCATCTTGCCAGTCAATTTCTGAGGTTTCACGCTCGCAACGCTCTGCCAATTCTTCCAATAATTCTGCTTGGATTTCGCTGCCATCGGCAAAGTAAAAACGCGGCTTTTCGTAATTATAAGAAGGCCCCAACAAGGTATTGGCAAAGGCAGGCACAGCTTTTAAATTGTCATGGCGAATCATCGGCATGTTCAAGTCATACTGCACACCTTCATCATGCGCAGGACGAATCCGTTGTCCAGGAATCATCTCAATAAAATGAGCGAGTTCCTGCTGCCCGACCTGTACGGCATCGGCAATATTGAGTGCTGTCGCCACATACTTTTGCCACATCGCTTTGGGTAAGTAACGGCTGATGGTCATCGGTTCAGCAAATTTCTGCTTCAGTGTGTCAGGCAGTTTTTGCCATACCTCATGTCCATCACATAAAGTAGTCTGCGAACCACGCGAAGCACTTTTTTCACTAAAAAAAGCAATAATATCAGGCGGCATTGGGGTTGAACCATTTTCTATATGCAGTCCCATTGCCTGCGTACCCGCATCTACTTTTTGCGATTGTCGGGTCACATTTTCACGTGCAGGGTCATAGGTCAGCTTTTGGCAAATATTGCTCATCAGCCCACTAAATGCATTCACATCATAATGTTCATTTCTAAGTAAAACCCAACCGTGCTCCACCAAACGATCTTTAATTTGTTGTGGGGAATGTTTGAATTGCTGTTGTGCAATATTCATGTGATTTCTCTCTATCTCTATTGATGACTGACAGGTTGGTGTCTATCTGTGAAACATCTCCAAGATCAGCCACTAAATACGTTGTAGGATGTGCCAAAGCTGTCTGATACTGTTGCTGAATGACTGCTCTACGCAATTTTCCGTTATCGGTTAACATCTGATTATTTAAAGAAAAAGGTTGTTCAGCACGGCACCAGTGTTTAATTTGGGCATAATCAGGCATACGGGTATTGGCACGATAAATCGCGGCTGCCAATTGCGCATCTGAACGATGTTCCTCGGCATAAATCACTGCAGATAATGACGGCTGCGCTTCACCAAACACGGCAATCTGTTGAATTTCAGGCTCACTCAAACTGTTCGATTCAACCCATTCTGGTGAAATATTGCGCCCAAAACTGCTGACAATAATTTGCTTGATACGCCCCGTGATATATAAATAGCCATCTTCATCAAAATAACCTGCATCGCCTGTGTGAATATCGGCTGATACCGCATCCTGCTCACGCCCAAGTTCATGCATATATCCCAACATGGCATTGCCCTTGACCACCACTTCTTGATTGGCAGCAATTTCGACTTGAACATGCGGCAATACGCGGCCAACACTGCCAATTCTGCGAGCTTCAGGCAGGTTTAAACTCACGACCGATGCACATTCAGACAGACCATAACCTTCATAAACAGGTAAATTGAATTGCTGACACTGCTTGAGTAAATCTGCAGACACCTTGCCACCACCCACGGCAATAAACCTCAAAGTACGCAAGCCTGCATCGCCATGTTGATGGATATATTCCACAATCGCTTTGAGCATTTGTGGCAATAAAATCACGCTTTCAATATGATATTGCTGCACGGCATCGACAAAGCGTGAAACATCAAACTCATGGTTGGACAGCAAACCAAACTGACTGACTTCAGCCACCACCACTGCACGCCCCATGTGAAAAGGCACATACACGCCTGCGATATTTTCAAGCAATGTTGCAAATGGAATTAGACACAAATGCCGCCCAAGCTGGCTGCTTTGCAATGCCTGACTTAAAGAGTACGTAATTGAATTAATGGTGGCTTCTGCCAAACACACACCTTTGGGAGTACCCGTACTGCCCGAGGTATAAGTAATTTTTGTAGGCTGCTCAGCAGAATTTGGGGATAAATGCGGTTGTGCTGTTTCAACGCTTAGACGAAACAACTGCCCTTGATATAAATCTGATGGTGGCAAAACCTGTGCCTGAACTGCATCAATCATCTCCAACAAAGCTTCTGGAATAGCAGTATTTCCAATAGCCGAGTTAACATTGGACGGAGTATCGCTTTGTGCAGTATCCGTCAAAATACACAGCAACTCGGCTTGGCTGTCTTGCAGTAAATGTTGCACTTGTGCAGCAGTAAAAAATAAAGGCACAGGAATGACTGTCATTGCAGCTTTACGTGCGGCTAAATCGACCACAATCCAATCGGCCTGGTTCACACCCCACAACGCCAAACGCTGTACTTGATAAGTTGCCAATTCTGCACTGAGCAACTCAACCCGTTGCTGTAATGTGGCATAACTCAGTGTGGTTTGTGCCGTCACAATTGCTTCACGCTCAGGGTCTGTTTGGGCATAGTGATTCAGGTTTTCAAACAACTCATTCATCTTTCAATTTCCGCCTTTCTGCATGACCTTAGGCATAAAAACAATATTGCTGTTGCGTGACCGCCAACGCTGCTGCAACGTCAATCGCCAGTACATAAGGCTTCTGTTGGTAATAACTGCCCCATTGATGCTGTGCATCGCCCAAGGCTTCGGGGTTGGCTTTTTCTAGCACCTGAAAATGCAGTCCCATTTGCTGTAACACATAGCGCACTGCTGCTGTTCCTGTGCAAACTGCCCACGACACATTGTTCTGCGATAAATGAAACACCAAAAAAGCCACCATCAATTTGGCTTTGCTCATGTCTTGCGCTGCTAAGTTGCCAATTTCAACAATCTGCGCGCGCGTTACAGGCACTTGGCTCAATTGGGTTAAAATGGTTTCAATGGGTGCATCTAAATACTGTTCCAAAAAGGCTTGGTTCGCGCCCAATGGTTGCATGCCAATCACCACTTGCATGTCGTGGTTTACATAGCCTGCAAACAAGGTATCTGAAAAAGTATTTATGGATGCCTGATGGACTTTTTGGTATTTATCTCGAATAAAATGCTCTAATGCCAAGCGTTGTTTGCTAGCATCTTGGGTCACAGTTGTCACATTTAAATGTTGTGCTGTTGTGTGTGCTTGAATCACCGAGGCATAGCTGTGTAATACATCTAAATGTGGCTGTTCTAGGTTCAACTGTTTTGGGTTCGTTTGTGGTTTATACGGCTGCGCTACAGATGCATACCCGTTGAATTGTTTTTTATTTTTTTGCTGATGAAAATTCGCATCCAGAAAATGCGTTTGACTGGATGATTGAGCATCAAAATTAAATTTGATCATGTGCATCACATTGGATAGAAAATAACTCAATGCTCAAGATAGAAATCTAAACTTAAAGAAAACTTAAGTCGCTACAAACTGTCACAATTCATAAAGTTGTTTATGCACACAAAAAAGGAGCTGATCACTCAACTCCTTATATGTTAGGACTTACGCACTATCATTTATAGATTCTCTGTGGTAGCAGATGATTTTTATCGAGAATAAAGTCATCAATGAAGTCTTTGATGATTGGTCTAAATAATTTCTTCTGCCAACGATATACATTTTCAAAGATCCCCT
>DBIN01000051.1 GCA_002296655.1 Acinetobacter sp. UBA801
AAAATGAAGAATACATGTCTGAAGGACAACTCGAACATTTCCGTCAAATTCTCATGGCGTGGAAAGAAGAGTTAATGTCAGAAGTAGATCGTACACTCAACACCATGCAAGACGAAAATACAGCTTTGCCTGATGTGAATGACCGCGCGACACAAGAAGAAGAATTTGCGATTGAATTACGTACTCGTGACCGTGAACGTAAATTGATTCGTAAAATTGAACAATCTATTGAAGCGATTAAAAACGATGACTATGGTTTCTGTGAAACTTGCGGTATCGAAATCGGTTTGCGTCGCTTAGAAGCACGTCCAACGGCAACGCTATGTATTGACTGCAAAACTTTTGCAGAGATCAAAGAGAAGCAAAATAACGGTTAATTGTGACTGTTGAAAATTCCTTTGCGGAGCATCGTCGTCAGCGAGATCATATTTCGCTGACGCGCTACTCAGGTCGGTTCGCACCATCGCCAACCGGCCCTTTGCATTTTGGCTCTCTCATTACTGCCGTTGCCAGTTATTGCGATGCCAAAGCTCAGCACGGCACTTGGTTGGTGCGTATTGAAGATACGGACATTCCACGTATTTACCCTGGTAGTGAAAGCCATATCTTGCGCTGCATAGATGCCTTTCAGTTTGAGCCCGATGCCGAAATTATTTTCCAGAAAGATCGCCTTGATCTCTATGCAGCCGTATTACAACAATTGCAGCAACGCGGCTTGGTCTATGCCTGTCAATGCACCCGTAAAATGCTTGGCTCCAATCATATTTATGCAGGGACTTGTCGCAATTTAGGCTTAGATTTTGCCAATCAAGCAATTCGAGTCAAAGTCACAGACCAAGAGATTTGCTTTCAAGACCGCTTGCAAGGCAAGCAGTGTTCCAAGCTTGCGCAGGACTTGGGCGATTTTGTCCTAAAACGGCGTGATGGCATTATCAATTATCAATTGGCAGTGGTGGTGGATGATTATCTACAAGGTATTACCCATGTGGTTCGTGGCGCAGATTTACTCGACAACACTGCACGACAAATCTATTTGGGACAACTGTTAGGCTACCCTAAACTTACATACACGCACCTGCCTTTAGCCATGAATGCGCAAGGGCAAAAACTGTCTAAACAGAACTTGGCACAAGCTTTAGATTTAAGCCAAGCTCCAAAGTTGCTACAGTCCGCTTTAACCGCCTTAAATCAGGTTGCTGTCGAATTAGATACACCTGCACGCATGCTCACACAAGCCATTCAACAATGGGATCTTTCACGTATTCCTGCGGGTACAGCTTTACACGGCTATTATTTATAAAACTTAAAACTCAGTTATGCTCAAATTGAAATGGATCATTTGAGATTGTGTCATGTTTTTTATTTTTGCTGTGGGACCGAAAACCAAAGTAGTCGAGAAAAAGCAATTTAACTGCCCCGTTTGCCGCATCTGTTGCAGCTATGAACTCAGACAGCAACGACAATATTTCTCCTTATTTTTTATTGCCTTGTTCCCTGTATCTAAACGGCAAAATACTATGGTCAAGTGTTTAAATTGTGGAACAGTCATGCCAAGCATGGTCTTGCACCATACTCAGCTAGAAGCGAAATAGAAAGATCAATTCTAGAAATTCGATTCCTCACGGCTTGGGTTAATCTCGTGCGTGCTGGCTTCAATTTTCAAAATCAAACTCACCATCACTGCACACATAATTAACGATGAACCACCATAACTAATAAAAGGCAGGGTCAAACCTTTGGTCGGCAACATACCCATGTTCATGCCTGCGTTCACCATAATCTGCAATAAAAAAATAATGCTGATGCCATAAGCCAAATACCCTGCACGTAAGTACTGGTTTTTTAGGGCACGATGACCAATTTTAATACAGGCAATCAACATAGCAAAAGAGAGGCACAGCACCACCAAAATGCCTAAAAAGCCAAATTCTTCACCCAAGACAGCCAACATAAAGTCTGTATGTGCTTCAGGCAAATAGGACATTTTCTGGATACTATGCCCCAAGCCTACGCCTACCCATTCACCGCGTCCAAATGCCATTAAAGCATTAGACAACTGATAGCCGACACCCAAAGGGTCATTCCACGGGTTTGAGAACGACATTAAACGCTCAAAACGATAAGGTTCGAATACCACTAAAAACACAAAGGCGGCAATAATCGCACCAAAAGCAATCCCAAACTGAATTAATGGTGCACCCGCTAAAAAGAACACCCCCAACATGGTCAAGGCAATCACCACTGTCGCCCCTAAATCAGGCTCTGCAATCACTAAACCTACCGTGACCGCCATAATCACAGCAAGACGAATCAACCCTTTAATGTTATTACGCACCTCTTCAGCACGGCGTACCACATAGTCAGCGGTAAAAATAGCCATCATCACTTTAGCGACTTCGGACGCTTGCAAGGTAAAGCCTGCGACCCGAATCCAGCGTTTAGAACCATTGACTTCGGTACCCACCAACAAGACTGCAGCTAACAAGGCAATGGTCACAATCCACAGAAAAAAAGTGTTATTAAACCAAGTGTTCAACGGCACTCTATAGGCAATCACAGCAGCGCCTAATGCCACCACAATTGAAATGCCATGACGTAATACGTAGTGAAAGGGATTTTCATGCATACGCTCGGCATAGGGCATCGAAGCCGACGCCACCATGATTGAACCAATACATAACAACGCCAGTACGCTAAAAATCAGTACATTGCGTACATTCACTTCCGTTGGCAGTTTGGGTAACCAGCGATCATATACCTGATTGAGTTTATTGATTGTTGTCTGAGCAAAGCCAGCCATATCTCACACCTTATTGTTGTTATACCAGTGCGTTGACATAAGCAACGAACTTGTGACCACGTTCTGGATAGCCCGAGAACATATCAAAACTTGCGCATGCAGGTGACAATAGCACCACATCGTGCGCTTGTGTATGTTGTTGGCAGATTTCAACGGCTTGTTGCAAGGTATCTGCAGTTAAGAGTTGGGTTGTTCCGGCAACTGCTGTTTCAATTTTCGTGGCATCCTCACCAATCAACACCGCCAGTTTGGCATATTGTTGCAATGATTGACGTAGCGCAGTAAAGTCCTGCCCTTTTCCTTGCCCACCTAAAATAATCGCAACCTTGCCGCCTTGTGCCTGAATTGCTGCGCCCAAGCCATCTAAGGCCGCCAAAGTTGCACCAATATTGGTTCCTTTGGAGTCATTATAATAACGCACCCCATGTAATTCTTTGACGAATTCGCATCGATGCTCCAAACCTTTAAAGGTTTTCAACGTTTCCAGCATGCTGTGCATAGCTAAACCAATGGCTTCACCCAATGCCAAGCATGCTAATGCATTAGCAATATTGTGTGTACCTTGAATATACATCTCGGTACTTTTTAATAAACGCTCACGCCCACGTGCCAACCACATACTGCCATCATCATCTTTTAACAAGCCGTATTGATTTAAGTCAGGCGCATTTAAGCCAAAACTTTGCATAGAAGTTTGATCTGGCACTAACGGACGACTTAAAGCATCATCACGGTTAAACACCACTTTTTTCACACCCTGAAAAATACGATGTTTGGCTGTGTGATACCCCAGCATATCGCCATGACGGTCTAAATGGTCTTCACTCATGTTCAGCACCACCGCCACTTCTGCATTTAAATTTGAGGTGGTTTCTAGCTGAAAACTGGAAAGTTCTAAAATATACAGCTCAGGATTATCTTTGATCAGATCTAACGCAGGACGTCCCAAATTACCACCTACTGCGACTTTTTTGCCTGCCTGCTCTGCCATTAAACCAATGAGCGTGGTCACGGTACTTTTCGCATTAGACCCTGTAATTGCCACAATAGGTTTGTCGGTCGCACGACGTAAAATCTGAATTTCACTCACCACAGGAATTCCCTGTGCCATCGCCGCCTGAATTTCAGGGAGTTTTGGATCTAGCCCTGGGCTAATCACAATTTCTTCTGCAGACAGCAATAAATCCTGATCAAACTGACCAAAGCGGGTTTCCACTTCGGCAGGAATTTGGTCATGCCCTGGGGGTGTGGGACGAGAATCTGTCACAGCAACGCGGTAACCTTGATGATGTAAAAAATTAACAGCTGCAACACCAGAAATACCAAGTCCTGCAACGACTTTTAATCCACCACGTTGTATTAACATTTTTTCCCCATTTTGTGCGCTAATTTTAAAACAGACAAAATAGTAGCACTTTGCTGTTTTGAATGCTTTTTCTGTTTGCAGTTCCTGCAGTTTTTTTTGTGTCAGTGCGTAAAAAAACCGTCATATTGCTGACGGTTTTTAAAAAGAATATCACTACAGTGAATCAACTCTATTTCCACTTCACCGCTTGGACTTCAACTTTCTTTTCTGCGGGTTGATCTGAATGATCACAGCCACAACTACCACCACAACCTGCCGCTGCCGCAGGCTTCAACCACTTGGCTAAGCCATGCCAGCCTTTTTCAGTACAGAAATTGGACAGCTTTAGAAAAAATGCGCTAGAGGTTTGAGGAAAGACTTTTTTAAAGACCACCACAGCACTCCACAACACCAATGCAGCAACAATCAGAATTTCAATCATGTTTGTCTTCTCCTGTGAAGCCTAAAATAGCCTTAACTCAACAAATAAGATGCTGTTTGATAAGTTAAAAACGACATTAAATAAGCCAAACCAAATAAATACACCGTCATAAAACTGACTGTACGCCATGAACCTGTTTCACGCTTTACGGTGGCCAAAGTCGCCAAGCAATGCGGAGCATAAATAAACCACACCAATAACGACAAACCCGTTGCCAATGACCAGCCCAGTTCGCCACCGCCACTAATTAAAGCGGCCAAACCTTCGGAAATAGCGTCTTCATCGACTGCAGATAAGGCATAGACTGTGCCTAAGGCAGCCACGACCACTTCACGCGCTGCCATAGCAGGAATCAAGGCAATCACGATCTGCCAGTTAAAGCCAACTGGAGCAAAAATCGGCTGTAATACATGCCCCAGCATCCCTGCAAAACTGTAGTCAATTGCAGGCAGGGGCGCACCTTCAGGCGGTTGCGGGAAGGTACACAAGAACCACAATAAAATCGACAGCGCAAAAATAATGCCACCGACACGCTTCAAGAAAATTTTGGCGCGATCCAGCAAACCAATCCACACGCTTTTTAGGTCTGGAAAACGGTAGCTTGGTAGTTCCATCAACAAGACATGCTCAGATTTATCTTTTTGCAAAAATTTAAGCACAAAAGATACGCCCAAGGCACTCACAATGCCCGCCATATACAGACCGAATAGCACTAGGCCTTGTAAATTAAACATACCCCAGACGATTTGATTGGGAATGAATGCAGCGATGAGCAAAGCATATACAGGTAAGCGCGCAGAACAAGTCATTAACGGCGCGACCATAATCGTAGTTAAACGATCACGTGGGTCGGCAATACTACGTGTTGCCATAATGCCTGGCACTGCACAAGCAAAACTAGACAGCAATGGAATAAAGGCACGACCACTCAAACCTGCGCTAAACATCAGTTTATCGAGCAAGAATGCTGCGCGTGGCAAATAGCCCGATTCTTCCAAAATTAAAATAAACAGGAACAGAATTAAAATTTGCGGCAAGAACACCACCACACCGCCTGCGCCTGCAATAATGCCATCCACAATCAAGCTGTTCAGTAAGGGATGGCTAATGTTTTCGCCAATCACTTCACCTAGCCAGCCAAAGAAGCTTTCAATACCATCCATAAATGGTGCAGCCCAAGAAAAAACAGCTTGGAATACCACGAACATCATCACTGCAAGGCTTACCAAGCCAAACACAGGATGTAGAAAAATTTTGTCTAAAAAGTCAGAGCGTTTGTCTTCTTCATCTACAAACTGCACCACATCATGCAAAATGGTTTGAATACGCTGATGCTGACTACCTGTTAAGCCTGTCAATTCTGTCTGCGGAACAGAAAATTTGCCCTGATCTAAGGCATGCATTAAGTTTTGAATACCTGAATCACGCACCGCAACGGTTTCCACCACAGGCACACCCAAACGCTCAGACAATTTTTGCGTATTAATTTGCATCCCGCGGCGGCGTGCTTCATCCATCATGTTGAGCACCAATAAAATTGGACGTCCCAACTCAATCATTTCAAGTACCAAACCTAAATGCAGTTTCAGGTTGGTCGCATCAACCACACACAAAAATGCATCTTGCTGACCTTCTTCAGCAATTTTGCCCTGAACCACATCGCGGGTAATGGCTTCATCTGGACTGGTGGCTTCTAGGCTGTATGTACCCGGTAAATCCAACACCCGCACCGCCTGCCCTGAAGGCAAGCTGAACTGACCCACTTTGCGCTCTACGGTAACACCCGCATAGTTTGCAACTTTTTGACGTGTCCCTGTCAAATGGTTAAATAAAGAAGTTTTACCGCAGTTTGGATTCCCTACAAGTGCGATACGTAAGGCATCGCTCATGCAGTTACTCCCTGCTCAATTTCTATGCGTTCAGCTTCTACTTTGCGCAAGGCAAAACGGGTAAATCCCACTTGAATTAAGATCGGATCTCCACCAAAAATACCTTTGGTAATTACCTGCACAGGCGTCCCAGGCACAAAGCCTAACGTTTCTAAGCGATTCGCAACCAAATCATTTAGGGATGTTGCACCATCGGCAGTCCGAAGTACCTGACGTATGATGGCTGTTTGTTTTGCTTTGAGTTCTGACAAACGCACCGTGAAATTCCTATACTATTTTTTTGCCCATTATATACGCAAATGAGAACAATTAACAAATAAGGTCAACTTACATTTAAATGTTTTATATCACATCGACAGCCCTGCTGAATTGGATTACAGTAGAAAATAACGCTGCTTATTATCAAATTTCTCAATTAATTTTGTGATTTTGTCTGTGATGCCTATGCTGAACAAAAAACCTCGTATTCCTGCTGCAATACAAATTCCAGAAGCTTTGAGTTTTTTGGAAGGTTATCGCAACGATTTAATCGCACAAAGTGTTAGTCCGCATACCCGCAATGCCTATTTGTCCGATTTAATTCAATGCAGCGACTATGTCAGCAAACCCATGCCTGAATGGAATCATGACGATATTTCGGATGTACTCATCGAACTCACCAAACAACAAAAAAGCCCCCGCTCTATTGCACGCTGCCTGTCTGCGCTGCGTTCTTTTTATAAATTTTTAAGAGAACACAAACTACGTTCTGACAACCCTGTTGCTGCGCATAAAACTCCAAAATTAGGTCGTGCCTTACCCAAAGATTTATCGGAAGCCGATGTGGAAGCTTTAATTCACGCCCCAGATATCAACACCGCACTGGGATTACGAGATCGTGCCATGCTTGAAGTCTTATATGCTTGCGGTTTACGGGTGACGGAGTTGCTGAATTTACGTTTAGAATTGATCAACCTAAAACAAGGTTATTTACGAATTGTAGGTAAAGGCAATAAAGAGCGTTTGGTACCCATGGGGCAAGTCGCTTGTGAGTGGATAGAAAAATATTTAACTGAATCGCGCCCGCAGCTGTATAAAAGTGCCACCGATTATCTATTTTTAACGGTGCAAGGCGGCATCATGAGCCGACAAAATTTCTGGTATGCCATTAAACGCTATGCTCTGCAAGCAGGTATTCAGACCGAGTTATCGCCACACACATTAAGACATGCCTTTGCCACCCATTTACTCAATCATGGGGCAGATTTACGCGTGGTACAAATGCTACTTGGACACAGCGATTTATCCACCACACAAATTTATACCCACGTCGCACAAATCCGTATGCAGCAATTGCATGCCCAGCATCATCCACGGGCTTAAAACAAAAACAACGTAGAAGTATAGGGTCTACTGACACTTCATCTATGAACGCAAGCCATTTATGAAATGGCAACAGACCCTAACGATCACGAATATTTTTTGTTATGCTAACGCTCTATTTTTTATGCCAACAAGAAAGGGTTGTTTATGACACTTACCCGCTCGACACTTTTGATTGCCTGTTCACTGGCAAGTGCTTTTGCAATCACCGCATGTTCAAATGCAAACAACGAAGATAAAAAGCAAACCACGCTTACCGCCAGTGCCCCTGCAACGGGTGAAGCATCAACCCTAATTGAACGCAATACACAACAGCGTTTAAGCACGACCTTGCAACAACATTTTAAAACTGCAGGCATCAACGCCAAAATTACCGACATTAAAGCCACGGAAGTTCCAAATTTATTTTGGGTGAGTCTTGAAGGCATGTCATCGGTCTATGCCACCAGTGACGGCAAATACATTATTCAGGGCGATGTGATCCGTTTAGGTGACAAAGAACTGCATAACGTCAGTGAAAACCTGCAAGCAGGCGTGAACAAAAAAATCTTTGCTGAATTAAAGCAAGAAGATTTACTGGTCTTTCCTGCCAAAGGCAAAACCAAACACGTCATTTATGTATTTACAGATGTCAGCTGCCCATATTGCCATCGTCTGCATGAACAAATGGATGAAATGAACGGCAAAGGCATTGAAGTCCGTTATATTGCTTGGCCACGTGGCGAACAGCACATGCCGAACATGGAAGCGATCTGGTGTAGCGAAGACCGTCATGCAGCCTTTAATGCGGTCATGAATGGTGCATCAATTGCGCCTGCCAACTGTAAAAACCCTGTTCGTGCTCAATATCAATTGGGCTTAAATATGGGCGTAAATGGCACACCTGCAATTTATAATGCCGAAGGCGTATATTTAGGCGGCTATATGTCTACCGCTGAATTGATCAAGCGTTTAGACAACTAAAAATAGAGTTTCTGTGGATGCTGCATCATTGCAATACACCAAGATGCAGCATCTATAGAGCCATCATAAATAACGATTTCTTATGCGTTATTTTACTTTTTTTTATACTGTAAAGATAAGTGCGATCTGCCCTAGAGTCAGCGCGTTTTTTTAGCTATGATCTAGACTCGCTTAAAGTTGATTAATATGGAGTGTGACGTGAAACCAGTTCGTCTGGCAATCCTCGGTCTTGGTACTGTGGGTGGTGGTGCCCTTAAACTATTAAAAGAAAATGCTGCTGAGATTAGACGTCGCACCGGTCGTGAAATTGAAATCACCTATGTGGGAACACGTCGTCCGCGTCCAGACCTCAACTTGCCAGAATCTGTCAAGCAAAGTGATGACTTGATGGACATCGTACGTCAACCCGATGTAGACGTCGTGGTTGAAGTCATGGGCGGTATTCACCCTGCTTATGACGTGATCATGGAAGCCATGAAACACGGCAAACAGGTCGTGACAGCCAACAAAGCCCTACTTGCAGAACATGGTAATGAGCTATTTAAAGCGGCTGAAGACAATGCCGTACAAATTGCCTATGAAGCTGCGGTTGCGGGTGGCATTCCAATCATTAAAGTCATCCGTGAAGGTTTGGCTGCCAACAAAATTGAATGGTTGGCAGGCATCATCAACGGTACAGGTAACTTCATTTTAAGCGAAATGCGCGAAAAAGGTCGTGCCTTTGAAGATGTACTGAAAGAAGCACAAGAATTAGGCTATGCCGAAGCCGATCCGACTTTTGATGTAGAAGGTATTGATGCTGCACACAAACTGACCATTTTGGCTTCATGCGCATTTGGTATTCCGCTACAGTTTGACAAGGTCTTTACCGAAGGTATTGGCAAAGTTACCGCACAAGATGTGAAATATGCCGAAGAACTCGGTTTCCGCATTAAACACTTAGGGATTGCCCGTCGCACCGAAAAAGGCATTGAACTGCGTGTTCACCCAACCTTAATTCCTGAAGAAGAATTAATTGCGAATGTTAACGGCGTAAAAAATGCGGTCTTGGTACAAGCCAATGCAGTTGGTCCAACGCTCTATTATGGCGCAGGTGCAGGTGCAGGCCCAACAGCCTCTGCTGTGGTTGCCGATGTCATTGATATTGTCCGTGACATTTCTTATACCGAAGATGGCGCTGGTACAATTCCACAATTGGCATTTGAAGCCTTAACCGACTTGCCAATTTTAAGCCGTGAAGAAATGACTACGGGTTACTACATTCGCATTAATGCCGAAGACCAAACTGGCGTACTAGCCGATGTGACCACGATTTTAAGCCGTGCGGGAATCAGTATTGATGCCATCATGCAGCAATCACGCTTAAAAGACCTTATTCCTATCGTAATTCTGACTGACCCAGTCCTAGAATCGAAAATGGATGAAGCGTTACAACAAATTCAAGCATTGCCAACCATTCATGGCGAAATTGTACGAATTCGTTTAGAATCGCTTGATAATTAATCGGGTGAAGGGGAGTATTTCCCCTTGCCAAGCTCTACACACAATTGGAACATCATCATGTCGAATGCCAATCGTTATACTGGTTTAGTTGACCGTTATCGTGACCGTTTACCAGTGTCTACAACCACACGTGCAATCTCTCTAGGCGAAGGAAACACGCCGCTGATTAAGCTTGAGAATATTCCACGCATTATTGGTAAAGATGTTGAAATTTATGTGAAGTATGAAGGCTTAAACCCGACAGGTTCATTTAAAGACCGTGGCATGACCATGGCAGTCACTAAAGCAGTTGAAGAAGGTTCAAAAGCCATTATCTGTGCATCGACAGGTAACACTTCTGCTGCTGCAGCGGCTTATGCTGCCCGTGCAGGTATCAAAGCATTCGTTTTAATTCCTGAAGGCAAAATTGCCATGGGTAAAATGGCGCAAGCGATGATGTACGGTGCCATCACCATGCAAATTCGCGGTAACTTTGACGATGGTATGCGTCTAGTCAAGGAAGTTGCCGACCAAGCACCTGTGACCATTGTGAACTCAATCAACCCTTACCGCCTACAAGGTCAAAAGACCATTGCGTATGAAATTGTAGATGAGTTAGGTCGTGCACCAGATTACCACTGCTTGCCTGTAGGTAACGCAGGAAACATTACTGCACACTGGATGGGTTATACCGAAGCGGTTGCCAACCAACCTGCCGATCAATTCGAGCAAGTGATCTATGACGCAGCAACGGATAAATTCACAGGTCCAAACCCTGAAGGTCGCCCAATCATGGTTGGTTATCAAGCGTCTGGCGCTGCGCCATTCTTACGTGGTGCGCCTGTAGAAAACCCTGAAACTGTTGCAACTGCAATTCGTATTGGTAATCCACAAAGCTGGAACCATGCTAAAGCCGTTGTACGCGATTCAGAAGGTTGGTTTGATGAGCTCACTGATGCTGAAATCTTAGAAGCACAACGTATGCTTTCAATGTATGAAGGCGTATTTGTTGAGCCTGCATCTGCTGCATCAATTGGTGGTGCAATGCGCGACATTAAAGCAGGTAAAATTAAAGAAGGTTCTGTGATCGTATGTACTGTAACAGGTAACGGTCTGAAAGATCCTGACACTGCCATGAAACAATGTGCAGATGCGGTGATGCTATCTATTGATGCTACCATGCAACAAGTAAAAGACTCGATTCTTTCAAATATGTAAAATTTGAAGTGTCGTAAAAAAACCCTGCTTTGACAGGGTTTTTTCTTGTCTATTTTTTCTATTTAGATTTTTCAGCCTTCATTGTGAGCATCACACCACCCACCACCAAAGCTGAATGTTCGCTTAAATACGTTTAGGTAACTGACTTGCCCAGCTCATTAAGCGGGTTGCGTCATTGGTACGTGCTTGTGAAGTATCTGCACCTAAAAGCACCACTACCGCAGGACGGTTATTCAAAGTGGTATGCATCACCACACAACGCCCTGCTTCATTGATATAGCCTGTTTTAGACAGGTTGATATTCCAGCCACCATTACGCACCAGTGCATTGGTATTGTTAGATTTCAATACACGATAACCCAAGTTAAAGTCATAGCTTGGCGTGGTTGAAAATTGGCGAATCAAACCATATTGCGAAGCGGTGCTAACCAAAATACCCAAGTCACGCGCAGAAGAAACATTACGCGGGTCTAAGCCTGTTGCTTCGGTAAAGCGAGTAGAATGCATACCCAATTCACGCGCTTTAGCATTCATTGCGGCTACAAAGGCATTTTTCCCACCGGGATAAGTACGTGCTAACGCTGCAGCAGCAGGGTTTTCAGATTTCATTAATGCAAACAGTAATGCCTCAGCACGGTTTAACTTGTCACCTACACGTAAGGTTGAGCTTGAGTTTTTACCTGCCGCACCTGCAAAGTCAATCGATTGCAAAGTGATTTGTTCAGACATATTCAAACGTGCATCAGAGGTCACCACTGCCGTCATCACCTTAGTCACAGATGCAATCGGTAATGCCGCATTGGTATTTTTGCTATACAGCACTTCACCTGTTTGCGCATCCATCACCAAAGCTGCACGTGCATTAACTGACGGTTGGCTACTATAAGCAGACGTATCTAAAATACGGACTGTTTTCGGTGCAGCAGAAGCCGGTGCAACACCATTACTACTACGCACTGTCGTGGTAATTTTAGTTGAACCTGGCGGTGTAGGATCAACATAACTTTCTGGGCTAGCCTGAGTACTTGCACTGGTACTTTCTAGATCTCCATTTAAGAATTGATTGGCTTGCTCCGAAGACCAACTTAAGGTCGCCTGACCGTCGCTCCCAGAGGAAGGATTGATGACAAGTTCAGCAAAACTGACAGAACTTAGGCTGAACATCATAGATGCGACCAGCACATGCATTAACGACTTCTTAGAATTTTTCACGACTGCTTACTCAACTCAGGGAGGTAAGATACATTTGCGTATTACCTCAAATATGCCTTACATTTAAAAATACACCAATGAATCGTTTTTGACACCATATTGTGCAGAACTTTTCATTCTAGATTAAGAATAGCATTGCTAATTTTGTCGTTTCATTGCAAGCTAATTTTGCTTTATGTAACAAAAAAGATGATTTTTTCAAAGGGAGAGTGTAGGTGATCACAGTTTTAGTAGTCGACGATCATGAATTGGTACGTACTGGGATTTGCCGTATGCTCGAAGACCATGCCGATGTGCAGGTGATTGGACAAGCTGAATCGGGTGAAGAAGCAATTACTTTAGTGCGTCAGCATCATCCCAATGTGGTGTTGTTGGATGTGAACATGCCTGGAATTGGGGGTGTAGAAACCACACGTCGTCTGTTGCAAACTGCACCAGACACCAAAGTTTTGGCTGTGAGTGGTTTGGCAGAAGAACCTTACCCCTCTTTATTGCTGAAAGCAGGTGCAAAAGGCTATATCACCAAAGGCGCACCTGTCAGTGAAATGGTACGTGCCATAAAAAAAGTCATGCAGGGCGGTAAATACTTCAGTGCCGACATTGCCGAACAACTGGCAAGTTCATACTTATCTGACACACAACAATCGCCTTTTGATAGTCTTTCAGAACGTGAAATGCAAGTGGCGATGATGGTAGTGAACTGTATTAGCGCACAAGAAATTGCCGATAAGTTATTTGTCAGTGTAAAAACCGTGAATACCTATCGTTACCGTATTTTCGAAAAATTAAATATTGATAGTGATGTCAAACTGACCCACCTTGCCATTCGTTATGGACTGATTAAACCCTAAACGTTCAAGTATTTTCAACGCTGTTGATGCAAAGATAAGACCTTTACTATATGCCAGAATTAAAACAACATTCTGAGTTAAATCAGTATCATCTTGGCATGTGGTATGGAACTTACCGACTGCTGATTGCCTTTTGTTTGCTACTGATTACCCTACTCACCTTTCAGCAGCTTGGCACACAATATCAGTACCCAGGTTTATATCTGTACACCTTGGTTTGTTATTTTATTTTTAACTGCTTGCAACTGATCAGCTATAAATACATTCCCTTTAAAATCACGCAACAACTGACCTTATTTTTTGCGGTTGATATTATCGCGCTGAGTACCCTGACTTTTGCCAGTGATGGACCCAATTTATATTTAAGCCTGCTATTTGTGATCACAATTTTTGCGGCTTCACTCTTGCTAGAAAAGCGTAAAGCTTTAGCAATTACCCTAATCGCGATGATTATGGTGATTTATCAACACTTTGTTGGGAGTTTGCTGGAATTTTCATCACTCAATAATATTAGTCAAAGTGCGCTTTTGGCATTTTTATTTGGGGTGGTTTATGGCAGCGGACGTATTGCTGTACGACGTTTCCAAATTTTAGAAAATCTAAACTTTTCACAGTCTTTGGAATTAAACCGCCTACAAAATATCAACCGTTATATTTTAGAACAAACCGAAATGGGCTATTTGGTTTTAGATGAAAATTGTCATGTCGTCCTTAGCAACCCTGCCGCCTGTCATTTGCTTGGAATTCATCCCAAATATGCACACGCGACTTACCCATTGTATAAAATTCAACCCGATTTATTTGATCTGTTCAAATTTGATCAGTTGCAGGATGGAGAAAAGTTTCAATTCGAATCACAACTCAGCAATTTTCATGTGCACATTCAGGTCCAAAAACTCAGAGTGCCACATCAAACACTGACTTTATTGGCGCTGCAGGATGGACGTAAAATTAATCAACAAGTTCAACAACTCAAATTAGCCGCCTTAGGACAACTCTCTGCCAGTATTGCGCATGAAATTCGCAATCCTTTGGCAGCGATTGTACAAGCCAATAATTTATTTAAAGGCAGTGACGTTGCCCAGCAACAATTGCTGTCCGACATGATCAGCAAACAGGCGACACGAATTGATAAAATTATTTGTGATACGCTGAGCATGGTCAAAAACAAACAAACTACGCCTGTCCCGATTCAGCTCAATCATTTTTTGCCGCAATTCATTCAGGAAGATTTACCTGATGCAGCGAGTCAAATTCAACTTACACTGACCGAACAACTGAGCATTCTGTTTGATGAATCACAGTTTCGCCAAGTGCTGATTAACCTGATTCGTAACGCCATTCGACACAATGCTGCACAGCAGCCCATTGAGATTACGGTCTACCCGCAAACAACTTATATTTATATTGATGTGCGGGATTTTGGTGCAGGTGTCGCCAGTCAAGATCTCCTCTATCTGTTCCAGCCATTTTTCAGTACCGAAATCAATGGAACTGGTTTAGGATTGTATCTATCGCATAGTTTTTGCGAGGCGAATCAAGCCAAGCTGAGCTATGTAGAACAAGAACAAGGCGCATGTTTCAGGATGAAATGTCTACGTGCCATTGAATAAACGCGATTGATATTGGATCAATCTTGTTGCTGTGGTTTTGATTTAATTTTGTGTGGTTTTGGGGAAAATATGCACGCTGTTCAACCTTTGGTTTTATTGGTCGATGACGAAGAAGACCTTTGTACCCTCATGCAGATGACTTTGGCACGTATGGGGATTCAAACCCATGTCGCGTATCGTTTAGCACAAGCCAAGCAATTATTGGCAGAACATCAGTACGATGCTTGCTTAACCGATTTAAACCTGCCCGATGGCAATGGCTTACAACTGGTGGAATGGATTTCCGAACAATATCCGAATGTGCCTGTTGCCGTATTGACCGCTTACGGCAATATGGATATTGCGATTGCTGCTTTAAAAGCAGGTGCATTTGACTTTGTCAGCAAGCCTGTCAATCAAATACATTTACAGCAACTCCTTGAAAAAGCACTGAATAAACCTTTCGACACCACCGATCATCACAGCCAAGATCAGCTTGAATATAAAATGTTGATTGGGCAATCTTTGCCTATTCAGCAATTGCGCAGCACCATCAAAAAAATTGCGCGCTCGCAAGCGCCTGTATTT
The DNA here is from genome assembly GCA_002296655.1 of Acinetobacter sp. UBA801. Classification (GTDB taxonomy): domain Bacteria; phylum Pseudomonadota; class Gammaproteobacteria; order Pseudomonadales; family Moraxellaceae; genus Acinetobacter. The sequence continues at coordinate 15,745 of DBIN01000051.1, forward strand.
ATTACAGGCGAATCAGGTACGGGGAAAGAAGTTGTCGCCAATTTGGTTCACCGTTTAAGTAACCGCAACGAAGGACCATTTATTGCAATTAACTGTGGTGCAATCCCCACCGAACTCATGGAAAGCGAGCTATTTGGACACAAAAAAGGTAGCTTTACAGGAGCGACTCAAGACAAACAAGGTCTGATTCAATCTGCACATGGTGGCAGCTTATTTTTAGATGAAATTGCCGAACTGCCACTGAGCATGCAAGTCAAACTGCTGCGTGCCGTTCAGGAAAAGCGCATCCGTCCTGTGGGTTCAGATAGTGAAATTGATGTCGATTTTCGTGTGATCAGCGCCAGTCATCAGGACTTAGAAAGTTTGGTTCAGCAAGGACGTTTCCGTCAGGATTTATTCTTCCGTATTCACGTGATGGATTTGGTCTTGCCTGCCTTGCGTGAACGTGGACAAGATATTCTGTTATTGGCAGACCACTTCATTCAAAAAGTTGCACAAGAATGGGACATTCCTGCCAAACAACTGACACCTCGTGCCCAGCAATTTTTATTAGAACAGTACTATCCGGGTAATGTGCGTGAGTTACGCAATATTATTGAACGTGCCATTACCCTGAGTGATGATGATGTTATTGATCTCAAACACTTACAAACCGCACCCTTGCGCCAATTCAGTATGAGCAATACAGCAACCACTGAATCACAACCTACAGCAGAAACACCACAGCAGATCGTGACAGATGTATTGCTGACAGGGCGTAAACTACCTGAAGAAGGTTTAGAAGCCTATCTGGAAAAAGTAGAAAAAGACATTTTGCTGAACGCACTGCACCTCACCCACTGGAACCGTACGTTGGCAGCAAAAAAATTGGGGATGTCTTTCCGTTCTTTGCGCTATCGTCTAAAAAAATTTGGATTAGATACTGAAGATGAATAAACGCTAAAAATTAATACCGCCTAAAAATGCGTTTTACTCAGATTAGGCTTAACGACGGCTCAGCAGTAAATCTGCCACATGCTCAAGATAAGCCTCATCTTTCATTTCGGGACTTTGAATATATTGCTGATTCGGCTGAATCCCGACCCCTTCAATCATCTGTTCACGCGGAGTGTAATAATGCGAAACTGTCATTTGCAAGGCAGCACCATCGCTGAGTGGAAACAGCTTTTGCACCACGCCCTTACCATAACTTTTTTCGCCCATCACCCACGCTCGTGAATGGTCTTTTAAAGCAGCAGTAAAGACTTCTGCAGCAGATGCAGAGCGATGATTAATCAACACACCGACTTTTAAATTTTGAAATTCAAAACTTGGTAATGCCTGAAATTGCTGATCGCCTTCAGAACGACTTTTGGTCGATACAATCACACCCTGATTTAAAAATAAATCTGCAGATTCCACCGCAGCAGACAGTAAGCCTCCTGGGTTATTACGCAGGTCTATCAATACAGCTTTTAAGCGTGGCGTGCTATGTTCTTCAATTAAGCGTTTGATTTCATTGGCGGTGTCTTGCTGAAACACACGTACTTTTAACAGCAAGACCTGATTAGAGAGCATCTGCGCCTGAAGATCAGTTTCTACTTTTTTGTTGCGGACCAACATAATTTCAGGCTGACCAACTGCACGTTGTACGTTTACAGTCGATCCCACCGACCCTGTGAGTAGGTTATTGACCTGATCTGGACTCAGCTTTTTCAGTTCTTGGTTATCAATTTTAAACAGGCTGTCGCCATTTTTCAGCCCTTGTTTAGCCGAGTCGGCATTGCTACTTAAATTTTGAATCACCCAATGTTGCTGGGTGGCATCATAGCGCAAAGTAAAATCAACCGAGGCCAAATCGCCTTCGGTATATTGTAAAAGCTGTTTATATTCTTCGGCAGTTAGATAACGTGAATAACGATCTAAACCACTCACTAAGCCACGAATGGCTTGCTGAAACAAAGCATCATCACTTTTTTCAGTCACATAGTTGTCTTTGACAATGCCATAAATTTGAACAAATTCCTGTATCGACTCTACAGGCACATCCATATAGTCTTGTTGTAGTGTAGGGCCATCTAACTCCAAATCTGGTGCAGCCCAAACACTCGAATGACTGGCACACAACACGCTTGCCAACACAACCGCATAAATTTTGTGAGCCGCCATTCCATCACCTACCTGTATCGAGTTATGCCTGTAGGCGAATTAAGTTACGACCTTGCATATCTGCAGGCACTGGCAATTGCATCAAATTCAATAAAGTTGGTGCAACATCTGCCAACACGCCACCTTCTAAAATGGTGGCCTGCGTTGGACCTACATAAATGAATGGCACCAATTCAGTGGTGTGCTGAGTATGTACCTGACCGCTGTCATAGTCCTGCATTTGCTCGACATTACCATGGTCAGCGGTAATAATCATGTGACCTTGTTTCGACATCACCGCTTCATAAACGCGACCTAAGCAGGTATCTACCGCTTCAACTGCTTTGACTGCTGCATCAAACACACCAGTATGACCGACCATATCACCATTGGCATAGTTCACCACCAAAAAGTCATATTCACCTGAATTAATAGCTGCAACCAGTTCATCGGTCACTTCATAAGCGCTCATTTCAGGTTTTAAGTCATAGGTTGCTACGTTTGGTGATGGAATCAAGATGCGTTTTTCACCCGGAAATTCATCTTCACGGCCGCCACTAAAGAAGAACGTCACGTGTGCATATTTTTCAGTTTCGGCAATACGCAATTGCGTTTTGCCCAAGTCTGATAAATATTCACCAATGGAGTTTTTCAAATCTTCTGGCATATATGCCACTGGCGCAGCAATGCTAGCTTGATAACGGGTCAGCATCACAAATTTAGACAATTGCGGCACAACTTTACGTTCAAAACCAGCAAAGTCTTGTTCCACAAAAGCTTTGGTCAATTCACGCGCACGGTCAGCACGGAAGTTCATAAACACCACGCTATCGCCATCCTGAATTTTGGCAATTTCACCAATACGGGTGGCTTTAACAAACTCATCGCTTTCATCTGCTGCATAAGCCGCTGCCAAGCCCTCTACCGCAGTTGCAGCAGTACGTATTGCCTCACCTTCGGTAAGCAAACGATACGCTTGTTCTACACGATCCCAACGGTTGTCACGATCCATCGCATAGTAACGACCAATCATGCTGGTAATGCGCCCCTGATTTGGATATTGTGCAAATAATGCGTCCAGTTTTTCCAAAGAAGGCTGCGCGCTTTTTGGTGGCGTATCACGGCCATCTAAAAAGGCATGTAAATAAACTTTTGCACCGCGTTTTAATGCCAATTCTGCCATCGCCACGATATGATCTTCATGTGAATGCACACCACCTTCAGACAATAAACCAAGCAGATGCACTGCACCGTTAGCTGCTTTGGCTTTTTCTACCGCATCGACTAACACTTCATGTTCAAAGAAAGCGCCTGTACGAATGTCTTTGGTAATACGGGTAAAGTCTTGGTACAGGACACGTCCTGCACCTAAGTTCATGTGACCGACTTCAGAGTTGCCCATTTGACCATCTGGCAAGCCAACATCTTCACCTGAACCAGAGATCAAACCATGCGGATGCTTTTCCTGCATAGCAGTCAAATTTGGTCGTTTCGCTGCTAAAAACGCGTTGTCTTCGACCGCTTCGCGATGACCCACACCATCCATAATCACCAATACGTGAGGGATTTTGCCAGCAGTTGCATCCGCCATAATCAATACTCTTTTTCGTCTACAAATTAATCATGCTATCTTAACGAATTTTGCGTCAAGACTCTATGTTCAGAAGATGGTTTCCGCCACTGATTCAGATAGGTTTACTCAATCACACGGAAAAAGCAGCAGCATCGGCCCGCACTTAACGCGCACGATGCAGTAAATAACCGCCGATGACAAACATCAGAATAATAGGGATAAACACGAACCACGCAGGCGATGGTGCATAGACCAAGCTGGCATAGCCCAAGAAATCTTGCAAATAAAAGAAGGTTAAGCCGACAAATAAGGCAATCACCAACCGAAAACCCATAGATTGTTGGCGCAACGGCCCAAAAATAAAGGAGCAAGCAATCACCACCAAAGCAATCAGAGCAAAGGGCGCACCAAGTTTTTGCCAGAACGCCAGTTGGTAAGTTTTTGGCACTTGGCTGTATTCATGCATATAACTCATGAAACTGATCAATTGACTTGGGGATAGGTCTTCAGGGTCAATAGTGACCATGTGCACATATTTCGGTTGCAATGCTAAAGCCAGTGCTTGCTGGCTATTTTTGGCTAAAGTAGCGTTACCCGCCTGCAAAATATCCATCTGTTCAGTTTGATTGAGCAACCAACTGCCATCTTTAACAAACCGCCCCTGATCTGCAGACAATGTGCCACGCAAGCGATAATGATCATCAAAATCGACCACTTGCACATTTTTAAGCTGACCTTGGGCATTGGCATAGTCAATATAAATAAAACGATTACCTTCACGTGACCAATAGCCACGGACTTCGCCCAACTCCGCTACGCTTCGATGACTTTTAACACTTTTGGCTTGTTCGTTGGTATACGGTATCACCCACTCACTGAGTACAAACGACAGAACGACCAGCACCAAAGCGGAACGAATGACCCATCCCACAATACGCCACAGACTGATTCCTGCAGAACGCATCACGATCAATTCACTGTTAGAGGCTAACGCACCCAAACCCAACACGGCGCCAATCAAGGCAGAAATAGGCAAAATTTCATAGAGATAATTTGGCGCACCCCACAATACATACAGCAATGCCTGCCATGCACTATAGTTTTCATTGAGTGAACCTAGTTCGCCCAAATAGGTAAATAACACCTGCAAACCCGATAAAATTGCGGTGGCACCAAACATAGCCAGTGCAGTGGTCTTAGTAACGTGTTTTGCAACTATACGACGTGCCAACATCTTAAGACCTCACTCGCTGAATTTGCTGCTTAATTTTAGGTGCTAGTTTTTGTTTACGTGAGAACAAGGCTGCCGCAATCGCATAAGCCAACAACACCAACGGATAAGTAAGCATGCCCATTTCTTGTTTGCTGATACGGGTTTTAACCGCCATGAGCGCCACAATCAAACTGGCGAAAATTAACAAGGCAGGAAACAGTTTTAAATAACGCCCCTGACGCGGACTAACTTCTGACAATGCCACGGCTAAAAACAACGCCACCACAATCGCAAAAGGCACAAAAATACGCCATCCCAGTTCACTTGCGACCACAGGGTCTGCACGGTTTTTCCAAAGTTGCGAGGTGGTTAAGGCTTCTACTTCGGCACTTTCAAATTTAGCTTCTTTGTCATTCTCTAAACGTAAACGATAACTTTGGAATTCTGCCTGTGAATATTTGGCTGTGCCCGGAAATATTTCATAACGACGCCCTTCGACCAAATCCACCACATTGGCAGGATCATTTTCCAGCTCTACCCGTGTCGCTTCTTTTGCCAGAATCATCACATCGGGACGACCTGCTTTTTCTGCACGTTGATAGAAGAAAATATCTTTCAGGTTTTTACGGTCTTCGGATAGATCACCCGCGTAAATGGTATATGGCCCTGAAGAAATAAATTCTTTGGGTCGCACCAAGTCAAAACCTGTACGTACCGCCTGACTGGTGGTCAGTGCTTCAAACTGACGCAGTCCCCACGGTGATGCCCACAGCATTAAAAAGCCTTGGACGATCAAAAATACTAGCGTCATTGGCACCAATAAACGTGCCAGTTGATGCCGACTCACGCCACTGCTGTTGAGCACTGCCATTTCGTGGTCGACATATAAACGACCAAATACCAGCATCAAACCAATAAAGAAACCCAAAGGTAAGATCAGCGTCAAAAATTCAGGCAAGCGATAGCCAATGATGCTGAATAAAATACTCGCATCCAAACGCCCTTGTGCCGCCACGCCAAAATACTTGATCAAGCGACCACCCATCATGATCAAAGTCAGTAAGGCAATCACAACCAAGGATGTCGACACAACTTGCTTGACCAAATAACGCCGAATAATCAAATTATTTCTTCCAAAATGTGAGGGAATCCAATTCGCGTTAGTTTACCTGAATGTTGAAAATATAAAACCTATCGCCTTGTTATACATTGAAACTCGACGCATAAAAATGTTTCAATGGTTGCATAGTTTGCACATTTAGATAGGCATAAAATCCAGTGATTAAATTTAGCTTAAGTCCATCATTCCAAGAACACAGCGCGAGTGAATCTTTGTCAATTTTAGTGGCTGCAGAACACGTAGCACAAGCAACTGCTGCTTATCAAATCAAAGATTTAGACAGCATTATTCAAGCGACACAATTTAAAGCAGGCTTCAATGAAAGTTTAAGTTTGCTGGCTAGCGTTGCCGAATGTACCAATAGCAACCTGATCGGTTTGGGTAAAACTGAAGAATTACCAGCCGCAAAGCTGGCAAAAATTGCACAAAGCATTATCAAATCTTCACAAAAAAAATTTAAACAGATCAGCATTGACTTATCTGCCCTGCCTCGCGAGTTACATTATGTATTTGCACTCAGCTTGACCCAAGCAGCCTATGCTTTTGATGAATATAAAAGCAAAAAGAATGAGTTTCAGCTTGAACAAATCAACTTAATTGCCAAGGAAAGCTCACTTACTGCCGATCAGTTGCAGTTAATTGAAGCCATGCAATCAGGGCAAAACATGGCACGGGACCTGGGCAATCGTCCGGGCAATATTTGTTTCCCTGAATATTTGGCAGAACAAGCTCAAGCACTTGCGGCAGAATACCCAGATCTGCTCAAAGTCACCATTTTAGATGAAGCAGAAATGGCAGAATTGGGCATGGGTGCGTTCCTTGCAGTCAGTCAGGGTTCAGATCGTCCAGGGCGCATCATTAGCCTTGAATACCAAGCGCAGCGTGATGAAGCACCTGTGGTCTTAGTCGGTAAAGGTATTACTTTCGATACAGGGGGCATTTCACTCAAACCTGGCTTAGGCATGGATGAAATGAAATTTGATATGTGTGGTTCTGCTTCAGTCTTGGGCACCATGCGCGCACTGTGCGAAGCACGTTTACCAATTCATGTGGTCGGTACGATTGCTGCAGCAGAAAACATGCCTTCAGGCAAAGCCACTCGCCCAGGTGATATTGTGACCAGTATGAGCGGTCAAACCATCGAAATTTTAAATACCGATGCCGAAGGTCGTTTGGTGCTGTGCGATACCCTGACCTATGTGAAACGCTTCAACCCTGCTTTGGTGATTGATATTGCGACTTTAACAGGCGCTTGCGTGGTTGCATTGGGTTCGGTACTTACAGGCATGTTTACCCCAGATGACGAACTTGCGGCGGAATTGGACGCTGCAGGACACACCGCATTTGACCGTGTATGGCGCATGCCCGTGATTGATGATTATCAAGAACAACTGGATTCACCATTTGCCGATATTGGCAATATTGGTGGGCCTAAAGCAGGCTCAGTGACTGCAGCATGCTTCCTGCAACGCTTTACCCGTGACTACCGCTGGGCACACTTAGATATTGCAGGCACTGCATGGAATTCAGGTACCAATAAAGGTGCAACAGGTCGTCCTGTACCATTATTGATGCAGTTCCTCGCGCAACGTGCAAGCAATAATGGCTAAAGTCAGCTTTTATTTGTTTGAAAAAAGCCCTGAACGGCAGGTGGAAAGCACTTGCCGCTTATGCCGCAAAATTTTGCGGCAGCAGGCGCGCATTTGGCTGCATTGCCCTGACCCAGAGTTACAGCAAACATTGGACGAACGTCTGTGGAGTTTTGATGCCAGCAGTTTTATTCCGCATGGCATTAACCAAACACAGGCTAGCGTATGTATTTCTGCCGGATTACCGCAGCAATCGGATTGGATTGTGTTTAATTTTAACAGTCAGGCACTTGAAGCCTATGCTAAATTTAGTCACATTATTGAGATTATTGAAAATCACGAAGCAGCAAAAGTGCTTGGACGTGAAAAATTCAAACAATATCGACGTTTGGGCATAGAACCACAGACGTTTAAGCTTTAACTTTTAAAACTTTTTTAAAAATATAGCTCGAAATAAGGAGAGATGCGGTGACTTTAAATGTCGGCTCAGATTTTAAACAGCGCTGGTTAACTGCGCCTCAGGCTGTGCGCCAGACATTTATGGATGATCTGCATCGAATTTGTGAGGTCTTGCAACCTGAAACACAGCTACACCACTGGATTGCAGAAGATCAGCGTGCTCAGCAACAATCGCACGAAAAAATTGAACAAGCTTATGCCGAACTAAAAGCACGCTTGATTGAAGAAGCCCGCCAGCGTCGTCAGTTGGCCTTAGAGAAAAAACTGGAACAGCAGCGCGCGGAACAAGCCGCTTATGCTGCAAAGTTACAACAAGATGAAGCACAACGCTTTGCAGAACAAACTCAAGCACTTGAGCTGATGCGTCAAAGTCTGGATCAGGAAATTTCAAACTATACGGCGCGTTATGAGCAAAACCCTGAATTGCCTGGAGTGACTTTTAACCAAGCCGTAACAGCAGTAAGTGATGATAAAATTACTTCTGAACTTGAAAGTGTACGTTTGCGTTTAGAGCTAGAAGCCGAAACTCAAATTGAGCAGGCGGTCACGGTCTTCCGTGCGCGACTACATGCCGCAGCCCAAGAAGAAATTGACTATATTTTAAAAAATTCAAATTTTTCCAAAGAATAATTTTACTTTTACCCCCCAATTCACCCAAAGTCTTAAATCAAGTGTCATCAAAATGAAATAATTTTGTCTCATGATAGTCATCCAGAAAAAGTTGAATTTTCAGCTTTTATCTCCTTTAATTACTTTTGTAATCGTGGGTTTCAAATGGATATCTTGACGAAAATTTCAGGCAAAATCGACCATCTTAATACGGGCGAACAGTGGAGTATTCGTGCTCAAGATTTATGGATCAGTCGTGCAGATTTCCAATCATTAAGCATGTACTTGTCTAAAGAAGCGGAAAAGGGTAAGTTTTCAATTCAAAGTAACGATACTTTTAGCCCGCGCTTGGGTGGCACAGAATTAATTGTCACCAAACACTAAAACTGAACCAGATCAAAAGTCCACACGGTGGGCTTTTTTTGTGGTCATCAATCCATTTTTTGAGTTATTGCTGTGTTTTAAGAATAAGAAAGTAAGAAAAAATGAGGAATTTAAATCCAATCACCCAACCAAGACAAAATATTACCCAAGCCATAACCTATTGCCATTAAAGAAAAAATCCACACGGCAGCACCTATCACATTATAAAAACTAAAGGTCGCCAAAGGCATGTGCCCTGACCCTGCCGCAAATGGTGCAAATGAACGTACAAACGGTATAAAACGCGCCATTAAAATGGTTTTGCCACCATGTTTCATAAAATAATGGTTAGTTTTTACAATATATTCAGGTTTAAAATAACGTGAATGTTGATGAAAATACTTCACGCCTAGAATTCGTCCAGTGTAATAGTTGACGCTATACCCCAAGACCGCCGCGACAAAAAGCAAAATACCCATATAGTGCAAGTGCACCACATCGGTGGTGGAACACAAGGCACCAATGGCGATCAGCAAACTATCGCCCGGTAAAAAGAACATGAACACGGAACCTGTTTCAGCAAAAATAATCAGAAACAAAATGGCATAAATCCACAGGCCATAATTATCAAGTAACAATGGCAGCCAGTGTTCCAAATTCATTAAAAAATCAATCATCTACATTAAACCAAAGGGGTGTTTATGATAAAAAAAACTATCTATATC
>DBIN01000059.1 GCA_002296655.1 Acinetobacter sp. UBA801
TTTAATTTGGGTTGGTGGGGACTGACCTTCCCATTGGGCGTATATACACTGGCAATCTTAACTCTAGCCCAACACCTCAATTTGGCCTTCCTGTATGCCGTTGGCTATGCTTTTGCAGCCATACTGATGTTGTTATGGAGTTTGGTTGCAACCAAGACGGCACAAGGTTTTTATCAAGGGGATTTGTTCTTTTCGCCGTGCTTAAAAACCTATTTAGAACAGCAGTATAAATGAGGTCTACAATCCTTTCAGTTTAAAGCGCCATCTGATCTTATGTAGGTTGTTTGAGCAGAGACCAGAGGCGCTTTTCTTTCGGATCGATTTGTTTTCTAATGGCACGCATGAAGTCTGTTAATTGAGTATTTTATGTCAGATGTTGCATTGATCATGGCTTTGCCGAATGAGTCTAAAGGTTTGTTTGAGCAGGCAGGGATTCAGGTGCATTACAGTGGCATTGGTAAGGTTAATGCTGCATTTAAAGCTTTTGAAGTGATTCAAAAAACGGGTTGTAAAACTTTATTGAATTTAGGCACGGCTGGCAGCTCACATTTTGATGCACATACTTTGGTGGAAGTCTGCCAATTTGTGCAGCGCGATATGGATGTTTCCCCGTTGGGTTTTCAGGTGGGAGTCACGCCAATGGATCAGGAATATCCTGCTGAAATTCATTTGGAACGCTATTTTGAGCATTTGCCGAGTGGCATTTGTGGCACGGGTGATAGTTTTGAAACGGGCACACCTAAAGTGCCGTGTCAGTTGGTCGATATGGAAGGCTATGCGATTGCCAAAGTCTGTAAAAAATTAGGGGTACGCATGCTGTCAGTTAAATATATTAGCGATGGTGCCAATGATACAGCGCATTTAGATTGGGAAGAAAACTTGTTATTGGGTGCACAAAAATTATTGTCTTTGTATCAGGGGCTTAAATAATATTGTATGCCGAAAACGCCAAGACCCTAGTCATAACTAGGGTCTTGAGCTTAAAATACGCGTCTATTGAGTGCTGCGTAATTAGTCTTGTGATTCTTGTTCAGGTGTGGCAGTGACCACAGCGGCTTGTGGTGCATCCACTTCGTCGTGACGCGGCATAATACCGTAAAGCATCATATGAACCGTATGTTGCAAGACACGTTGCAACATGCTGCGGTTGCGTAGGGTTTTCCCTGTTACCATTTCCATTTGCGTTGCAAAGTCAGCATAGTTTTGGGTAATCGCCCAAATATTCAAAATGAGCAATTCAGGATCAATCTGCTTAGACAGTTTGCCTTGCTCTTGCCACATGGTAATGACTTTAGCTTTGCGTTTGACCAGTTTTTTCAGAGGGCCTTTTAAAATTTCCTGAATATGTGGTGCACCTTGAATCACTTCTAATGCAAATAGACGTGATGCTTTCGGTTGAGTACGTGAAACCTCAATTTTTTGCAGCAAATAATTGGTAATTGCTTCATCAGGTTCGAGTTCAGCTTCGAGCATTTGTAAAGGTGCTAGCCATTTTTGCAATACCGTAGTCAGCACTTCAACATATAAGGCTTCTTTATTTTCATAATAATAGAAAATATTCGATTTATGCATCTCTGCAATTTGTGCGATTTCGTCCAAACTCGCGCCGCTAAATCCGTATAACGAAAATACGTCGAGTGCAGCATTGAGAAGCTGATGGCGTTTTTGTGTACTCTTTTTTTGTTCCATTCGTAATTTTAAAACAATGAAAAAAGGGAATCATTTATTGTACGGCAAATCATCAGGCTTGTGCATCTTTTAAAGATGTATTTTTAAAATATTTTGAGTTTATTCTGTAGTTTAGCTATTAAATCCGTGAAAAGTATGATTAGAGAGGGGGAGTATCTTGTTTTTGTATTTTCTGATTGAATGGATAAGCTTTTCAGATTTCTTATATAAATGACAAAAGTAAAGTTTCCTCCTACCTTGCATCAATTTTATTTAAAAAAACTAAACAGTGGTGTGGGTGCTGCCAATTTTGATCATCTTTACACTGTCGTGATGATTTGATTTAATTCACAGCATGTTCCACGTGAAACATCTTAAGGTTTTGATTGTGCTGTGTCATTCAATGTGCCAGTAAATCTTACTTAGAGCTGTTTTTTACATACAATTGAGTTGCGTTGATAGTTATATAAAGCCTGACGTGCATCGGGTAAATCGTCGACACTGGCAGGTGCAAACCCCTGTTCTAAAAACCAGTGTGCGGTGCGGGTGGTCAAAATAAACAACTGCTGAATGCCCATGGCTTTGGCTTTATCCTCTAAATAATCCAAAATTTGGCGACCACGGTTGGATTTACGATAAGCAGGATGTACCGCGACACAGGCAATTTCGGCAGACTTGAGTTCATGACCTGTGGTCGGAATTGGGTACAGGGCAGCACAGGCGAGAATCATGCCGTCACGTTCAATCACTGCAAATTGTCCAATTTCATTTTCCAGACGTTCACGTGAGCGATACACCAATACACCATCTTCTTCTAAAGGGCGTAATAGCCGAATCAGACCGCCCACATCCTGAATATTAGCCATGCGGACTTCTTCATAGTGCGCATCACTCACCATTGTGCCTGAGCCATCGCGGGTAAAAAGTTCTTCGAGTAAAGCGCCATCGTAGGCATAAGAAATGAGATGTACCCGATGTACGCCGTTTAATGAGGCATCTTGGGCTGCATTTAAATGTAAAGCCAGTTCAGGATGATGTCGCTGAGCATCTTCAATATATGGATTTAAATGTTGAGGATGAACTTCACGTTGTAATTGACCTTCGGCATTTTGTAAGCCGTGCTGCGCGCCTAAGAAAATCAGTTTGTCGGCTTTTAATTGAATGGCAGTTTTAGTCGCCACTTCTTCGGCTAACAAGTTAAATACTTCACCCGTGGTGGAATAACCTGTCGGGCCGAGTAACACAATATTATGATTTTCTAAATGGCGTTGAATAGCGTCGGCATCTACCGTACGGACTTCACCTGTTAGTTGAAAATCGATCCCATCACGAATACCATACGGTTTGGCGGTAATAAAATTGCCTGACACCACATCAATCCGTGCACCGTACATAGGGGAGTTCGCTAGCCCCATCGACAATAAAGCTTCAATTTGCAAGCGAATTGAACCAACAGCATTCATGACACAAGATAAAGACTCACGAGTGGTGACACGACGTTGCATGTGAAATGGCGTATCAATTTGGCTGAATTTTAAGTTTTGATTAATTTGTGGACGCGCACCATGTACCAGAATAAGTCGAATACCAAGCGAGTGCAGCAGAGCAATATCATGAATAATGTGCTGAAAGTTTTCATGCAAAACTGCTTCGCCATCGAACATAATCACAAAGGTTTTATTGCGGTGAGCATTGATATAAGGCGCAGAATGTCTAAACCAATGCACATATTGCAAGGTTGTGCTGTGCGGGTTTTCAGTCGGAGTCATTCGTTGGCCTGCTGTAATGGTGGATGGTGCTGTCTTTGATTCTAATCAAAAAATTCTGTAGCGGAAGTCTAAATATAAAAAAACACCTGAATGGTACTTCAGGTGTTGTGGAGATATGTTATTTTTCAGCTCAGGCTGAACGGTTTTAGCCAATAATACGAATAATACGCTGGGTACGCTCATTAATCAGTACATAGTCACCGTTGACTTTATACCACTGCTGATAGCGGCCTGTGTTAGGTAAACGATGTGCTTCACGATCACTGACTTTGTAGCGGTTCGCGTCATATCCACGTGGCAGGTTTTGACCTACACGCCAGTCACGACTTGGATTTACACGTTTTTGATCATAACGCTTTTGTTCCCACTGTGTAGGATGACGTGGATTGTCCCAATGCTTGTCCTGATGTTTGTAGCCAACACTTGCTTGATGACGACGATCATCATAACGGTGGTCGGGTGCTGCCATAGCCGATGTTGCCATGATTGCGCTTAAAGACAGTGCTAAGGTGCTGAGTAATTTTTTCATGGGACTTACCTTCAGTTTTAAATATGGGGTAGATGTGTCCAAATTAATCAAATACTCAAGATAAACGATGGTGGAAATTGAGGTGAATTGTGAATTTTATGGAGAAAACAAGGAGAGTTCGAGCGGGATATTTCACAGCAATGTGATGAGTGTGGGACATCACTCTATAAAAAAAGCCCAAAGTGGACTTTGGGCTATGTATTTAGACATTGTGTACGCGTAACAGGAGGTCTACAAACCTGCGATACGCAAAATATGGTGGTTTTCGACATCGACCAAAATGTAGTCTTGGTTGATTTTATACCATTGCTGTTTGCGTTCAGGGCGGGGCAAATTATGTTCCTGATAATCGACTTTATAACCATTGCCACGATAATGCTGCGGCATGACATAACCCGGTTGCCATTTATGTTGTTGTAAACGTTTCACACCACGTTCTTCACGCATACGACGTTTATCTTGCATGCGTTCTTCTGCATCGGCACGAAATTCACGTTTATTGTGTGCTTGGTGACGAGGATGGTCAGCTGAGTCGCGATCAAATTGAGGGGCGGCAGTTGCAAAATTGCTGCTTAGTAAAGCACTGAAAGACATTGCCAGAACTGTCAAAATCTTTTTCATTTAAACCCCTCATTCTCTCGTCTTGATATCACAGTTCATACTTTAACCGTTAAATGCAGAGAAACTGTGAAGAAAGCACATGAATTTTTTAAATACACTCTGCAGGATGCGGCATGGTATTGATTCTATTAAGCGACAAAATACGAAATTTAGCAGGTATCGCTCAGCAAAATAGGCTAGATGATTGTTGTTGTGCTAAGGAAAGGATGAGGCATCACCATAGCAGCGTACTGCTATGGTCTGCTTTAGTTCCAATGTTCAGTTAAGCCTTGTAAGGATTGCACAGCGATGGCAACACATTCGGCTGTTTCACGATCATTCAAAGCCACAATTAAATGCTGACCTAATTGCAAGCTTTCAATACTTTGAATCACAGCAGTTTTACGTTGAATATCAGTCATCACAATTTACCTAATGCGTGTTGTGGAGATGCATCAAGCATAGTTGATGTATGTTAATTTGTAAAACCGTTTAATTTTATAAAAGCAATCCAGAAAAACGATTAATGCCGCCGTTGCCGTGATTTTTGCTTAATAGGCGTAGTTTAAATCGGTGTAGTCGGTCAGTGATTTATGAATATGTGCATGGATAAATTCGCGTACATCTTCAGTACCCATTGGTGCTCCTTGTTTGGTAATCACGTGTTCAATTTCAGGTTGCCCTTCAATTTTAATACGATAAACAAAGTTTTTAACCACTTTGTAGGCATCGTCCAATTTTTCAATGCCTGTGACATAGTGGTAAGCATGTTCAAAATTAAGATCGGTATGTGAAAAAACAAACTGATCAAACAGTTTGATTTTCTGACCGTTATCGAGTGCCTGAATGTCATCTACGATGCTGGCTTCAAACTTCATGCCATATTTTTCAGAAATAGGCTGACCATCAATCAGTAAAGACACCATACCATCTTCAAGGGGTGTCACGGTGATGTTGTTTAATTCAGTCATGTTGCTCTCTGCATCGTTGAGGTTGAATTGAGATGTGGAAGCATAGCAATCAGGCTTTGTACTGCCAAAATAGGCAGGGTATATACTAGAAGATGCTTGTGCTTAGCCATTTTACGGCAAATTAATACGTAAAAATTGGCAATATGCTAGGTGTTAAGTCCATAAAAAAGGAAGCAAGCCCTTCCTTTTTAGAATCAAACGACAGGACTAATCCTGTGCATCAATACTTTGACCATTCATGTGCAAGCTGTCATCGCCCATTAAATATAAATAGGCCGGCATGATGGCATCGGGTGTAGGTAAAGTTTTTGGATCTTCATTTGGATAGGCTTTGGCGCGCATAGCAGTACGGGTCGCGCCTGGGTTAATGCAGTTGTAGCGAATATTCGGATGCACCTTTTCTTTGGCAAATAATTGACTCACTGCTTCAATTGCAATTTTAGATACCGAATAAGCACCCCAGCGTTCACGTGCTTCACGACCTACACCTGAACTGGCAAACACGACTGAAGCATGTTCCGATTTTGCCAAAAGCGGCAATAATTCCTGAGTGAGTACAAATGGCGCACGTAAATTCACGGCCATGACATCATCCCAAACATCGGCAGGGTAATTCGCTAACTCAGTCCGTTCACCTAAAATGCCCGCATTATGCAAAATACCATCTAAACGTCCGAATTGTTTGTCTAGGGTATCGACCAGTAATTCATAATCTCGTGGTGAAGCACTCGAAAGCTGTAGCGGCAAAATAGCAGGTTGCGGTGCGCCTAAACTTTCGATTTCATCATAAATGACTTCAAGTTTATTTAAGGTACGACCATGCAGCACCACGGTTGCTCCGTGTAGCGCATAACTGAGGGCGGCCGCTCGTCCAATACCATCTCCCGCACCAGTAATGAGGATAATACGGTCTTTGAGAAGATCGGGACGAGGTTGATATTCTGAATATTTCATGGGCATCCCTCCTGTTGATTTCTTATAGCTTGTGGGCTGAGTTTCATGTCATCGCTTTGCAGGATGATTTAAGCATTGGCAATACTGTTTTGCGTGGTAGCTTGAAGCACCAATTTGTTCAAAACCGTATGTAATTCAGTCACTGAATCCACTATACAATCTGCTTGCCATGCTGTTAAGTCATCTTTGTGTTGTAACGGTAAATAACCGTAAGCGGCCAAAATAGTGTACATGTTGGCGTTACGACCTGCATCTATATCGCGTGGATGGTCACCTACATAAATACAGTGTTCTGGGGCAATTTCAATCTGTTTGGCCGCCAAATACATAGGTTCTGGGTCAGGTTTGGTACGGCGAACATCTTCAGGGCAGACTAAAACTGCACAGCGCTCAGTTAAATTCAGTGCTTTGAGCAGCGCTTCGCTGAGCCAGCGCGGTTTATTGGTCACAATGCCCCACGGAATTTGACGCTGTTCCAACGCTTCAAGCAGGGAATACATGCCCTCGAACAGATCGGTTTCGACAGCGATATCTGCGCCGTAGAGGTCTAAAAAGCGTTGTCGATGCGCAAGAAATACAGGATCATCTACCTCAAGTTCTGGATAGACCAGTTTGACCATCGCCCGTGCACCTTCAGATACCTGTGTGCGAATGGCGTCTGCTGCCACAATCTCACAGCCTTTGTCGCGGCACATGTCTTGAATGATGCGAATAAAATCTGCAGCGGTATCAATTAAGGTGCCATCGAGGTCAAATAAAACCGCCTTCATTCTGTTACCTCGTTGACCGTGTAGACCATGTAGTTCACATCCACATTTGGCGCTAACCAATAGCGCTTGGTAAGCGGGTTGTAGTGTAAACCTGTCATATCTTTGAGTTTCAAACCTGCCTGGCGAATGTCATACGCCAATTCAGACGGTTTAATAAATTTATGATAATCGTGCGTGCCTTTG
This sequence comes from Acinetobacter sp. UBA801, assembly GCA_002296655.1. Classification (GTDB taxonomy): domain Bacteria; phylum Pseudomonadota; class Gammaproteobacteria; order Pseudomonadales; family Moraxellaceae; genus Acinetobacter. Next base: position 7,445 of record DBIN01000059.1, read on the forward strand.
GCCAGCATACGCAGTACGTATTCTGCCCCAATAATGGCAAATAGATATGATTTAGGGTTACGGTTAATGGTCGAGAAAAATACTTGACCACCTGGCTTGACCAGTTTTTGGCAGGCTTGAATAATTGAGGCAGGGTCGGGTACGTGCTCCAACATTTCCATACAGGTCACGACATCGTACTGACCAGCTTGCTCATCTGCCAGTTGCTCAACTGGAATTTGTCGATATTCAATATTATTGACGCCTTCTTGTTCTGCATGCAGACGTGCCACATTTAAAGGTGCTTCGCCCATATCAATGCCGAGTACATTGGCACCGCGACGCGCCATGCTTTCAGCCAAAATACCACCACCGCAGCCGACATCTAGTACTTTTTTGCCCGCCAAGCCGCCTGCATGTTCATCAATCCAGTTTAAGCGTAGTGGATTAATCATGTGCAGAGGGCGGAACTCGGAATGCTGATCCCACCATATGGCTGCAAATGCTTCAAATTTGGCAATTTCTTGTGGATCAACATTCAGTTGCGACATAGGTGTCACCTCAATTTAATCGTGATGATGGTAAAAATATGTATAAACCCTAGTGTAGCGTTAATTCTAAAAAAAGCGATAAAAGCTGTAAAAAAGTTCACAGAAGGAAAACGAAATCGGCATATTTGATTTATAGTGTTGCCATAAACTAAACAAAATGATTTAGAGGACTATAAACGCAATGAAAAAATTCCTTTTAGGTGGTTTGGCAACGGCCATTTTTACTATTTCTGCCAGTGCAATGGCGGCAAATTTTGTTGCAGGTAAAGATTACAGCGTTGTGGCAAACCCAGGTAAGGTCGATGTACCGGGTAAAATTGAAGTACGTGAGTTCTTTTGGTACGGCTGTGGCCACTGCTTTACTTTAGAACCATATATGCAAGCATGGTTACGCAAATTGCCTAAAGATGTGAATTTTGTGCGTACCCCTGCGGCCATGAATCCTGTTTGGGAAATGAATGCACGTGGTTATTATGTGTCTGAAGCACTGGGCGTACGTAAGAAAACTCACTTGCCATTGTTCCATGCGATTCATGACAAAGGTCAGCAAATTTTTGACCAACAGTCTCAAGCCAAATTCTTTGTAAAATATGGCGTGCCTGAAGCGAAATTTAACAGCATGTTTAACTCGTTTGCGATCACCTCTAAAATATCACAAGCCAAGCAATTGGCGCGTCAGTACCAGTTGACGGGTGTACCTGCCGTGGTGGTAAATGGTAAATACATTGTGCAGGGCAATAACGGCAAAGTGATTCAAGTAGTGAACTACTTGGTTGATCAAGAGCGTAAAGCCAAGAAATAAAACTACGATGCTGTGGTGAAATCACCTTGTATCTAAAACCGCAATGATTGAAAGATCATTGTGGTTTTTTATGGCTAAAGTGTTTAGCAGATAACTTTAAATAGGCTGCGGACGCTGCCAGTGGCAAATACCACGAAATAGCAAATGGACTTGAGTAATGCTTTGTTGTATGAAGTGCTGCTGTTGTTGCTGCAATTTTTCTGCTTCAAATTGCTGTCCCAAACTGATCCAGTTCATTGCCCAGTTTAAAAACAAATTAATTAAAATATTGGCCAGTACGTGTAAGTCTTCGGCATGTTGAAAATGTTGTACGCTTTCGACTCGTTGTAAATCATTAGCTAAATCTTCAATTAAAAAATCAATTTCACGGGCAATGGCTTGGCGTAAAATAGCAGAACCGCCCCAGCGTTCGGAAATTAAAAAAATCCATTGTTGTGGGCGTTGATCGACCGATTTAAAAAACAGGGTCAGTGCCGTTTCGGTCTGTGCATCGGGTTGGTACAAATAGCCTTGCCCCAATTGATGTAAAATCCCTTTAATGTGTAGGGCAACTTGATCGACCAAATCGAGTGCTAAAGCATCCATATCTTGAAAATGCCGATAAAACGCGGTGGGCACGAGTCCAATCTGTCGTGAAATTTCTCTTAAGCTGATGCTGCTAAATGCACGCCCTGCGCTGCTGAGTTGAAGCACTGCATCCATAATTGCCTGACGACTTTGTTGTTTTCGTTCTTCCCGAATCGACATTGTATTTCCTGATTCTGCCAGTGCCGCGCAGTCTAACAAAAACCTGTGTTTCAGGATAATACTAAAAGATGAATGAAGCCAGCTTGTAAAAATACAGCTAAAATTTACCGAAACAGAACACGACAAGCTTTAGATAAGCGACCTGTGCTGTGGCATCTGTTATACTTGCGGGCAATTTATTTGAGCCAAAAATAAGGACACATTATGCGTATTGACCAACGAGCTTTAGATCAATTACGTGAGGTAAAAATTACCCGTAACTATACTCGCTATGCTGAAGGTTCAGTGTTGGTAGAGTTTGGTCATACCAAAGTTTTGTGTACCGCAAGTATTGATAACTCTGTACCGCGTTTTTTAAAAGGGCAGGGACAAGGCTGGGTAACTGCAGAATATGGCATGTTGCCACGTTCAACGCATACCCGTAGTGACCGTGAGGCGGCACGTGGTAAACAAAGCGGGCGTACACAGGAAATTCAGCGCTTAATTGGTCGTAGCTTACGTGCTATGGTTGATTTGAAAAAACTGGGTGAAAACACCATTACTATTGACTGCGATGTGATTCAGGCCGATGGTGGTACCCGTACGGCAGCCATTACAGGTGCAGCAGTGGCGTTGATTGATGCCATGAATGTGTTGCTAGAAAAGAAAAAAATTAAGCATGACCCATTAAAAGGTTTGGTGGCTGCAATTTCTGTAGGCATGTACCAAGATGAGGTATTACTGGATTTATGCTATGAAGAAGATTCAAACTGCCAGACCGATTTAAACGTGGTGATGACCCAAGCAGGTGAATTTATTGAAATTCAAGGCACTGCAGAAGACAAACCGTTTACTCGTGTGCAGTGCAATGCCATGTTGGAAATGGCAGAAAAAGGTATTCAGGAATTGGTGAAAAAACAGCAGCAGGCTTTGGGCTGGTAAGCCAAGTTTTCTAAGATTGCAGCACTGTTCAAAACGCATCTTCGGATGCGTTTTTTTATGGATGACGCGTAGATTGCGACAGGAGGTGTGAAGCAATAGGAGGTGTGAAGCAAAAAGCTACAATATTGCAGGATGAGTTCTTTTAAGATGGAAAACTGTATGAAAAGAGGAGGAAAGCATGAAACTATTGATTATTTTAATGTCTGCCATGATGTTGTTTTTAACTGCATGTGATTCACGTACTGAGCGTGAAAATGAAGACAATCCTAGTGTACTCGGTCAAGCTTCTGACAACGACAACGACAACGACAACGACAACGACAACGACAACGACAACGACAACGACAACGACAACGACAACGACAACGACAACAAGGACGATGATTAAATTCAAAATTGAGGCATAAAAAAGGAGGCTCATCTGCCTCCTCAAAATCAATTTTTGGAAAAAATTAAGGGCGTAGATTACACCCTTTAATTTAAAATCAATTGTTTACGCATTAAAGCGCATTGATAAATCCACAGCTTTGACGTCTTTGGTTAAAACCCCCATCGAAATGTAATCTACGCCTGTGCTGGCCACTTCACGTAAATTTTCGATGGTGATGTTGCCTGACGCTTCAAGTTTGCAACGTCCTGCTACATGCTTGACCGCCTCAATCATCTGTTGCTGGCTAAAGTTATCCAACATTACAATATCAGCTTTGGCTTCAAGGGCTTGATTCAGTTCATCCCAAGTTTCCACTTCCACTTCTACAGGTTTGCCCGGAGCAATGGCATGTGCTTTAACAATCGCCTGAGTAATGCCACCTGCTGCCATAATGTGATTTTCTTTAATCAAAAAGGCATCAAACAAACCTAAACGATGGTTGTGTCCACCACCCACCGTGACAGCATATTTTTGTGCAATACGCAAACCCGGTAAGGTTTTACGGGTATCTAGCAGTTTGGTGTTTAAGCCTTCGAGTTGTTGCACATAGGCTGCGGTTTTGGTCGCAACAGCAGACAGGGTTTGCACAAAATTCAGCGCAGGGCGCTCTACCGTTAACAGGCTACGTGCAGAACCTGACAATTTCAAAAAGGCTTCATTGGCAGCAACACGGTCGCCATCATTTTTTAACCAAGTCACTTGCACATTGGCATCGTATGCTTGGATCAAGGCATCGACCCACGGTTGACCTGCCAAAATCATGTCTTCACGGCTAATAATCGTAGCAGTGGCTTGCTCATCTTCAGGGGTCAATAGTGCGGTAATATCACCATCGCCAATATCTTCTTGCAAGGCTTGCTGAATATTGATTTGGATGGATTGTTCAAGCAAAGCTGGAGAGATGCTCATAAGATTTTCCGTGTCGATCTTACCCATGAAAATTGCGCGTTATATTAACACTGTTCTGCGTCTGGATGTGTTTTTTAGCCACGTTCGGGTGTAATTTAAGATGTTCATTGTCACGTGTTGGCATTAAACTGAAATTTCTGTTCTATTTTTCTATTCTAATGGTTTGGGGATTGCCTTATGCAACATATGCCGTCGTTTCAGGTGGTTGATGGTCAATTACAAGGGGCAAGACAAGTCCCATCTCCAAATTTCAACGCCCGTCCGACAGACCAAGAGATTCAACTGCTGGTCATTCACAATATTAGTTTGCCGCCGTCACAATTTGGTGGCGGTTATATTGAGCAATTTTTTCAGAACCAATTGGATTGGTCACAGCATCCTTATTTTCAGACCATTCAGGGCATGCAGGTTTCGGCACATTTGCTGATTTTAAGAACTGGTGAGGTGCTGCAATTTGTCAATTTTGCAGATCGGGCTTGGCATGCGGGGCGTTCTAGTTATTTGGCACAGCCTGAATGTAATGACTATTCGATTGGGATAGAGTTAGAAGGCAGTGATGACTTGCCTTTTGAAACAGCGCAATATCAGAGTTTGGTGAGGGTGGTACACTGTTTGCAACAGACCTATCCGAGTATTCAACAGCATATTGCAGGACATTCTGATATTGCACCAGGACGTAAAACTGATCCGGGACCGTATTTTGACTGGCAGTATTTTCGTGAACAGTTATCTCAACTTAAAGCTTCGACATCACAGGAAAAATTGATCAATCAATAACAAAACTTTGTTGATGCTTTGATTACAATAGCGACTAAATTTTTGATTGGGTGGTAACGATGGCGCTTTGGCGATCGACCTTTATTGTCAGTGCAATGACCATGCTGTCACGGGTACTAGGATTAGTCCGTGATGTGGTATTGCTGAATGTGTTTGGTGCAGGTAAAGATTTCGATACCTTTGTGGTAGCGTTTCGCATCCCCAACTTTTTCAGGCGATTGTTTGCCGAAGGGGCTTTTTCGCAGGCTTTTATTCCTGTATTGACCGAATATAAAACCAGCCGCACCCATGCCGAAGTGCAAATTTTAATTAGTCGGGTTTTTGGCTGTTTAATGACGGTAATGACAGGGTTAACCTTTGCAGCCATGGTGGCTGCGCCTGCGGTGATGTATATCTATGCACCGGGTTTCCATAGCGACCCTGAAAAGTTTGCTTTAGCCACCGATATGTTCCGACTGACCATTCCTTATTTATTGTTTATGTCGCTGACGGCATTTGCCAGTAGTATTTTAAACAGCTATGGCTCATTTACCACGCCAGCCTTTGCGCCTGTATTGCTGAATGTGGTGATGATTGCAGGCGCATTATGGCTCACACCATACATGGCAGAGCCGATTATGGCACTGGGGTGGGCGGTGATTATTGCGGGTGCTTTACAACTTGCGATTCAAATTCCAGAATTATGGCGTAAAAAACTGCTGATTCCCCCTAAAGTTGATTTCAAGCATGAAGGGGTGGATCGGATTATGAAGCTGATGCTGCCTGCTTTGTTTGGGGTATCGGTCACGCAAATTAACCTGTTACTCAACACCATTTGGGCTTCTTTTATGCAGGATGGTTCGGTGTCGTGGTTGTATAGTGCAGAACGTATGACCGAGCTACCTTTGGGCTTAATTGGTGTCGCGATAGGTACAGTTATTTTACCGTCATTGTCTGCGCGTCATGCAGAACAGAATATGGATAAATTCCGTGGCATGATGGATTGGGCAGCACGGGTGATTATTTTGGTGGGTGTCCCTGCCAGTATTGCACTGTTTATGTTGTCAACCCCTATTATTCAGGCACTGTTTGAGCGTGGCCAGTTTAGCTTTCAAGATACGCAAATGACCGCTTTAGCCTTGCAATGTATGAGTGCAGGGGTCATTTCATTCATGCTGATTAAAGTCTTTGCACCAGGTTTTTATGCACAGCAAGACACCAAAACACCAGTACGTGTGGGTTTAATGGCCGTGGCAGCCAATGCGATTTTAAACGTGGTCTTTATTGGCTTCTTTAAACTGATTGACTGGCAAGCTGAACATATGGCATTGGCATTGGCATCATCAGGTTCGGCTTTGGTGAATGCAGGCATGTTGTATTTCTATTTGCATCAACGCAAGATTTTCCGTTTTGGTGCGCACTGGAAAAAACTCATCTTGCAGTTTGCAGTGGCGAATGCTGTGATGATTGCTGCGTTGTGGTATGCCTTAACTTGGTATAACGGTGATGTATCACAATGGATGCGTGTGGCAGAAGTCACTGCGCTGTGTGTGGTGGGTGTAGTGGCCTATGGGGTTGGATTGTTGGCAACGGGTTTTAGACCACATCATTTAAAACCATAAGACTTGATCAGAAAAAATACCGCAATTTAAATTGCGGTATTTTTTTGTTTGGTGATACGGCTTTGGATTATTTTACAATCTCTAAAAGTTCTACATCAAAAATAAGCGTGCTGTTCGGTTCAATCGCATCGCCTGAACCAATTTGACCATAGGCCAAGGCAGCAGGAATAAAGAAGCGATATTTGGCACCAACTTTCATGAGTTGTAAACCTTCAGTCCAACCTTGAATGACTTGACTGACCTGAAATTCTGCCGCTTGATCGCGAGCGATAGAACTGTCAAATACTGTACCATCAATTAAACGACCTTCATAATGGACTTTAACGGTAGAGGTGGCTTTGGGGGATTTGCCCGAACCTGCTTGTAAGACTTGATATTGCAGGCCAGATTTGGTGACTTGGACACCTGCCTTTTTGGCATTTGTGTTTAAAAAGGCTTGCCCAATTTTGGCATTGCTATCGGCTACTTTTTTAAGCTCAATCAGTTGTTTGGCTTCGGCTTGCTTTTTGAATTGTGTCAGTACCCGTGACATTTCTTCATCACTTAAACTAGCAGCTTGGTTTCGTGTTGCCATTTTTAAGCCAGCAATGAAGGCTTCAATATCAACATCTTTTAAGGTTTCTGCATTGCTGCGCCCCATTAAATAACCAAAGCTATAACCGACCTGATCTGCAACAGGACTTTTATTGGTTACTGTTTTGGCAAAACTGCCACTGCTGAGCAGTGCGATACACACAAGGGTAAGGTGTTTTTTCATTCTTTCCGTCCTAAGACCATACAGGAGAGCCAAGCTCTCCTGAAAGGGTGATGTTGTTATTTCACTTCAATCAGTTCAACATCAAAAATTAAGGTGCTATTGGCAGGAATCATGCCTGGTACACCTTGTTCGCCGTAGCCTAGTTTCGATGGAATATACAGCGTGGCTTTACCACCTTCTTTCATCAGCTGTAAACCTTCAGTCCAGCCCGGAATGACTTGATTCAGAGGGAATTCAATTGGCTCACCACGTTGTACTGAGCTGTCAAATACTTTGCCATCGACCAGTTTACCCGTGTAGTGCACTTTGACCACAGAGCTTGCTGTTGCCTGTTTACCTGTGCCTTCTTTAATCACTTGATATTGCAAGCCAGAAGCTGTGGTTTGTACGCCTGCTTTTTTGCCATTTTCAGTTAGGAATGAATCACTGGCTGTTTGTGTAGCTTGCGCTTGAGTAGCTTGTTTTTGTTGTAACTCTTGCTGGAATTGCTCATAGGCTTTTTGTAATTCTTCTTCGGTGTAGGCAGGTTGTTTACGCGCATGACCTTCACGAACACCTGTTACAAAGCTGTTGATGTCTAGCTCTGGTGGGGTTTGATGTGCCACTTCATAACCCAAAGCATAGCTGATTTTTTCAACCGCAGAAGCATTTGCCGATGCTTTAGAAGTCGCCACTGCTGGGTTTTGAGAGGCATAATAAACAGGAACAAGAGCAGCACCGCCTAAAATTACAGCAACAGCGATGGGTAAGGCTTTACTCATAGGTTTTCTCAAATTCATTTTATAGTTAAAAAAGCAGCATTCATCTTAGCAGACTTTTTCAAAGACTTTTCTAGTTTGACACGTGGCTTTTTAACCTGTGTCGATTCAATTTTTTAATATATGCTGCTTGCGCAGTTTATTCTATAACAGACTGAATATCTAAAACATTTTTCATACATAAATTTTGCCCAGCTGAGATGAGTAAGACCGTTCAGTTGGGCAAGATTTAACTTAAAAATCAGTCAAAGTCGGCCTTTAACACCACCCGATAGCGTGCCTTGCCCTGATGCAAATGTTCAATCGCCTGATTGATCTGTGACATCGGAAAAACTTCTACCTGTGGGGCGATCTGTTTGCGTGCAGCAAATTGTAATAATTGACGCAGCGCTGCAGGTGAACCTGTCGATGAGCCTGTAACCGATTTTGCACCGCCAATTAAGCTGCCCGCCTTAATTTGCATAGGTTCGAGCGTCACACCCAGCATGTGAATAGTGCCATGCGGAGCAAGCGTACTTAAATAAGCATTCCAGTCCAAGCTTACGTTTACCGTACTTAAAATCAGGTCAAACTTGCCACGCTGGGTTTTTAGGGCAGCAGCATCACGGCTGTTCACGACATGGTCTGCACCCATAGCCAGTAATTCTGCAGTTTTGTCTGGATTGGAGCTCAACGCTGTAATTTCACAGCCCCATGCTTTTAATAATTTGATGGCGATATGCCCCAAACCGCCAATACCAATCACAGCAACATGATGTACTGCCTGAATTTGATGTTTCAAGATCGGATCAAATACGGTAATTCCACCACAGAGTAAAGGCCCTGCACTGACAGGATCGACCTCATCGGGTAATGGAATTACCCATTGCCAACCTGCACGGACTTTATCGGCAAAACCACCTGCATGTCCCACAATAGTTGCAGTTGTGCCATTGCTGCACAGCACTTGTTCGCCTGCAATACAGGCATCGCAGTGTTGGCAACTGTCTGCAGTCCAGCCAATGCCTACCCGTTGTCCTACGGTTAAGCCTTTGGCTTCACTGCCTAATTGAGTAATCGTGCCAATAATTTCATGCCCTGCCACCACAGGATACACAGAGGAATGCCAGTCATTTTGAATGACTGAAAGATCTGAATGGCATAAGCCACAATATTCGACTTTGACCTCTACCTGATGCGCCTGTAATTCACCCGCATCAAATTGATAGGCTTGCAGGGCTTCACCTGCCTGCATTGCGGCATACGCTCGAATGGTATTACTCATATTGCACCGTCCTTGTCATTGGCTGACTGTATTGATTGGTGATGTTGCATTGATTGGTTGAGTGATTGAATACTAAAGTTGAGATGTTTTTTTAAAGTCACAGTGATTTTCATGATCATCGACCATGCCTACAGCTTGCATAAAAGCATAGCAGGTGGTCGGCCCCACAAATTTAAAACCATTTTTCTTTAGGGCTTTGGACATGGCAACACTAGCGTCGGTTTGTGAAGGTGCAATACGATAGTCAGGTACATCATTCCTAATAGGCTGCTGTGCAACAAAATCCCAAAGCCATGTTACGACGTTTATATCGGCATCTTTTAATTTTTGCCATGCACGTGCGTTGTCACGAATCGCTTGTAATTTACCTCGATGTCGAATCAATCCAGCATCTTGTAATTTAAGTGCGATATCGTCATCACTGAGGGCTGCAATTTCAGTAATGCTGTATTGGAAAAAATGCTGACGATACGCTTCACGTTTTTTCAGAACAGTAATCCAAGACAAACCTGCTTGTTGTCCTTCTAGGCAAAGCATTTCAAATAAATGCGCTTCGGTAAATACAGCTTGTCCCCACTCTAAATCATGATAGGCCATATAGAGTGGATCATCGGAACACCAACCACAGCGTTGTATCGTCATGGGTCATGCTCCTTGTTGAATAGATAGCTGAATAGATATAAATGGGAAGGACTTAAAGCTGAAAAGCTGCCCATTGGTTGTTTTGGTTATCCCAGTAATATAGTTCTGCCTGTTGCAGATCGTGAAAGGAAATCCAGTTGTCTTTACCGACTTTATCTGAATAACCTGTGCTGATGAGCAGGGCATCTTCAGTAATTTCCATGACCCAGCCTTGGTGGACTTGTCCTGTCAACACAATTTTTTGTTGATTGCCAGATTCTGCAAATTCCACCAATCGATTTATCAAGGCTTCAGACATGAAATGTTCCTAACAAAATTAACGTAAATAAGGATAAGGATTGACCGCGCCGCGTCCTTTACCATTTAAATAAAGTCCGTAATGCAAATGTGCAGCAGTGTGCCGGGCGTTGCCTGTATTACCGACATAGCCAATATGCGTCCCAGCTTTGACATAATCGCCCACGTTTAAACCACGTTTGTGCCCATCTAAGTGTGCATAATAATGCCAAGTGCCTGCAGGCCCTAATATCCAAATTACTTTACCACCTAAGCGATTATCGCGTAAGTCGGCAATTAAACCTTCTGTGGCGCTATACACTTTGCTGCCTTTCGGGGCAATGATGTCGATGCCTTCATGCAAACGTCCGCTACTGCGAGATGCACCCCAAGTGTCATTCAACTGATGTGCTTTAATGCCCTGCACAGGAATGGGCAGGCGGGTTTTTAAACTCATTTGATTGAGTTTTTGCACCAAGGCAGGCGGGAGTGGGGTACTGGGACGTTTTGGTGCAGAACTACAGGCTGCTATCAATAAGGTGAAGAGTGACAGGCTTAAGACAGCAATCCATCGAAACATAAGACATCCTTGTAATGGCAGTGAAAGCAAAAATTTCATTCATCACGATGCTTGACTATGTCACAGATTGATTGCCGAGATCAATTTTTTCATGGCAGTGGGAATTCCTAAATCACTGGCTTGTTCTGGACTATACCACTCTGCATTCAGTTCAATTGCGAGGTGTTCTTGCAGATCGGCATCGACCTGAAAACAAATGGCTTCGAGCTGCCAGGTGAAATGGGTAAAACTGTGAGAAATTTGTGCACGTTGCTGCACGTGTTTAAGACCTAAACTTTGACACAACTGCTCAAAAGCCAATCTATCTTCAATTACAGGCAAACACCATAGCCCGCCCCACAGTCCGGTATTGGGACGCTGTTGCCAGAGCCATTGTTCAGCACATTGCAACACCAACACCTGTGCAGATTTTACAGGCACGGCTTTTTTCGGTTTTTTAAACGGCAGCTCTTGTTCTAAACCTTGTTGATGGGCTTTGCAGTGTTGCTGCATAGGACAATAAAGGCACAAGGGTTTTTTCGGGGTACAAATGGTGGCGCCTAAATCCATTATGGCTTGGGTGTAGTCATGGTTACGTGTGACAGGGCAAAGCTGCTCTGCCAGTTGCCACATGGCACGTTCATGCACAGGTTTGGATAAATCATCTTCAATAGCAAAAAAGCGTGCCAATACGCGCTTTACATTGCCATCCATAATGACGCCGTATTGACGTAAACCCAGTGACATCATAGCACCGCCTGTAGAGCGACCAATGCCAGGCAAGGCCATCCATTGTTCCAAGGTGCTTGGGAAATGCCCTTGCTGTGCCACAATTGCGGCTGCTTTATGCAAGTTACGGGCGCGGGCGTAATAGCCTAAACCTGCCCAATACGGTGCAACTTCATCCCAAGTGGCGCGTCCTAAATCTTGCACTGTCGGAAAGCGCTGCAAAAAACGCTCAAAATATTGCAATACGGTTTTGACCTGAGTTTGTTGCAGCATAATTTCAGACACCCACACTGCATAGGGATCATCGGCGACTTGCCACGGTAGGTCATGGCGTCCGTGTTGATCAAACCACGTGAGGAGAGCATCGGAAAAAGAAAAAGCAGTCATGCGAACCCAATATGTAAAATAGCTGCTCAGTATAGCCAAACTGGCACGGGAATGAGGTGCATAAAAAAAAGAAGATGAGCTTGCATCTTCTTCTTTCGGTTTGGTTTCACTTAGTTTGGGATAAAACGAGTGGTGGTTTAAATTTGACCGCTCATGCCCCAACGGTTATCTAGCTTTAAGGTCTGACCTGCATAGCGTGGAATAATGTGGATGTGTAAATGCTCAGATTTTGCATCAAATACATCGCCATCATTAAAACCAACATGGAAACCTGCAGGTTGATGACGCAATTGCAACTCATTGCGCGCCAACTCTAATAAAGACATCAGGCTTTTACGCTCTTTGTCGGTGACTTCAAAAAAAGAACCCACATGACGTATTGGAATAATTACGCAATGTCCTTTAGATAGGGCATTCGGTTCAGGCAAAATTACCCCAAATTCATTTTTTGCCAAAACATCATAATCATCAAAATTGCAATAAGGGCATTGCTCAGTCATTGTTATATCCTCTTCTTTAAAATTTTCTTGGCTTGCGTTGAGTATATGTTGCGTAATGGGAACAGCAGATTAATCTGTTAAACGACGATTCAACACTTCGTACATTGCCGCTAAACCTTGCTGCTCTGCCGATGCGTTGTAGCCTAAATCGACTCCATTGGCTTTTGCACGTTCATCGGCTTGAGGGTTACTAAAACCGTGTTTGGCATCTTCAAAAATAATCACTTCATGCTCAACTTGAGCCGCGTGCATTTCTTCACGGAAACTTGCGACGTCGTCTAAAGTCACCATGCTGTCTAGCTCACCATGCAACACCAAAATCTCTGCTTGTACCTGACCTTGTTGTGCAGGGGCTTTCGGGCTGAGGTTGGCGTGGAAGGTAACCACTGCTTTTAATGCTGCACCAGAACGAGCCAAATCCAGTACGACTTTGCCGCCATAACAGAAACCAATTGCAGCAAGTTTATCGCGATTTACTTCAGGTTGGGCTGCTAAAGTGTCCAAAGCTGCAGACGCACGAGTCACAATTGTGTCGGCATCTGCAAAAGTTTGCATCATCCACTCATTGGCTTGGGCTGCGGTGGTGGTGACTTTTTTATCGCCATACATATCAATTGCTAAGGCTGCAAAACCATGTTCAGCCAATTCACGTGCGCGTTGTTCGGTGTATTCGTTACGTCCCCACCATTCAGGTGCGACAATCACCCCCGCGACAGCTTGAGCTGCTTCTGGTGCAGCAAAATAACCGATCAATTTGCTGCCGTCTGCAGCTGTATATTCAATTTCGCGAGTTTTAATTGCTAAAGCCATGTCTTATTCCTTATCGTTTTCAATGCCATGATTAAAGCATAATAATATGGCACGCATTTTTAAAAACAGGGCAAAACCTGCCTATAAATGTGAGAAAATATTTTTAAAATGGGCAAATTGGCATTTACTGCATTAATAGCAGACATAAAAAAAGAAGGAATAAATCCTTCTTTTTTTATGTCTGCTTTTAGAAATTTATAGACGAGATCACTAGATTTTTCCGCGAGAGAGGAAACCAACAATTGCCAAAATCACAGCGATCACCAATAAAATAATGGCAAAGTCTTTGGATAAACCAGCGACACCACCAAAACCAAGTAAACTCGCGATTAACGCAATCACTGCGAAGATTATAGCCCAACGAAACATAATTGTTCTCCATGTGTTTTTATTGCTTCTGAATTGAGTATAGGGAGCTGAACACAGTAGAGTGTTTTGTTTTTGTGTATTAAATGTTCAGTTGTTTGAGTTAAGTGTTTGATTCATTTAAAGACCAAACAAAAGCAACAAGGTGAAATAAGGCTGATATAATGACGCAGTTTTGTTATTTTCTGTGCGCTATGTCTGATCAATTACGACCTGAATTTTGGAAAAACTATCTGCTGAATGCCTTAAATGCTGCGGAATGGGAAGCCTTGTGCGATGGTTGCGGTTTATGCTGTTTGATCAAACTAGAAGATGAAGACACGCAGGAAGTGGCCTATACCAAAGTGGCATGCAAGTTACTGGATTGTAACACAGCACGTTGTTCAGATTATGCCAATCGCTTTGACTTTGTACCCGATTGCATTCAACTCACCCCCGAAAAACTCGAAAAAATTCACTGGTTGCCGCCAAGCTGTGCCTATCGCCGTTTAAAAGAGGGCAAAAATTTGCCATCTTGGCATTATTTGAATACGGGTTCACGCCAAAGTGTGATTAAAGCCAAAAAATCTGCAGCAGGACGTTGTATTTCAGAATTGGATGTTGCAGAAGAAGACATAGAAGATTATGTGGTGCGTTGGGTGCGTTAATTCATATTGTAGAACAAACCGTGAATCGTGTTTTAGTGATAAATCGGTACGATTAGAAATACTCCAAAGCTTGAGATCATAGTAGACTAGGTTGAAGTCAAGTATAGAAATAACAAGATGTCAGAGAGTCATATTCCACTGCCTGAGCGTTTGCGTCCACGCGATTTAGCGCAAATTATTGGTCAAGATCATCTTTTAGGTGAGCAAGCGCCGTTACGCCAAATGATTGATCAGGGGCATTTGCCTTCGATTATTTTCTGGGGACCACCTGGGGTGGGGAAAACCACCATTGCTTTGCTGTTGGCGCAGGCGGTAGATCGCCCCTTTATCAGCCTTTCTGCATTGAATACTGGCGTCAAAGAGCTGCGGGAAATTATTAGCGAAGGCGGCGATTTGCTCACGCCAGTGGTGTTTATTGACGAAATTCATCGTTTTAATAAGTCACAGCAAGATGCTTTATTAAATGCGGTAGAAAAGGGCAAAATCACCTTAATTGGTGCGACCACTGAAAATCCATCTTTTGAAGTCAATAGCGCACTGCTCTCACGTTGTCAGGTCTATACTTTAAAGGCTTTAGATGCCGATGCAATTCAGACCTTGCTAATACAAGCCATTCAGCAAGATCAGTTCTTAAAAGACCGTTATATTCAGATTGAAGAATTTGATGCCCTGATTCAGTTTGCTGCAGGCGATGCACGCAAGGCTTTAAACCTACTAGATTTGGTGGCGAGCACCTTTGAACCGGATGTAGAAAATATCATCACCAACGCGATAGTGGTCAAGGTTGCGCAACAAAATATTGCCCGTTATGACAAGTCGGGCGAGCAACATTATGATTTGGTGTCAGCTTTTATTAAGTCAATTCGTGGCAGTGACCCCGATGCTGCATTGTACTGGATGGCGCGTATGCTTAAAGGCGGTGAAGATCCCACTTTTATTGCGCGTCGCATGCTGATTGCTGCTTCGGAAGATATTGGCAACTCCAACCCGAATGCCTTGTTGTTGGCAGGCGAATGTTTCCGCTCGGTACAAGTGTTGGGTATGCCTGAAGCGCGGATTATTTTAGGACAATGTGCAGTATATTTGGCGACCAGTGCCAAAAGTAACAGTACTTATTTGGCAATTAATAAAGCTATGGATTTGGCTGAAAAAACCGCCAACTTGCCTGTGCCACTGCATTTGCGTAATGCGCCGACCAAACTGATGAAAGAACAAGGTTATGGGGTAGATTATTTGTATCCACACAATTACCCCGAACATTTTGTGTTACAAGACTATTTACCGCCTGAACTGAAAGACACAAAATTGTATGAGTCGGCACGCAATAAGCGTGAAGTAGAAGGTGAGCGTTTACAACAACGCCGTTGGCAGCAGACTCAATCTTAAGTCGTTTGGTATATATGCAAAGATATTTACCCAAAATATTGGCATAAAAAAAGCTCAAGAATCAACTTGAGCTTTTTTTACATTTGTTTGCAGCCTTGAGTGCTGCATTCAAAAGCTTAGAGCGGTTTGATGTTTACAGCATTCGGGCCTTTTTGACCTTGTGCAATGCTGAATTCAACTTGCTGACCTTCGTGTAAAGTTTTGAAGCCTGAGTGTGCGATTTCGCTGAAATGCGCAAACACATCTGGACCAGATTCTGGTTGAATAAAACCAAAGCCTTTAGTTTCGTTAAACCACTTTACCGTGCCTTTCATTGTCGGATTTGACATAGGGAAATATCCTGCTGAATTTTAATATGTTGCAATCTAAAAAAGATTTGGAATTACTGGGAAAAAGATGCGACTTAAAATCTGAACAAACGAAGGATTACAAAATAAAACTACGGACTTAGACGATTAAAACGAACTTCATATTTTTCTAGTATGACAACAAGCATACACGGAATTGCAGAATACACAATTTAAATTCAGATAAATTTAAAAATAGGCGGACAGACTGGGTATTGTGGATGGGGCAAAGATTTGGTTTTTTGCAAAGATTCAGTGTATAAACCTTGCTTGGTCTACAGCAAAATACAAAAAACCGAGCAAGATTGCTCGGTTTTTGCAATTCAGCTTTCAAAATTGAAAAGCTTGAATTAGATATTGTCTAAGTCGATGCCCAAACGTGCAGCAACTTCTTCATAAGCTTCAACCACACCGCCTAAACCTTGACGGAAACGGTCTTTGTCGAGTTTTTTCTTGGTGTCTTTGTCCCATAAACGGCAACCGTCTGGAGAGAACTCATCACCCAATACAATACGGTCGTGGAATACACCAAACTCAAGTTTGAAGTCGACCAAAATCATGTTACCTGCGTCAAACAATGCTTTTAATACATCGTTGACTTGGTAAGTTAATTCTTTCATTTTTGCCAATTGTTCAGCATTGGCCCAACCTAAAGCAATCGCTTGAGATTCGTTTACCATTGGGTCGCCAAGCGCATCGTCTTTAAAGAACAATTCAAAGGTAGGTGGAGTTAGTTCTTTACCTTCTTCTACACCTAAACGACGGCAGAGTGAACCTGCAGCGTAGTTACGAATGACGCACTCTACAGGAATCATATCTAACTTCTTCACCAATACTTCGTTTGGTGTAAGTAGTTTTTCAAAGTGAGTTTCGATACCCGCTTCAGCCAATTTTTCCATGATAAAGGCGTTAAAACGGTTGTTCACCTTACCTTTACGATCTAGTTGTTCGATTTTTTCGCCATTGAACGCAGAGGCATCATCACGAAAGACTAAAATCAGGTGGTCTGCACTGTCTGTGGTATAAACAGATTTTGCTTTACCAGTATAGAGCAAGGTTTGTTTTAACATGAGGGAACCTTTTTCAAAAAAAATGCCTAGTACGGCTAGGCTGGCCAATTTTGGTAAATCTGGGCCAACAGATCTGCAGCTTTTTCTTGATCTGCAAAGCTGTTATCGGCATTGAATACGGCTAGGTTGTTGCTCGAACCGACAGAGGTCAATCTTAAGACATAAATCTGTTGATCGACCTTAATGGTTGCCTCGTAACGGTTCTTACTTTGACCAACAATGCTGTAATTCAGACTGCTGAGGGTGGCAAGTGTGTATTGCCAAATTGTAGCAGAATTTCCATCAATTTTGAGCAACGGATTTTGGTTTCCGTCAACTACAGGTTGAGGACGCCCAATTTGCGTACTGTCTTGAACTGTGTTGCTGCTGGCTTGCATGGCTTCAGGACGTGGCATCGCAAAACGGTTGCCACGAGCATTTTCAAGCTTAGGTGCATTTGCCGTTGCTAAAGGGTCAACGCTTGGTGCAGGATACAACGGTGTTGCAGGTCGAACCACAGAACCTTCCGGATATTGAAGTGGTGCTAAAGTAGCGGCGTCTTTATAGTCCAATGAACCATTATTGATGGCAAGAGAACTACAACCAGCCAAACTCAATACTGAAAGTGCGGCGATAAAACCAAAACGTAATTGCATCATACTAAGCTCTTTTATTGAATGACACCCGCAGCCTGAAGGGCTTCGCGTAACGGTGCACGATATTGTTCTGCAAGCGGAGTTAATGGCAGGCGAATTCCTGTACCAATTAATCCCATTTCATGAAGTGCCCATTTCACAGGAATTGGGTTCGATTCACAAAATAGAATATTGTGTAAATTTGCAATCGCACTGTTTTGTTGCTCTGCAGCTACAGCATCACCTGCGATTGCAGCCGCGCAAACTTGGCTCATGGCTTTTGGTGCAACATTGGCAGTTACAGAAATATTGCCTTTTGCACCGTGCAGCATCAATTGATATGCCGTAGCGTCATCGCCTGAGTACACCACCATGTTTTTGCCTGCCAAGCCAGCCAATAATTGCTGACCACGTGGCACATCGCCCGTTGCGTCTTTTACGCCTACAATATTGGGGATGTCAGCGAGACGGATGACCGTTTCATTTGACATATCTACACCAGTACGACCTGGTACATTATATAAAATGATAGGTAAATCAACTGCTTCTGCAATTGCTTTATAGTGCTGGTATAAACCTTCCTGCGTTGGCTTATTATAATAAGGCGTCACTAATAAGGCTGCATCTGCGCCCAATTGTTGTGCTTCTTTGGTCAGTTCGATGGCTTCATGCGTTGAGTTTGCACCAGTACCAGCAATGACAGGAATACGCTTATTTGCGACGCGAATAATTTCTGCGATCACTTTGGTGTGCTCTTCCATACTTAAGGTCGATGCTTCACCTGTTGTACCCACAGCAACAATACTGTTGGTGCCTTGTTCTATGTGCCACTCAACCAGCTTCTCGAGACCTTTCCAATCTACGCTGCCATCTTCTAACATTGGGGTGACAATTGCGACAATTGAGCCTTGAATGGTCTGTGCTTGCTGAGTCATTTTTTTAAAAGATCCTATTTTTCCATCCACAGAGGTGTAGAAAAGTAGATGTGGATGGTTGCAGTATTTTGATTTGGGTCAAAATTCAATCAAATTGATTAAATAATGCTTAGCTAAATTATGACTGATTCAGTGTGTCAGAACAATATGCTTTCGTCAAAGCAATCATAAACTTTGTCTAATTTAATATTTTAGGATCAGATGTTTGTTCTTTAAAATTATAACCCTCTCCTTGATGCCCAAAATTTCACCCGTATAGCGCAGCGGTCATCAGCGCTTTATTAGCCTTAAGTTTGAAATACAATGCTGAATAGGGAATGTTTATATAAAAAACGCTCAATTCAGAGCTTGTGTTGATTATATCTAATTGTTTTAATTGGAATATTTTTATTTTTTCTTTCCAGGATTAATATCTTTTTAAGTCTACTCTACATCATGCAGGCTTCTTAAATAGTGAGAATTTCTAGCTAAATAGTAGTGTTTTTAAAAAATGATAGAAACGCAGCTGAATTATTTTTTTCGCTATATTTTGCTGCGCAATCTATTTGGGTGGTTTATTGCCATTTATTGTGATTCCCTTGATGATGTGGGTTATTGCTACGTCGTATTCCAACTGTTTAAAAGATGAGAACAGTTGAAAGACCAAATAGCCTGCATCTGCAGGCTATTTTTTTTGTATGTTGATCGCTGATTTTTTAGCAAAAATACTTGAATGAAGTGTGACAAGTACTGTCGCAAAGCTGCTTAATTTATTGGGTGGCAATGACGCAAGCAGGGTATAATAAGACCTAAAAAACAGTAAAGATAAGAGCATTATTTGAAGCAGAAAAAATTAATTGCAGAATTTCAGTTGAATCAACAACAATTTTCGCTGTATCTGATTGAATATGAATTTGTTTTAGAATTGAAACGCCGTTTTCGTGCAGCAAGAACTTCTCCAAAACAAAACGCATGGTTGGCATTTGCCGATCAAGCCACTTATGAAGATGTCAACGCAGATATTGATGCCTTTCAGGTGATGCGTTTAACCCGACAGCATTTGGTCACTTATTTAACTCGGCATCCACTGCCTTATTTTTATTTTCATGCTGCCACTGCACGCAAAGCCAAAATCTATCCACGTTTTGTAAGGCATTTATTGTTGCAGCTACAGAGCTATCAATATTGTGCTGAAAATGGTTCTTTTTATTTTTATCAAAGTGAAACCACTCAGACTTAAATTTCAGCTATGCTGAGAGCAGCATTTAGGATGGGAAAGGAAACAGCATGCAGCAGCTGAATAGTGCCTTAATTGTGGTCGATGTGCAAAATGGTTTTTGTCCAGGAGGTAATTTGGCGGTTGCTGATGCTGATCAAATTATTCCCTGCATTAATGCGCTGGGGCGTGTGTTTCAGAACATTGTGATCACCCAAGACTGGCATCCTGCAACGCATGTGTCCTTTGCTGCCAATCATGCAGGCAAACAGGACTATGAGCAAATTCAACTCGGTTATGGCGAGCAAGTGTTGTGGCCTGTACATTGTGTACAGGGCACACTCGATGCCGAATTACACCCAGACCTAGATTTGCCTAAAGCACAATTGATTATTCGCAAAGGTTTCCATGAGCAAATAGACAGTTATTCTGCCTTTATGGAAGCAGACCGCAAAACCACCACAGGTTTGGCGGCCTATTTAAAAGCCCGTGAAATTGATACAGTTTATATTGTGGGCATAGCTACCGACTTTTGTGTGGCTTGGACAGCGATAGATGCCTGTGAGTTGGGTTTTAGTACCTACGTGATTGAAGATGCCACCAAAGCGATTGATTTAAATGGCTCTTTAGAACAAGCATGGCAACAAATGCTGGCACATGGTGTGCAGCGGATTCAAAGTGCAGATATTTTAAATTAATGTCAGATACATGGTTTAAGATAAAAGAAGTCACTAAAAGTGCTGTTTTGCTATAAAAATGTATTGAATGTAAGATAAAACATACAAAATCAAATTTTTAGATTGACCTTATCCTAACGAAATGTTCTGCAATTGGTTGTGGGTGTAACATGATTGTCATAATCTCTACCTACCATGCCTGCACAGAGGCGAAATAAGCAGACTGTCCCAAAGCAGCATAGAGAAGATATGGAACACTTTCAGCATTCATCTGATACTTATTTTAATCGTGAACTTTCCTTAATTGAGTTTAACCGTCGGGTCTTGGCGCAAGCATTAGACCCTGATTTACCCATTTTAGAACGGTTGAACTTTTTAATTATTTTTTCACGTAATTTAGATGAGTTTTTTGAAATCCGCGTTGCAGGTTTAATGAAGCAACTCGATTTGAATGCCATTACCCGTACCCCAGATGCCATTCCGACCGAACAGGTCTTGGCAGAACTGTCTGATAAAGTGCATCAGGCGGTGAAGCAGCAATACGACACCTTAAACTATGCCATTTTGCCGCAGCTGCAAAGTTTAGGAATTCACTTTATTCAATATCATGACATTTTGGATAAACATAAAGCGTGGATTGCCGATTATTTTGCCCGTCAGGTACAGCCTGTTTTAACGCCAATCAGCCTTGACCCATCGCATCCATTTCCACGTTTGGTCAATAAAAGTCTGAATTTTATTGTCAGCTTACAAGGCAAAGATGCCTTTGGCCGTGAAATTGAAATGGCGATTGTGCCTGCGCCACGCTCCTTGCCACGTTTAATCAATTTGCCAATAGAAGTGGCAGGCAGTGCAACAGAACACATTTTCCTGACTGCGATTATTCAACAACATATCAATGATCTATTCCCAGGCATGAAAGCCACAGGTTGCTATGCGTTTCGGGTGACCCGCAATGCCGACCTGATTTTGGCCGAAGATGTTGATGATTTGGCAGTCGCCTTAAAAGATGAACTATCCTCACGTCGTTTTGGGCGTGCAGTACGTTTAGAAATTGAAGATGATTGCCCGCAAGATATTATTGATTATTTGCTCAGCGAGTTTGATTTAGATGAACAGCAGCTATATCGGATTAGCGGGCCGATTAATCTGTCGCGTCTGACCAGTAGTTTTGACCGACCTGAATTGAAATATGCCCCTTTTGCACCTGTGATTCCTAAAATATTTCGCAAGCAAAAGCCGATGTTTGAGATTTTGAAAAAGCAGGATGTGTTACTGCATCATCCATTTGACTCTTTTCAGCCCGTGATTAATTTACTCAAAGAAGCGGCGAAAGACCCAAATGTGTTGGCGATTAAGCAAACGCTGTATCGCAGTGGCCCAGATTCTGAAATTGTGCAGGTACTGGCAGAAGCCGCGCGCAATGGTAAAGAAGTCACTGCCGTGATTGAGCTGCGCGCACGTTTTGATGAAGAATCCAATATTATGGTTGCTAACGTCTTACAAGAGGCAGGCGCGGTGGTGGTGTATGGCATTGTGGGTTATAAAACCCATGCCAAAATGATTTTGATTGTGCGTCGTGAGCAAGACCAGTTGGTGGGCGAATTCAAACATGGGGTGCGACAGTTTGAAAAGTCTTATGATAATCAACAAGCTGAGCAAATTTCTCTAATGGTGTAAGCCAATCTAACGCTTTTCTAGGACGAGTATTCAGTGACATGGCAACTTGATTTAAATAATGCTGATCTGCCTGATTTAAATCAATCCCTTTAGGTAAATATTGCCTAATTAAACCATTCATAT
>DBIN01000052.1 GCA_002296655.1 Acinetobacter sp. UBA801
CGCCAGTTACAGTTGTTTTAACTGTATCTTTGATACCTACGATTTCAACTTCTTCGCCTACTTTCACGACACCAGTTTCTACACGGCCAGTTACCACTGTACCACGACCAGAAATAGAGAATACGTCTTCGATTGGCATCAAGAATGCTTGGTCGATTGCACGTACTGGCTCTGGGATGTAAGTGTCAAGCGCTTCAACAAGCGCTTCAACTGCAGCTTCACCATATTGACCAGCGTCGCCGTTAAGCGCAAGAAGCGCTGAACCACGGATAACTGGAGTGTCATCACCTGGGAAGTCGTAAGTAGAAAGAAGTTCACGAACTTCCATTTCAACTAGCTCAAGAAGCTCTTCGTCGTCTACAAGGTCGCATTTATTCAAGAATACAACGATGTAAGGTACACCTACCTGACGAGAAAGAAGGATGTGTTCACGAGTTTGTGGCATTGGACCGTCAGTCGCAGCACATACAAGGATCGCACCATCCATCTGAGCAGCACCAGTGATCATGTTTTTAACATAGTCAGCGTGTCCTGGGCAGTCTACGTGCGCGTAGTGACGAGTTGGAGAGTCGTATTCTACATGAGAAGTATTAATTGTAATACCACGTGCTTTTTCTTCTGGTGCAGAGTCGATTGCAGCGTAGTCTTTCGCTTCACCACCGAATTTTTTTGCACATACAGTTGCAATTGCAGCTGTTAAAGTTGTTTTACCATGGTCAACGTGACCGATTGTGCCCACGTTAACGTGTGGCTTATTACGTTCGAACTTAGCCTTAGCCATGAGATCTTCCTTTTTAAAACAACTCATGGAGGATCACTCCATGAGCATTAGGTTTTTTAACTATAAATTAGTTTGCGCTTATAGTAATCGAAAGATTACTCGTCGTCACCTTTTTTACCACCAGACTGGAATTTAGCAATGATACCCTCTGCCACGTTACGTGGAGTTTCAGCATATTTAGCAAATTCCATAGAATAAGTCGCACGACCTTGAGACATAGAACGCATGTGAGTTGCGTAACCAAACATTTCTGCAAGAGGAACTTCAGCACGAATTGCTTTAGTACCACCAGGTAAGTCGTCCATGCCTTGAACTATACCACGACGACGGTTTAAGTCACCCATGATATCGCCCATGTAGTCTTCTGGAGTTTCTACTTCAACTTTCATGATTGGCTCAAGAAGAACAGGATCTGCTTTCATGAAACCGTCACGGAACGCGTAAGAACCTGCCATTTTGAACGATAGTTCGTCAGAGTCGACATCGTGGTAAGAACCGTCGAATAATGTCGCTTTAATGCCTACAACTGGGTAACCAGCCAAGACACCATTCTTCATACGTTCTTGGATACCTTTGTCTACTGCACCGAAGAACTCTTTAGGTACTACACCACCTACAACTTCTTCAGCGAATTCGTATTCTTTACCAGATTCAGGATCAAGCGGCTCTAAACGTACGTATACGTGACCGAATTTACCCTTACCACCAGTTTGACGTACGAACTTACCTTCTTGCTCAACAGTCTTTTTGATTGTTTCGCGGTAAGCAACCATTGGTTTACCAATGTTCGCTTCAACGTTGAATTCACGTTTCATACGGTCAACGATGATGTCAAGGTGAAGTTCACCCATACCAGCGATGATTGTTTGACCTGACTCTTCGTCTGTACGAACGCGGAATGATGGGTCTTCTTTCGCCAAGCGACCTAAAGCTATTGACATTTTTTCTTGGTCAGCTTTCGTTTTTGGCTCAACAGCCAATGCAATTACTGGCTCTGGGAATTCCATACGCTCTAGTGTAATGATGTTTTTCTCATCACACAGTGTATCACCTGTAGTTACGTCTTTGAGACCTACACATGCAGCGATATCACCCGCACGGATTTCTTCAACGTCTTGACGATCGTTCGCGTGCATTTGCACGATACGACCGATACGCTCACGTTTAGATTTAACTGGGTTATAAACAGAATCACCTTGCTTAAGAACACCAGAGTAAACACGAACGAACGTTAAGTTACCTACGAATTTGTCGTTCATGATTTTGAACGCAAGTGCAGAGAACGGAGCTTCGTCAGATGCTTCACGAATCGCTTTAGTTTCAGCTTTGTCGTCAAGAACACCTTCAATTGCTTTCACTTCTGTAGGTGATGGCAAGAATTCAATTACTGCGTCCAACATACGTTGAACACCTTTGTTTTTGAATGCTGTACCACAAAGCATTGGTTGAATTTGACAAGCCAAAGTTTGAATACGTAGACCAGCAACGATATCTTCTTTAGATAGTTCGCCTTCTTCTAGGTATTTATCCATGAGCTCTTCAGAAGCTTCAGCAGCAGCTTCAACCATGTTTGTACGCCATTCTTCAGCAGTCGCTTGAAGATCAGCTGGAATCTCACCGTACTCAAACTTCATACCTTGTGACGCTTCATCCCAAATGATCGCTTTCATTTCGATCAAGTCGATTACGCCTTGGAAGTTTTCTTCAGCACCAATAGGAATGACTACAGGTACTGGAGACGCGCCTAAACGTGTCTTCATTTGCTCAACAACACGGAAGAAGTTTGCACCTGTACGGTCCATCTTGTTCACGAATGCTAAACGAGGTACTTGGTATTTGTTTGCTTGACGCCATACAGTTTCAGACTGAGGTTGTACACCACCTACAGCACAGTAAACCATACATGCACCATCAAGAACACGCATAGAACGCTCAACTTCAATAGTGAAGTCAACGTGTCCCGGTGTATCAATTACGTTAATACGGTGTTCAGGGAATTGCTTAGACATACCTGACCAGAAGGTAGTAGTAGCAGCAGAAGTAATGGTAATACCACGCTCTTGCTCTTGCTCCATCCAGTCCATTGTTGCTGCACCATCGTGTACTTCACCAATTTTGTGAGATACACCTGTGTAGAACAAAATACGTTCTGTAGTGGTGGTTTTACCCGCATCAATATGCGCAGAGATACCAATGTTACGATAACGAGAAATTGGGGTTTGACGTGCCATGATTTCTAGCATTCCTAAATTTTGTTGTTTAAAACAGGACGCTTTAAGCTGCCTAGCAACTTAAAGCGATTTGATGACAATTCAGTGACAACCGATTCATCACCCTCCTGATTAGGGCCTGTTTTAGTCGCTTAGAAGCGGTAGTGAGAGAATGCTTTGTTGGCTTCAGCCATACGATGCACGTCATCACGTTTTTTAACCGCTGCGCCTTTACCTTCAGATGCATCAAGCAACTCACCAGCAAGACGTAAAGCCATAGTTTTTTCAGAACGCTTAGCAGCAGCATCTACCAACCAACGCATCGCTAAAGCAGTACGACGGGATGGGCGTACTTCCATAGGAACTTGATAAGTAGCACCACCAACACGGCGTGCTTTTACTTCGACCATTG
This sequence comes from Acinetobacter sp. UBA801, assembly GCA_002296655.1. Classification (GTDB taxonomy): domain Bacteria; phylum Pseudomonadota; class Gammaproteobacteria; order Pseudomonadales; family Moraxellaceae; genus Acinetobacter. The sequence continues at coordinate 3,404 of DBIN01000052.1, forward strand.
GACGAACTTTTTCAAGCGTAGCTTCAAAAAATTCAACTGGGTCTACTTTAGATTTTTCTTGAACGCGGTCTAAAGCACCGTAAACGATACTTTCAGCAATAGATTTTTTACCATCTTGCATTACGTGGTTCATGAATTTAGCGATTGTTTGGCTGCTGAATTTAGGATCCGGAAGGATTTCACGAGCAGCGACTACGCGACGTCTTGGCATTTTAAACTACCTATAAATATGACACTTCAGGGTGATCCAGCCGTAGCACAAAGTGTCGTGTGCATTTCGCTGGCCTTACTACACGTCGCTTGAATTTCACAAAATTAAATGCAGAAATCAGACAAGCGAGACGATAAAGGATTGCAGTTCTACGAACTAAGAGCTTAATCTTTAAAAGATTATTTCTTAGGACGTTTAGCACCGTATTTAGAACGCGACTGGTTACGATCTTTCACGCCAGCACAGTCTAAAGAACCACGAACGGTATGGTAACGTACACCTGGTAAGTCTTTAACACGACCACCACGGATAAGAACAACGCTGTGCTCTTGTAGGTTGTGACCTTCACCACCGATGTAGCTAGAAACTTCAAAACCTGAAGTTAAGCGCACACGGCAAACTTTACGCATTGCTGAGTTAGGTTTTTTAGGTGTAGTTGTGTAAACACGTGTACAAACACCACGACGTTGTGGACAAGCCTTCAACGCAGGAACTTTTGATTTTTCAACCAAAGTCGTACGACCCTTACGGATCAACTGATTTGTTGTTGCCATGTGGCAATTCTCCCGTTATTAAAAAGCCCCAAAACATACTACTTTTTGAGGGCATGCAATTGTAAGCGAAGATAGAATAATGGTCAATATTGCATAGGCAGTTAAAACACCAACCCAATTTCTACTTATCACTTGTTTTTATTCAGCTTTTGGCTTGCGAGTACTTGTACGAGTTCTCGGTTTTTTTGTAACCTGCCTTGCAGTTTCTTTGCTTGATGTTACTGAATTATCTGAAACAGTTTCAGCCATTTGGGTTGAATCTTTCACAGGCTCCAAAGCATCTTCTAGCATATATTCATCAATTTCATCAGCAGGTACAGCTGGTTTTTGCGGTGCAACTTCAGCATGTGGCTCTAGCATTTGATCTGCCAGTTCTACTAAACCTTGCTGAATATTTTCATCTCGCTGTGCTGCCGTTGTTTCCACTTTGTCCGATTTTTTCTGCACTTTTACCGTTCGAATACTTTCATGGTCTGATAAGGTTTGCACTAGAGCATCTGACGGTGCAGATTCCGCGCGCTCTTGCCCCTCTACCAAAGCATCTTGCGCATGTTTGGCTTCATTGCCCTTCAATTGTTCCAAGAGTTTAGGCGCAGCCTGTGCCAGTAATTCTAATGATTTTTCATAAGCATGAATGGCAGATAAATTGCTGTCTTTATGCTGAATTAAATAGCTGCGAGCATTTGAAAACACTTGCTGTGCCTTTTGATGCACATCCTCAACTAATTTCCAGCTATATACTGCACTCACCGATGCGGTTGCTACAGGCGTGAGTTTATTCAACATGGAAAACTTAGGTACATGGTTCAACCAAGACCATTTGACTTGACCTTGCTCATTCAAGAAGTATTTCTTTAATGCCTCATAATCATTGCTTGAACCGAGCATATTCTGTAGTTGATGCACATCATGAGTTTGCAGCATATTGGATAAGGTTTTTAACCCCATCAACACTGCTTGCTTTTCTGCAATGACACCTAAATCAATTTGTTTAAAAATAAACTGAACAATTTCTTGCTCGGTATCTTTATTCAGTTCAAAACCGTAGGCACGCCCCACCTGATAAATGGTACGCAAAGACATCACAATAGATGCAGGCACATCAATGGTTGAGCCAATCACTCCCGTTGCACCTGTTAATGCGCCTTGCAGTGATGCAATCCATTTATTTTGTTCTGCGAGTGCCTGACTAATTCGTTTAGAACGATCCACATCTTGAGTCAATTCTTCTAAATCACGTACACCAGCCTGATCAAGCACATCATCAACTGAGCTAATATTGGAAGTAAAACTATTCAACTGATCAAATAAATAATCTGAAATTTTATCGGAAAAATCGGGCGACACAAAACTTGCCACCTGATTGACGCGGTTATAGTGACGACCTAAAAGCTGACGTGAAACTTGTGGCACGTGCTGTCTGAGCATGTGTTGAGGATTATCATATTGACGTGCTTGAAAAGCACTAAAACTACGCGCCTGACCTTCAATAATTTGCCCTGATTTTGCACTGTGCTCATCCTTTGCTACAGCAACCGGTGCAACTTGCTGCAATACATGGATGCCTGTACTACTGAGCTTTTTAGCCACCCCAATCGCATTCGAGAAGAATCCGCTTGATTGTTTATTGTTGGAATCTGACATTCTTACTCCTCATTTTTAATTTCTATGATTTATAGGTAAATACTAGGTGTAGTCTAAGTTTATCTCAATATGATTGTGTATCTTTTGGTTGGCTTCCTGCATCTCATTCGCCGCTTCACTGCAGTTTGATCTTCCTTGCAAAGTGGCATCATATTTGCCATAAGAATTCAAAATTCTTTCTGCTATTATGAACGCAATTGTAAGACATGAGTCATACCGTATCAGCGATTGCTTGGCAATTACGGTGTTCGGCTCGACATTATCACCATAAAAGGGATCTGTAGATGAAACGTGTTGTAATCACCGGCATGGGCATTAACTCGTGCATTGGTAATACTTTAGAAGCTGTGACTCATTCTTTACAAAACGGTATTTCTGGGACACGTTCCAACCCAACTTATGCTGAACTTAATTTCAAAAGCCACGTAAGTGCAGCAGCTGAACAAAACTTTGACCACATTGACCGTAAATTAAAACGCTTTATGGGCGTGTGTGCGATGTACGCTTACAACGCTGCAGTAGATGCCATTGAACACGCGGGCTTAAAGCAAGAAGATTTAGCAGGCAACCCACGTTACGGTATCGCAGGTGGTTCAGGCGGTAACTCTACAGCATCTGTTGCAGAAATGATTGAGCTGCTTGAAGAAAAAGGTGCGCGTAAAATTGGTCCATTCTTCGTACCGCGCAACATGTCAAACACGATTACGGCAAACTTGGGCGTTGCATTCAAATTACAAGGTATTGCGCACTCAATTACCAGTGCATGCGCAACTTCTGCCGATGCAATTGGTTATGCCTACAACCTCATTCAATTGGGTAAACAAGATTTAATGCTAGCAGGTGGCGGTGAAGAAGATCACTGGTCACAAAGCTTATTGTTTGATGCGATGGGTGCATTGAGTTCTAAATACAACGACACTCCAGAAACAGCATCTCGTCCGTATTCTGCAGACCGTGACGGTTTCGTGATTGCTGGTGGTGGTGGTTTTGTGGTGCTTGAATCACTTGAACACGCTCAAGCACGTGGTGCAAACATTTTAGCTGAAGTGGTTGCGTATGCTGCAAACTCTGACGGTGCAGACATGGTTGCTCCAAGCGGCGAAGGTGCAACACGTTGTATCTTGATGGCTTTAGACGAAGCAAAACAACACGGTGTAGAAAAAATTGACTATGTGAACACACATGGTACTTCTACCCCTGCGGGTGATGTAACAGAATTAAAAGCGATGGAACGTGCGTTTGGCGAAGGTCAAGTTCCTGCACTTAGCTCTACGAAGTCAATGACAGGTCACAGCTTGGGCGCCGCTGGTGTTCAAGAAGCAATTTACTCTGTCTTGATGATGCAAAACGACTTTATTGCACCAAACATCAACGTTACTGAACTAGATGAAGGCGCAAAACCATTTGATATCGTACTTGAAAAACGTGACACAAAATTGAATACTGTGATGAGTAACAGTTTCGGTTTTGGCGGCGTAAATGCCTGCCTTATTTTCAAGAAGTGGGATGAATAATCTCCATAGGATGATCGATGGATGCACCTTCTGATGCTTTTTTATGGGTAAAAGCATTACATATTATTGCTGTGGTTTGTTGGTTCGCTGCATTGTTCTACCTACCACGTTTATATGTTTACCATGCCATGAGTGAAGATACGCTGAGCCATCAGCGTTTTGAAATCATGGAACGCAAGTTGTACCGAGGGATTATGTGGCCATCTATGATTGCCACCCTCATTACGGCACACTTTTTGGTAGATTGGGGTGATGCGACCCAGAATTACCACGATGCGTTATGGTTTTACCTGAAAGTGGGATTAGTCGGTTTATTGGTGATTTATCACTTGGTTTGTGGCTATTACCGCCAAAAACTAATTGGCAATGCACATTATAAATCACATAAGTTTTGGCGATTCTTCAATGAAATGCCAACAGTTTTGTTACTGGCAATTGTGATTTTAGTGGTGGTTAAGCCGCAATTCTAAGCGTTAAACCGCAACATCTAGATACGTCCAACTTAACTCAATTCCAATTGAGTTAGAAAAAACCTCAGCTCTATATGAACTGAGGTTTTTTTTTGACTCCAGCCTTATTTATTTTTGATAGATTGGATTGCGTGATAAGACTTAAACCCTAAGGCTTCTGCTTGTTTCTGCTGAGATTGAGGAATAGTCACGATGGCAATTCGTCCATCTGCCCCACCACAGACTTGTGCATACATTCTTCCATCTGAACCCACACGAGCCTGATATACCTGAATCTGTGCCTGCTGCAAACGTTGGCTAATCTCAGCAACAGTTAAACCAGAGTCAGGCTCACACTGACGATGTTGCAATGATGTGTACATTTCGACCTGTGCTGCGGACTGTGTAGGTGTGGGTATGCTATTTACACATGCCGTCAAGAACACTGAAACTGCTACAAAAGTCATCGATTGACTGCTTTGCTTCATCATAACTTCCCTCTCAATCTGGATATAAATATTGAAGCATGATCCTGCCTAAAACTCTGCGGTAAAAGTGCAAACAGATATAGCCCCCAATTAAGGTAATTTTTCGACTACCGACAAAATTTGCGCAAAACACTGAATTCTGTATTTTGGTGCAGCCAAATCTAGCTCCTGAGCCGAACCATAGCCATACTCGACTGCAACACAATCGATGCCATTGGCTCGCGCACCGAAAACATCGTGTTCACGATCTCCAATCATTAAACATTGTTCAGGTTGCAATTGTTCTTGCTGCAAAATATAGTGAATAAGGTCTGCTTTATGGGTACGCTCGCCATTCAGTTCACTACCATAGGGATATTCAAAATATTGCAATAAATCGAAGTGATCCAATATTTGGCGTGCATAAATTTCAGGCTTGGCTGTTGCTAAAAACAGTTTATAGCCTTGTTGTTTTAAAGCTGCCAAGGTTGCGGCAGCATCTTCAAAGACGTGATTTTCAAACAAGCCTGTTGCAGCAAAACGCTCTCGATAGCCTGCTAAGGCTTGCTCTGCCAATACGTCATGCACATCTACATTGAGTAATTTTGCCAAAGAGGCTTTTAAGGGAGGCCCAATAATCCAGTCAATATTTTCCATATCTGCAATAGGATGCCCAACTTTTGCCAAACCATAGCGTGCAGAAGCGGTAATGCCCTCTTTCGGGTCGGTCAACGTGCCATCCAAATCAATTAAAAGGGTGTTAATCACAATCCATGCCTATCAGTACAAATGACTATCGAGAGTTATTACAAAGTTGCCTATACTAACGTAAATATAAGCAATGAAGGATATGTGTGTGCGACCAACAGTACTTTGTTTTTCTGGTTTAGACCCTTCGGGTGGTGCTGGTTTACAGGCTGATATTGAAGCCGTTGGCAATAGCGGTGCACATGCAGCGATTGCCTGCACAGCACTGACTATTCAAAACTCTCAGCAAGTGTTTGGCTTTGAAGCCACCTCTAAAGAGTTGTTGTTGGCACAAGCCAATGCGGTGGTGAATGATTTGCCCATTAAAGTTGTAAAGTCCGGCATGTTGGGCACCACTGACAATATTGCAGCACTGGCAGATTTTTTACGTGCGCATCCTGATTATTTATATGTGCTTGACCCTGTTTTGGTTGCCAATAGTGGTGGTTCTTTAGGAGATCAAGCGACGTTGGTTCAGGCATTTGTCGAGTTAATTCCACTGGCGACGTTAATCACGCCAAATACTGTGGAATTACGCGCTTTAACGGGTGAAGATGATTTAGAGCGTGCAACGGCTAAATTATTTGCCATGGGGGCGCAGGCTGTTTTGGTCAAAGGTGGGCATGAAGATACCCCTGATCACATTCGTAATGCGCTGTATATGAACAATGAAATGGTTTCCGAAACCCGCTGTCCACGTCTTGAAGGTGAATATCACGGTTCAGGCTGTTCTTTGGCGAGTTTTATTGCAGGTCGCTTGGCATTAGGAGATCAACTGAAACAAGCGGTACAACATGCAGAAACTTGGCTGTTTGGTGTGCTTAAAATTGCGGAAACGCCTGTACCGAATGGACAGAAAATTCCGAAAAGGTTTTAGTATTTAACGTTCAACTCTTTCATACCCTGATCACACTGTATCAGGGTTTTTTATTGCAACTTTTTTAATGTTTGTGCCGTTGTTTTAAATTTTCGACATGCTGACGATGGGTTTTCCAAGACTTATCGAGTAGTTCTTTTTCAATTCTTAGTTGAATGCGTTTCAGTTTCATCGGTGAAATAACTTCATGCCGAAAACCTTTGACATGCTCAACCCATGCACTACCTTTAAAAACATTGTTGGGCAAATGGGTCTTAAACTCACAGTCTGGCATAAATACAATCACAGAATGCAGATATTCAGGCTCGATAATATCGCTTAATACTGATTCCAAAACTTTTATATGCTTATAGTTCTGATAGACAGGATTCTGAAATTTATAGGTCTTTTTATAAATTTTTTGTGTCCATACTTTTTGGCGTTCTCCACCAAAAATCCAACCTTTATAGTTTTTTGTTTCAATCACAAAAATTCCAAAAGGACTCAATAAAATATGATCTATTTGAGTTGTTCCTGTGGACTCATCAGGCAGAGTTACATCATTCAACAAGATATAATGTTCATCTAGATACAACTTCACATGCGCACTTACTGCGAGTTCTCCTGCCTTTCCCTTAAGAAACGGTTTGAAAATTTTGATCAGTCCTACCCCTGCAACCAGCAGAATAAGCCACCAAAACTGCCACAATAATGTTTTTAACATTTCCCCTGCTCTTCTTTATTATGATCAAAATTGTTGTTGAATCGCAGTAATTTAAACTTTTGAATTTGAAGATTCTAATCTTAACAAAATCGCTTTATTATCCAACCCGCCTGCAAAGCCTACTAGCTTTCCACTTGCACCCACCACACGATGACACGGTACAATAATCGAAATTGGATTTTTACCATTTGCCGCCCCTACAGCACGCATCGCATTCACACTACCGACCTGTTCGGCAATTTGCTTATAACTGCGAGTTTCCCCAAAAGGAATGCTTAATAATGCCTGCCAAACTTTCTTCTGAAATTCAGTGCCTTCAAAATCAAGAGGCACATCAAATTGCTGACGCTGACCTGCAAAATACTCTTGGAGTTGCTGCTGAGTTTTGAGCAAAATTGGATGATCATCTTGTCGAACTAAACTGGCTAAACGTACCCGTTTATGATCTTCGTTATCCCACATTACCGCAACCAATGCGTGATCGTGAGCCACCAATTTAAGCACGCTTACAGGAGTGTCCATTTCAGTAAATGCCAATTGCATTATTTTTCTCCTCAAGCAGGTAGGGTATCAGCTCACCCTGTTTTAACTCGAACCGATCTGTGATTGCACGCACATACCAAACAACCACATTCCCAATTATGTAGATGAAATTTTCATCAACACCAGACCGGAAATAATCAGAACTGCAGCCAACATACGCATAGCACTGGCAGGTTCGCCTAACACAAAAATACCCACTAAAAATGAACCGACTGCGCCAATACCTGTCCAAATCGTATAAGCCGTGCCCAATGGTAAAGTACGCATCGCATAGGCCAAAAGCGCAAAACTTAAAATCATAAAAAAGAGCGTCACAATGCTAGGCGTTAATTTACTAAAGCCGTCAGACAACTTCATGGAATATGCCCAAACCACTTCAAAAATACCCGCCAATATCAACATCAACCAGGCCATAACGCCCTCCTTCAATATCATGAAATCAGGCCGCCCTGATGATTTTTCTTGTCGAGTGTCAGTCACTTTGCCTATTTCCCAAAACCCAAACAAGGGAGGTCGTTCCTCCTGTTAAAATTTAAGCCACCGTGCAGCGATGACCCCTCTATTTTAAACTTAAAATTTTGCGCGCATCATTCAACTCAAACATGGCCACAATTAAGCGAATAATCAGGTCTGGATAATTCGAGCATGTGAGCATCACCAAACCGCCCGCGATAATCACACCTAAATTAACAATTACATCATTGGCGGAAAAAATATAACTGGCCTGCATGTGGGTTCCGCCATCCTTATGCCCTGAAATCAGCCATAAACAGGTGACGTTTGCCAGCAATGCTACAGCGCCAATACCCATCATCAATATGGATTCAGGCTCACTGCCCAAGAAGAAACGGCGCAGAACATCAAAAATAACCAGTGCAGCCAAACCCAGTTGTACCCAACCAGACAAATGCGCAGCTTTGAGCTGTTTCTTGGCGGATTGACCCACGACAAATAAAGCCAAACCATACACAGCAGCATCAGCAAACATATCTAAGGAGTCAGCAATTAACCCAGTCGAAGATGCAATTAAACCTGCGATTAATTCCACTAAAAACATAGCAGCATTAATGCCAAGCAAGGCATACAGCACTTTTTGTTGTGCAGCACTGTTAGATACAGGTAGTTCAGTTTGTGTATTGGCTTCAGTCTGTTGCAACACAGCACCCAAACCCAATGCCCATAATTTATAGCTAATTTCTGTGACATATTGGTTGCTGTGGTAAACGATTAACAGTCGCGCAGGCAAATCAAAAGATAAGGCTGCAATATTATTATAGTCTGCTAAAGCAATCCGTACCATTTGTTCATCTGCACCACCATTCATTTTATATGGTATGCAACTTACGCACGGACTCAAAAGTTATGAATATAAGACTGTTGCTTTATCTGTTTGAGTAGTCATGGCAGATGTAACGCTATTTTGATCCGCACAGGATTTTTTTGTATCGTAAGACAGACCACAGCCAGCATTGTTTAGATTTTGGTTTTCTGAGTTTTTATCTTGATTCGATTGAGGATCTTGAGTTGATGAAGACATACGCCACACCCAAAAATACAATAGGCTCAGTATAAACCAAGCCTATGTATTTAGGGACAATCTATTCTATTTAGAAGTTGCAGCGATAATTGTCGTAATCATTAAAACCTGAGACGCAAGCCTATCGCATATAAGCCGCTCTGCTCGGAATCAGCTGCTGACTGCCAAGCAGTTTGTTGATTGCCTTTCGTATATTCATAACCTGCACTGATATACGGCATGATGTTCTTGCTGATTTCATAACGCATTGCCACACCCACAGCCGCACGGTTGAGTCCTGTTTTTTTCGCATATTTGGCATCATCCTGCAGAATAACATCTACATCTAAATAAGGTTGTGCAATCAATTTCTGAGTCAATAACAGATCCCGTGTGGTTTCCGAACTCAAAGCCGCATATTGATCCTCACCCAAATAAAAATAAGCATCGGTTTCAAAAAAATATGGAGCTAAACCATGTAAGCCAAACACAGCGTCAAACTTATCTTCTCGGTCTATTTGATGCTCTTGCTGATTCACTTCATGGCGATAACGCACACCTGCTTGCACATCCCAAAAATCCGAAATCACACGACTGTATAACAACTTGACATCATATTCAGTTGCTTGTGATTCGTGTTTATCGCTATGAATTTTCAAAAACAACTTGTTTTCATCGGTTCCAATACGAGTTTGTAATTTAGATTTGAGCACTCCCTCGGCATGATCATTCACTTGCCATTGCGTATCTAAAGTGCTCACCGCATATACTTGCGCGCCATGTTCTTTACGATGATCGTGTGACTGCGACTCTTGCAAGAGCGAAGCAAATTGATGCGATTGATGCGATTGATGCGATTGATGCGATTGAGTATTTACCTTAGCTGCGATTGCTGCAACCTTTGCGGAACTGCCATGTGCGCTATGCGCCTCTGTTGCTGCCAACCCAACTGAGCTGATGCAGCAGACAAAAATACTCAAAACTGTTTTCGCAAAAAGATTAGTGTTGTGCATGTGCTGCTCCTTTTTGCGCTGTCGCTGAAGAGGTTTGAGTCGCCTGAATTGCTGTGGTAGAAAGCGGTTCATTATCGCTGACCTGTGCCACAATCAATTTGTTCATCATTCCTGCACTCATGTGATAGAGCAAATGACAATGTATGGCCCATTCACCTAATTCATCTGCAGTAAGCAGTGCTGTTACAGTTTTACCTGGCGGCACAATTAAGGTGTGTTTATTCGGCATTTCTGCTGCCGTTTGACCATTTTCCAACTGCATAAACATGCCATGTAAATGCATCGGATGCGCCATCATACTGTCATTGATAAATTTGATCCGAATACGTTCACCATATTTCACCTTGAGCGGTGTGGCGTCACTAAATTTCTTGCCGTTGATTGTCCAGATATAACGCTCCATCGTACCACCTAAACGCACGACCAATTCACTGCTAGGTTTACGTGTGTCTGGTTGTAGCTGCAGCGATTTCAAATCTTCATAGTTCAAGGCCTTATGCCCCGCAGGTGTAGAAGCATTTGCCCATCCATATACCACCGCATTTTTGTGTTCTACTGAAGGCATGCCATATTGTGTATGCGTATTTTCAGACATTGTTGCATGGTTCATCTTGGAATGATCTATTACCGCATGATTCATCTTGGAATGATCCATTTCTGACATCGCTACATGGTTCATCTTGGAATGATCCATTTCCGACATCGCTGCATGATTCATCTTGGAATGATCCATCTCCGACATTGCTGCATGATTCATCTTGGAATGATCCATTTCATGCATCGTTGCATGGTTCATTTTGGAATGATCCATTTCCGACATCGCTACATGATTCATTTTGGAGTGATCCATTTCTGACATCTTTGCATGATTCATCTTGGAATGGTCCATCTCAGACATCGCTGCATGATTCATTTTGGAATGATCATCTGCATGTTCTGTGGCATGCCCCATATCTTGCATGGTGAGTAAAGCACGCGGACGCGCTGCGGGCAGCTGTAGATTTGATGATGCAGAATGAAGTTCATTCTGCAAACTACCCACAGCAAAACCTGAGCGGTCTATCGATTCTGCTTCAATTTGATAGTGCGCTGCTTGAGGTTCAACAATCACATCGTAGGTTTCTGCAGTTCCGATACGAAACTCATCTACAGTGACAGGTTTGACTGGCTGACCATCTGCACTGACCACTGTCATTTTTAAGTTTGGAATCCGCACATCATAAAATGACATCGCAGAGGCGTTGATAAAACGTAAACGTACTTTTTCATTTGGCTTGAATGCACCTGTCCAATTCTGTTCAGGTGTCTTGCCATTCATTAAAAAAGTATAGCCTGTGACATCGGAAAGGTCAGTTTTCAGCATGCGCATCTGATTCCACATTTTACGGTCTGACCATGTGGCTTTTAGTCCATCACGCTGTATTTGACGCCAAACATCACCTAACGTTTCACGCTGATTTTGATAAAACTCGGCTGAAATTTTTAAATCTTTCTGAATTTGATTGCTAGATTTTTCATGAAAATCTGACAGCAGCACCACAATCACGATCGGTGTATTCATGTGTGTTTACAGCTGGCTTGGCTTTAGGATGAATCACCAATGAACCGTATAGGCCATCTTGTTCCTGACCTTTGGAATGTGCGTGATACCAATAGGTGCCACTTTGGCGCACTTTAAACCGATACACAAAATGCCCTTGTGGCTTAATCCCTTGAAAACCATTAAATCCAGGCACACCATCCATCAAACCCGGCAGTAATAAACCATGCCAATGAATAGATGAATCCTGATTTTTCAATTGATTATTAACGTGAATTACCGCCTCATCACCCTCTTCAAATTCGAGTGCAGGCGCAGGAAACTGCCCATTGACCGTAATGCGTTGAACAGGTTTTCCCGTGATATTGACTGTTTGTTCTGCAATGGTCAGGTGATATACCTTGACCGCGGCAAACGCAGAACTCGAATACAATGCACAGACTGTTAAAAACAGCGTAGGCTGATAAAATTTAGACATGACTTAATCCTTAAAATAAAACTTAAAAGTGTTTTGAATTTAGGATTAAGCTTTGGGTGGACGTAAAATTTGCTGCCAATGACCAAGTAAATGTTGAGCGTGATAAGCAGGCAATAGAATATTGACAGATGTGAGTGCTGCAGGTTGAGTCAGTTCAGGAACTTGCACATTCAACACACTGTTTAAGCTTTGACAATGCAACTGCACACAGTCCTGACAATTCATGTTGGCAGTAGAAAATTCAGCCGAGCCATAACAACCTGCCGCATTTAAATCGGTATCCGTTGCAGATGTGTGCTGACTGAGATGCTGTTGGCATTGGAATCATGCCCAGATAAATGCTGCTTGGTTTCAGGATGCATTTGCAAAGCTGTCGTATGACAATCTACTAAAGATGTCACTATAGGCACTGCGGTTGCAGAATGTAGAAGCTCAGACCCTGCTGCATGATTTGACATCATCCAATTGTGTGCAGGTTTTACCGCAGCACTGACAATACCACTCCACCCCATGACAAATGCCATCAGGATAACAAACCACATTTGTTTGTAGGGTTGAGTCAGCACTAAATGAATTCCTGAGTATGAAAGATGTAAACCTGAAATTGCGCAAGAATTGAACATTTTTGCCAAGCGCAATCCACAATCTACAACTCGCTCAATATAATTCAAGCCCCACTTATACACAATAACTTTTGCATTGAAAAACTGAGTGAATCGGTGCGATTAAAAAGCCAACTAAAACAATCAAGTTATATATTAAGCAACTTATTTTTATGACTACCTGAGCAAATACCAAACAAATTCAGTGTATTTAAAATATACAAAAAGGATTCTATTGAATCCTTTTTATACTTATTTTGTATAAGTCACAAACAATTGATGTACCAATGTTTATAAATTAATCGGCTTATCCATAGTGTTATCAACATAGATATCCATACAGTTATCTACAAAGTTATCCACAGCTTAAGACCTTGTGATTGTAGAAACTTATACTTCGACTGCGCCAACTTTTGCCAATTCAGCGCGCATGTCATCAATCACTGTTTTATAGTCTGGCTTGCCAAAAATTGCTGAACCTGCAACAAACATATCTGCACCCGCTTCTGCAATTTCACGAATATTGGCAGGTCCTACACCGCCATCAACTTCTAAACGAATATCACGACCTGAAGCATCAATGATTTGACGTGCCTGACGTAATTTCTCTAAAGTCATTGGAATGAATTTTTGCCCACCAAAACCCGGGTTCACACTCATAAGTAAAATCTGATCGACTTTATCAAGTACATAATCTAAATAATGTAGCGGTGTAGCAGGGTTAAATACCAAACCCGCTTTTGCTCCACCCGATTTAATCAGTTGCAATGAACGGTCAATATGCTCTGAAGCTTCAGGATGGAACGTGATAATGTCTGCACCCGCTTCAAGAAAATCACCAATCATCCGGTCTACAGGTTTTACCATTAAATGCACATCAATTGGTGCAGTAATACCATAGTTTTTCAATGCCTTACACACACCTGCGCCGAAAGTTAAATTCGGCACATAGTGATTATCCATTACATCAAAATGCACCACATCGGCACCTGCCTGAAGTACATTTTCCACTTCTTCGCCTAGACGAGCAAAATCTGCAGATAAAATAGACGGCGCAATTAAATAAGGCTTGGACATGGGAGAACCTGGCTGAATATTGGGATTGAGGCGCATTATAGCAAACACTGCTTGGTGTTGTGGATTCTGTTACGATTGGATCATTCAGTTCGATTCTTCAGTTACATCATCCAATTTGATAATTCTATTTCCGCAACGCTCCGTTGCAGGATTCCACTTTTCTTTCAGTCTGACTTTGTTATGGTAAAGGTCTTTACTCATATAAACAAAATGCTGGTTTCAACAGATGATGAATAGTACTGCCCATATTCAAACAACACAAGCAAGTCGCATTGCCAAGCGGCTACTCAACCACTGGAAACATAAATTTAACGTTGTAGAAAATGCAAGCCAATACCAAATTATGATGCCAAGCGCCACAATTCTGCTCACGCCTCAAACACATAAGCTTGTGGTTGAAATTCAAGCCAAAGATGCTGAAACAGATTTAAGTTACCTCGAACAAGTCGTGCTTGACCATTTAAGTCGTATGGGACAAACAGAATTGAACGCGGTTTGGCAACAACACTAACTGATTGATGTTAAGGCGCTAAACGCTGCGTCTGCTCAAAATCCTTGACTGCTTGAATACGTTTTTGTGTTGCAGGATGGCTTTGCAAAAAATCCAAAGGACTTTTGCCGATGTCTTCTCCTGTATCTTGTGCCAAACGCTCCAAAAAATGAGCAAAATGAATGGTTGGAATGCCCTGAGCGTGCATGGTATTTAGAGCATAATGATCTGCTTCAGATTCAAAATTACGTGAATAACTTGCCCCCACGAGCGCCACAGGCAAGGTCGAAACTAAATCTGTACCATCTCCTGTAATCGCAAGCAAAATAATACTAAACCCTAAGCTCGATAAGGCTTGTTGCAAGCTGTGTCTTTCTGCCAAATGCCCTTGTTCATGCGCCAACACACCAAAAATTTCCTGATCATTCTGCGCCAATTCCACCAACTCATCGGTCAAAATAATAGTGTTATTCGGAATTGCCAAAGCATTCGCTCCTAAGCGATTACCTTGTCGAAACAGCACTTTAGCAGGTGTATCTTCTGCAATGAGCTTGCGATAATCTTTCAGAATTTTCTGCTGACGCGCTGTAGGCAATTGACTAGGGGCAGTCATATCTAAAATATAACGCTCTGCTTTATCACCAATTTGATTTAAGGTATTCGCAGGCAATTGAAAGGCAACGTATCTGGATGCGCTTGGGATGCCCCATTGCACAGTGGCAAATACCATCAACAACACAAAAACCAGACTAAATACAATCAGACTTGGTGTGCGTTCCAATTTCCAGATGGAATGCTGCAGCTGTTTATTTCGTAGTTGAAACCATTCAGGCAATGCTTGAGAAAACTCAATACGTGCATCGTCTTTAAGTTCAATGACAGGCTGAATTTTACCCAGTGCGCCTACCAACATCATGTCTTGATAATGATAGCGCCGTTGTTGTTGTAAATTCTCACCATAACAAATGAGTACTGACTGAGCATCAATAGGCGAGATTTTGGCTGGCCATGGTTTAGATACCACGCCATCATAAAACACCACATCCACGACCTGTGCCGCCATATCTCTCTCCCACCTTACAGCGAAACATCAATATCAAAAATATCACTGATTTCTTCTGCAAGTGCGCTATGTTCGGCTTGCAGTTTATTGATCATCAAATCTGGATCATTTTTTAAATGTAGACTTAAAGACTCAACCTGATAGCGATATAAACGAATGGCTGCCCATGGAGTCATTAACCCCAAACTCAGAACTTTCACAATCCAATTGGTCACCACAATCCAAGTATAATGCCACTGCCCGCAATCGGTCTGAAATTCACTACCACTGATACTGGTATTGTTCCATGTAGTGATAAAAATTCGCGCCGACATCAGCGGCCAAATTAAAAACAACCCCAGCAGATAAACCGCTAAAAACAACCAAAGCAACTGTGCAGGATTTCGACTTAACTGTCCTGACAAAGCCAAAATCATCCCCACAGCAAGCAAAATACCAAAGAATAAGAAAATAGGTATATACATCGCGCGCATATAGGCTGGCCAATCTGCTTTCAGCTTAAATTTAAGCTGTCCTGCATATAAGTGGTCTAGGCAATAACGCTTATACATCCAAACCAATACAGGAAAAAATAGGCCCAATGTAAACAGATTAATCACGATACATTTTAAAAATACCCAATAGGCTTCTTTGTTACTGCCTGAGAAATAAAAACGCGCATTACCAAATTTACTATTTCGCGCCTTGAAACGAATGGTCGCTCGAATCAACCACGGCACAGCTAAATATAAAGCCACCACGCCAATGAGCATGGCTTTGACTGAATAATTGGAAATCACCGAGATCGCAACATAAATTCCAATGGCAATTAAACGCCCTAATAAAATTTTATGTGGGATGCCCGTGAAATCAAAACGGCGTTTGATTAATTCGGTATTGCCATAAAAATAGCGCAAACGACGTACTTTTGCCCACGGTGCATATAGCCCGAAGGTTACAATCATCAATAAAATATTGACAATCCAAATGCCAAAATACTCTGAGGCGCTACCATGAAACTGAAAATGATGAATCCGTCCAAGTAATGGATTCAGCGCAGGCGGCGTTGTAGGCTCCGCTGGAAAAAACGGGGAAGATGACGGTGTTTGTTGTGGTAAATCCCATTCTGAATTGTGCATGTGATGCCTTAGTTATTTTATTGTGCAGTCGTTCTTTTACCCAGAAACTCAAACCCAAATGAGCAATCTTTCTAATTGGTAAAAAAGCAAGTGTTCACCATTCTATTAAAAACTAAACAACGTGCCTAGAAAAGTTTAAAAATCAATGTGTAAAATTGAGTGCTTGGCTTAGTCTGCTTGCAATTGCACCACATGGAATTGCAAATGCTGATCTATAAAGCTTTGAATGAAATAATAGCCATGATCATAGCCCGCATGTTCACGCAAACTCAATTTTTGCCCGACCGCATCACAAGCTTGCTGAAATAATGCAGGATTGAGCTGACTGTAGAATTGATCTTTCAATCCCTGATCAATCAAAATTTCACTGAACAATGCACCTTTGGCCTGCACCAAAGCAGTCGCATCGTGCTGTAACCATAGTTGTTGATCTGAGCCTAAATAATTAGAAAACGCTTTTTCACCCCACGGGCATTGGGTTGGTGCACAAATCGGAGCAAAAGCAGACACGGACTTAAATTTTTCAGGATATTTAAACGCGAGGGTCAATGCACCATGACCACCCATACTGTGCCCCATGATACCCACTTGCTGTGGCTGAATTGGGAACTGTTGTCGTACCAATTGATAAAGCTCATCGGCTACAAAAGTTTCCATTTGATAATGTGCCGCCCACGGTGCTTGTGTGGCATTGATATAGAAACCTGCACCCTGTCCAATATCCCAATGGTCACCTTTAGCAACAGCTTCACCACGTGGTGAAGTATCTGGACTAATCAAAATTAGTCCCAATTGCGCTGCCATGTGCTGTGCATGTGCTTTAATCGCAAAAGTTTCTTCGTTACAGGTTAAACCTGCCAAATAAAATACCGCAGGACAAGCCTGTCCCGCCAAAGCTTGTTCGGGCAAAAAAATGCCAAACTGAGTTTCAGTCTGTAAAGCATTAGAATGAAAACGATAAATCCGTTGCTCACCCTCAAAACAGCGGTTGTTCTGAATTAACTCCATCACCCTCTCCTCTTTGGCTTATTGAACAGATTGCGCACTCAATTGAATTTCTGCCGATGTTGCAACACTTTTTTGTGGAAACAAACGCTGCTCTAATTGTGGCAGCATCAATTCCATATTTTTACCTATCGCCCATTGCGGCTCTGAAGGCTCAAAACCTTGCGCTTGCTCCCATTTGGCCACAGTCACTTTGGCTTCATTAAAGGCATTGGCAAATGAATTTTGTTCACGCATGGCCTGATCAAAAAAGGCACGACCAAAATAAGTATAGTCAGCTTCGTTTGAACAACCAAACGACTCACGATCTGCTGCCGATGCAGTAATTACCAAGGTATTATCATCTTGCAAGGCGGATACAAAGCTACCTGAATAACAGGCTGAAATAACGATCACACGCCAGCGAATACCCGATTTATCCAAAGTATCACGCAGCCATTTCGGATCGACCTGATTTAAGTCAAGTGGTGCATTTTCAATTTCAAAATGGTCTTTTAAACCATGTGAGGTCATATATAAAAATAGCACATCACTTTCACGGTTCATGCGTTGCCCCATACGGCGCAGCGCCAATTCAATACTGGTTTGTGAGGCAATTGGAATTACATTGCGGGTCATTGGGTTATTAATGAGCACCATCGAACGCCCAAAAGTACCAAAACGGGTATCAAACTGTTCACGAATCCGCTCAATTTCAGACATAAATACGTCTTGATAGCTCGCCCCTGCAACCCCTAAAAAGTACCAATGCGATTGGGCAAATTCCCCATATTGAATACTGTCTAAAGCTTTATTCAGTACACGGCTTTGTGCATAAAAAGCTTCTTCGCTTAAACTTGGTGGAACTTCTTCTACTTTCCAAATGGGCTGACTTTTCACTGACATCTGCCAAACCACCAAAGTGAATAAGGTCGCCAAAACAATCAGTGCCCTTTCCCACCACGGCCAATGCAGCTCACGTGAAAACACCCACACCACGGCCAAGCTTTGCCAAACAAAAAGCACCATAAAAATGATAGGCAAATAGTCATACAACACATACGGCAAGACATCCATCATGCCCATGTATTGAATCAAGCTTTGTAATAAAGCAACGTGAGTATCTAATACTAGCCACAACAAAGCAGGGACTAACAATAAGCGCGGGTTATTGACACGCTGAGAAAGAATAATTCCGACAATTAAGGCAATAAACGGCCACAAGGCATAACTGACCAAACCCTGTGGGTTAAATTCACCCACTTCTCCCGCCACCAACCAACTGAATAAGGTATTGGCAAGACCGCCTAAAATCCCCCAAAAAATCAGTTGTAAGATAGATGGACGAATAATTTGCAAAGAGCGTCGCGAACCCAAAAATAACCAAACGCCCGCGGCTTGGTTGCTTTTAAAATCGTGCCAAAAATTAATGGAGGGTTTGAAGTCAATCATAGGATTCTGTTAATCGCAGCTCGCGTTTCCACACTCCAAGTTTATGCTTGTCGTCGTAATTATCAATTGTTAATTTTAACTATATAACAAATCTTTGTGCATTATAGAAGCATTGAATGCCTTGCCACTGCTTTAGTGGTAGAAATCTACCCGTTGTTCAAATTTGCTTGGAAATAAGCATCAAATCTGCATGCATCACCATGCCATTGATGTGTAGTTTCCTGCCCCGCCAAAAATACTGCCAAACGTGGACGCTTCACTACAACACGTTTGGCAATTTGCTGTGCTAAGCCTAATAAATGATCACCTAAATCCATTTCACCATCTTCAGGTAACAACAAATGTAATAACTGCATTTGTTTTTTGACTTGAGCCTGCTTTTTCTGTGTCTGTTGATGTTGATCTCTCTGCGGAAACATCGGGTCTAAATACACCACATCAACAATTTTTCCCCGCGCTGCGCAGTTGCGTAAATAATCTGCTGAATCTGTAAAAACCAACTGGATACGTGCAACAACACGTGCCAAGAAAGGATCATCTTCAGCTTGGCGTTTAGCATCTTCCAACAAAGTAAAAAGAATAGGATGACGCTCCAACAACGTGACCTGAGCACCCAAATATGCCATAAGCAAGCTGTCGTGTCCTAGTCCTGCCGTAGCATCAATCAGGCTTGGTTTTTCCGACAAATTACAGGCACGAGCAATCATTTCTGATTTTAAAGAGGCACGCTTTAGCCGTCCAATTTCAGCTTTCCAATCGGGTTGCATTTTCATGCCATTGGCACACAACCACAGCCCTTCAGCATCTACACACAATGCCAATTCAGGGTTCAAACGCAAAAAACGCGCATTCAGTTTTTCTACTGTTTCAATGCGCGTTTGCACACCTCTAGACAAAAGCACAGCAGAATAATGCTGTGCTTGAGTGAGCCACTCGGCTTCGGTGTATAAGCGAAGTTCGCTTACCATAGTTTCCAACCTGTGAATGCGAACAATAAAATGATTAAACCTGAAGCAATACGATACCAAGCAAAAATCATAAAATCTCGCTTAGCCACATACGCCACCAAGGCACGGATTAGCAAGAGCGCCGATACAAAAGAAACGATGATCCCGAAACTGAGCACCGTCCAATCTTCTGTGGTTTGGAATACATCATAGCTTTGGTACAAGTCGAGTAAGCCTGCGCCAATAATGACAGGAATACCCAAAAAGAAAGAAAATTCAGTGGCGGCTTTACGCGAAACACCTAAGAACATTGCACCAATAATGGTTGCCCCTGAACGCGAAGTCCCCGGAATCAGCGACAACACCTGAATCAGACCAATCCAGATAGCATCTCTATAAGTTAGGTCTTCAACTTCATGTGCACGTACTTGTGGTGGATGTTTCTCAATCCACATAATGATAAAACCGCCAATAATCAGACCAATGGCTACGGCAACATCATTAAACAATAATTCTTTTACAGTTTGTCCAAAAGTCAGTCCAATCAGAATTATTGGAATAGACGCCATAATCAGACCAAAGCCCAAGCGACGACCTTTTTCTTCGCCTGTAAACATACCTGTGGCTGCGCCCCATAAACGTGTCCAATACTCATAAATGACCGCTGCAATTGCTCCCATTTGAATGGCAATCACAAATACATCACTTTTTTCTTTGGTCCAAAAGTCCATTAGCTCTGCAGCCAGAATCAAATGTCCTGTGCTAGAAATGGGTAGAAATTCGGTAATCCCTTCTACAATACCCATAATTGCCGCTTTGAGCAGCAGTAAAAGATCCATAAATAACCCTAATTATGCCTTGCCTTGTTCTGGAATTTTTTTCCAAGCATTGTCACGTAAATAAACAGGTAATGCTTGTTCTGCGCTGACCCATTGCTGTTGCTGTGCACAGACGCGTGCAATAGTAGCAATATCTTGTGCGGTTGCACTTAAGCCCTTGTATTGTATTTGTTCTTGATCAATTAGGCCTGCACCAGAACCGACCAATTGAAAGCGTACCACTTGTGCAGCGTCGCTATAATTCAATAATTGTTCCTGATCAACCGCCTGCATAATTTCTTGTATATCTAGCTCAAAACTAGCGATATACACTTCATTCATGCGTGCATCCAACACAGCTGTAACTGCAGTTAACCCTTCAAGACGATAAGCCGCTTGCGCCAATGCCTGCAAAGTCGATACAGGAATTACAGGCACATCATGCGACCACGCCAAAGCTTGCGTAACTGCTGCATTGATTCGCACACCACTAAAAGAACCTGGGCCACGACTAAAGGCAATTGCAGTCAGGTCAGCCGTACTCATTTGAGTTTCAGCAAAGCCTTGCTCAATCATCGGTAAGATGGTTTGCGTTTGTGCTTTTGCTCGCGTATCTAATTGAAAAAAAAGTTCCTGTGTTTCATCTACAATCGAAACGGAACACTGCTCATTGGCAGTTTCCAATGCCAGCAATTTCATGCACAACCTTCAAGGAGTAAATATCAAAAATTGGCGTTATGATACTCCACTCCTGAAATTCACGCGAGGATTTACATGCCTCAGATTGCAATTCATGCGTATAAAATTCTATGCAATTAAAGCCAAAATATGCGTTTGACTGAACGATGCAAATTCTAATTTAGAGTGTGGCAGGCTCTAGGTTTACAAATTGTTGAAAATGTTCAGCATAGTGCAGCGCACTCATTTTTAAACGTGCTTCTGCAGATTCATCCAAAATCTTGACCACTTTTCCAGGAGAGCCCATCACCACAGAATTATCAGGAATCACTTTCCCTTCAGGAATTAAAGCATTGGCGCCAATAATACAGTTTTTACCAATCACCGCATGATTCAATACCACCGCATTAATACCAATCAGACTGTTATCGCCCACGGTACAACCATGTAACATCGCCTGATGTCCAATAGTCACATAATCACCAATCTGCATTTCAATGCCTGCATCAGTATGCAATACAGCATTTTCCTGAACATTGCTAAAATTACCCAATTTGATTTTACTGTTATCGGCACGTACCACAGCCCCAAACCAAATGCTAACTTTTTTCCCCAACTCAACCTGACCAATGACCGTAGCATTATCAGCTACCCAACCATCCCACGGTTGCTGCATTGCTTGAGGCGCATATCCTTTAAATTTATACAACATAGTTCCTTTCTATCCTCACATCAAAATTTTTTCTATTTGTTAAATGTTGGTGAATTTAACAAAAACGGCCATTCTTTACGATAATCCAAACCATATTCAAATAAAGATACTAACATCCGCGCTGTTAACCCCCAAACTACTTCATCTTCGATCTGCATGCTCGGAAAATATAATTTTTGTTGTGCAAAGCTCACTTCATACGGCATCGGTGGCGCTTCCATTAAATGCTGTAAAGAAGCAAAAAAGATCCGATCAATTTCTGAAGGTTGTGGAATTAGTTCTACTTTTGGGGGAATCAGCCCCACCACAGGTTTAACCAACATCCCATTACGAGCTTTTTGCATTGGCAAATCACCAATCAACTGCACTTCAAATGGATTTAATGCGGTTTCCTCCTGCGCTTCACGCAATGCCACCACAATATTACTGGTATCTTGCGGATCGCGTTTGCCACCTGGAAAAGACACCTCACCCGCATGATTGTTGAGTAAGGTAGAGCGGCGTGTGAGCAACACCTTAGGATCAGACTCGTCGGTAATAGCAATCAACACCGCTGCATGCGCTTCCATGAACGTTTTAGAAAAGCGCAAACGTTGCTGTAACAGATGCGTGAGCGAATGATCAATCATGCCTTATAACTCTCCTTGTCTAAGTTTTCATCATAGCTGAAATAGCTAGGCAATAGATAGAGAGGATGCCAAAGTTGAAATTTTCAGTTATTCTGAGAACTCCCTTTAACAATGACGATCACTATGAACTTTTGTGGAAATTGTGGGCAAAAAACAACAACGAAAATTCCGCTTGGCGATCAGCAATTACGTCAAGTCTGTAGCGCATGTGGCAACATTCACTACGTCAATCCAAAAGTCATTTGTGGTGCATTGGTCGTTTGGGAAAATAAAGTATTATTGTGTCGTCGTGCAATTGAACCGCGCTATGGTTTGTGGACTTTACCTGCAGGCTATATGGAAATGTTTGAAACCATGGAGCAAGGTTCTGCCCGTGAAACCCGCGAAGAAGCCGAAGCTGAAATTGAAATCGAACAACTTTACTGCATGTATAACATTCCTCGGATTGGGCAAATTTATGTGCTATTCAAAGCTCAATTGTTGAATGGTCAATTTGGTGCAGGTGAAGAAACCATCGAATCACGTTTGTTTAGTGAAGATGAGATTCCCTGGTCTGAATTGGCGTTTCCAAGTGTAGAACGTACTTTACAGCACTACTTTACAGACCGAAAAAACAATCATTTCACGATTCATTTAGAAACCTTAGGTTCACGTACCGATCATACGGGTTAACCCCATATGATATTCATTTGAACCAACCTGAAATCTGAATAAAAATAGCCCACTCTCACAGTGGGCTTTTGTCAACTCATATCAGCTAAAATGAATGCTAAATACGCACTCTATTTGGGTTATAACACTCAGCAACATCTAGACTTACCGCTCCACCCTGGGCTTTCACCAAAGCTTTATCTGCATCAGTTGCTAAAGTTGGGTTCTGAGCCACGTAGGTTGCAAGTTGTGCATGATAAATATTGCTCCACTTCACTGTTGCGCCATTAAAATCTGACAAAGTAATACGTGTGGAGTTGGCTGCAACTAAATTGCCTATATTGGCGCGTGCACCACCCACCACTTGACCAACCCCACCTTCGACAGCTTCAATTTTGGTGTTCAAACCAATGACTGCGCCATCAAGTTTATGAAATTTTGGATTGGCTAAAATCATACGCAAAGTGACTGCTTTATTGTCGATATCGGTTGCACCTAACACACCAATACGGTATTGCTGCACACCATTTGTATCCACATATTCAGCACCAGTCTGACTAATTTCAGCACATTGACCTGACATATCGGTTGCTGTGGCATTTGGTGCTATATCTGTACGAATATTACCATCCTCATCTAAAACAATACCCAATTTGATGTTATCTGTAGTCGTTCCGCCATCAAAATTAAAGGTCAAAGTTGCATAAATTGGAAAAATATAGGGTTTCCCTACTGGTACATTTTTCTGAGTTTTAAAAACACGACTATCCAAAAAGTTCACAGAAAAGAATTTATAGGCATCAAAAGAACCTTTGAACTGATCTGTGCCTATGCTTTGTTGCCATTGACCATAATCTGCCGGATTTGCTGTTGTAGATTTGGTCAATAATTTATAAAAACCTTCCGTACCCGCAATTAAATAATCATTAAACACCTTACCTTGGGTAATTTTAAAATCATCAGTCGCATTGTCATTCACACTAAAATGGAATGGCCCCTGAATACGTTTATTCAATGGGTTAACCCATGTGGTTTGTGCTGCTGCTACCATACGCTCAGGACGTACTTTACGAATCAACTCACCACTCACCGTT
Organism: Acinetobacter sp. UBA801; assembly: GCA_002296655.1. Taxonomy (GTDB): domain Bacteria; phylum Pseudomonadota; class Gammaproteobacteria; order Pseudomonadales; family Moraxellaceae; genus Acinetobacter. Next base: position 27,975 of record DBIN01000052.1, read on the forward strand.
AAAATTGGGTTGGTCGTGTTCGCAGACACCGCACCTTTCCACTGCATACCATAACCAAAGGTATATCCTGAACGGTCTGTAATCAGTTGATACTGCCCAATGAGGTGTTTCAAGTCTACGGCGGTAGATTTACAATCTGTCAAATTACAGCCATATAAACCTTGTGGCAATTGTGAGTCTTCTTTGGCTAAAATTGGATAGTTGGCTTGATAAGATGCCGAGTTATTCATGTAAACCAAGGTGGTTAATGCTTGATAAGCATCATCTTGAGAAACTTGTGACACATCTACCCATGGGCGCAAAATACTGGCATAAGTCCCTGAACGATAATCACCCACATCAACAGACTCAGCAATATTTGCCAATTGTTCTTTTTTGAGTGTCGTAATCGTTAAAGGCTGAATATCACCTGCAATCGTTCCTCCACCTTCAACAGAAAGTGCTTGTAACAACCGTACAATAGCAGTCGCAACCTGTATTGTTTCGTCGCTACTACTCAAACTCATTGCTTGGCGTCCTGTTAATCCTCGTGCCATGTCCAGCACACTTAAACGTGGATAACCCGCACCTGCAGTACTAACCATTCCAATATCAGACAATGATACTGTCCCTAAATCAATATATTGATTGGTCTTTTCCTGAATAAAGAAGTGGACTTTATCTCCTTCACTACATTTACCTGTTGCAGCATTACTTTTCGGCTCAATCATGGTAATGTAAGTTTTACTGTTATCACTGCTACAGGTAAAATTCAAACCATCTACAGGATAATCTAATGCAAATTCCACGCAGTTTTTGGCTGTACTGGCACAACTTCCGTTGATATACGCCACAGCATTAGGCTCTGGATTAATATTGGCACTTTCTCCACCACAGCCACTCAATGCCGCCATCAATGCTGTCGTTGCAAAAGGTAAAATATGTCTTGTTTTCATCCTGAATTCTCTTATTGTTGTTAGCGTATCGCAATGAGTTTTAATTGACCTTGGTTACTGAGCGCACGATGTTCCATATCCACTGCAGAAGCCAATGGTGTTAATAATATATAGTGGCTATTTTCTGGAAGTTGCAGCATACCTTCAATCACCTCATGTCGTAAGACATTGCCTGCAGTATCCTGATTTCTAAAACCACCAGCACCTTCAATCACACAGCCTTTTTGATCCAGAAAAACCACAAAAGGCCAATAAAAAGTAGGGTGATTTTGCTTCGTGGCATAAGATTTAATTTGAATGTTTCGAATATCGCCTTCTAACTTCACCAATTCATAATCAAATTTTTCGGTTAAGGGAGCTCTAGGCCACAAATTTAAATCTTGTTGTGCTTTTAAAGTTTTAGCTTTATTTTTTTTGCTTTCAGCAAAGCATTGCTGCCCCAAGCTTTCTATCGCTTCAACTTGATTAACACGATAATAGTCTTCAGCTAAAACAATGGCTTGAGGTTCAGCAACCGATTGCTTTTTAAATAGTTTATTGAGAACGGAACGACTTACACCACGTTCACGTTCGACCACTTGCATGCGCGTACCACCACCATTTTTTGTGTCAATCATGCCTTCTGGCATACTGTAAAAGCGTTTTTTCCCTTCTAAATTAAACTCCTGATCTTCCAAATACTCACTTTTAACATACTGTTCACCCGCCATCTCTATATAATCCATTTGTTGGGCAGATGTATGCGATGCTTGATCTGGTGTTTTTTTAGAGACAGACACTGTGGATGGATCAAGCGTAAAATGCTGAGGAAGCTGTTGTAAACCGTCTAATACAGATGGTTTGACCGCAACTTTGTTAATCGCTGCTTCATTTGCCGATCCTGTTTGATGAACAGATTCTACACTAGACATTTTTGGTTGCGCTGCATTTGGCTCAGTCTGTGATGCGTGCAATGTTGAATTTGCTTTGATTTGAGTGACTTGATTTTGTGACGTAGCGGATTGTTCTGAGATATTCGGTTTAGGCTGATTCAGTTGTTTGTTCACCTGCGCAGAAGTATTTTTAGATACCTTCACAGATGTATGAGCAGGTATCTGCTGTGCTTGATGCACCTTGTCTTGCTTAAACTGGTCTTGTTGTTGATTTTCTTGTAGTTGCTTTTGCTGTTGTGCGGTTTCCAACGCCTGTATCGTTTGCTTTTTTTCTGCAGCATTACGCTGCACCACAATTGGACGACCATCTGGTCCAATAATGGTGTAAAACTGATTCGCGTAACACACCGATCCCATACTGAAAATCAGTGTGAGTATCGACTTTGAAAATAAAGTCCGTTTTATTTTCCGTACTGAACTTACCATCGTGTTCTATAACTCAATCCAAGAATTGTAATTTTTGTATCCGTTTTCACATTCAAACCCGCATAAGGGTTTAACAGTAGGTTATTCACACCTTCCTTATTAGCTAAACTACTGGTATTGGCTGGAATTTTATCCTTGCTTTGTAAAAAGCCGATGGATAAATCAAGGTCTGTATCTGCATCAAAACGATATCCCACACCTAGACCGAATAAACGTGCATTATTAATCGGTACCATGGTGTTACGCTTATTGTCAGGAATCGCACTACCACGTGGTTCATAACCCGCACGCAGTTTTAAACGGTCTGTGGCTGAATATTCGATCCCAATACCCCAGTTCCACGGAGATATAAACTCTAAGGGCAAGGCCAAACTGTCATCAGACACGTGCTCTGAAAGCAATTTTGCAATTTTTAATGCCGAGATTTGGCGGTCAAACTCGAATTTGAATTTATCCCATGCTTTATAGTCAGTCCAACCCACATCAAAATTGACTTGTAAATCAGGCATGACTTTATACTTTATCCCCGCTTGAAAGTGCGCAGGATATTCAAAATCCATCGAAACCAAACCAGACTCACTGGCAGGAATATAACTTGGGAAACCTAAAATTGCCGCTAAAATCTGCCCCGTCGGTGAAGACATCAAACCATTAATTAACTCACGCGGTGCTTTAGAGTTATCAATATGATATTTCCCCTTTAAACGCATTTTAGCTGCACTCTGATACACCATACCAAAGCTAAAATCTTCTGTCGGTTCCCACAAAATGCCTAAGTTATAACTCGGGCTTAAGCTTTGCTCAACCGCCAGTTGCATTTGCCCAAAACGGGAAAATGGATTCATACCTTCTTCGGCATTACAAATCCCGAGCAACAAAATATCGGTAATGATGTCTGAATTTTCTTTAAATGGTGTACAGACCACTTCGTCCACCATACGCAACATCCCGATCAGTTCATTTGGGAAGCGCAAATCGGTATTCATGGCGATGGCCTGGTAGGACATCCCAATTGATGCACCGACTGACAATTCATCATTGACTTGGTAGGCGATAGATGGAGAAAGATAGGTGATTCGTTCTAAGGCAACTTGTTGTCCCATAAAGTTACCTGGGTTACCATTTTCGGCACCAAAACCCGCAATTAGCGGTGCATATAATGCGGTAGCAAAGGTCACTTTGGAACCAGGTGGATTATAGGCAATACCGTTGGTTGGCGCTGCCAGTGGCATGCCTTTACCCAAATCGACAAATTTTTTCAGAATCGGGACATACAACGTTGGATATTCTACATCGGCTTGTACTGTACCTTTAAAATCGGTACAAAAATCTGCCAAAATTTCTGGTCCATCGTTACACACCACAGGGTCATCAGAATAACCAAAAACGTCATAACCTGCTGGAACAGAAAGTTCACGCTGCACATCAAAATGTGCCAATACCCCTTGCACATCTGTTTGCAAACCTTCAATTTTGGTCAGTGCGGCAGGGTTAAAGTGAATCGCACTAATACCTGGAGGATCTGCAGTGACCGCATTCCCCATAGTCAAAGAACGAATATCGACAGATAAGTTTTGTCCGAGCTGCGCAAAAGCAGCCCCTGAACAGCCCGACAGTATTATTGCAGTCACTAACGGGCGAAGTCGTATCATTTTCATGCGACTAGCCTCTTAGCGAATTTTTTTACCGAAACCGAGAATATCCAGTGGGAATGATAAACCAAGTGATACGTCTGGCGCGTCTTCGGTCAGACCGATTCCTACCGTACCATTCACAATGGTTTCAGGTGAAACGCGCACGCCTAATGAAATAGCTAAAGTCGAACTGGTTTGGTCTGCAGGTGAATAGCTTTCACCTCCTTCATAAAAAAACTCAGAACCTGTATTGAAGCTTTGCTGATAAGACATGGTCATCGAGACATCGTAGTTAAACGAATAAGCAAAACCAAAAGCAAAACCACCACTGATACCTGGCTCAAATTCTTCAATAACACGACCACCACGTTTCTGGTTTAGGTCACTTTCTTTAAAACCATAGTTGGCTGAAGCAGAAGCAAACAATACAACAGGGTCAATATACTTCCGCGTACTTGCACCAATGCCTGCAGAGTAATACCCCTTACCTGTTGATAAGTCTTTAACAGGATTAATCTCGTAAGGACTATCCCCCGTTTTGGTCGATAAATTTGCGAATAAAATTAAAGGTAAACGCCCCGCTTTTAAAGGGAATGGCTCCCAACGTGCACCTAAAGAAATATCTCCCAAACCTGCTGCAGTAGCATCCTTTAATAGATCCGACTTTGCAACTAATGGTAAAGAAGCAGATAAAGTTAAATTGTCACGCAAACCATATTGTGCGGTGAAGGTGTTAGTTAATGCGTGGGATGCATTTTCTTGCACACGAAGCTGATACAACTGACCTTGTGCCATTTCAAGATCAAGTTGGGTATCACGATAATAGGTATAATCAATGTCGTAGTAAGATGAAATTTCACCTTGTTTCATCAATGAATATTGACGTTCATTTGAGGTAAAGACTTCTTCTAAGTTGGCCTCTTTGGTTGCATCGCCCTCTTGCTGTTGCAAAGCAGATGATGCTGCTTGCGCACCATTTGCAGATACAACTGCACTATTTGTTTCAGCACTTGTATCCGCAGTTGATGCTACTGTATCTGAGACTTCTGTTTGTTTAACTGTGGTTTCATATTCCCCTAATTGCGGTTCCTCTGCTGCATAAGCCACCCCAAATACCATTTGAATACTGAGTGCCAACAAGGTTTTATTCATCCATTTACGATCCATGATTTACCCCTTCCATTTTTTATTTTTGTATTTCGTGAACAACTAATTACTTGTTTTTGTAGTAGAGTCTTAAAAATCGCTGCTCGTACTGTCCATAATTTTCAGAATCTTTATTTACATTGCGTTCTAGACGTATCGTCGATGCTTTATCAGCTATTTTTTCCATCGCAAATTGCGGATATTGAATATCAACAAAGGCATAGCGATTCACTGTTGCATCTTCCACGTGACGTAAATCTGTTTCTTGTAATGCCAACATAGTTTGACGATTTTGTGGTGCGACATTAATTAAAAACAGAGTATTGTTTTCCCAAACCTCCTTAAAACGTTCTTCATCAAAACTAATATTGCCTAATGCAGGGTCTGCCACATAGACACGCCCATTTTTGTATGCTTTGTACACCACAAAATGTTTAAATCCTGCATATGAAATCGGCACAATTGCAGGCTGTCCTTGTTTCACTAAATCCGAAAATTCCCCGCGATATCCGCCACTTTCTAAGCCTAAAGCTGCGACAAAGCGCTTCATATCCAATAGTGAAAAACTACGACGTTCAATAATTCGTTCGTACTCTCCATAACGTAGCAAGCCACTCATGGTTTGTTGCTCGTTTAATTGTGTTCCAACATAACCATTGAGCAAAGTCGTTAACGCTGCAGAACCACAGCTATAGTCATAGGCTTGGCGTACAATACCGCGAAACTGATCTTCTAAAGCAGGTTTAATTTGCACAGGCTCTCTGTGCATGCGGGTAAATGAATTATTTCTAGAATCCAAAGTTTCTGTGTAACGCACAGTTTCAGGATGCTGTTCTTTTAAATCAAAGGCTTGTGTGGCAGCGTAATAGATCAATGCCGAGCCCAAAGCGATCTCTAACATATATTTTTTCTTTTAGTTCTCGGCAATACCTGCCTAATATTTTTATTTTAGAGTTTTCACTCTACATCCTTGTATTTAGAAAGATACTCGTTTTATAGAAAAAAAAAAGAGCTTTCTATATTTTTTTGCGAACTCATCAGTTTATTTGTAAAAAAAAGCGCGTGAATTCACGCGCTTTTTCCGTGTTTAAATTAGTGACCTGAAATGGTGATAACAGCACCTTGGGTATATACACCAGCAGCTGGACTAAAGTAAGTTTGTAAACCTTGAACTTCCATATCACCAATAGAAGCAGCACCCTTACTGCCTAAATGGATACCTGCTACATAGTTATCTTTAGCACCACCAGTACTCACAATACGGATATAACCATTGTTAGTACCTTCCTTACCAATCACACTAATGTTTTGTTTTAAGGTTAAGTCCGTAGAGTTTGCATCAGTAAGTTTAATGCTATCTACATAGATTTGGCCTGCTGCACGATTACCTACAGTACCATCTCCAGTACCTGCTTTAGTAGAGTTATCTAAAATACCTAGGTCTTTGATCTCTAAACCACCCACCATTGTGGTGTTTAATTTAATCATTGCACCTTGTGGAGCCGCACCCAATTGAATATTGGCATCCATTTTACCTGTTTTTAAAGTTAAACCAGATAAAATTGCATTATAGTTGGTATCATCGTTACCACGGCGAATATTAGTTGCACCAGCTGCTGGCATAGCATTCGATGCAGATACACCAATTTCACCAATTTTGATATCTAAGCCAGATACTTGTGCCGCCACGTTGATAAATGCACTATTGGTACCTGTACCAGCGTCTGTATCAATCACTAAGTCAGCTAAGTTACGAGAAGCTAACAAGTAAGCACCATTATCATCATAGTTTGCGCCAATCACAATACCATGCTTTTCGTTTGCATTTCCAGCAATACCATTGCCTTTAATTACGATAGCACCTGCAGTTGATGAACCACCAAAACCAGCATCACCCGCAGCGCCTTTTGCTGCTAAACCATCATTATCATGGATTAAAAGTTTTTCAATTTCGATTTTAGAAATACCAATCCCGATGTTTAAACCATCTTGACCAGTAGTTGTGCTTAATGCAGTATCGTCCATTGCCTGCATTGCCATTGCATTTGTCGTTAACGCGATTGATGATACCAAAGCAAGTTTAGTAAATTTTTTCATCTTGTTACTCTCCCGAGAGTATTATTTTTTTGGTTTTACCACTCAGTGCCAATGATTGTTTTTTTATTTGATGAGGACAACACTGACACACATTCCTTGAGCAGCCGGTTTGCACGTACAAAGGTATATCTGAGTTATTTTTTGTTCAACTGCTGTTGGTCGCAATCCACATCTTACCGACAAACGGTTATTTACTTTTTATGTGCTGTAATCATGTAAAATAGCCTTTTTAAATCTCTCAGCTGTTTACACTTTATGTCCTATCCTAATCATTTTAAAAAATTATTCTGTGAACCTGAATGCGAGGCTGCAAAAATTCTGCAAGCTTTGGCAGCACTTTCACATTGTATTTATTTGCAAAATAATGGAAAGGCACGTATTGCATTTTTGGCTGAATGCTATTGTGTGGAACAAAACCATCAACATTTTTACTTTCAAAAAACAGCATTGAATCAATACGAATTAAGTTCAACTCAATTAGATTTAACAGCTCATCTCGGTGCTTCAAATGATACAAACACTGCCCCATTTTGCAGTTTAATGGGTTTTATTTCGTATGATGCAGCAGCACAGCAACACATCGATATGCAATCCCGCGCCCAGCCAAGTGCTTTTTTAGGTCAATTTAAAAGCTATTTACAGCAAGAACCAGATGGCTGGTATTTTTATAGTTCAGACGACAATCCAACACAAACTTTTGATTTTATTTTTAATTTATATACCCAATCAGCCGTAGTTGAACAGTTTGAATTAAGCCAAAAGTGTCAAGCACGCTGGAATTTCACAGATTACCAACGTGCCTTTCAGCGTGTTCAAGACTATATAGTCGCTGGAGATTGTTATCAAATTAATCTTACGCAAGAGTTTAGCGCTGAGGCTCAAGGTCCACTTTTAGCAACTGCTGCTCAGTTTTGGCAACTGACCAATGCACCTTATGCAGGTTATTTACGTATTGGTGATTTTGAAATTTTAAGTTGTTCGCCCGAACTCTTTATTAATTTTGAGGAAAATCGAAAAATTACCACAAAACCAATTAAAGGCACGATGCCACGCTATGATGATCCTGAATTAGACCGACAATCGAAACAACAATTAAGCGAATCTGAAAAAGATCAGGCCGAAAATGTGATGATTGTAGATTTATTACGTAATGATTTAAGTGTTTATGCCGAAACTGGCAGCGTCAAAACGCCAAAGTTATTCAATATTGAGTCTTTTAATCAAGTGCATCACATGGTCAGTGAAGTTACTGCAACACTAAAAGCAGAAATGAATCCTTTTGCTGTATTGATGTCTGCCTTGCCAGGTGGCTCAATTACAGGTGCACCAAAAATTCGTGCCATGCAAATTATAGATGAACTAGAAGGTGCAGCACGTGGCGCCTATTGCGGCTCTATGGGTTATTTTGATGCAGATGGAACGGGTTCCTGGAATATTTTGATCCGTTCTATTCAAAAATATCAGCAAGATGTTTCATTATGGGCAGGTGGCGGAGTCACGATTGCATCTGTATGTGAAGCAGAATATCAAGAATGTTTTGACAAAGTTTCAGCCATGTTGGATTTATTGAATCGTTGGTATAAACCTGTGCTATAGCATGAAGTAAAAACAAAAAAAGCGAGTGAATTCAAAACTTCACTCGCTACTATTATATTTTGATTATTAGACCAAAATCTCGTGTTTTAAAGTTTCGACTAAGCGTTGATTTTGCTCATCAGTACCAATCGTAATGCGCAAATATTGATTGATACGTGGTTTATTAAAATAACGCACAATAATACCGCGTTCACGTAATGCTGTAGCTAATTCACCTGCATCCCGTTGAGGATGTGATGTAAAAATAAAGTTAGCGTGTGATGGCAATACCTTAAAGCCCAAGGTGATTAAATCCGTCACCAATTTCTCACGGCTAGCAATAACTTTTTGGCATTGCGCTTCAAAATACGCCTGATCTTGAAAAGATGCCACCGCGGCTGCAATGGCAAAACGATCCATTGGATAGGAGTTAAAACTATTTTTTACGGCTTCCAATGCGGCAATTAAATGTGGTTGTGCAATCGCAAAACCAACACGTAAACCTGCCAAAGAACGTGATTTAGAGGTGGTTTGACACACCACCAAATTCTCGTACTTTTCCACCAATTTCACTGCAGACGCTGCACCAAAATCGACATAGGCCTCATCAATCACCACCACTGAATTTGGATTGGCCTTTAAAATTTCTTCAATAGCGCTTAAACCTAAAGCAATACTGGTCGGTGCATTCGGATTGGTGATGATAATGCCGCCATTGGCTTGCTTATAGTCATTAACTACAATTTCAAAATCATCATTTAAAGGCAAAATTTTAGTTTTCACCCCAAAAAATTGACTATATACAGGGTAAAAACTATAAGTAATATCTGGATACAGTAGTGGCTGTTCCTGAACAAAAAAAGCCTTAAAAATATGTGCAAGAACTTCATCTGAACCGTTGCCAACAAAGACATTTTCCACCGCTACATTTTGCTGTTTCGCAATGGCTTGCTTAAGTTCAGACGCATCTGGGTCTGGATATAAACGCAGTGCATCAGCTGAATTTTCTAAAACCTTTTGCACCGCTCCCACCACTTTAGGTGAAGGTGGATACGGGTTTTCATTGGTGTTCAATTTTAATAAATTTTGGATTTTTGGCTGCTCACCCGGTACATAAGGTTCTAGCTCACGTACTTCAGGGCTCCAAAAACGCATTTTTTCTGCTGTGATATTCATTTTATATTCTCGTTCATGCACTCAACTTACTTTCGCGTAAGCCTTCTCTTTTCAGGAGAAGGTTGGGGTGAGGTTTTAAACCATGCCAAACTGAATTAAAGATTGCAGCCCTCATCCTTTTGTGAAGTCATACTTTTCCCTCAAAGGGATAAGGAGCTTTAAATGAGAGTTTTTTAAATTAATTACTGATAACGATAGCGTGCTGATCTTGCATGTGCATCAAGATTTTCCTGCTGCGCTAAAATATCAGCGGTTTTCGCTAAGCTTTTCACACCCTCAGCTGAACACATAATCAGACTTGAGCGTTTTTGGAAATCATAAACACCCAATGGTGATGAAAAACGTGCCGTCCCCGACGTTGGCAAAACGTGGTTTGGTCCTGCACAATAATCACCAATCGCTTCTGGTGTATAGCGCCCCATAAAGATCGCACCCGCATGACGAATTTCTTCTGCCATTACTTGAGGATTATCCATACACAATTCCAAGTGTTCTGGCGCCACTTGGTTAATCAATTCAATGGCTTCGTGACGATCTTTCACTAATACCAATGCACCACGATTTGCAATAGAGGTGCGAGCTATTTCAGCTTTAGGCAAATTTGCCAAGTGCTGTTCAATCGCTTGTTCAACCTGATTTAGCAATTGCTCATCTGGTGTCATAAAAATAGATTGTGCAACAGTGTCGTGTTCGGCTTGAGAAAGCAAGTCCATGGCCAACCATTCTGGATTATTCTCACCTTCGGCATAAACCAAAATTTCGGATGGTCCTGCAATCATATCAATGCCAACCTGACCAAACACAGCACGTTTTGCAGCTGCTACAAAGCGGTTACCCGGCCCCGTGATTTTATCTACCGAGGGGATAGTTTCTGTACCATAAGCCAATGCAGCAACGGCTTGCGCGCCGCCAATGGTAAATACACGAGTCACCCCTGCCAAATATGCAGCGGCCAAAACCAATGGATTGAGTTCACCATTCGGTGCAGGCACAACCATAATAATTTCAGGCACACCAGCAACATGCGCAGGTACAGCATTCATAAGCACTGAAGATGGATAAGACGCCAAACCACCTGGCACATAAATACCCACACGGTCTAATGGTGTGACTTTTTGTCCGAGTGTATTGCCCAAAGCATCAACATAACTCCATCCATCCTGTTTTTGCGCTTGGTGAAATTCACGAATACGTACAGCAGCCAATTCCAATGCCTCACGAACTTCGCGCTCTAAAGCATCAAATGCGGCTTTCAGCTGTTCCTGACTTAACTCAAGTTCTGAAAATTGATGCGCTGGATGTCGATCGAACTGTTGAGTGAGTTTAAGAACCTGAGCATCACCATGCTGACGTACATCAGCAATAATTTGATCTACAGTTTTTAAAAGTTCAGGATCACTGACAGTTTCAAAAGCCAACAAGTCCGCAAAAGCTTGTTTAAAGCTTTGATCTTGAGTCGATAAACGTCGCATCAATTTACCCACAAGGTTTAATAGAAAAGTTTAGTTTACCTTGTTTCTAGGGCTTTGTGGGAGTCTATACATGGTCAAAGCAGTATGTTTTGATGGAATTTCACGTTCAAAATCATTCAAGAACAGAATCATGCACGAACATAAAAAAACCGCCATTGAATGACGGTTTTTTGAGAAGGCAGGATGATGGATACAAAGTTAAGCAGATTGTTTTGCCAACTCTCGTTCTGCCACAGCTTTTTCAAGTTGTGCCAAAATTGGATTGAGCAAATCTTGCTTGCGCTTAAAACTGGCTTTATTGACAATTAAACGTGAAGATACTTTACAGATTTCTTCTAGCGGCTCTAAACCGTTGGCACGTAAAGTATTACCTGTATCAACCACATCCACAATGTAATCACCCAAACCGACCAATGGCGCTAATTCCATTGAGCCATAGAGCTTAATTACATCAACCTGCTCGCCTAAGCTGGCATAGTATTGACGGGTTAAATTCACATATTTAGTGGCTATCTTTAAGCGACCTTTTGGACGCTGCATGCCAACCTTACCAGCAGTCATTAATTTACAATTGGCAATTTTCAGATCTAGCGGCTCATATACATTTTGAGCGCCATGCTCCATCAATACATCTTTACCCGCAACCCCAATATCTGCCGCACCATTTTCAACATAAGTGGGTACATCAGAAGCACGTAAAATTAAAATACGCACTTGTTTATGTGTGGTTGGGAAAATCAACTTACGTGATTTATCTGGGTCTTCCAGTAAATTAATTCCCGCAGTTTCCAATAAAGGCAAAGTTTCTTTTAGAATTCGCCCCTTACTTAATGCCAAAGTTAAACCATGATCAAAATTGCCCATGACGTCAAAATTTGGATCATCGTTTCTCATGTCATTCATCAATTTACTCGCTTAATTTGGGCGCCTAAACCTTGTAACTTTTGTTCTACATTTTCATAACCGCGATCAATATGATAAATACGATCAATCAATGTTTCGCCTTCTGCCGCCAATGCTGCTAACACCAACGAGAAAGAGGCACGTAAATCGGTTGCCATAACAGGTGCAGCAGAAAGTTTTTCGACTCCTGTCACCACCGCATCATTACCTTCTACCTGAATATTGGCGCCCATACGTGACAACTCAGGGACATGCATAAAACGGTTTTCAAAAATAGTTTCTGAAATCGTTGCAAAACCGCGTCCAATCGCATTTACCGCCATTAACTGTGCTTGCATGTCAGTCGGAAATTCAGGATGTGGCAAAGTTCTGAAACTCACAGCCTTAGGACGCTTGCCCATCATATCCAGTTCAATCCAGTCATCGCCACGTGTGACTTCTGCACCCATTTCTTCAAATTTATCTAACACGGATTCTAGCAACGCAGGATCGGTATGCGTGGTTCTAATTTTACCACCTGTAATTGCAGCTGCTGCCAAATAAGAACCTGTTTCGATACGGTCGGCAACCACGGAATACTCACAACCATACAAATGTTCAACGCCTGTGACCACTAAAGTATCGGTGTCTAAACCTTCAATTTTAGCGCCCATTTTAATGAGCATTTGTGCAAGGTCAGTAATTTCAGGTTCACGTGCAGCATTACGAATGGTAGTCACACCTTCTGCCAATACGGCCGCCATGAGAATATTTTCTGTACCGCCAACAGTGACCATATCAAAGACCACTTCACCACCTTTAAGGCGACCATTGACTTTGGCATTTACATAGCCATTTTCAACTTCAATTTCTGCGCCTAAAGCTTCAAGTGCTTTAAGATGCTGATCGACAGGACGAGAACCAATTGCACAGCCACCAGGTAAAGATACTTTTGCACTACCATAGCGCGCGACTAATGGGCCAAGCACCAAAATAGAAGCACGCATGGTTTTTACCAACTCATAAGGTGCAAATTGGTTGTCCAATGTTGAGGTATCCGCAATGACAGTATCGCCCTCATAAGACATTTTAATGCCCAAGCCTGCGATCAACTTCACCAAGGTATTTACATCTTTTAAATTTGGAACATTTTTCAATGTTATTGGTGTTTCTGCAAGAATCATTGCAGCAAGAAGTGGCAAGGCTGCATTTTTCGCACCAGAAATGCGCACTTCACCTTCGAGCTTATTACCGCCCTGAATTAAAAATTTATCCATTAAATTATTAAGCTCCAAATAAGCTTGCTTTACGCCATTCTTCTTGTGTCATTGCACGAATTGTAACCGCATGAACTTCACCGCTGGCAATATAGCTATTCAATGGTGCATACACTGCTTGTTGACGAGCAACAGGACGCTTACCTTCAAACTGATTATCTACAATACGAAGATCAAACTTGCCGCCTTGCCCACTTACAGCAACTTCAGCCTCTGGAAAAGCAGCTTTTAAAATTTCAGTGAGCTGTTCACTATTCATCACAAAGACCTCTTATAGGACCAACGGTGTAAAAACCTGTCATTTTACTATAAATAGAAAAAATAATTCATTAATCCTATACATTATCGCAATAAAAAAGAGGTTTATCCAAAACCTCTTTTTAAATCACATTTTGATTAGATTGCTAATGGCTGATAATCCAGCTGCATCTTCCGATGTTTCTCTAACTGCCGTTTTAATTTTTCTGTCATCATCTTAATTGAAGTATACATATCATCAGCGCTGGCCTGCGCAAAAAGCTCCGTTCCAGGTAAACGAATAATCGCTTCTGCAATATGATTGGCGCTGCCTTTTTTAGAATGTTTATCGATTTGATGATCTTTACTTAATTTCACCTGCATACTATTGACCTGATCCAGATGTTTGGTCATTTGTGCAAATTTAAGTCGAATATTTTCTTCAATTGCAGGGGTGATAGCTAAGTGATGTCCACGAATTGTTATTTGCATAGTTCTATCCCTCACCTTCATTAGGATTAGGAAGGCATAGTTCACATGATTGATTGCCAAATAACAGATCGCTGCAGCGGTCACTTTAAATCATGTCTAACTATTCCTTCAAAAAAAAAGATTCATTATTTGGTCATAATGAATCCTTAGAATAGACCGATTTTAAAAATTAGATCAAGACTTTTCGTTCAGAAGATGACGGAATATTTAATGACTCACGATATTTCGCTATAGTCCGACGTGCTACATCAATTCCTTCCTCCTTAAGTAGATTAGCAATTGTGTTATCGGATAAAGGCTTACGTGGATTTTCATCTGCAATTAATTTTTTAATCTTGGCGCGAATCGCAGTTGAGGATGCTTCACCGCCTGAACTGGTTCCGACGTGACTTGAAAAGAAATATTTCAATTCAAACAAACCACGCGGAGTTAACATATATTTATTGGTGGTCACCCGTGAAACTGTAGATTCATGCAATTCCACCTCATCAGCAACATCACGCAAAATCAAAGGCTTCATTCCTTCAGCACCAATTTCTAGAAATTCACGTTGATGCTGTACAATACAGGTCGCGACTTTTAATAAAGTTTTATGACGTTCATCGACACTTTTAATAAAGTTTTTTGCATCCAACATTTGATTGCGCAAATATTGATTTTCTTCGCTTTGATCCGCGCGTTTAATCATATTGGCATAAAATGAATTGATTCTAAGCTTCGGCACAACATCTGGATTCAATTGCACCTGCCAATGATCCTGTTTTTTACTGACCACCACATCTGGAATTTGATAGTCTAAATCCTGATCTTCAAATGCTTTACCAGGATGCGCTTTCAAAGTTTTTAATAAAGACACTGCATACTGAAGCTGATCAGCACTTAAACCTGTTTGCTTAATTAACTTGGCTAAATCATTCGCAATTAATAATTCATAATGCTGTAAAAGCTGCAATGCCTCCTGACGATAAGGCACATCTGTAGCCAAACTTTCAAGCTGAATAGATAAGCATTCCGCCAAATTACGCGAACCAATTCCAATTGGATCTAAACGCTGAATATGTTTCAAAACGACTAAAACTTCATCGTTTTCAACTTCATCATCATATTCCATGGAGATCAATAGATGCTGTACAGATGTAGTGATTTCCGATATTTCACAATCCAAGAAACCATTGTCATCTAAAGCATCGACAATACAGTAGGCAATGAGCTGCTCAACTTGAGAAAAATGTAACAGATTGATTTGTTGCATCATGTGCTCTTTTAAACCCAAATGCCCCTGACGATTATCCTCTCGCTCTTCATATTCCGCCGTGCCCAAACTCGTTGGTAAATGGGTGTACACATCATCCCAGTCTGTATCGACAGGTAAATCGTTCGGTAGATAATCTGCATTTAATTCTTTAGTTAAATCTTTTTGATTATGTTCTTGCTCTTCTAAAGTGGATAAACTTTCGAAACTACTTTGTTCTTCGACTTTTTCTAATAGAGGGTTACTGTCCAACTGAATTTGAACTTCTTGTTCAAGCTCTAAACTCGAAAGCTGAAGCAAACGAATGGCTTGTTGTAACTGCGGTGTCAGCGACAAGGAGTTTGCAACTTTTAATCCAACCGATAACTTCATTTTCACCACTCTTTTAAATTTATTTTTTCAAAAACTTAATACATAAGTTTTTGATAAGCAATTTCTATGCCGTTATTTTAGATATAACATAAATTTATGAAAAAACATAAAGATTTTAATTAGAAATTCTATTCAATTTATTTTCTTTTTCTACTTATCTTTCCCCATAAAAAAACACC
>DBIN01000055.1:0-20571 GCA_002296655.1 Acinetobacter sp. UBA801
TGATTAGTTATTTTTGTCAACTTAGGTTTGTGGAACAAAGCCAATTTTTAATAAGATGTATCACGTTAAATATTGGCTTTGCGATGCCAAACAGATTTTATTTTAATCTTTAAATGCAATTTGGGGAATTTGATGCTTAAAAAAGGGATATATCAACATTATAAAGGGCAGTTATATCAAGTACTGCATGTGGCAACACACAGTGAAACCCAAGAAAAATTGGTGGTTTATCAATGCTTATATGGCGATTATTCTATTTGGGTCAGACCGCTTGAGATGTTCAAAGAGCGTATTACTTTGGATGACGACCGTGAACAAGAACGCTTTAAATTGATTCAGGAAGTGCAATAAATATTTGAGGTCATTTACCAATCTAAAACGATCCAATCTATTTTAGATTGGATCGTTGTGTAGATGTGCAAAGTTTAATGAAATAAATTATTGAATGGAAATACGGTTAAAGCTTAAATCGTATGCTAAATATTTACTCACAAAAGCTGCTTTATCACTGCGTCTTAATAAGTTGTCATAAATAAATTGTGGTACAGGATGGAATAAATCCCCAGAGCCGTTTTCGTAAAATATTTTTAAATAACGTGAAGATGCACTGTATGTCCAGGATGTCACGGCAAGTGTTTTACTCATAAGCAACTCCTTTATCTTTTTATATTATTTTTCACAGAATAAATCTGCTTATTTTGAACATAAGTGAAGTGCTTGCTAAAAAGTATTACAGAATTGTAAATCTCAGATTTATTGGATTATTGTGCATTTTTGAACAAAATTACAAAAGATAAATAGAAGCGTGTTGCAGAAGTTATTTTTATCTTCAGCGATATAAAAGAGGAGGTGCGCCTGCTCATTATTGCTACTTTTTCATGATTTGTGGCATAAAAAAACCACGCAAGGTTGCGTGGTTTTTTGAGTGGTTTAATCTAAAACTTAGATTTTACCTACTAGGTCGATAGATGGTGCTAAAGTTGCATCACCTTCTTTCCATTTAGCTGGGCATACTTCACCTGGGTGAGCGTGAACGTATTGAGCTGCTTTAACTTTACGAAGAAGTTCTTGAGCATCACGGCCAATACCGCCAGCATTGATTTCGATGATTTGGATTTTTCCTTCTGGATCAATCACAAAAGTACCACGGTCAGCAAGACCAGCAGATTCAATTAATACTTCGAAGTTTTTAGAAAGCGTCCAAGTTGGATCGCCAACCATTACGTATTGAATTTTTTTGATTTCTTCTGAAGAATCATGCCAAGCTTTGTGCGTGAAGTGCGTGTCAGTAGAAACTGCATAGATTTCAACGCCTAATTTTTGGAATTCTGCATAGTTGTCTGCAAGGTCACCAAGCTCGGTTGGGCAAACGAAAGTGAAGTCCGCAGGGTAGAAGAATACTACAGACCATTTGCCTTTAAGGTCAGCTTCAGTTACTTCAATGAATTGACCGTTGTGGTATGCATTTGCTTTAAATGGTTTAACTTCAGTATTAATTAAGCTCATCATTGTCTCCATGATTAAGGTTTGTATTTCGTTAGCAATAGAGTATCTAATTTTGTTTTATTGCTGAAATGGTATTTTTACATTACTAGCATCGGAAAAACAAATGAGTATGTAAAAAGCGTAGATTTTCATCACAGCATTATTGAGTCTTTATTAGGCCTCAAAATGATGATGATTGAATGACAACCTATTTTCTCAGGTTCAAATAAAACCTATTTCAGCAATTGGTGAACTTACATCTATATGGGGATGCTATTTTGAAATTCAAGGGTGGATTGAAAACTTTTTAAATACGCATTCTAAATCACTGTCCTTTCGCTCAACGGTATTACAGCGTAAAATACGCGTTTGTGTTTTGGTTAGGAAGTGTATTCTGTGCAGAGTCATTTAAATGTAGACCACCTCGTTTTGGCGCGTGATCGTCATCGTTTAAATCGACTACGAAAAGGCAAAGATGCCAATCCAAAGCAATATCAGGAATTATTCGAAAAATCTAATTTAAAAGTGTTGGCGCGCGCGCAGCGCATTCCCAATATCAAGTTGAATCAAGATTTACCCGTGACTCAATCTGCAGAGCAGTTGATTGCTGCAATTCAGCAACATCAGGTCATTATTGTGGCGGGTGAAACAGGTTCAGGAAAAACCACACAGCTACCACAAATTGCCATGCTGGCAGGTCGTGGTTTAACGGGGTTAATTGGTCATACTCAGCCACGACGTCTTGCTGCACGTAGTGTATCCCAGCGTATTGCTGAAGAAGTTGGCGAAAAGTTGGGCGAGTCCATCAGCTTTAAAGTTCGCTTTAATGAACAGGGTTCACAAGATTCAATTGTCCGTTTAATGACCGATGGTATTTTGTTAGCAGAGCTTGCCAATGACCGTTATTTAAATAAATACGACACCATTATTATAGATGAAGCGCATGAGCGTTCTTTAAATATTGACTTCATCATGGGGTATTTAAAGCAGCTCTTGCCGCGTCGTCCTGATTTAAAAGTCATTATCACTTCTGCAACTTTAGATGTGCAGCGTTTCAGTAATTACTTCAATGGCGCCCCAATTTTTGAGGTCGAAGGTCGCAGCTATCCTGTCGAAGTGCGTTATCGCCCCATTTCTGAATTAAGCATTGGTGGGAGTGATGATGATGAATTTGATGACTTTGAAGAAAACTTGCCACGCGCAGTGGTGCAAGCGGTAGAAGAATGTTTTGCCGATGCACAGGAAAAAGGTCATCCCGAGCATGCCGATATTCTCATTTTTGCCAGTACCGAACAGGAAATCCGGGAACTGCAAGAAACCTTATACAAACATGGGCCACGTCATACTGAAATTTTACCATTGTATGCGCGTTTGGCTTTGGCAGAACAACAAAAAATCTTTAATCCTTCAGGTGGTGGACGTCGCATTATTATTGCCACCAACGTTGCTGAAACTGCGCTTACTGTACCCAATATTCGCTATGTGATTGATAGTGGTTTTGCACGTATTTCACGTTATAACTACCGCTCACGGGTGCAGCGCTTACCGATTGAAGCAGTATCTCAGGCAGCAGCGAATCAGCGAAAAGGACGTTGTGGTCGTATTGCGCCAGGCGTCTGTATTCGCCTGTATTCCGAAGAAGATTTTTTAAGTCGCCCAGAGTTTACCGAACCTGAAATCAAACGCACCAACTTGGCATCGGTCATTTTACAAATGCAAAGTTTGGGCTTGGGCTCGCTCGAAGATTTTGATTTTATTGAGCCGCCAGATCATCGTTTGGTTAATGATGGTCGTAAGCTGTTGATTGAACTGGGTGCGATGATTGAGAAGGGGAAAGCCCCTATTATAGAAAGAATGAATAGCTCTGCTACGCAAGAGAAAGATTCAAACCCCAACACTACCGCTAAATCCAGTTCTAATAAAGGCGAGCTTCAAGGCAGCAGCCTAACCAAAATTGGTCAGCAAATGGCAAAAATGCCGATTGATCCACGACTGGCACGCATGATTTTAGGCGGTGCGCATTTTGGGGTATTAAATGAAGTCTTGATTATTGTAGCGGCATTGGCCGTACAAGACCCGCGCGAACGTCCTGCAGACAAGCAAATGCAAGCCGATCAAAAACATGCTTTGTTCCGTGAAGCAGATTCCGACTTTTTATTTTATCTAAAGCTTTGGGAAACTTTACACGAAAACCGTGACGGCATGAGTGAAAACAAACGTCGTAATTTTGCCCGCCAGCATTTTTTAAGTTGGCTACGTTTACGTGAATGGAAGAAAACCCATGAACAATTGGTGGATTTGGCGCGTGGCTTAAATCTGTCTTTTAATGAAAAAAAAGCCAGTTATGAAAATCTGCATCGGGCGTTATTAACAGGTTTGCTCTCTTTTATTGCTAATAAAACCGATGAACGCAATGTGTTCATGGCGGTGCGCCAACAAAAAGCGCGTATTTTCCCTGCATCGACTTTGCATAAAACTAATACGCGGTGGGTTATGGCATTTGAGATGGTAGAAACTTCGCAAGTGTATCTGCGCACCTTGGCAAAAATTGAACCTGAATGGATTTTATTGGCCGCACGTGATTTGCTGAAACATCATTATTTTGAACCACATTGGTCTAAAAAAGCAGGTGTGGTGAATGCCTATGATCAGATTTCGCTGTTTGGTTTGATTATCGAGCCGAAACGTCCTGTAAATTACGAAAAGGTCGACCAGCAAGCCGCACATGAAATTTTCTTGCGCGATGCGTTAACCACTGGCAACTTGGGTATTGCGCCTCCATTTTTAAAACACAACCTGCTTAAACTAGAAGAAGTTGAACGAGTTGAAGATAAATTACGTCGTCGTGATTTGGTAGTCGATGAAGAAACCATTTATCAATTTTATGCTGCCAAAGTACCTGCAGAAGTGGCAAGCCGACGTGCCTTTGAAGATTGGCGTGCCACGGTTGAGCCGCAAAATCCACGTTATTTATTTGTGGAAGATGATGCCCTTTGGTTGAATGATCGCCCGACCACGCAGCAATTTCCTGACTATTTACGTAATGGTGAGCTACGCTTAGCGGTCAGCTACCGTTTTGACCCAAGCCATGATGAAGATGGTGCAACCGTTAAAATTCCCGTGCAAGCCTTGGCACAAGTTGATGAAAATATCTGGTCGTGGGGCATTCCAGGCTGGCGTGAAAATTTAATTGAAGCCTTGCTCAAAACCTTGCCGAAGGAAAAGCGTCGTCATTTGGTGCCTATTCCAGACACAGCCCGAAAATTGCGACAACGTGTCGATGCGGTAAATTTACGTGAGCATATTTTTAGCTATTTGGCATTTCAATTACGTGCAGAGCAGATCAGCGAAAAAGACTTTAGCTTCGAGCGGGTAGATGCGTATTTATTGCCGTTCATTAAAGTGTTAGATGAAAAAGGGCGGGTGATTGAACAAGGTCGTGATTTATCTGAATTAAAAGCGCGTTGCCATACCGAGACGCATAGTCCTGTAAGGCAGTTACACGGAGAATTTCAAACATTTCCTGAACGATTTGTATTCGAAGCCTCGCAAAAAGTTACGGGCGTAGTGGTTAAGCAATATCAGGCGTTGGTACCAAGCAAAGCGTTTGCAGAACTTTTACCAAAAGATGAATCGAGTGTGGTGATTCAAACCTTCAATGATCAGAGCGAGGCGATTCGTCAGCACCGTGAAGGGGTGATTCGTTTGCTGTATGTGCAATTGGGTGATTTATCACGCCAACTGAAAAAACAAATTGCCAAACCGTTGGCTTTGGCGTATTCGCCTTTGGGTGATAAAGCACAACTTGAGCAAATGTTGATCTATGCAACCTTGCAAAGCATTATTAGTGACTTGCCAGTCAACCTGAAAGAGTTTCAAAATTTGCAGCTTGAGGTAAAAAAGTCTTTCCTCAGTCATGGTCAAACCACGCTACGTATCTTTAATGAAATTTATATTGCTTGGCAAGATATTCGTCGTCAGCTATTGATGCTTGATGAAACAATTTTTGCCAAAAATATAGATGATATTGAAGATCAGCTGGACTTAATGCATCTGGCAGACTTTGTGTATAGCAAGCCTGTAGAGGTGTGGAGCGAATATCCGCGCTATTTGAAAGCGTTGTTATTACGTTTAGACCGCTTACCCAACAACTTGCAAAGAGACGATGCTGCCATCGCCCAAATTGACCCTTGGATGGACAAATTGTTCAAACACAAACAAGATGCCCGCCTTAAGGAATTGTACTTTATGGTAGAAGAATTACGCATATCGCTGTTCTCTCAACCCATGAAAACCAAAATGCCAATTTCTGCAACTCGGCTGCAAAAAGTATGGGAAAAGCTCGGAATCAGTTAAGATATAAGTAATTTCTAGAAGGAGTTTTACATGGGCATTCGCATTACAGGTACTGGTCTTTATCACCCAGAAGATGTTATTACCAATGAAGAGTTGGTCGAAAGTTTAAATGCTTATGTGGAACAGTACAATCAGCAGAATGCTGGCAAAATTGCAGCAGGTGAGCTAGAAGAACGTCGTGGCTCAAGTGCAGACTTTATCGAAAAAGCCTCAGGTGTAAAACGCCGTTATGTAGCAGAAAAAACAGGTATTTTAGACATCAACCGTTTACGTCCTAATTTGCGTGAACGTGGGGATGATGAAATTTCGCTACAAGCGGAATGGGGTGTAATTGCAGCAAAACAAGCCATGCAAAATGCAGGCGTGACTGCAGAAGATATTGATGTGGTGATATTGTCATGCTCAAACTTGCAACGTGCTTATCCTGCGGTGGCGATTGAAATTCAAACTGCGCTCGGTATTCAGGGTTATGCCTATGACATGAATGTGGCATGTTCTGCTGCGACTTTCGGCATTAAACAAGCGCATGATGCGATTAAAGCAGGTGCGCGTCGCGTGTTGTTGGTAAATGTCGAAATTACCTCAGGTCATAACGACTTCCGTTCACGCGACTGTCATTTTATTTTTGGTGATGTAGCAACGGCTTCCATTTTAGAAGAGACTGAAACCAAAGCCGGTTTTGAAATTTTGGACATGAACCTGTTCACTCAGTTTTCGAATAATATCCGCAATAACTTCGGTTTTTTAAACCTAAGTGAAAATGCAGATATTGACGACAAACGTTTCCATCAAGATGGTCGTAAAGTCTTTAAAGAAGTTTGCCCGTTAGTAGCCAAAATGATTACTGCGCAACTGGAAAAGAATCAGATTGCACCAACCGAGGTGAAGCGTTTCTGGTTGCATCAAGCCAATGCCAGCATGAATGAACTGATTTTGAAATTGGTGGTCGGTAAAGAAGCAGCTCAACCAGGTTTGGTGCCTATTATTTTAGATGAGTTTGCCAATACTTCTTCGGCAGGGGTAATTATCGCTTTACACCGTACTGCACATGAAGTCGACAACGGTGAATATGGTGTCTTGTGTTCATTTGGTGCAGGTTATTCAGTGGGCGCGATCTTGGTACAAAAACGCGATGCTGCATAAGTTTTGCAAAATTGCATAAGATCAGCAAACACTTAATTACAGCTATTAAAAGTTCCTTCTCCTTCGGGAGAAGGCTTGGATGAAAGGATGGATCAACCGCAATATTCTTTTCTCACAGACTCATACATAATAAAAACACCGAAAAACTTTATGAAAAATAATGCTTAGGTTAAGATGGAGCATCTTTTAATAGACCTATTTTGAAAACCTATGCAACCATTTGTTCTATATAACTCAGAGCAACGAAAGAAAGTTGAATTTGTTCCGCGTAAAGAAGGACATATCGACATGTATGTCTGTGGTATGACGGTTTATGATTACTGTCATATTGGGCATGCGCGGGTTATGGTTGCATTTGACTACATCATTCGCTTTTTACGCAGTCAAGGTTGGAATGTGAAATATGTGCGCAACATAACTGACATTGACGACAAAATTATTAAACGTGCCAATGAAAATGGCGAGAGCATTCAAGCTTTAACAGATCGTTTTATTCAAGCCATGAATGAAGATGCGGCAAGCTTAGGTTGTGTAGAACCTGATGCTGCACCACGTGCTACTGAATATATTGATCAAATGCAAAATATGATTGGTAATTTGGTCAATAAAGGCACGGCTTATCCTGCAAGAAATGGCGATGTTTATTTTCAGGTCGAAAAATTTGACAAATATGGCCGCCTTTCAGGTCGCAAGCTAGAAGACATGCAGGCAGGGGCATCTGAGCGGGTTGATGTTGAAGTTGATAAAAAGCATCCATTTGACTTTGTTTTGTGGAAACATGCCAAAGAAAATGAACCCTCGTGGGCTTCGCCGTGGGGCAATGGACGTCCAGGCTGGCACATTGAATGTTCTGCCATGTCCACTTGCTGCTTGGGCAATCATTTTGATATTCATGGTGGTGGTTCAGACTTAATGTTCCCACATCATGAAAATGAAATTGCTCAGTCTGAAGCATCGACAGGTGAGCAATATGTAAATTATTGGATGCACGTTGGTTTTATTAATGTCGATGGCGAAAAAATGTCAAAGTCATTGGGTAACTTCTTCACTATCCGTGATGTAATGGAAAAGTTCCATCCTGAAGTGATCCGTTACTTTATTGTTTCTTCGCATTATCGTAGCCCTGTAAACTTCTCAGATGTTGCCTTGAAAGAAGCGAAAACTGCTTTATCACGTTTCTATCACTCATTTAAAGCTTATCAACAAGCTTATGGTGCGAAAACTGTTGAGCCGTTAGATGAGGCTTTGGTAGAGCGCTTTAATGCTGCAATGCGTGATGACTTTAACACTGCAGACGCGATAGCAGTTCTGTTTGAAGTCAATAAAGAGCTGAACCGTGCGGTAAAAGAGCAGCAGGCAGAACAGGCGGCTGTGTATTATTCAACCTTGCGTCATTTGACCAATATTTTAGGTTTGTTACAGCATGATGTAGATGAATTCCTGAAGTCTGATATTGGTCAGGATGCTTTGGGTCTATCTGAACAAGCTATTGCAGACCTGATTCAGCAACGTCAGGATGCCAAAAAAGCCAAAGACTTTGCTCGTGCCGATGAAATTCGTCAATCTTTGCTCGATCATGGTGTAGTCTTGGAAGATACTCGTCAAGGTACGGTATGGCGTCGTGCTGATTAATTGAGCGTTTGGAAGCATAGAGAGTTGACAGTTGTATGAAATTCTCTATAATTCAGTTCGATATTGCGGGAATAGCTCAGTTGGTAGAGCACAACCTTGCCAAGGTTGGGGTCGCGAGTTCGAGTCTCGTTTCCCGCTCCAAAATTTTAAAAACGCTTATCAAAAGATAAGCGTTTTTTTATGGTTGTTTGTTATAGTTAGCTTACAGACAGCTTTGTAGATGGTTTTGATCCATAATTTTTTAGAGCATTTGCATTGAAATATGCTTCTGAGCTAGTTCTAGCTTTAGCTTTATCTGCAACTTTGAATAAATAAAAACAAATAGCCTAAGCTCAAATATGATTAGGATTCTTTCAAAAATAATTTTTGAATCACTGCAAAGGAAATTCCCTCTCCTTGTAGGAGGGGGTTAGGGAGAGGTTTTTTCTAAGAACCTCCCTCATCCTAACCTTCTCCCAGAGGGAGAAGGAACTTTCAATATCCATTTAAATATGAATATAACGATCATTTCTTGAATTATGAAAGATATCTATTGTTTTTCACTTGAAGCTCAAGTCAAAAAGCGAGTTAGCTAAAACAGCACACAAAAATGCGTTAAAACAAAAAACACACTCAGAATCAAAGCTTAGAATTGCATAGATATGCTAAAATTGCGAAAATCTAAGTGGCTCTAATAAACCTGTTTTATTAGGCTGCAAACCATACTTTATTTAAGTCCAACATTGAACAGAAAACATGCCAAATACCATTGATTTTCAATCTGTAGCCTTAGAAACATTAAAAATAGAAGAGCAAGCATTGCAGGTCTTAGCCACGCAAATTGATCAGCGTTTTAGCCGTGCCTGCGAAATTATGTTGCATTGCAAAGGGCGTGTTGTGGTCACAGGTATGGGAAAATCAGGTCATATTGGTCGTAAAATGGCTGCTACTTTTGCCTCTACAGGTACGCCGTCTTTCTTCATGCATCCGGGTGAAGCAGGGCATGGTGACTTAGGGATGCTGGTACGTGGCGATGTTTTAATTGCCATTTCCAACTCAGGCAAAAGTGACGAAATCATGATGTTGATGCCACTCATCAAGCATCTAGAAGTGCCGCTAATCACGATTAGCGGTGATGATCGTGGGCCAATGCCACAAAATGCCGATGTGGCACTGACATTGGGTAATATTCAGGAAGCTTGTCCGCTTGGTTTAGCGCCAACCTCCAGTACTACAGCAACCTTGGCTTTGGGGGATGCTTTGGCGGTCGCATTGCTTGAGGCGCGTGGTTTTACAGCCGATGATTTTGCTCGTTCACATCCTGCGGGAGCATTAGGAAAACGTCTGTTATTGCATGTAAAGCATTTGATGCACACGGGTACCGAGCTACCAAAAGTTGCACCAGATACACCAATGAACAAAGTGTTATACGAAATTTCAAACAAACGTCTAGGTTTAACCACAATTGTGGATGAAAATGATGTCTTATTAGGCATTTTCACCGATGGTGACTTACGTCGTTTAATTGATAAGCAACAGGGCTTTGATGTGAATTTGCAAGTCGGGCAAGTGATGACACAGCACCCTGCAACTATTTCAAAAGAAGCGCGTGCAGTTGAAGCTTTAGAACAATTACGTGACCGTAAAATTAATCAGTTTGTGGTGGTGGATGATGCTAATAAAGTCATTGGTGTGATCAGTATGCATGATTTGATTCAAGCAGGGGTAAACTAAACAATGGCATCTTATATTTTATTAGAGCAAGCGCGTCATATTGAAGCTTTGGTTTTAGATGTCGATGGAATTCTAAGTGATGGTTTTGTCACCTTAACCAACAGCGGTGATGAAATTAAATCATTCGATATTCGTGATGGTTTAGGCATGAAACTGGTGCAACAAGCAGGTGTTAAAGTCATTATTATCACAGGGCGTAAAAGTCATATTGTAGAAAAACGCATGTCTGATTTAGGCGTAGACTTGGTTTATCAAGGGCGTGAAGACAAAGGTACAGCCTTACAGGAAGCGTGTGCACAACTGGGTTTATTACCTCAAGATTGTATGTACATGGGTGATGACTGGCCTGATCTTTCTGCGTTTTCGATTGCAGGAATGAAAGTCACAGTGCCAAATGGACATATTGAGGTACGTCGTCGTGCCGATTTGGTTACGCAAGCCATGGGTGGTCGCGGAGCTGTACGTGAAATCTGCGATATGATTTTAACCGCAAAAGGTGTGTACCAAAGCTTACTTGAAAAATATCTCAGCTTCCCTCATTAATTAAGTCATACATTCAAAGGTTTGAGTTACAGCCCCACTTATGGATACTAAAGTTTTATATGTTACTGCGATTGCAATTGCAGCTGTAAGTGGTGGTTATTACTATTACAGCGGTAAAGGCAAAAAACTGGAAACCGACGCTGCTCGCTCTATGACTTATAGTGCAGAGCAAATTCATCTCACCCAAACAGATGAGCAGGGCAATTTATATGTGCGTGCGCAAATTGACCGTTTAGAGCAAGACATGCAACAAAAAACCTCTAAGCTGGAAAATGTAAACGCATCAATGTATAAAACGGGTGAGGTGGATGCCACTTTTTTCGCCAAACAGGCACAAGGTTTCAATGACAATGAAAAAGTTGTGTTGTCAGATCAAGTGTTGGCAACCAAGTTACTCACTCAAGGCAAACTAACGCTTGAAACTGCCGAGTTGAATGTTTTTCCTAAAACACGTGAAATCAGTACCGACAAACAAGTGACCGTACAATCTCCACAGGCTGATTTTATTAGTCAGGGTTTAAAAGCCAATTTAAATGACGGGCAATACGAATTTTTTAATATTCGAGGAAAGTATGAACCATAAATCTAAGCTTACAGATCCTAAAGCGTTGATAAAACAAGCAGTAATTGTGGGCTTGGTAGTGCTTTCATCGGCAGGTGCATGGGCAATTCCGTCAGACCGCAGTCAGCCTATTACTTTATTAGCCGACCGTGCGACCTTTAGTGAACGTACTGGCGTCACCACGTATACAGGCAATGTGGTGATTGAACAAGGCACCATGAAACTTCAGGCAGATTCGATTGTTGCTAATCTGAACAGTAAAAAAGAAATTAGTGTCATTACGGCAACGGGTAGACCTGCACAATTTCAGCAAAAAACCGATCCTGCTAAAGGGCTAGCGAAAGGCCAAGCGCAGAAGATTGTTTACAATGCAGAAACAGGCATTATTACCTTATCGGGTGGTGCACTTTTAGAACAAGATGGTGCCAGTATTCGTGGTAATACCTTGCGTTATAGTATGAACAAAGGTGATGTTGAAGCGATTGGTACACCGAACAAAACCGGCTCTGAAGCGGGTCGTGTAAAAATTGTGATTCCACCATCAAGTTCAAAATCATTCCCGGGAGCGCGTGATTAATGGATCAAACGAGCGCAGCACAGGACAGCGTCCAGTACGGTCAACAGACTTTATGTATTAAGCATTTAGCCAAAAACTACAATAAACGCTGGGTGGTAAAAGACGTTTCATTTGAAATGAAAAGTGGTGAAATTGTCGGATTACTTGGGCCGAATGGTGCGGGTAAAACTACCAGTTTCTACATGGTTGTAGGCTTGGTGCGCATGGATAAAGGGGAAATCCACTTAGATCAATTGGATTTGTCAGACCTTGCCATGCATGAACGTGCGCGTAAGGGGATTGGCTATTTACCGCAAGAAGCCTCTATTTTCAGAAAGTTGACCATCTCTGAAAATATCATGGCTATTTTAGAAACACGCAGAGATTTAAATAAACAGCAACGTCAGCAGCGTTTGGCAGAATTGCTGGCAGATTTTAAAATCACGCATATTAAAGATTCATTAGGGATGAGTGTGTCTGGTGGTGAACGCCGTCGCGCAGAAATTGCCCGTGCTTTGGCAGCAGACCCTAAATTTATGCTGTTAGATGAGCCTTTTGCAGGGGTCGATCCTATTTCTGTCGGTGATATTAAAGATATCATTCGCACCTTAAAAGATCGTGGCATTGGCGTATTAATTACCGACCATAATGTCCGTGAAACTTTAGCCATTTGTGAACGTGCTTATATTGTTAGTGAAGGTTCAGTGATTGCCGAAGGTACACCGCAAGAAATTCTTGAAAATGAAATTGTACGTGAAGTTTATTTGGGAGAAGACTTTTTTGTTTAAAGCTTGAATAATCTGATCGTTATTGGTTTGTGCAGCTTGTAGTATAAGTTGCAGAACAGCAAGTTGTGTAAAGATTTTTTTTAACCTTCTACCCTCAAAGGTATAGAAGGTTTTTTCATAGTGACTATCAGTCCAAATACGTTATAACTCTAAATACGTTATCACGCTCAACACGTTATAATGATCAAGTTTTCATTGAACTGGTTGATTGATTTGGAGTGTTATGCCATTTACCATTGCTTCGCCCATCACTTTTGAAGAAGAAATTAAAAAAAGTCGATTTCAGGCAATTGCCGTACCTGTAGATAATGAGCAAGCGGTAAAAACTTTTTTGGAACAACAGCGTGATCCATCTACCACACATCAATGCTGGGCATGGAAAATTGGGCATCAATTACGTTTTAATGACGATGGCGAACCGTCTGGTACGGCAGGACGTCCCATTTTAGCCACGATTGAAGGCAATGAGTTGACCAATATTTTGGTTTTGGTGAATCGCTGGTATGGCGGTATTAAACTAGGCACAGGCGGTTTAGTACGTGCCTATGGCGGTTGTGCAGGACGATGTTTGGCTCTGGCAGAAAAAGTAGATCTGATTGAGAAGAAGACCGTGCAATTTGCCTGTCATTTTAATGAGTGGGCAATTTTACAATACGAGCTGAATAGTCAGCAGATTGAGTACACCGAAGACTACACCACCGAAGGCGTGTTGGTAAAGGCATTCATCCAAGTCCATCAAATAGAACCTTTAACACTAAAATTACAAGATATTAGCCGTGGGCGTGAACAACTCAAAATCCTTGAGGATGATCAAGATGACTGAAGTAAACTCACCTGACCCTTTACTGAAATACCGTGAGCAGCATAAACACCGTTTAAATTACATGCCGTGGTTATATTGGTCATTGAAACCTAAACATCGTGTATGGGCAGAAGCTTGGCAGCAGGAATATCAAGCTTATTTAATGGCAATGGAAACGGTGGAGATTGGCAAAAACTGTTTTATTTCCCCTTTGGCACATATTTTTGCTGAGCCGGGACGTAAAATCAGTATTGGCGACAATACCTTTATTGCCGCCGATTGCACTTTGCATGGCCCTTTAGAAATTGGCAATGAAGTTGCGATTAATCACCACTGTATTTTAGATGGTGGCAGAGTTGGAATTAAACTCCATGATCAGGTGCGTATCGCAGCTTATTGTCATTTATATGCGTTTGATCATGGCATGGCTTTGGATCAGCCCATTTATCAACAAGCAGTACGTTCACAAGGCATTGAAATTGGGAAGGATGTTTGGTTAGGTGCGCATGTTGGTGTTAAAGATGGGGTGAAGATTGCGGCACACGCAGTCGTTGGTATGAACAGCATAGTCACCAAAGATGTTCAGGAACGGGAAATTGTGGCGGGAAATCCTGCCAAATTGATTCGTTATCGTGAATAAGTACTATACAGCAAGACTAAATCTTTAAACTTCATTACATTTTTTTGTGTCCCTGCAACACGAGTTGTGTTAAGTTAAAAATAACAACTAAAAAATAGCCTGCAAAAGACAGTAAGAGAGGCAACAATGAAACGTGTAATTGCTTGTATTGATTCTTCGCCTTGTATTAATGCGCTTGCTGAAGCTGCTGCGTGGATTGCAACACAAACTCAACGTGAATTGGTGTTATTACAAGTTTTGGATTATTACCCCGCTAGTTATCATTTGGGGGAAATTAGTGGTGTAATTGGCTTTGAAAGTAATGCCATGTTACTCAAAGAATTAGCCGAGTTAGAACAAAAACAAAGCGAATTAGCACTCGATTATAGCAACAATTTATTGCAGCACATTTCCAATATGATTCAGGAAAAATATGAAATTGTACCTAGTCAAATTCAAGAAAAAGGCGATTTTCTAGAACAAAGCTTCAGTGTGTTGAATGAAGACGATATTGTAGTGATTGGACGCGTGGGCGAAAAATCTGCTGAACGGAACAAGGCTTTAGGGAGTAATGTTGAAAACTTTATTCGTGGTGCAAATTGTACCGTGATGACTGTGGGAGAGCATTTTAAAGCACCAACCCGCTTTATTTTTGCTTATGAATATTCCCCAACTTGCATCAAAATGATGAAGCGAATTGCACAAAGTGATTTGCTTAAATTACTGCAATGTCATTTGCTTTATGTGGGCGATCATCCTGAAGTTTTAAATGAACCTGCAGATTTTTTAACAGCAGCGGGTTTAGATGTAGTGGTGGAATATCGTTATGGTGATGTAGCTGAAAATATTTTAGATTATCAACGTGAACATGGTATCCAGTTGATTGTACTAGGGGCATTTAGTCACAGTAAAATTCATCAATTTTTCTTAGGCAGCATTACCACTAATATTTTCCGTAACTCAACTGTGCCTTTATTGGTGGCTAAGTAAAACTCCTATGAGTCAAAAATATCATTTTATAGATTGTTGAGTTGAACTGTTGTAAATGCTAGCTGACTGTCCATGGTTATCCGCATATATTGTGGATAACTGTATGGACAGTATATGTAACATT
The DNA here is from genome assembly GCA_002296655.1 of Acinetobacter sp. UBA801. GTDB lineage: Bacteria > Pseudomonadota > Gammaproteobacteria > Pseudomonadales > Moraxellaceae > Acinetobacter. Next base: position 15,314 of record DBIN01000055.1, read on the forward strand.
ATAATATATAATGTAAAATTGCATCAGGTTGTTTTTTAACCTTGTATTGACTTTACTTTACAATCGCTAAAGCAAAGCCATCATGTCCTTTGCTGCCTACAGTTTGCAATGCTGTGCACGATAAAATTCGTGGATGGTTTTGCATGGCTTTGAACATATCACGAATCCCTTCAATACTTGGTTTGTGATTGTCAGGATTTAAAATTTCACCTGCACGAATGACATTGTCTAAAAAGATAATTGTGCCTGAGCGCGAAAGTTTAAGACTCAGCTCCAAATATTCAGGATAGCTTTGTTTGTCGGCATCAATAAAAATAAAATCAAAAGCTTCGGTATCTTCAGGTAGGGCTTTTAGAATATCTGCAGCACGACCAACTTTTAATTCAATCATTTGTTTTAATTGCGCACGGTCGATATTTTCCTGCCCTAAAGCGGCGTGGGTATCACGTCCTTCAATTGTGAGTATATAACCATCTTCAGGCAGCGCACGTGCCAGCCACATTGTGCTATAAGCTGCGAATGTGCCCAATTCCAACACACGTTTGCATTGATTCATTTGAATGAGCATTTGTAGCAACATGCCCTGATTTGCCGCAACTGCAAGGTGATCTGGAAAACCTTTGGCATCGGTATTCTCTAAAGTTTGCGTCAAAATTGGGTCATGGGGAATTAAATGTGATTCGATATAGTGATCGATATCCGTCCACATTTGTTGCATAGCGTGCTCACCTTTGTTGCGATGTGTGCATTGTAAACTTTTCTGCTCAGAGTGCAATTTATTCACGGAATGGGGGAAGGCGATAATATACAAATAATTTATTTTGCAATAAAAAAAGGTCAGATTTGACCTTTTTAAGAATTAATTTTTAATCAAAGCAAGTTAGAAATTACACATAGATGAATGGCGGCTTAAATCTGGCCCCCAAGTTCGATAACCTTGTGTATCAATATGAATTTGTCCTGAAGCGTATAAACCTAAGCCCATGTTTAAACTTTGTCCATATTGGTGCCAGAACTGACATAATCTGTATTTGGTGCTTTCAATATACGTATAGTCTTCGGCATTCGGGAATTGCGGACCAATTCTAAAATCAATGGCAGAGTTAAATAAGTGACGTGAAGAGTTTGCACCACCTGCACATTGATTTAGTGGTAAATCTCGATAGACAGAAGTGACTTCAAAGTCGGTTAAAACTTTAGAGGCAACCAAATATTTAAATACACGTAGAGTCGGTACTTGGTTTTTCCACAATTCACGACTTGGAATCATAAACTGTGAGCGTCCACAACGCTGCCAATCCCGAGCAGTACGCATTAATTCAAAACTCGGGATAATATTGCCCACACCATTTTGTTCTAAGAAGCGTTCGTACTCACGGACTTGGCGTAAATTGTCACTCACCGCTACCCATGCATTATACGAATAAGGCACAATTTTAGGTGCTACCTGACGCTCGTAGGTGATTTTTTCTTGAGGAATGAAAATTCGTTTTCCATCGGGCGTGGTAATCGTTGTTGTTCTGTTTGGGGTTGAACTACAGGCAACCAAAATAACGGGAACAATGCTGAACGAAAACAGCGCCTTGAAAAATTTCTTCATTAGGCAAATCAGATATTTATTTAAAGTGTCGGTATTCTAATCGAAAATGCGGGTTAAAATTTGAAAATATTGCAATCAAATGTGTGTTTTAGGTATAAAAAAAGATCAGCACAGGGCTGATCTTTTTCACAACAAGACCAATTTACTTTTCTAAGTATTGTAATTTGTCCGGTTTGCCATTCCATTCTTCGCGGTCAGCAGGTTGATCACCAATTTGTGTAATGTTTGGCCAAATCTGTGAAAGCTCGGCATTTAGCTCGATAAATACTTCCTGACCTTCGGGTAACTCATCTTCAGAGAAAATAGCGTTGGCAGGACACTCAGGTTCACATAATGCACAGTCGATACATTCGTCTGGATTAATGACAAGGAAGTTCGGACCTTCGTAGAAGCAGTCTACAGGGCAAACTTCAACGCAGTCTTGATATTTACATTTAATACAGTTTTCAGTGACAACAAATGTCATGGCGACAGCTACCTAAAAATATGATTCTAATTCAGAATGGTCTATTTTAGGCAAAAATCACCACAACTAACAATCGCTTTTACTGATATTTGATATAGACAGTGCTGCTAAATTTTATAAAAGGGGGGATAAAATCATCAAAAAAACTTATAAATGAAAAAGACTCTCAATTAAGAGTCCTTGTGTGGCTAAATTATTTTTGAAGTAATAAAGACTAAGCATTCAATTGTTCCTTTAAAGCATACAACTGTTCTAAAGCTTGTCGTGGTGTCAAATTATCGACATCTATACTGCGTAATAACTCTAATGCCGCGGATGGCTTTTCTACCTCGATTACACGTTCAATCACTTCAGGTTCAGATGAGTTTGTTGCTGGTGCAAATAGGTCATCTTGAACGGCTAAATTGACATTTTTATGCTGCTGCTTTTCTAAAATTCTTAAGCGATTTTGTGCTTCTTTAATGACATTGGCTGGAATGCCTGCCAGTTTTGCCACTTGCAAACCGTGACTTTGGCTGGCTGGGCCTTGTTGGACTTTGTGCAATAGAATCAGGTTGCCATTCATTTCTTTGGCGGTCACGTGATAGTTATCGACCCCTGATTCTTTGCTTAATTCGGTCAATTCAAAATAATGCGTTGCAAATAGACATAAACATTTGATGCGTTTGCTTAAATCCAACACACATGCCCATGCCAAAGATAAGCCATCGTAGGTACTGGTTCCACGTCCAACTTCATCCATCAGCACTAACGACTGTGAGGTTGCATGGTGTAAAATTTGTGAAGTTTCAGTCATTTCAACCATAAAGGTCGATTTGCCTGTTGATAAATCATCGGCAGATCCAATACGGGTAAACACGCGATCAATAGGGCCTAATACGGCAGTTTTGGCAGGCACATAACTGCCACAATAGCCCAGTAGGGCAATCAGTGCGGTTTGACGCATATACGTTGATTTACCGCCCATATTCGGGCCAGTAATAATTGCCAAACGATGATTGTAGTCGAGTAAAGTATCGTTTGGCGTAAATACCGTTTTGCTCAAAGCTTCAACAACAGGATGACGTCCTGCTGCAATTTTAATTCCAATTTCAGGGCTGTATTCAGGACGCGCCCAATTGCGTAAACGTGCTTGATAGGCAAAGTTAGCTAATAAATCAATTTGTGCAATCGCGCTGCTCATCATTTGTAATTGAGCAATGTCTTGGCGTAATTCATCCAATAACATTTCGAACAGCATTTTTTCACGCGCTAAAGCACGGGACTCGCTAGACAGGACTTTATCTTCAAAACTTTTTAGCTCTGGGGTGATGTAGCGTTCTGCATTTTTTAAAGTTTGACGACGGATATAGTGTTCAGGTGCTTGCTCGGCTTGGGCGCGAGTGAGTTCAATGTAGTAGCCACTGACACGGTTGTAGCCAATTTTTAAAGTTGGGATACCGCTTTCTTGCCGTTCTTTGATTTCTAGGTCAATCAGGAATTGCCCTGCATGATCACGGATTTTACGGAGTTCATCCAGTTCACTGTCAAAACCTTCTGCAATGACATTGCCATCACGCAATAGTACAGGTGGGTTTTCGACAATTGCCTGCATTAGCCTTTGATGTAGCCCGTGAAAATCGCCCAGTTCTTCATTCAGGTTTTGAATAAGTGTGGATTGTTGCACAGAAACAATGGGCTGTAAGGCATGACGTAAATAGGGAATTTGCGCACAAGCTTGACGCAGTTGTACTAAATCACGTGGACGTGCGCTACCGAGCGCGATGCGACTTAGTACGCGTTCAATATCACTAATTTCTTTGAGCACCAAACGCACTGGAGATTCATGATAACCCTGTATTAAGGCTTGAATCGCGTCCAGTCTTGCATCTAATAATGCGGTATCACGCAAAGGTTGCATCAAGGTACGACTCAGTAAACGGCTACCCATGGCAGTTTGGCAATCGTTGATGAGTTGGAATAAGGAAGTGCCGTGTTCAAATAATGGTTCAACTAATTCCAAATTACGTCGAGTTACAGGATCAAGCGCAATAAAATCGCTGCTTTGTTCTAATTGAATACTGCGAATATGCGGCAAAGCTGTTTTTTGGGTTTCTTTGGCATAGTGAATTAACGCTGCCGCTGCTGCTTTGGCTAAGGGTAAATTATCAATACCAAAACCTGAAAGTGTCGATACAGCAAATTGATCACAAAGCGTTTTTTGCGCATTGTTTAGGTTGAAATCGACATTCGGGCGTTTAGTCACAGGGCAGTCAAGCTGCTTTTTAACCTGTTCAATAATATTTGGATCAACAATATCTTCATCGACCACAATTTCGCTTGGCATTAAACGCGAAAGTTCAATCGCGAGTTGTTCAGGCTGATAATCCATTTGCTGAACTTTAAAAATCCCTGCGCTTAAATCCAGTAATGCGATACCAATTTGGTTTTGCTGTAAGCATAAAGAAACCAAGTTGGAAGATTGATGACTGTTCAGTAGCGCATCATCGGTGAGTGTGCCTGGGGTGATAATCCGCACGACTCCACGTTCTACAGGCCCTTTGCCTGTTACCTCGCCAATTTGTTCACAAATTACCACGGTTTCGCCCTTTTTTACTAAGCGAGCGAGATAGCCTTCGGCAGCATGATAGGGCACGCCCGCCATTGGAATAGGCTTGCCGCTGGTTTTACCACGATGGGTGAGGGTAATGCCTAAAAGTTTGGCGGCTTTGTGTGCATCATCAAAAAACAATTCGTAGAAATCGCCCATGCGATAGAACATTAAAGAATGTGGATGTTCCATCTTCACCCTTAAGTATTGCTGCATCATTGGAGTGTGTGAAGATAGGTCAGCCATGATTTCTGTCATGTTCATGCAGTTGAAGTCCTTTAATTTGAAGCGTAATTTAAGTGTAAGTATGTGAGTAGCTTATTTTACGCCATCTTGGTTAAATTAGTGAACCTGCATGTCATTGTTGCTCGCTCTCTAAAATGAGTCGAATGCAGAGTGGTTTAAGCGTTTAAATGGATAATATTCAATTGATCGGGTGTGTTTGTGAGCACACAGCCTTAAAAATATCGCCCATACACTGCAAACCTACAGTTTCAAAAATGATATCGCATAGCTCAAAGAGTTTAGCCGTTGAAAATGTATGATTTGCGAAGTTAAAAGTGAAAATTATTGTTTCATTGGGCTTAATTTTACTGATTTTT
>DBIN01000055.1:20640-21676 GCA_002296655.1 Acinetobacter sp. UBA801
AATGCTTTGGATTGAAAAATACTTGAAGGGTCGAGTGCAAAATCTGCAGGATAATAAAATTTGATGAATTAGCTTAGCAGTTGTTTTCTGGGAGATTCATTTGGAAAGTAGGAGATGTTGTAACATTATGCTGTGGATGGTCTTATTTCTAGCTAGAAGCCGTACTTTGGAAAAACCTCAACTACAACTAAAGCAAGACATGCTATGCGAATCCTCTCGGGCAAATAAACAAGTGTACTGCGACTATTCTTGAATATGGGCAATGTTGACATCTCTAATGCAGCTGAGGGTTTAGCTTTGTTAATCTTTGTTTAAAAAATAATATCTTATTTAATTATAAGGTATATACTAGATTTAACACTTTTGTTCGATTGTTCAGGGGACGTAAAATGCCTGCAAGATTTTTTGGAATTTTTCTGGGTTTAATCGCAGCGGTTTTAATCATTGGTGGATTATTCATCAATATGATCAGTGGTGAAGCTACCGTTGTGGAATACTGGATTTTATTGTTGCTTCCATGTTTTGGTATTCCAATTTTGTCTGCAGTGTGCCTAAAAGAAATTGACTGAGTACAACAGTATAAGTTTTCTTTACAATTAAATTGATAGATGATTGATTTATCGCATTTGATTTTAATGACCCAAAACCCATGTGATCATGGGTTTTTGTTTTTATGGTGAAACAGTTTGTTTTGAATTTTATTTGAATATTTGCCAAGCATCGTTGCAGAATTATGCTGTCAACCAGCCTATCCATCGTTTTAAACTACTCAAAGCTAACAACAATATTTAAGCTCAATAACATGCAGGCATTCCATTATCAGGCGTTGCCAATTTATATTCACTTTGGCGAAGGTCTTCTGTAAAAAATCCAAGAGATTTTAAGACTATTAGCGTAATTTAATTATTACCACTAGAGAGCAACAAGCCGCAGGCGAGCGTTTATCAAGATGTGCAGCGATTAAAGGTCGATTACTGTTTGGCACTCGGCGGTGGCTCTGCGATTGGTTTAGCCAAAGCAAATGCTTTAGAAACTT
>DBIN01000036.1 GCA_002296655.1 Acinetobacter sp. UBA801
CGCCAGTTACAGTTGTTTTAACTGTGTCTTTGATACCTACGATTTCAACTTCTTCGCCTACTTTCACGATACCAGTTTCAACACGGCCAGTTACTACTGTACCACGACCAGAAATAGAGAATACGTCTTCGATTGGCATCAAGAATGCTTGGTCGATTGCACGTACTGGCTCTGGGATGTAAGTGTCAAGCGCTTCAACAAGCGCTTCAACTGCAGCTTCACCATATTGACCAGCGTCGCCGTTAAGCGCAAGAAGCGCTGAACCACGGATAACTGGAGTGTCATCACCTGGGAAGTCGTAAGTAGAAAGAAGTTCACGAACTTCCATTTCAACTAGCTCAAGAAGCTCTTCGTCGTCTACAAGGTCACATTTATTCAAGAATACAACGATGTAAGGTACACCTACCTGACGAGAAAGAAGGATGTGTTCACGAGTTTGTGGCATTGGACCGTCAGTCGCAGCACATACAAGGATCGCACCATCCATCTGAGCAGCACCAGTGATCATGTTTTTAACATAGTCAGCGTGGCCTGGGCAGTCTACGTGCGCGTAGTGACGAGTTGGAGAGTCGTATTCTACGTGAGAAGTATTAATTGTAATACCACGTGCTTTTTCTTCTGGTGCAGAGTCGATTGCAGCGTAGTCTTTCGCTTCACCACCGAATTTTTTTGCACATACAGTTGCAATTGCAGCTGTTAAAGTTGTTTTACCATGGTCAACGTGACCGATTGTGCCCACGTTAACGTGTGGCTTATTACGTTCAAACTTAGCCTTAGCCATGTTCATCTTCCTCGTTTACGTCGAACACAATGCTGAGTAAAACTCTGCCCCGACATATCGCCTAAAAAACTAGACACCTAATACTTGAAAAGCAGACTAATAAGCCTGCTTTTTAAAAAATTTGTGCGAATAATCGCTAAACTGTATCTGGAGCTCTTATCGAGATTTGAACTCGAGACCTCTCCCTTACCAAGGGAGTGCTCTACCACTGAGCTATAAGAGCGATAAATCCTTCGATGGAGCGGGAGACGAGGATCGAACTCGCGACATGCAGCTTGGAAGGCTGCCGCTCTACCAACTGAGCTACTCCCGCATCTATGTTGGTAATTACCACTTCTATCGAAGTTAATGGTGGTGGGAGAAGGATTCGAACCTTCGAAGCTTACGCGGCAGAGTTACAGTCTGCTCCCTTTGACCGCTCGGGAATCCCACCATTTTCACACTTACTCAGTGTTTGTTCTTTACTTAACAATCTAAACTCTCTAAGATGGTGCCGGCACACGGATTCGAACTGTGGACCTACTGATTACAAGTCAGTTGCTCTACCAACTGAGCTATGCCGGCGCTTCTTAGTGTTTCGTACGTTTCGTATCGGAACGGTGTGCAGTTTAGCAAAACTTGAAATCCGTGCAAGTGTTTTTTTTAAAAAAAACGCTAAAAACTCACAAAATCAATCCATTTGATGATAATTCAACCGCTTTGATCACTGCACGAGCTTTTATTTGGGTTTCATTCCATTCAGATTCAGGATTTGAGTCCGCAACTAGACCTGCACCTGCCTGCACATAGACCTTATTGTGACGAATAACACAGGTACGAATCGCAATCGACATATCCATTTCACCATGCCAGCCTAAATAACCGACAGCGCCACCAAAAACACCACGTTTTACAGGCTCAACTTCATCAATAATTTCCATGGCACGAATTTTTGGCGCCCCAGAAAGCGTCCCTGCAGGAAAGGTTGCCTGAAAAACATCCAAAGCATCAACATCATCGCGTACCTCACCTTGCACATTGGACACAATATGCATGACATGCGAATAACGCTCGATCACCATTTGATCGGTGACTTGTACTTTACCAATTTTGGCGATACGCCCGACATCATTACGCCCCAAGTCAATCAGCATTAAGTGTTCGGCAATTTCTTTTTCATCCGACAACAAATCTTGCTCAAGTGCCAAATCTTCTTCTTTGGTTTTACCGCGCGGGCGTGTACCTGCTAAAGGACGCACAGTGGCAATACCATTTTCCAAACGCGATAAAATTTCAGGTGATGAGCCGACAATATGAAACGGCTGATCATCGCCCAAAGTTTTGCCTTGTACCAAGAATAAGTACGGCGATGGGTTGAGATGGCGCAAAGCACGATAAACCTGTAACGGCTCACCATCGAAATCTGACACCATGCGATGTCCAGGCACCACTTGCATAACATCGCCTGCACGAATGTATTCTTTGACGGTATCAATGGTCGCCAAGAATTTTTCTTTGCCTGTAAGCGATTCAAAATGTGGTGGCGTATGTTTTTCTGCTTTTAGACTAATCGGGGTTGCTAAAATTTCTTCTAGTGCATCGAGTTGTTGTTGTGCCTTGTCATAAGCATCTGCCTGCGCTGCATCGGCATGCACAATTAAGAACAAGGTATCTTTTAAGTTATCAAACACGATGACTGTTTTAGACAACATCATCCAAATATCAGGCAAACCGACTGGATCTGCTGCAGGCACGTTTTTTAAACGCGGTTCGATATAACGTACCGCATCGTAACCAAAATAACCAACCAAACCGCCTGTAAAATTTGGCAACTCAGGCAAGTCGGCTTGCGTAGGCACTTTAAACTGCGCTTGAAAATCGCGGATATACTGAAACGGCTGCGCACAAGTTTGTTTTTCGATTGAACCATCGGCATGCTGAATGGTGAGCTCACCCGCATTGCATGAGAAAACTGTAGATTCACCCAAACCAATAATTGAATAACGTGCCCAGTTTTCACCACCTTCTACAGACTCAAACAAATAAGCTTGTTGATGCTGCTTCAAACGCGCAAATACCGACAAAGGAGTTTCGGTATCAGCCAAACGCTGACGATATACAGGAATGAGGTTATAGCCTGCTGCTTTAAGTTGTTCAAATTGGGGCTGAGTGGTCATGTGAAGCTCTCTATATTTCGATGTAGCAATGTTTTCGATAAGACGAAGTGAAGGACGGTTGTAGATTGACTAGCGTCGCCATCGAAATATGGGCATTACAGCCTGACTCATTTTTGATATCCTTTATAGCAATTAGCATAGCAATTCGCGTGAAATTATTTGATTTTTGAATCTTAAATATTTAACAATTCAGTTAAATTATCCACAATTTGTTGTGGCTGACAATTGGCAATCGGCTCACCATGATTATAGCCGTAGCTGACCACAATACAATCAATACCCGCTCGACGCGCGGCTTCAACATCATTAGAAGAATCACCAATCATCAAGACTTGAGACTTCTCCACTTGATAATGTTCCACACAATGCAGCAATTGACGCGGATGGGGTTTTCGCTCCTCAAAACGATCTCCACCAATCACATCATCAAAATAATGTTGCATCTCTAATGCTTCTACAATGGCGCGAGATGGTTGTTCAGGTTTATTGGTCACACAAACTAAGATTTTTTGTTGTGCTTTTGCCCACTCTAAAAATTCAATAATGCCCGGAAAAGGTTGTGTGTCGATACACGGATCGGCATTATAAATTTCTAAGAAGGTGTTCAGTAGCTGTTGTTGCTGTTCAGGATGAACTTCACCCATTAAGTGCGATAAGACACTATTGCAAAATACCGCAGTTCCCTTACCCACCCAAGTTCGGACTTGCTCCAGTGTTACCAAAGGCAGTTGCAGCGCATTTAAACTCATGTTCATGGCACGATATAAATCCGTCGCGGAGTCGACTAAGGTGCCATCTAAATCAAATAAAATGACTTGACGCGTATCAAGCTGTGCAATAGACATTCTTCCCCCTAAATAAACAAAGGCATGCGATCGCATGCCTTGATTGTAAAGCAAAGGTCGCTTATTTAAACAATACCCATGCCAAAATAGCTAAAATCACCAACACGATTAGTGAAATTAAACCCACAGAGGCATTTTTCTGCTGTTCTTTCTCTTGCTCCACACGAGAAACAGGCTGTTCGACAGGCACAGGTGTTGGCTCTGCTTGAACTGCATGAATATCCACACCTTCTGGAATAGGTGCTGGTTTTGGTACTGCCACGCCTTGCGGCATACCATCACGGTTTAATTGCACAGAACTGTCACGTTGATTCAATTCAGGCATTCCCTGCTCGTTCATTTGCTGTGCAGGTGTTTTTTCTGTTTGTGCTGTGACTTTTTCAGCAGTTTCGGCGACATCTGCCGCATGTTCCAATTCAACCGCAGGCGCAAATACTGAAAACTTTAAGCTGGCAAATTGGACGATATCACCTTCTTTAAGTAAGGTTTCATCGGCAATGCGTAAATCATTGACAAAAGTGCCGTTGGAAGAATTTAAATCTTGCACATACAGTACCTGTTCTTTGAGTAAAAAAGCCGCATGTTTACGTGAAATTTCTGCCGATTGCAGCACTAAATCTGCACTTTGATGACGCCCCACCAACATATCACGGTCGATACTAATTTCTTGGCCAGTAAATTCACCGCTAATTGCTTGTATTTTCCAAGTCATAAATAACTTCTCTCGTGTGATTTGAAGACATCATAACATGCCCTTAACCACAATCTGCGTAGGATACGATTAAGGTGTAGCGCGAATTGTGGTTGTGGTGACTGTATTTTTAGTTTTACTGACTTCCTGCTGCGGCAAAACTACACCTTGACGCTGTACCGCAGGTTCAATCGCAACAGGGGTGCTCACCACCGTTGCTGCACGGTTTGCAGGCACTGCTGACGGCAGTGTTTGATAAGTTCCTGTTTGCGGCGCAACGCGAGAGACAGGCAAACGCTGCTGATAGACATCGCTAACATTTTCAGGCAGTTTGGCAAAGCTACCATCAGTATCCATCGCCAATTGAAGACTATACAATTGGCTATAACGCTGCTGCGAAATACGGCGGATGTCCTGACTATCACCCACAATCGTTGGGTGAATAAAAATTAATAAATTACGTTTTTGATTAGATTGACCATCTGAGCGGAATAAACGCCCTAACCCTGGAATAGCCCCCAAACCTGGCACAGCCTGACGACTATAAATCGAGTTATCCGAAATTAAGCCACCTAAGACAATGGTTTGCCCATGTTCAGCCAAAATCGAAGTTTTAATTGCACGTTTACTGGTGACTAAATCCTGCGCCTGACCTTTATTGGCTTTGACATCCGACACTTCTTGCTCAACTTCCAAGCGTAGTGTTCCGCCTTCACCAATATGTGGCACCACTTTTAAAGTCACCCCGACATCTTTACGCTCAATGGTGGTATACGGATTTGCCACACCGCCATTGGTAGATAATGAACCTGTTACAAAAGGAACGTTTTCACCAACCACAATATAGGCTTCTTCATTGTCCATAGTCACAATAGATGGCGTAGACAATAAATTGGATTTGGTTTTTTCTTTCAAGGCCTGAATCATCGCACCATAAAGTTTGCGTGAACCATCAGAACCTTCGCGATAATCACCCAAAACCAAAGATGTACCTGCACCAATCGCACTGCCTGCTCCTGCTGCACCGCCAGTTAAATAGCCTGCAGCAACATTTTTTAAACTTGCACCAATATTGTCAAAATTAATTAGACCGATACCGCTGCTTAAATCGCCCAATGCCCACTGCACACCCAATTGGTCGGCATCGGTACCTTCCACTTCTATAATCGCAGCTTCAATCAACACTTGTTGACGACGGGTATCTAGTTGCTGAATGGCCGATTCAATTTCACGCATCAACTGCGGATCGGCTTTGACCACCAAAGCATTTTGCGAACCATCGGCAATAATACTGACGCCATTACCATTAAAACTGGTGATGTTGTTTTGATTGTTGCTATTCGAGCTGCCACCCAAATTAATACTTGGGGTAGAAATGGTCGATGAATTGCCTGTGTTGTTATTGGTGCTGCTTAAATTACTAGCACTGTTGTTGTTACTGCTGCTATTTGCATTAGCGCTGCTGCTCACCGCCTGTCCTGAAACCAGACCTTGCAATATTTCTGCTAAATTCTGTGCACTGGCATATTTCAAGCGAAAAACCTTCAAACCACCCAAACGATCTGCCGCAGGCACATCCATCATTTCAATCATTTGACGAATGCGTTTACGTGTTGCGGTATCGCCTTTGATGATAATACGATTGGTACGGTTGTCCGCCACAATACGCACACGCGAACCTTTAACATCTTTCGCTGCCCCTGTCGAACTCATCGACTCAAGCAAGCCAATGACTTCTTCGGCTTGACTGGATTGCAGGCTAATCGCTTCAATGTCATTTTGCCCCGTACCATCTAGATTACGGATAATGCTTTCTAACTGATAAATGTTACTGGCACGATCTGACACGATTAAGGCATTAGTACCCCCGACAGCAGACAAATGCGCAAATTGCGGCATGAGCGGACGCAAGGCAGGAATCAGGTCATTGGCATTGGTATTTTCCAGCCAAATGACCCGCGTTACAATTTGGTCACCACGCGCATTTTGACGGCTGTCATAAGGAATACCTGAGCTTTTGACATTACTGTCAGGTACAAGGCGAATGGTATTGCCTGATGGAATAGCTACCACACCATTCACATTCAACACCCCTAAAAATAGGTCATAGACTTCATTTTTATTCAAGGCTTTGTTGGAAATCACCGTGACATTGCCACGCACACGCGGATCGACTGCAAAGTTCTTGCCCGTAATATCGGCCACTTCATTAATAAATGCAGTTAAGTCCGCATCACGTAAATTAATTTTCCAGGTTTGCGCATGACTCGCAGTACTCACCATTGCAACAAGCGGTGCAGCAGCCAGTAATGCCCAAAATGGACGCTCATGATTCAATAAAGCCATAATCTACTGTGTTTCCTAACCCTAAATATGTCTCTGCATGTTGGTAAGATGCCGATCCATTTAAAAATTTTGTTGTATGGTCATCACTTGATCACCACGTTTTATTTCTAATTTCACCTGACCTTCACGACGCGCTTGTTCCAATAACTGCGCATCGTTTTGCCCTTGCCCGACACTCTGCCCATTTAAAGACAAAATACGGTCACCTGGCTGTAAACCCAATTTATTTCTTAAAGCGGCTGGCGTACGTGTGGTCACTTCATAACCATTGCCCGTATTTGCCTCAACACCCATCTCTTTTAAATATTGTTCGCGATCTTCCTGTATGCGCTGCACTGCCTGTCCAATGGCGTTATTCGGTTGTATGGACTGCGTAGGTGTAGTTACAGGAGCTTGATTACCACTTAAGATTGAAGGCAAAATAGGTTGATTTAAACCATTTTCGATGCCCTTAAACAACACTTCACGCGTTGCACCACTGCTATGACGTAAAATCACCCGATCCCAATAGACTTCTGCCAATTGGTACTGACTCGAATCAATCACATCGCCAACACGGTAGCGCTCTGCCACGTCATTCACTTTAATGACCGCAGAAGAAAACTGACTCGGCTGCCCAACCACCACACCTTGCAAGGTCATATTTAATTGATCATCGACAGTGTTGCTGTGCCCAAGTTCTTGAAACAATGCAAAGGATGAAATATTCGGGATTTGTGGTTGCTGTGAACCTAACTCTACCCGATCAATTTGCATGACTTGAGGCGGCGCAACAACCCACCAAAATAAACTCGCCAGTTTCCAACATAGATACAAAATCAAAAAAGTTAAAAGTACAGGCGCAGCACGATCAAACTGCTTCCAGTGCAAATTCTCCAATCGTTCAGAGAGTGTACGCATTAGAAACCTCCTTTTAATAGAGGTTGGCGAGTACTGATTACATAGGTATCTAAGCCCGCTTTGCCCTCATAAGAGGCAATGTTCATCAATAAGCGTTGTGTAAGTTGTACATCTAGCATCAAGCTTTGATCAAGCGCAATATTCAGCATTTTTTGTTCACGTTGATCGCGAATATCAAATAACAGTTTGCCATTTTCATCAGACAAGCTGCCTTTTAACGCAGGGATACTCATACGGTCTTGGCGTTGAGCAAAACGATACAGCAATTCCCCACCCGCCCACTGCAATTGTCCTTTGCTTTTAGTGAAGCCTTGTTGTTTTTTAAAATTCAAATGAATGTCTTTAAGTTGAATAGCATTACTTGGCCACTGCCAGTCTACAATACTTTTTAAGGTTTCTGGCGCAACTTGCCCATCTAAGGATTGCACCAAGACACTGCCAAAACGATAGCCAACAATGCCTTCGAGTTTAGTATTGCCACTATGCACTTCAACATCGGCAGCGACACGCAATAAAACTAAATCTAAAGGACGTGTATTCCAACTTAAAGAGCCACGTAACTGTCCTTTATGCCAATCGGCTTGTCCTTTCCAAATATTACCACTCACATTATGTAAGGTCTGATTGTTTTTATAAAATTTTGAAATTAACCACGCTGCTGGAATTTGTAACAACACAAAAAACAAAAATGCAATGAGGGCGAAAATCCACCACGTGATGTATTTGGGTTTCTTTATCATGCCACCACGACCAACCTTACTAATTTTTCTATGAATGACTTTTATAACACTCACACATTATGCACACTTTTTCGGCATCGCCAATTTATACCGATAAAAAAACCAAGCTGTATTGCTTGGTTTTTGAACTCTAAGTCAAATCAATGACAAATTGATGAAGCTTAGATTAGAAAATCTTCAAGTTTTGCGCCTTTTTCTAATTCAGCGACTAACCAGCGTGGTTTTTTACCACGACCAGTCCAAGTATCTGTAGGGTTTGTTTTGCTACGATAACGTGGCGCTACAGTTTTACGCGGGCTTTTCTTACGCTTGCTTTCGCCAACTTCCAAAATCTGCTCAATGCTTAAACCCAAATTGTCTGCAATCGCTAAAATTTGATTATAGGCATCTTCAATAGCTTGATCTTTTTTCGTTGCAATTAATGCTTCCGCTTCCGCTTGTAAATGCTTTAACTGTTCTACAGACAAATTACTAATATCAGGCATCATACTTACTCCAAAACTATGCTTTTTATATTCAGTTATTAAATTAAGCAGATTCATTCTATTTTTATCAAACCGAAGCGTCAATAAAAACCCCACTACTCTACATATAAATAACAGTCGGACATATTATGAACTGATTATTAAGATTTAATCAAGAATATGCTGTACGGTTTTTTCTATTTTATGAATACCCACGCGCACATTTTCAGGGATTAAGGTTTTTTGCATATTGACGCAATCCACACATACAATCACTGCATCTGCCTCTGCCACCACCATTTGCTGTACTTCACTGTAAATTAAATAATGCATACGCATGGCACTATTACGCAACTCTTCTACCCGAACGCCAATTTTTAAAATATCAGGATAAACCACAGGACGTATATATTTGCACTGATTTGAGGCAATCACAGTCAAAACATCTTGCTGTAAAATTTTTAAATGGTCCAAATAATATAAACGCGCATTTTCGATATAACGGTAATAGATCACATTATTGACATGCCCAAAAGCATCCATATCTCCCCATGCGACACGCTGCTCAAAAACAATTGGATAATCTGCTAGTGTTAACACAACTCACCTTTAAATTTTAATTTCGACAAAATTAGAATTATTTTCAAAGATTAAATTTAACTGTTTTAATAATTCAGGCTGATCTTTTAAATTAGATTTAACTCTTAAATAACTCATTAATACGTGTTCGGGATATAAATCCAGTAATTGTTCGGCTTCTGAATAACGTGCTGTTGCCATAAAAATATGCCATTTAGCAAAACTAAATACAGGTAATACAGGATATTTCTGTTCCCATAAATTTATTTGCTGTTCAATTTTTGCATAATCGGGTTGCTGTTTTAACAACTGATGTTGAAACCATAAATAAAACACTTCCTGATTAAACTGTTCACTCAACATATGTACCGCAAGACGTTCATGTTGTGCGGCTAAATCAGGCAAACGCGATAACAACTTCAACCACAACACCTGAATGGCATAAGGCTGACTGAAAATCTGCTCCCCCAAATCGCAATAACGCTGCTGCAAGGCCTGTAAATTTTCTGCATCGGCCTGCTCAAATTGTGTTAACAACTCGGTCAGCCACTTTTGTTTGGTGTCTGCATCTAAATGCCCGTATTTGGTCGAACGTAAATAATGCCAAGGATATTTCGTGGCAAACTCACCCCACAAAGCAACTAAACGCTTTTGATAAGCCGTTTTGACTTTAAATAACCACGGCGATAATTCTTGCTGATTCAGAAACTCTAAATGTGTCAAAGCTTGTTCAGGTTGCTGCTGCGCTAAATAAATTTCAATACGCTGTATTTCTGCCAATTCAAATGCCATAGCACTGCTTTGATTTAATGCATCCAACGCTTGCGGATATTGCTGTTGAATGGAGTACATACGTGCTTCCATCACCCCTTTGAGCAAACCCGACTGAGCAAAGACCTGTCGAATAAACTGGTGTTGATCTTCAGCAGCATCTAGCAACCAAATGACCGCCAATTGCTCA
This sequence comes from Acinetobacter sp. UBA801, assembly GCA_002296655.1. Taxonomy (GTDB): domain Bacteria; phylum Pseudomonadota; class Gammaproteobacteria; order Pseudomonadales; family Moraxellaceae; genus Acinetobacter. The sequence goes on from DBIN01000036.1 coordinate 10,464, forward strand.
TAAGGATGCAGATTTTTAAAGTTAAATACTGTTTCAACCTTACGCTGCTCACGGCTAAAATAGCGCTTTAACAACAACCATAAAATTTGTAGCGAAACACTGATCGACAAGAAAAAGAACAACAACAACCAAATATTGGTTTGCAATTGCCATTCGCGCCAATACACATAAACATAGCCTGAACCATACCCATAACTCAGTACGCTCAGCAAAGCAATCAGTACAATACTGACCACCACATAGGCGAGTAAAATCTGTTTCATTTATACCGCTCCCAATAAAGCACGCGTTTTTAAACTTGGCGCTGGAACGATATTTAAGTTTTTAATTTTTTCTAATTGCTGAACCAATTGCTGTGCTTTCTGATCAGGCAATTGTTGTAATAACTGAATAATGTCATTCACTTCTTGTTGATATTGCACGTATTGGCCTTGCATAAATACTTGTCGAGCAAGCAATAGACGCAATTGTGCCTCTTTTAAAATAATCTGGCGCTGCATCAACTGTGTTGCAGGTTGCTTGGCTGATTCAATACTCAGCCATTTTTGCCAAAAATAACGATCATCGACATCAGCAGGGTTCATCTCAGGTTGTTGAACTTGCTGTTTTAATTGTTGATCTAACTGTTGCAACAACTGACTCACTTGTTGATATTGTGCATCGCGTGTTGTTATAAATTGTTGAATTTGTTTCTGATCTTGCTGAATAACTTGATGCAAACTTTGTTTCAAAGCTGGCGCTAAAGCATATTCGTTTAACTCACGGTCTAAATTTTCCAGCATTTCGGTTGCATAGTGAAATTGCTGTTGCTGTAAGGAAAATTCCACCAAGTCCAATTGCCGCGCTACCATCTCCATTGGTTGAATAGCATCTTCTTGCGGTACAGCGCTGGATACTGCGGACTGTTCTGCTGCATCTTGGGTATAATTACGGCGTTGTAAAGCCACCAATTGATCATTTAAATTGGCATTGGTTTTTTCTACAAGATGCAAACTTTGACTGAGTTGCTGTTGTTGCGCCGAAATTTGCATCACATCAAAACTTAATTTGACGATCCAGATCAAAGCAATCAACACCACGATCACAACCAGTTTTTTCATAGCTTTCCTTGCATGCGCATCATGTACTGCAATATTAATTCTGTTTTTAAATGGGTCAACTTCAATACTTTATATTTTGTATGATGTTGCGTTTGATAATCGAGCAAAATTTTCTCTAAACGATCACCCAATACCCAATAATAACCTTTGTTCAGTAAATCAAAATCCTGCTGAATCAAGCTCAGCCAGTTTAACCAACTGGCTTCACTGCTAATCATCATGATAAATTCTGAAGATTGTATTAAACGTGCGCGTACTGCCAGCATTTTTTCAATAGAACTGGCTGGACATTCCCGCCTATACAACACAAAATTATGTACCTGCATGCCTTGATCAAGCAGCGTTTGCATCATAAATTGCCGACCACCTTCACCACGCCAAAAGGCAATTTGTGTGCCGACTTTTAAATTTTGCAAACACGGCAAACTCAACATCCCTTCGGAAGTTTCAACCTGCGGAACTTCGCTATGAACACCATATCCGCGTAAAACTTCTGCAGTTTTCTCACCCACAGCCACCCAACGTATATGTTGCAAATCCTGCAAGGATATTTGGCTTTGGGCTAAATATTCCATCCCAATATCGACAGCAGTAGGGCTAACCACCACAATAATATGCGTGTGTGGCAACTGGGTGTATAAATTAGCCAGTGGCTCTGACCACGGCTGTGCAGAAAGCTGCAACAAGGGCAAGTCAATGACCTCAACATGCTGTTGTTGTAAAGCCTGAGTTAAGGCCTCTGCACGATCTTGAGGTCGGGTATTAATGAATAGCATGGGCTTCTGGCGCAATATGGACTATTGATACAAGGCTTTAAGTAATTCACCCGCACCTTGTGCCAATAAAGCTTTTGCCAATTCTTCACCTAGCATTTCAGCCTGTTCAGGTGCGCCATATTGCACAGCTTTAAGAATGGTTTGTCCATCGACACTGCCAACACGACCTTCAATTTGCAATTGACCATTCTGCAAAGTTGCATAGCCTGCAATGGGTACCTGACAACCGCCTTCTAAGTAAGCATTAAAAGCACGTTCGGCACGTACACACACATTGGTTTCGGCATGCATTAACGGCAAAATCAAATCCAGCACCGCCTGATCTTGGCTACGACATTCCAGCCCCAAAGCTCCTTGCCCCACTGCAGGTAAGCTCACCGCAGGCTGAATGGTATGGCGAATACGCTCTGCCAAGCCCAAACGTTTTAATCCTGCGCTGGCTAAAATAATTGCGTCATACTGACCATCATCTAGCTTAGACAGGCGCGTGCCCACATTGCCACGTAAATCAATAATCTCTAAATCTGGACGTGCTTTTAAAATTTGACATTTGCGGCGCAAGCTTGAGGTTCCGACTTTAGCGCCCTGTGGTAAATCTGCAAAACTGGCATAATGATTCGATACAAAGGCATCGAGCGGATCCTCTCGCTCACAAATGACCGCCAAGCTCAGACCTTCAGGCAATGCCATGGGTACATCTTTCATGGAGTGTACGGCTAAATCGGCACGCCCATCCATTAATGCAGCTTCTAATTCTTTGACAAATAAGCCTTTCCCCCCAATTTTTGCCAGTGGGGTATCTAAAATTTTATCGCCCTGTGTAACAAAAGTCACCAACTCAACAGTTAAATCGGCATGCATCGCCTCTAAGCGGGCACGAATGTGTTCAGCCTGCCATAACGCAAGTGGGCTTTGTCGAGTAGCAATTTTCAGGGTTTTCATCATAATGGCTAAGCAAGATAAATAAGTTCATCTAAACTTAACCTGATCCCCTAAAAATGCAAGTCTATTTCTTTGCCGATTTATCAATCTGTTGCGTATTCATCTGCGATGAGACTGACCAACTAGAGTTTTTGGATGCGTTCTCGTAATAAAGGTAAATGTCTTCGGCTAACAGCCAAACGCTCATTTAGCTCGCGGCAACGCACCTGATACTGTCCTGAATTGACCACTTCTAGCCCCTCCAAAAACTGAATCGAGACCAAAGCATTTCGGTGAATCCGAATAAATTGATCACCAAATTCGCTTTCTAAATCTTTCAGCGTTTCATCAATCAAGATACTGCCATTTTTATGACGCACCGTGACATATTTCTGATCGGCTAAAAAATAATAGATATTTTCTATAGGCACCAACTCTACACCACGATAAGTTTTCGCAGCAATTTGGTGACGTTTTATTTTAAATTCGTCCATATTTTCTTTTTGTTTTAAATGACTCATCTGCGCTTGCGTGAGTTTTGTTAAATGATCTAAAACCTGTTGCAATTCCTGTTGCATAATAGGTTTCAACAAATAGCCTTCCGCATGGGACTTAAATGCCTCGAGTGCATGTCTATCGTAGGCGGTACAAAACACAATGGCTGGCATTGGGTCAAGCTCACGCAAATGTTGAGCGCAACTTAAACCATCCATTCCCGGCATTTGAATATCTAGTAATATGACATCCGGCCGATGTTCATCTGCCAGTTCAATCGCCTGTTGCCCATGAGCTGCCGTTGCCACTACATGATGCCCCAATTGAGTGACCAAACGTGATAATCGCTCTCTTGCTAGAGGCTCATCATCACAAATTAGGATGTCCATTTCCCCTCCTTTTCATTTGAATACTTTATTTTTATCAAGTTAAGAAAAATCAGAACAATTACATGTTTTTATTTATAGCGATATTGCAAAACCGTGGTGTACATACCTTTCCCCGCATAACTTTGAAAAGCGACACTACGTCCATAATAAGCCTGTAAACGCTGCTTCACGTTTTGTAGTGCAATACCGTGTCCTTGTTTTAAATTTATTTTATCGCTGACATACGGATTTGTAATGACAATATTGACTTGGTTCTGCAATATTTCAATCAATATACTTATCTTACTCTTTGCTAAAACTTTTTCAACTCCATGAAAAATACTATTTTCTAATAAGGGTTGTAAAGTTAATAAGGGAATTTGTACCTGACTGAGCAGTTGCGGTTGTTCAATTTTCCACTCTACGCTCAGGCGTTCGCCTAAACGAATTTGTTCAATGTCTAAATATCGCTGGCAAAGTTCGATCTCATCTTTCAGGCTAACCAGTTTTAATTCTTGGAAACTGGCACGAAATAAACGCGACAAATTGAGCAACATTTGCTCGGCCTTATCGGGATCTATGGCAATGAGACTAATCACATTATTTAAACTATTAAACAGAAAATGTGGATGAATACGTGCCTGCATGGCATGTACCCGCGCTTGTAATTCACTGTGCCGTTGCTGAATCGCTTGTTCACGCACATAAATATAACGAAAGCAAAATGCGCCCAATAACACGCCATAACTCAAATGCAGTCCAACGCCATGTAGCAGATCATCTATATCAAATTGTTGTAGATGAAAGTTTTGTCCAAAATGCAACAAGGTATTTAAACTGAGCGTGGTCAGCAACACGATGCCTTGCAGCAGCAAAAAACTGACCAAAAAAGATAAGCTCAAGCCCATACGTAAAAAATGCGCCTGAAAAAACTCTACCAAGGCAGTAAAACACAACACCACCCAATTGATATAGAGCACGTATTGCAGCACCCGAGCAAAACTTAATCCGTGCCAACCTTGTGCCTCAGCCAATGCCAAGACCATCGCCAAAACATTACTGCCAATAAATAATTCAATTAGATATTGCCAACGCCCTATTTTCGTAAAAAAATACATCTCATGTTGTTCTGCCTGTGTATCAGCATAAGTTTGATTGGCTTGTTCTTCGGCAAGTGAATCTGAATTTGTTATACTCTTGTCCAAATCACCGCTTTTTACTTTATTGAGCCGATATGACCACATCTTCTAATTCCTCAAATCCGTCACAAGCCCAAACTTCGGGTATGTGGGGCGGTCGTTTCTCTGAAGCGACTGATGCTTTTGTTGCTGAATTTACAGCATCTGTTCAATTTGACCAACGCTTTTATAAACAAGATATTGCTGGCTCAATTGCGCATGCGACGATGCTTGCCAAAGTAGGCGTACTTACAACTCAAGAGCGTGACGATATTATTCAAGGTTTAAATACCATTCAGGCTGAAATTGAAGCAGGTCAATTTGAATGGCGTATTGACCTTGAAGATGTCCACATGAACATCGAATCACGTCTTACTCAGCGTATTGGCATTACAGGTAAAAAATTACATACAGGTCGTAGTCGCAATGACCAAGTAGCAACCGATATTCGCTTGTATGTCCGTGACGAAATTGATGCCATCTTAGAATTATTAAAAAAATTACAACACGGTATTTTGAGCTTGGCAGCCAAAAACACGCACACCATCATGCCTGGTTTTACCCATTTACAAACCGCACAGCCTGTGACTTTTGGTCATCACCTTATGGCGTGGTTTGAAATGCTGGTACGAGACTCTGAGCGTTTAATTGACTGCCGCAAACGTGTTAATCGCATGCCTTTAGGTTCTGCTGCTTTGGCAGGTACTACTTACCCAATTGACCGTGCTTTTACCGCAGAATTATTGGGCTTTGAAGCTGTATCTGAAAACTCGCTAGATGCCGTATCAGACCGTGATTTCGGAATTGAGTTTAATGCCGCTGCATCTTTAATTATGATGCACTTATCGCGCATGTCTGAAGAACTAATTTTATGGACATCGGCACAGTTTAAATTTGTGAATATTCCAGACCGTTTCTGTACTGGCTCGTCCATTATGCCGCAGAAGAAAAACCCAGACGTACCTGAATTGGTACGTGGTAAAACAGGTCGTGTTTATGGTGATTTAATGAGCCTGTTGACCCTAATGAAAGGTCAACCGCTTGCCTACAACAAAGACAACCAAGAAGACAAAGAACCTTTGTTTGATGCAATTGATACCGTACGCGGCTCGCTCATGGCATTTGCCGATATGATTCCTGCTTTAGTGCCCAATATTGCAGAAATGCGTGAAGCTGCATTACGTGGTTTCTCTACGGCAACTGACCTTGCAGATTACTTGGTAAAAAATGGCGTGGCATTCCGCGATGCACATGAAATTGTAGGTAAAGCCGTAGCATTGGGCGTACAAGAAGGCAAAGATTTGTCTGAACTTAGCCTAGAACAATTACAGCAATTCTCAGATTTGATTCAAGCCGATGTATTTGAAAAAGCACTAACCCTTGAAGCCTCTGTAAATGCACGCGATCATATTGGTGGTACGGCGCCTGCACAAGTTGCAGCGGCAATTGAACGTGCCCAAACACGTCTTGCTCAACTTTACGCATAATCAGGAAGTGAGAGATGTCTAAACTAGTATTTTGTCGTAAATATCAAACAGAAATGGAAGCGATGGATTTCGCTCCTTTTCCGGGTGCCAAAGGTCAAGAATTGCTTGAAACGGTATCTAAACAGGCTTGGCAGGAATGGCTTAAACACCAAACTACGCTCATTAATGAAAAGCGTTTGAATGTGTTTGAACCTGAAGCGAAAAAGTTTTTGGAAGAACAACGTGAGAAGTTTCTCAACAATGATGCCAGCTTGGAAGTCGCAGAAGGCTTAAAACCTCAAAACTAATCCAAGTACTGTTTTTTCATTTTCAGAAAATTCAAACCTTGTTCGTTTTACAATTAAAAGAGTCTTTAGCAAGGCTCTTTTTTTATGGCGTTATTGATGATGGATTGCAGCAACAACACTTTAAATAAATGAAAATAGATTCAAAAAGTTAAGCTGATTTCCTATTTTTACTTCTGGATTGAAACGTATAATTTACAGTCACAATGCTACATCGATACATAGATGAATCACTGATTTTAAAGACAATAACTTAAAAACAATCACACTAAAAATAATGTAATTTGAAAATACATTTGTATATAAAACGCTACATTCCACTACAATAAACCACATGATTCTTGAGTGCGATTTTCCTATACTTATTATCAAGGATATAAGCAATGATCTCTCACTATAATAAGTATTCTCCATTTCAATCTCAGATTTCCCCCAAAGTCTGAGATTTTTTTTATCCAAAATTCAGGCTATTTCAAAATCTTAAAGCTTACTCAAAATCAACAAAAATAATTTTAAGCAAAAAAACCCCATCGTTCGATGAGGCTGAATATTCAAAAAAGCTGAACTTAGCGTTCCTGTACTTTTTCTTCAATTTCTTTGACGCTGGTATGACGTACGTCAAAACCTTTAACCATATAGATCACTTGTTCTGAAATATTTCGTGCGTGGTCACCAATACGCTCTAATGAACGTAAAACCCACATCACATTAATCACACGTGAAATATGACGCGGATCTTCAATCATATACGTCATCAGGGTACGTGTTGCGGATTGATATTCACGGTCAATATCAGCATCGGCAAGTAAAACACTGAGTGCCTGATCGACATCTAAACGCGCAAAAGCATCCAGTGCATCATGAATCATGACACGCACTTGGTTACCAATATGACGTGTTTCCATATAGCCACGTGGTGAACCGCCTTCTTCACATAAGTTTTGAGCAATACGGGCAATTTTTGCAGCTTCATCACCAATACGCTCTAAGTCAGTAATGGCTTTAGACATGGCAATCACCATACGCAAGTCAATTGCAGCAGGATGACGGCGCGCCAAAATTAAAGTTAAGGCTTCATCAATTTCGGTTTCCATGCGGTTGACAGCATTATCTTGGAACTGAACTTCTACCGCCAACGCTGCATCAGTATCCAAGAGTGCATGAATTGAGTTGGCAACCTGCTGTTCTACCAAACCGCCCATGGTCATAAATTTGGTATTTACATCCTGCAAATCTTCATTGAACTGAGAAGAAATATGGTGACTTAACACAGGATTATTCGTACTCAAGGAATACTCTCCACAACAAAAGGATAGACTGACGCAATGATTAAATATTAAAGCACAGCAATCATGACGCTTTTATGACATTTTCTCACTAAACTCTCAAGTCTGATCGTTTCCGTTTTTAAACAACATACCTTATGTAGATGACAAAATGATTTTATATGGCTTTCTGAATCAACCAAGCATTCATTTCCTGCACATCTTGTTCGGTCAATTGCCCGACTGCTGCTTTTAGCTGTAACACATGCTTTAAATAATCATATTGCGCATTGAGATAATCCTGTTTGGCAGAAAAGGCGTTGCGCTGTGCCAACAGTACATCTACCATGGTTTTTAAACCTTCCTGATATTGCGCTTTAGATGCTCGTGCCACCAAATCTGCAGAATTCATTGCAGCCTGCCTCGCCTGCAATTTAGCTTGATCAGTTTCGACTTGTAAATACGCCTGTTTCACATCGGTATGGGCTTTACGAATTGCAGCATCTAATTCAGCTTCAGATTTTTGTACCAAAACCGCTGCCTTTTGCACATTTTTATTGACCCGCCCACCGCTAAACACATTCCAGTTCATTTCAATCCCGACCTGATCAAACTGACCATCGGGTGACATAAAACTTTCAGGGCTTTGTTTGGCATAACCATAACTGCCCACAGCTTCCACCTGCGGATAACGTGCTGCTTGTTCAACCCGACGTGCATCTTCAGCATATTGGCGTTGTAAACGTGCCTGCTGAATGGCTAAATTTTGAGTTTGTGCCAATTGCGACCATGCCTCTAAACTTTCAGGCACAGGTTTTTGAAATTGAAAGTCATCTCGCAAAACCGCCAAACTTTCCTGATACGGCCCAATTAATTGTGCCAACTGCTCTTGTGCCAAAACCAACTGCACATGTGTGCCAATCCGGTTTGCCCGTGCATTTTGATATTGTGCATTGGCTTCACTGACTTCACTTTTCGCGACCAAACCCTCGCGCAGTTTGGCATTTATCATATTAAGCTGTTCCAGCAAGGCTTGTTCTTCTTGTAAATATGCTGCGGTTAAAGACTGTTGTCGCAGCACATTAAAATACGCTTCCGACACATTCAAAATATGTTGCTGTTGTTGCAAACGTAAGGTGACTTCACTCAAACTTAAGGAGGTTTTGACTTGTTTTAAAGCTTGCCAAGCATCCCAACGAAATAAAGGCTGACGTGCTGTTAACGCGACTTGACGTGAAGTTGAAGATGAACTGCTTAAAGAATCAGTTGGAAAGTCAGCAATATTGACTCGACTCATTTCCTGACTTTTACGGGTGATATTGCCTGACAAAGTCACCGTGGGTAGTAAATTGCCTTGCGCTAGCCCGAGATTTAATTGATCGGCCTGATATTGTAATTGTTGTGCGCGCCAAGTTGGATCGCTATTTTGAGCACGCTGATAGGCTTGCATTAAGTCCAAAGCAAAAGCACTTGAACTCATCCAACATAAACATGTCACTAACATCATTTTTTTCATTATTATTCGATCAACCCACTGTGTAAATTCATCAATCCTACTGCAATGTATTTTTACACCGCCCATACTAAAGCGAATTTGCATTTGTTTCGTATAAATTTCATTAATTTTGATAATTTTTCATATCATTTCAATTCATTGCAATACTTAAATAAATCCTTACATGTGCTAACAATGACTGCATAAAATGGCGCTTACTCACAGGCAGGTAACTAAACTCTAGCAGAATACTACATTTACTCCGCGGCTTTGACTTTACAATGCAAACTCTCCCTTTGACCGAAAATTTTAAAACTGTGTACCTCACAGCGGATATTTCAAATTTAGAATTTTGGTATGAATGACTTATTTTGATTTTTTGGAATCCATAGTGCCTGAAATGAAGGCACTAGATGATGAATGAATACTCATGTTGAATTGCTGTAATGGTTAAATTTCTTCACGTCAGTAAACTTGCCCTGCTGCTTGGCAGTTGCCTGTATTTACTCGGCTGCCAAAACTCGGATATTCCGCCTGTACCTGAACCACCAAAGGTACAGGCCAGTCCCAGCGAACCTGTAGATTTGACCCGAATGTGTGAAAACATTCAGCACAATATGCAGCAAATTGACAATACCCGTACCACGTTTGCGCTCGAACAAATTAATCAAGATTTAAAAGTCTGCCTACCCTTGCTGCCTTTGAATGAGCAATTAAATTTACTCAACCTTTCAACCCAAATGTATCAACGCTTTTTGCATGTGGAACGCAGCGCTGCAGAACAAGCAGCTTTTGATCAACATGCTTTTGATCTGGCGCAGCATCCGACCATTCAGCAAAGTCATTTTGAAAGCTTTGCTTTGCGCGATCAGTATTTATTGAAACATAAGGGTCAAGCCTATTTAGAGCTATACGATGCTGGTGAAGCACAGTTGGTTTATCGCCGTAGCCCGCAATATTTAGCCATTATTTTTGCCCCCTACATGCCCGATGCCGAGCAGATTTTTATTGAAAGAATGGCAAAAGACAATATGCAGCACAGCTTGCGTGATGGTGGACTCACCCTTGATGCTACCGATTTGGCTGAACGCGCCTTATTTTGGGAAGATTACTTGCAGCGTTATCCTAAAAGTCACTTTATACGGGATGCACGTTATCTAGCCGAAGTGTATGCCATGCTGCTGTTTAAAGGCACAATCAACAATCCTGTTTCTCAGGACTATGTCGATGAATCCAGTATCCAACCCGCCGTATTATTTGAAATTAAAAAACTGGCAAAGTTGCCAAAATCACCCTTAACCCAACAAGCGCGTAAATTCCTTGCTTTTTTACACATGAGCAGTGAACAACGACTCACTGAAATTGCAGTACAGCCCACTGCACGTGAACAGCGTGAATACGGTGATTATGCCTTGGTCCATGCACAGTTGAATCAATATTTAAATTTAAAAAACATTTCCATCCATACAAAACGTGATTGTTTTAGCGACGCCATTTGCATTTCTAGTTAATTGTCCAGAGTCGCTTAAGCCTCAAATACTTGTCATGAAGCGCCAGAGAATAAAAGCCACGTGAAGCCTGCTTTTATACCGACAACGTGCTACTATTTATACAGCTTGACGGAGCGCGAGTAATTCCTCGCTGAGATTGTGTCTATTCTTTGTTGCTTGCTCAATGGCCTGCAACACAGATTTAAACTCAAGTACCGTTGAACCTGATCAGGTTAAAACCTGCGTAGGAATCAAGCCACCTAAAAACCCCGCCACACGGTTAATGTTGAGCTGTAAAAGTTTCAACAACTGAATTGCAATGTTTTTGGTCGTGCTTGATTCGTTGATTTCATTCTTCAGGATCATTGCAATGAACCAATTAACGAATCTATCCCCTGCTGACATTTCTGCTCAACACGAGCAAGATGCCAAAGATTTAACCCGTATTTTGCCTGCATCAAAAAAAGTCTATGTTCAAGGCTCACGCCCAGACATTCAGGTACCAATGCGTGAAATTGAACTGACCGACACTCCAACAGGTTTAGGCGGTGAGCACAATCCACCGCTCATGGTGTATGACACTTCAGGTGTATATACCGATCCAAATGTTGAAATTGATCTAAACAAAGGCTTGCCAAACATCCGCGACAGCTGGATTGAAGAGCGCCAAGACACCGAAAAACTAGAAACCCTTAGCTCTGCATTTGGTCAAGAGCGTTTACGCGATATTCGGACTGCAGAGATTCGTTTTGCCCATATTCAAAAGCCGCGCCGTGCCAAAGCGGGTAAAAACGTCACCCAAATGCACTATGCTAAACAAGGCATCATCACTCCAGAAATGGAATATATCGCGATTCGTGAAAACCAACGCCAACGCGAAGGTGTCGATATGCGTCAGCATCCAGGGCAAAATTTTGGGGCTAAAAACCTAACTGAAATCACGCCTGAATTTGTACGTCAGGAAGTGGCTGAAGGTCGTGCAATTATTCCTGCCAACATTAACCATCCAGAATGTGAACCCATGATTATTGGTCGCAACTTTTTGGTAAAAATCAATGCCAATATTGGCAACTCGGCACTGGGTTCAAGTATTGATGAAGAAGTCGCAAAAATGACTTGGGCGACCCGTTGGGGCGCAGATACCATCATGGACTTATCGACAGGTAAGAACATCCATGAAACCCGTGAATGGATCATCCGCAACTCACCTGTACCAATTGGTACTGTCCCTATTTATCAGGCCTTAGAAAAAGTAAACGGCGTTGCTGAAGACCTGACTTGGGAAATCTTTAAAGACACCCTGATTGAACAAGCTGAACAAGGGGTGGACTACTTCACCATTCATGCAGGGGTATTATTGCGTTATGTACCACTCACGGCCAATCGCTTAACAGGTATTGTATCACGAGGCGGTTCAATCATGGCGCAGTGGTGTTTAGCGCATCATGAAGAAAACTTCCTCTACACGCACTTTGATGAAATCTGCGAAATCATGAAAGCTTACGATGTATCGTTCAGCTTGGGTGATGGTTTACGTCCGGGGTGTATCCAGGATGCCAACGACGAAGCACAATTCAGCGAACTACGGACTTTGGGTGAATTGACTCATCGTGCTTGGGAACATGATGTTCAAGTGATGATTGAAGGCCCAGGGCACGTGCCAATGCACATGGTCAAAGAAAATATGGACTTGCAACTTGAAGTCTGTAAAGAAGCACCATTCTATACACTCGGCCCATTAACCACAGATATTGCACCGGGTTATGACCATATTACTTCTGCCATTGGTGCTGCGATGATTGGTTGGTACGGTACTGCGATGCTGTGCTATGTCACACCGAAAGAACACTTAGGTTTACCGAATAAAAAAGACGTCAAAGACGGCATCATCACCTATAAAATTGCAGCACATGCGGCTGACCTTGCCAAAGGGCATCCAGGCGCACAAGCACGTGACAATGCCTTATCTAAAGCACGCTTTGAATTCCGCTGGGAAGATCAGTTTAATCTGAGCCTTGACCCAGATACCGCACGCAGCATGCATGATGAAACCATGCCGAAAGAAGCGCACAAATCTGCACACTTTTGCTCAATGTGCGGACCAAAGTTCTGTTCAATGAAAATTACGCAAAACGTGAGAGATTATGCACAAAATCAAAATGCTGCGAACAAAGCCGAGCAAGTGGATGCAGAGGTCGAATCAGGTCTCAAAGCCATGAAAACCGCCTATCAGGAACATGGTCAAAAATTGTACCACAAGCTATAAATCGTTTAAAAAGCGTTTGTATTCAATAAAATCTCAGTTAGGATGAAATGATGCTTTGCTCATCCTGATGAGAGTTTATGAAGATTATTCAACAAGCAACTTATGGCCAACACGATGCACAGATTCACCAACGTGAATACATGTATCGTGGTTTTATTCAGGTTGAAAAAATAAGCCTGAGTCATCGCTTGTTTAATCAAACCACATATACCCCAGTCCTTCAGCGTGAACTCATTCAACGCCCCGAAGCGGCTGGGGTACTTATTTATGATGCGGCACAACAAAAATTTGCCCTGATTGAACAATTCCGCATTGGTGCAATTGATGATTGCGACTCGCCTTGGCAACTCGAAGTGATTGCAGGGGTGCTAGATGGTGATGAATCACCTGAAAGCTGTATTCGTCGTGAAGCTTTGGAAGAATCGGGCTGCGAGTTAAAAGAATTACAACATTTATTCAGTTTTTATCCATCTGCAGGGGCATGCGCAGAATTGTTCCACTTATATAGTGCGAACACCACCTTACCACAGGAAGGTGGCGTGTTTGGTATGCCTGATGAAGGAGAAAATATTCAATTACACATTATTGATTATCGGGAGATACCAAACTTGTTGACCAATGGTCGGCTAAAAAATGCACCTGTCATTATGGCATTGCAATGGTTACAACAACAAATTAAAACCGTAAAGGATGTCTAAGGGGTCAGGCATGACTTTATTCTCAAACAATCAGCAGCAATGCTGGACGATTGTACAAATTTCCGATACGCACCTCATGAATCAGGAAGATTTAGAGTTTGTGCATATGAATCCTGAACGTAGCTTTCATGCGGTGATGCACCATATTCAACAGCAATACCCACAGCTTGATGCTATTTTCCATACCGGCGATTTAGCACAAATACCCGTTACTGAAACCTATCAACGTTATTTGCAGTTTATGCAGACTTTAAATACACCGCATTTCCAGATTCCAGGCAATCATGATGATGAAACGGTTTTCCCATTCCATTTAGAGTCCAATCAAGTTCATGCGATTGAATTAGGCAATTGGAGTGTCATTTTATTGAATACTGCAGTTAAAGGTCGGATCGATGGTTGGATGGATGCAGCAGAATTACAACAGTTAGATCAGCTTTTACAGCAACATGCCCATCAGCAGGTGATTATTGCCTGTCATCACCATCCTTTTGATATGCAGTCCCACTGGATTGATCAGCATAAACTTAAAAATACTGAAGCCTTAATTGATGTATTGGCACGACACAACAACGTCAAATTGGTATTGTGCGGGCATGTGCATCAAGACTCACTTAATGAATGGCAAGGGATTCAGTTTTACTCTACACCTTCAACCTGCGTGCAATTTAAACCGCATAGCCAGCACTTTGCTCTTGGGCCTGAAGCACCAGGTTACCGTGTGTTACATTTGAATGCAGATGGCAGTTTTAGCACCCAAGTACATCGGGTTGAGCATGTCGTACAACAAATAAATTTTGAAATTTCAGGTTATTAACTTTTCATTTTATTTCTTTTGCTTTACTTTATGCCTTCAACGAAAAAATGCGATAACACATCCAAACATCAAAGACTATCCATAATCAAAAAAAGTCTATATGATGACGTCCCCCGAAGATCGAATATTGTTCTTTGGGAGTGGATAAAAACACTTGCATATCACCATATTTTTCGCGTATGAATCTTACGCATATGATGAGGAATGCCCTACATGGCGAATGACAACCAAAATCAAGTCTTGGACGAACAAACAGATCTTGTAGAAGAAAAAGCTACAAAACGCGTGCGTAAGGCGAAGCCAAAGGCTTTAGAGGGCGGTTCTACAGCTAGCTTATTTGGTATTGCACCTTATCAGCCGAAAAAAAATGAAGAATACATGTCTGAAGGAAAACTCGAACATTTCCGTCAAATTCTCATGGCGTGGAAAGAAGAGTTAATGTCAGAAGTAG
>DBIN01000007.1 GCA_002296655.1 Acinetobacter sp. UBA801
TTGCAAAACGCTCAGCTAAACTTTCTACAGGGATTCAGCGGACGCTTACGTTATTTTGAAGTGAATTGATTACTTTATTAAGCTAATAATTCAAAATCAAAGCGCATCTTTTAAGTTTTTTTGGTGTTGTTTGACTTGTTTTGCGTAGCGTTTACCTTGTTTTTTCATTTTTCGATTATTATTGTAACCAGTAGGTCCTACATTGTAATAGGCCAAAGCTTTAGACCATTTCCCAGACTGATTTTTATAATGATTTAAAATATATGAACCACAGTTGATGTTGATATGTTCATGGAATAAATCGCCAGGACACGTCTGCTCCCAATAACGTGGGATAATTTGTGTGAACCCAATTGCGCCTGAGGGTGAAACAGCATAGGCACGATAATTCGATTCTTGTCGAATAACTGCGGCGACAAGTAGAGGGTCAACATTATGTTGTTCTGCGCTTTTTACAATGATTGGTGCTACACGATTTGCTGTATCAGGATGCACAGTATAGGCCTTTTGAATCCCTGTAGAAAGTTTAGCTGAGCGTTTTGCAAGAGAACCACCTCCTAGTGGAGAACAGGCTGCTAAGGTTAAAACAGTGTAACCAATACTGAATATTTTTATATATGGATATTTTCTAAATGTATTAAAAATCATATTAAAACTATGCCTATTCATTCTAGCGTATGTGGGTATATATGCTGATTTTGATGTGAGCGATTGACTCAATTAAGTTATTCATACATTTGAATTGTATCGTATCAGCATAATTCAGCGATTTAATTTTTGACTTTATCGAATGATTGAATAAATTAATGGAGTCTGATCTATCTTCAGGTTTTAATGATATATCAAATTAATGACAAGTTTTTTATTTAATATAAACTATTTGAATAGAACAAATAAACTGCAATTTTAAGATGAAAGTATGTGCAATATCGGTTTTTTAGCACTTTGAAAATTGCTTATGCAGAGGGAGTAAGTGTGTTAGATGTCTTTGTACAATTATGTGGTGGTATTGGTCTATTTTTGATTGGTATGACCATGATGACGGACAGCTTAAAAGATATGGCAGGGGAAACTTTGCGTATTTGGTTGTCTAAATTTACAGGTTCACCCATTAAATCTGTGCTTTCAGGCATTTGTTTAACCTTAATTGTACAGTCTTCTACAGCAACGACTTTAGCCACGATTGGTTTTGTTAGTGCGGGTATTCTTACTTTTGCTCAGGCAATTGGTGTCATTATTGGCGCGAATATTGGCACAACTAGTACGGGGTGGATGGTGGCATTTTTAGGTGTTAAATTTTCCATCACTAGTTTTGCATTACCTTTGCTTGGTTTGGGTGCAATGCTTAAATTATTTAGTCAGGGGCGAGTGGCACTATTTGGCATGACTCTGGCAGGTTTTAGCCTGATTTTCCTTGGTATTGATATGTTGCAAGTTGCCATGTCAGGTTTTGCTGAACGTGTTGATTTATCTGTATTTTCAAGTCGATCTATGATTGCGCAATTCAGTTTGGTTTTGGTCGGTATTATCATGACTATTCTGTTGCAATCTTCGAGTGCTGCAATTACCGCAACCTTAGCAGCCTTGGCCAGTGGTGCAATCGATTTGCAACAAGCTTTAGGCTTAGTGATTGGACAGAATGTTGGTACTGTCGCTACGGCTATTATTGCTGCAATTGCTTCAACTGCAAATGCCAAACGTACTGCAGCAGTTCATGTGATTTTTAACATCATTTCAGCCATTTTTGCTTTTATTATTTTAAAACCGCTATTTCTTGAACTAACACAAAATCAACGTCTTATGGCAACATGGGACAATGTGGTGATAGTTGCTGCATTCCATACAGCGTTCAGTATTTGCGGTACTTTGATTATTTTGCCATTTATTCGTCAGTTTGAAAAACTGATTATGAAAATCATTCCAGATCAAACTCAATCGATTTTATGTTATCTCGATCAAGCGAGTTTATCTGTGCCCGCCTTGGCCATTCATGCTGCATCAAAGGTGATTTACCATAGTTTGTATGACGTTTTAGTGATGCTAAAACTTGCGATTCAAGAGGGGAGATTGCCTTCAAAAGTACGTTTGTTGCAGCTCGATGAGGTGCTCATTCAAGTGCAACGCTATTTGGAAGAAATGTCAATTTCAGAAAATGAAGCCGATCAACAGCGTTTGATGGCGATGCTACGTTTGATGGTGTATTTACGTGTTTTACGAAGTGATTTGGAAAATATTACGTTGGCAAACGTGATACGCACCCAACCAGCGATTTATCAAGTTGGTTTAGATTTTGTGCAAATTCTCGATGAACATTTAAAAGAAATGGATGATTTTGACGTGCATAGTCACGTGCTAAGTTTACATACTGAATTATCTAATTTGAAAAAGTGGACAGAAGATCAACGTGCCGAAAATCGTGAAAAAGTGTTGCAATATACTGCTGTGAATCAACTTAATGCTGCGGCAGGTTTAGAATTGTTGGCGGCGCAGCGTTGGTTGGATCGCGTGATTGCGCATGCACAGCGCTTAGCCAACGTATTGGTCGATAATTCGCGTAAACCAAGTTAATTATTTTAAGCTTTCCGTTGTTTTGATGGTTACTTTAATATCCAAGAAATAGCCTAAGCAAATTCACTTTTTAATCTTAATCAAGTGTATAATTTTAGCATCGTTTTTTTCAATATTTTTTCAATGACACCAGCAGCTAAACTTTTAAAAGCCAAAAAAATTCAATTTTCTATGCATGAATATGAACATGATCATAATGCTAAGAGTTTTGGTTTGGAAGCTGCGGATAAGCTAGGCTTAGATGTCACAGAAGTATTTAAAACATTATTGGTCAGTGATGATAAACATTTCTTTGTGGCGATATTACCTGTCCATCACCAATTAAATCTGAAAAAAGTTGCGGCTGCTTTTCAGTGTAAAAAAATGCACATGGCTGATCCTAAGGATGCTGAGCGTTTGACAGGCTATTTGGTTGGAGGCATAAGTCCAATCGGGCAGAAGAAACAACTGAAAACGGTCATTGACGCATCCGCTCAACAGCTTACAATTATGTATGTGAGTGGAGGGAAGCGTGGATTGGATATTGGTTTAGCTCCAAGTGATTTGGCAAAAGTTTTAAATGCCAGTTTTGTCGATATTGTAGATGTATGATAAATAGAATTTTATATTGCATTGACTCACTCAGATTCAAAATGCAATGTACAAGAAGATCAAATTTACAAAACTCACAAGAGAGTAGTTGAATAAAAATCATAATAATATATTATAAAAACATATATTCTTTGGGTGTTAAAAATGCATGATTATCTTCTAGCATTAATCGGTGGTGGATTACTTGGTCTTGCCGTCGTGGGCTACTTATATGTTCATGGTCGTATTGCAGGCATTAGTGGCTTACTGGCTCAAGTTTTAAATCCGCAAACGCTGTTCAAAACGCCTGCGTTGTGGTTTGTGTTAGGTATTTTCATTGTGCCTTTTTTCTACAGCATCGTGGCTCAACCTAAAGTTGAATTGAATGCAAGCCCATTGATGATGATTGTGGCGGGATTATTGGTGGGCTTCGGTACTCGTTTAGGCTCGGGTTGTACTAGTGGTCATGGTATATGTGGCATGAGTCGTTTATCTAAGCGCTCAATTGTAGCAACAGGGACCTTTATGCTAGCTGGCTTTATAACCGTTTATATCATCCGTCATATCACAGGAGCATTCTAAATGAAAAATTTCTTAGCCTTTATTTTTGGTGGTATTTTTTCAGTTGGATTGATTCTTTCTGGTATGTCGAATCCTGAAAAAGTTTTAAATTTTCTCGATCTTTTTGGTACATGGGATGCAAGTCTAGCGTTTGTAATGATGGGTGCAATTGCGGTTGCCTTTATTCCATTTCAAAGAGCTATGCGTCAAGCTGAACCAAAAACCATTTTAAATGAACCAATTGATTTGCCTAAACAAACTCAAATTGATTCCAAACTGATCACTGGTAGTTTTATTTTTGGTATCGGTTGGGGTATTGCAGGAATTTGTCCTGCGCCAAGTCTCACTTTGATTGGTTTAGGTTATTATCAAGCAATCTATTTTATTGTTGCGATGTTGGTGGGGATCCTCTTTCATCGTAAGGTTGCAGGAGCATAAGATGCACGCAGACATTCAGCATTTTTTTGATGAAAATACCAATACATTCAGTTATGTGGTGAGTGATCCTGTAACACTTCAATGTGCCATCATTGACAGCGTGTTGGATTATGACCCTGCATCTGCGACAACTACAACAACTCATGCTGATGAAATCATTGCTTACATCAATAAAAATGAATTAACGGTTGAATGGATTTTAGAAACGCATGTGCATGCCGACCACCTAACAGCTTCTCAATATTTGAAATCGCAGCTGGGTGGTAAAATTGCCATGAGCCATAAAATTTCGATTGTGCAAGAAACATTCAGTGCCATCTATAACTTGGATATTAAGTATTTCAATTCACATCAATCGTTTGATTATCTGTTTGCAGATCATGAAACTTTTACGATTGGTGAATTACAAGCCTATAACATCCCTACACCAGGACATACGCCTGCTTGTTTAAGCTATGTGATCGGTGATGCTGTATTTGTAGGTGATACCTTGTTTATGCCTGATTATGGTACGGCACGTTGTGATTTCCCGAAAGGCAGTGCAGGGCAGTTGTACGATTCGGTGCAATCATTATATGAGTTGCCTGAAGAAACACGTGTGTTTTTATGCCATGATTATTTACCAGAATCACGTGAACGATATGAACATGAAACACTGCTTAAAACTCAAAAAGAACAGAATATTCATATTCATACAGGGGTAAGCAAAGCTGAATTCATTGAGATGCGAACCCAACGTGATGCCACTTTAACGATGCCTAAATTGATTTTGCCATCTATTCAAATCAATATGGATGCAGGTAAGTTTCCACAACCTGAGGCCAATGGTATTCGTTATTTGAAGTTGCCTTTGAATTACTTTAAATAAAATTTTAAGAAAGGTTCATCTTGTATAATATTGCTTTGGCTTATACGAATAGCCTAAGCAATATTATAAGTTTATCAATGAAAAGCACATTTAAAGTTTGATTTATAAACACAAAACTCATTAAATAGATCAATCATTTGTATACAAGTTTAGAGTTTATTTTATGTTGTTAAATTATCAAATCACGCAAAATGAGCCTGAATCTAACTTGCCACCTTTGGTTTTTATTCATGGTTTATTTGGTAGTTTGAGTAATTTAGGCATGATCGCACGTGCATTTCAAGAACAGCGTACCGTGATTCAATTAGATGTACGTAATCATGGTAAATCTGCACACCGTGATGACATGAATTATGCAGTAATGGCCCAAGATGTTTTAGAAACGCTGAACAGTTTGAATATCGAACAGTTTTCTGTAGTTGGGCATTCAATGGGGGGCAAGGTTGCAATGACTTTAGCACCTCTAGCAGCCGAGCGTTTACAACAATTGGTTTTATTGGATATTTGTCCTTTTGCTTATTCTGAAAATCGTCACGATCAAATTTTTACCGCTTTGTTTGCTGTGCAAGAAGCACAAATTGAAAGCCGCCAAGTGGGGATGGAAATAATGCGTGAGCATCTTCAAGAAGAAATGGTTGTGCAATTTTTAATGAAGTCATTTAGCAAAGGGCAATGGCTATTTAACTTAAATGCGTTACATGAACATTATGCAGAAATTTTGTCATGGCAGACGATGCATAGTGATGTCGATACTTTATTTATTCGTGGTGGTAATTCGCCTTATATTGAGAAGCCTGAGCATTATGCTGCCATTCAAGCACAGTTTCCGCATGCAAAAGTTGAAACTGTCGCGCACGCAGGGCATTGGCTACATGCTGAAAAAACCGAAGAAGTCCTTGCATTAATGACTGAGTTTTTAGATTAATCTTGTCCTGCAGTTTTTGCTACTCAATGATCTAAGATCCCGATTTTTTTAAATCAATTTTAAGCAACTACTGCATTTGGAGTATTGGTTTTTTATTCACACTGATCTGTATAGATAAACGGTTTAGCTTTTATCTTTAGCAATAAAAAAGAGCTGATGTTGAGTCATCAGCTCTTCATTTTAAACATGAGCAAACTTAAATTGCTTATGCTTTTTCTTCTTCATTACCAGCAATTTGCTTGAGTAAATGCTTTTCAAGATAGTGAATATCCATTGCTTGTTTGCAGAATTTTTCATCTTGCAGAATCAAGTCCTTGTGCAAAGGAATGTTGGTTTTAATCCCTGTTAAGATAGTTTCATCCAAGGCTTGACGCATACGCGCAATACTGGTTTCACGATCTTTACCATGCGCAATCAGTTTAGCAATCATTGAGTCGTAATACGGCGGAATGCTATAACCCTCGTAGATGTGTGAATCTACACGAATACCTGCACCACCTGGCGCATAGAAGTGTTCAATTTTCCCCGGTGAAGGTAAGAAGGTGGTTGGGTCTTCTGCATTAATACGACATTCGATTGCGTGACCACGAATCTCAACCTGATCTTGCTCAATGTTTAAACCTAGACCTGCAGCAATACGCAATTGTTGTTCAATGATATCAATACCTGTCACCATTTCAGTTACAGGGTGCTCAACCTGAACACGTGTATTCATTTCAATGAAGAAGTATTCGTCATCTTCAAATAAGAATTCAAAAGTACCTGCACCACGGTATTGCATTAACTTACATGCATTAACACAAGCTTCTAAAATATCGGCACGTGCTTGTTCTGGTAAATTAGGTGCTGGCGCTTCTTCAAGTACTTTTTGGTGACGGCGTTGTAAAGAACAGTCGCGGTCATAAAGGTGAATCGCGTGACCGTTACCATCACCCAATACTTGTACTTCTACGTGGCGTGGCTTTTGTAAGAAACGCTCCATATAGACTGTGTCATCACCAAACCACATTTCTGCATCACGTTGAGCTGCTTGAACTGATTCAAGCAAGGTGTCTACGCGCTCTACAATACGCATACCACGACCACCACCACCAGCAGCAGCTTTTACAATGAGCGGGAAACCAATTTCTTTGGCTTCAGCTAAAGCATTGTGCGGTGTAACGGCGTGTGCTGAACCTGGTACAGTTGGTACGCCAGCTTTACGCATTGCAGTAATTGCAGAAACTTTGTTACCCATTAAGCGAATATGCTCAGGGCGTGGACCAATGAAAATGAAACCTGAACTTTCTACAATTTCAGCAAATTCGGCATTTTCAGCAAGGAAACCATAACCAGGGTGAATGGCGTCTGCACCTGTAATTTCTGCTGCAGTAATAATTGCAGGAATATTCAGGTAACTTTCACTGCTCGCACCCGGACCAATACACACGGCTTCATCACAAAAGCGTAAGTGCATTAGGTCTTTATCGGCATCTGAGTAGATACCTACGGTTTTGATCCCTAAAGTTTTGCAAGCTCGGGTGATGCGCAGGGCAATCTCACCACGGTTTGCAATTAAAACTTTTTGCAACATTGTGAATCCCCGAGGTCTTAAGCGCGGTAGCGGAAGAGTGGTTGACCAAATTGAATCACTTCGCCATTTTTAACTAGAATTTCTTCAATCACGCCACTTTGAGTTGCTTCAATTGGGTTCATGATTTTCATTGCTTCGATAATACCAAGCGTTTCACCAGCAGAAACAGTTTGACCCACTTTAATAAATGGTGCTTCACCAGGGCTTGGTGCTGCATAGAACACGCCAACCATTGGCGAAGTTTCAACCGCGCCACGTGGTGAAGATTTAGGTGCAGATGGTACTTCTGCAGAAGGTGCAGGCATTGCAGGAACTGCTGCCGCCACTACTGGACTGCGACGAGTTAATGCAATCGACTGATCGCCTTCTTTAACTTCAATCGCTTGTAAGTCAGATTCAATCATCAAGTCGATGAGTTTCTTGATTTTACGAATATCCATGGACAGTATTCCTAGTTTAAGATTGTGTAGTAGGTTGAATTTTTTCAAGAACAAAGTCGAGTGCTGCGGCATAGCCTTTTGCGCCTAAACCGCAAATCACACCAATGGCTTTGTCTGATAAATATGAATGATGTCTAAACGCCTCACGTGCATGCACATTCGACAAATGGACTTCAAGAAATGGAATAGCGACCCCTAACAAGGCATCACGTACCGCAACAGAGGTATGCGTTAATGCAGCAGGGTTAATAATGATATATTGTGTGCCATCTAACGCGGCTTGATGAATTCGGTCTACAATTGCGCCTTCCCAATTACTTTGGAAAGTATCTATAGAAATTGATGCTTTTTGCGCTTGTGAAATGAGCTGTTGATTTATATCCTCAAGAGTGAGGTAACCATAAACTTCGGGTTCACGCTTTCCTAGCAAATTTAGATTCGGTCCATGAATAACCAAAATGGTCGAACTCATTCCGCTTGCTCCAATAAATAATTGCAATAATACTTTGCAAGATGTCTGCAAAGTTTGCTAATTATGGCATAAAATTCCACATTTTTTTTGTAATTTGTTTAATTTGACGTAGAAAGCGTGTGCCAAAATGAGGCTCTATAATGAAAACTTTGCAGGGAATTCGCAATGTTAAAAAATTACATTTTTAGTTTTTTTTGCTGATTTTTATATTATAAAACAACTGACCAAATCTATTCATTTGTTTTCTGTAACGACTGATCAAGCGAGTGACTTGAACTGGTTTGATTCGGAATGTCAAAGCCAGAAAACAACCAACATCAATATCGCATTTCTTTATAGCATGATATTTCGTTGCTGTTTATAAAAAATGGCGATTCCATTTTTTCAGTTCATTCAAAGTAGATGACCACACAAACTGCAGTGGATCATCTAATACGTTTTGTGATCATCGTTCAAGTGGTTATGGATTCGATAGAAGGATCATTTCGATAATAAGATATTTTAAAAATTCAACTTTATTTAAATAAAACATGAGCTTAAATGGAATGCTTTGATTGATATATTTATCTATATTTTAGTCTGGAATAGATGCTCCTACGCTGCGTATTATATTTTGAGTGGGGTGCTGTTGGTTTTATGTACACTTTAATTAAGTTGTAGATTGATCACAAGACCAAGCACATGCACGATCTGCACGGATATCTACCTCATTTAAAAATATGACGTGGTATCGAACAAAAAAACGGTGATGAAAGTTTCAGCAATTTTTTTCTAGCCAATGTTCTTCTACTCAATAGCCCGCAGCATCTACATCATAGATAAAATTTTAGAACGCATTGACCTTTTATTTCAAAAATCACCTTAAAAATGGCGTTATCGTAAAGTAGAGCAATATGTTCGGTATTGGCAAAAGTTAAGTGATCTTGTTCTGAATCTTGCTTTATTTGCTGTTAAAGCTCAGAAAAGCTTAATCCGTCTGTTGTTTCTCTGTTGCAGAAGGTGCTGCATCAAAACTGACAATCACTTTTAAACCTTGCGGTTGGTTAGCCTGAAATTGAAGTAGGTAGCCATATTGCTCTAATAATACTTTGACTAGAGTTAGACCTAAGCCATAGCCTTGTTTATGCGCAGATTTACGCCAAAAACGCTGAGTCAGAATGGTAAAATCATCTTCATTCAGGCTTTTGCCTTGGTCTGCAATGATCAATTGCAGGTCTTGCATATGAATTTGAATGTTTGGCGCATCCTCTGCATGCAAATAAGCATTTTGAATCAAGTTTTTCAGTACCATGTGCAACGCAGGCGCTGGAATATTAATGTGTTGTGCTACCAAACTCGCCCAATCAATCTGTAATTTCGCTGATAGATTGGGATATTCCACAGTCAGTTCCGACAAGACTGTTTCTAATACGCTACGCATATCTGCATGGCTATGTGCCGCTTGAATACCTGCTTCAGTTTGACTGAGCAATAACAGTTGTTCCAAAAGTTGTTGATAACGTTGGATGCTGCGTTCTGCGTGTTTTAAATTGTCGATGACTTTGGCTGTATCTTGGGCAGATGCGGTTTGATTCAACATCAATTGGCTCAGTTGCACATGCGTTTTAATAGCCGTTAACGGCGTGCGCAGTTCATGCGCAGCAAATGCACTAAAGTTTTTTTCGTGTTCCAGACTTTTATGTAGGCGTTCAATCAGCATCAATAAGTTATCGACAAAAGGCTGAATTTCTTTAGGAATTTTTTGTGATCTCAGTTCAATTAAATAACGAGAAGCTTCATCTAAAGATTGTTTTTTCTGAATTAAGTGGCGGGTGATGTGATCGAGCGGTAAAAACTCCAGACGGATAATCCACAAAATTAGCAAAATACAAATAATCAAAGTAAGCAGTAAAGGAATCAGTACCGACTGTAAAATTTGTTTAAGTAGGTTTTGCCGTAACTGAATTTTTTCAGCCACCACCACCTGAACTTCACCTTCACGCAGTACATAACTACGCCATTGCAGTCCATTTTCTGTCCATGTGCTGAAACCGACTTGTTGGTTTTTTAAATTTTTCGGTGCGCCTTGAGTGCGTGCAATCACATGCTGTGGTAATGAAACATCGGCACGGAAAATAGAGACTTCACAAGCAATTAAACTATGTAGCAAGGCATTTTCTGATTCGGCATGCAAACTTTCTGTGAGTTGTTCTAGGGGCAGTTGCTGAATCAGGCGGGCGACCATACGGGCTGAGGTAGAAAGTCGTTCATCCAGCGTATTTTGTAAGCGTTGTTCCAAGTCATGGTAGAGCCATGCAAAGACAATCACCCACAGCAAAATAAATGCACAGCTGATGGTCGATACCAAACGCCATTTCAGACTGTAGTTTTTCATGTCAGCAGCTCAGGTTTAAAGATGTAGCCGACACCACGCACCGTTTGAATAAAATCGGGGTGGATTTTATGCCGTAAATGGTAGATATGCACATTTAAGGCATTGCTTTCGATACTGTCTTGAAAGCCATACACTTTATCTATCAGTTCTTCATTTTTTAAGATTTGGTTCGGATGCCGTAAAAAGGTTTCCAATAGGCTATATTCACGGCGTGAAAGCTGAATGTTTTGTGAATGCCAACTGACTTCTTGTGTATCGAGGTTCATGTGTAACTGACCACTTTGCAGTTGGTTCGATGAATAACCACGATGACGGCGGCTTAATGCATATACACGGGCAATCAGTTCATTTAATTCAAAAGGTTTAGTTAGGTAGTCATCTGCTCCTAAGTTGAGCGCCTGTACGCAGTCTTGAGTATGATTCCGCGCGGTTAATACCAATACTGGAATATGAATGGCATCTTTACGCCAGTTTTCGAGTAACTGTAAACCATCTTGGTCAGGCAGACCTAAATCGAGCAGGCACAGATCTACCGCACTATGACGTATGAAGTAATCGGCATCGCGCGCGTTATTCACGTGTTCGACTGAAATACTTAAAAATTCGAGTGCTGCCACAATACTTTGGGCAATATAAGGATCATCTTCCACCAAAACGACGAACATATTTGCTCCTATACCACAGTCAGCCCAATATATGACACATCTCGATCACGCCACAAATTTAGATTAGGCACCTACAATGCTCAAGTTTACAAAGAAAAATCTTTATTAATGTTCTCTTAATCTACACTTACCGATAATACAGTCAGTTTTTTAATTTTTAGTATAAATACATGATTTTTATTCGCGTCATTGCTTATTTTGTGTTGAGTCTGTGTGCGGTGTGGGTCAATGCTGCCAATGAATTTTTAGCGTCCGATCAAGCTTTTAAGTTTCAGGCGACGTCATTGTCTGAACAAACGGTTGAACTGAAATGGGATGTCGCACCGCATTACTATTTATATCACGATCAATTCAAAGTCAGTCAGGCTCAAAAGCCGCTTGCTTTTAAATTGCCTGCAGGGCAGGAAAAAGATGATCCGACTTTCGGGCTGACACGTGTGCATTATGGGCAAGTGACAACACAGATTCAGGTGAAGCCTAATCAGCAATATCAAATTACTTGGCAAGGCTGCGCTGAAGATGGTTTGTGTTATCCCGTACAGCGTAAAACGATTCAAACCGATGCCGATGGTTTATTGCCACAGCATAATTTAAGTGCGGGCAAAGGTAATTTACTTCAGCAACTCAATCAGAATAATCAGGCTGCTTTAAACACTAACTTAAATGATGCAGATAAGCATCAAGCCAATGGTTCTAGTACACAAAAACAAGTTACGACAACTGCAAATACTGTAACGACAAAAGAACTCAAACTTGAACAGCAAACGCTAGAAAACAAAGCACAGCTTGCTGAAAATGCGGTTGCTGTAACACAAGCTGATCCTAAACTTACCCCTGAATCAGTAGAAAACGTTGATTTAGCAAATTCCTTAGAGATTGAAAATACAGATACGGCGTTGACAGACAATACATTCGCTGCATCAGCCAATTCAAGCAATACGGAAACAGCCAGTAGTACGAGTCTGAATCAGCAATGGAACAATGATCAATTTTTCCTGAATTTATTGTCTGGGCAAGGGTTGTTACTGAATGCGTTTATCTTTTTAGGTTTTGGGGTATTACTGGCTTTTTTACCGTGTTCATTGCCGCTGATTCCAATTCTTTCTGGCATTTTGGTGCAGCGCAATACAGGCTATAAAGCGGCAGCAATTGCGATCACCTTTATCGTCAGTATGGCGCTAGTCTATGGCTTGATGGGCGTTGTTGCGTCACACATTGGTTATAGCGTACAGCGTTGGTTCCAAAATCCCGTAGTGATTGCAGTTTTTGCTATGTTGTTTGTGCTCTTTGCTTTAAACCTGTTTGGACTGTATCAGTTGTCATTACCACAAGCAGTGTTACAGCGTTTAGATCGTATTCAGCAATATCAAAAAGGCGGTACTTTATTGGGTGCGGGCGTTATGGGGGTGATTTCTGCACTGATTGTCGGGCCATGTATGAGTGCGCCTTTAGCGGGAGCATTGCTGTACGTCTCACATTTGGATCAAGCAGCATTGGGTGGTTTATATTTGTTCCTGCTCGGTTTAGGTATGGGAATTCCTTTACTTATTGCCAGCGTGTTTGGCGCGAAATATTTGCCAAAGCCAGGTTTGTGGATGGAACGGCTAAAATTTAGCTTTGGTTTTATCATGTTGGCAATGGCTTTGTATTTTGCTCGTCCGCTATTTTCTGTGACTTGGTACTATGTTGCTTTTGCTGTGGTGTTATTTGCCTTCGCTGCATATTTAATTGCAATTTTGCGCCACGTGTTACATCGTCCACAGCGTTTTTCGTTATTGGCTTTGGCGGCAGTAATCGCTAGTAGTGGAATTTGGCATGTCAATCAGAGTATTGCCAGTGTCAATGCGCAGGTACAAGCAGACCAATTACAGCCATGGATCAAAGTACGCACAGAACAAGAGTTGAATGCAGCTTTGGCCGCAAATGCTCATCAAAAGATTGTGATTGATGTCTATGCCGATTGGTGTGTGGCGTGTCAGCCGATTGAGCGTGATGTGATTCCTCGTACCGATGTGCAAGATGCTTTAAAGCATGTGGTGCGGATTAAACTCGACTTAACCGAACAGCATCCTTCACAAGATGCCTTATTGAAAAAATGGCAGATTTTAGGGCCGCCAACGTTGTTATTTTTGGCAGATCCACAACGGGAACAACGTGAATTGCGTCTAACAGGTGCTTATAACGCAGCGCAATTGATTCAAAATATTCATCAACTGCAAGAGGCTGCGCCATGATTCAATCCGCAGTCTTGCAGTTAGGCATGTTGATGATTCCATGGCCATTGGTGTTTTTATTGCTAGGACTGATTGTCGTCTTTGCAATGGGTAAATTTTTTCAGCGTCGTTATACATGGAATGCACAGACTTGGACAGGTTATCAGGATGCATTATGGAATGCGCTGTGGATTGGTGCTTTAGTTGGGCGG
This sequence comes from Acinetobacter sp. UBA801, assembly GCA_002296655.1. Classification (GTDB taxonomy): domain Bacteria; phylum Pseudomonadota; class Gammaproteobacteria; order Pseudomonadales; family Moraxellaceae; genus Acinetobacter. Next base: position 13,880 of record DBIN01000007.1, read on the forward strand.
GCAGTTTTTGTGTTGCAGCATTATGAGCTGTACTTTGCCAACCCGATTGATATTTTAAAAATTCAGGACAAAGGCTTTCATCTGATTGCCGCAGTTATGGCAGGTGTGGCGTGGTTTGTCTGGAAAAATCGCGCTATTCAACGTGTTGTTCTGGCATGGGCAGTTGCGCTCTTTATTACAGTACAAGTTGTAGGTTGGAGTCTTATCCAACCTTTGCAGACGCAGCATGCCTATCCCAATCTAGTATTGCACAACCTAGCGCAACAACCTCAAGATTTAGCTCAATTTTCAGGGCAGCCCACGGTGATTAATCTCTGGGCGACTTGGTGTCCAGTTTGTCATCGTGAAATGCCTGTTATGCAACAAGCACAGCAAGATTTCCCTGAGGTCAATTTTGTATTTGCCAATCAAGGCGAATTTGCAGCAGAGATTCAAGCCTATTTACAGAAACATCGATTTCAGTTTGAACACGTGTTATTAGACCCTGCAGCTCGTTTAGGACAACACTTCAATATGTTCGGTTTGCCAAGTACTTTGTTTTTTAATGCACAAGGAGAATTGGTCGATCATCACATGGGTGAATTGACCAAGCCGATGCTGCAGCATTATCTGAAAAAAATACAAGCGAATCCATAAACGCGCTCTTAACGATTTGAAAGAAAACCCGCCGTGAAGCCAAAATTAAGGACAATCAATATGACATCAAACATCAAAAATAACATGCTGAAACTGGCGATAGGTATGAGTCTTGCCAGTAGTGTGAGTATGCTGCAAGCACAGGACAACCTCAAACAGCACATTGAAAAAGAAGGTTTTAAGTTTGTGCAACAAATTCAAGCACCTGCACAAATGACAGGTTGGGCAGGGCATATTGAACAAAGTCCTGCGACAGTGTTTATTTCCAATGATCAGAAATACTATATTGTAGGCACTTTGTTTGATGCACAAGGCAATAATTTAACCGTCGATGCTTTAGACCGTTATGTGAAAAAGTCGGTACTTGAAGATGTGTGGCAAAGTCTGGAACACGCTACTTGGATTCAGGATGGGCAAACCAGTGCTGAAAAAATTGTCTACGTGTTTTCAGACCCGAATTGTCCGTATTGCCATACCTTTTGGAAGCAGGCACGTCCGTGGGTAGAATCTGGCAAAGTTCAGTTAAGACATATTATTGTGGCGGTGATCCGACCTGAAAGCAAAGGGCAGGCCGCGACTTTATTAATGGCGAAAAACCCACAGCAGACCTTTAATGCGTTCCATCGTCAATACGGACAAAAAAAGCTGATCGAGCAAAAAACTGTGCCTGTACATGTAGAAAAAACCTTAGAACAGAATCAGGCACTGATGGATAAATACGAGTTCTTTGCCACACCTGTTGTGCTTTGGAAAAATAAACAGGGCGAATTACAGTCGGTACAAGGAATGCCAAAATCTATGAAAGATGTGTTTGAGTGATTTTAAAAATTTCCGAGCAAATATCTAACTGAATATTCAAATCTAAAGCGCAAAAAAGCTTGCTCTAATTGCATTGGAGCAAGCTTTTTGATGTAAAAGATTCAGTCTTTTATTTCTGAATACGAATCGCAAATTGAATGACGTGGGATTTGCCCTGATGCAGTTTGCCTTCTGAGCGTTCTACATCGCCCACAAAGAAATGAATCAGATGATCGTGTTTAAAATGGCTTAAAAACTCGATAGGATCGTACAGCATTTCTACTGCACGTGGGCCGCCCGTTTTATATTCTAGCTGACGAGTAGAATACAGCTCACCAACAAATAAACCGCCGTTGACCAAAGTTTCGCGCACGCCATTTAACACTTTTTGCTGTGTTTCAGGGTTAAAGTGACCAAATACGCAAATCACGTTGTCATATTGATTCGCTGGCCAATTCACCTGACTTAAATCTTGCTTTCGTGTATTTAGACTTAAACCACGTTGCTGTGCATAGCCTTGGGCCTTATCTAAAGCAACTTGCGAGTAGTCCCACAAATCTGCTTCAAATGCTTGCCGATTGGCTTGTGCCAAAGCGGCCAAATATAACAAGTTACGACCTTCACCTTCGGCCAAGCCCAAAGTTTTGCCGTGAATAGACAGTTTTTGCGTAATGTCCTGAATGAACGCATTGGCTTGTTCACCATAAATATGGTCATGTTGGCTGTAGCGTTCATCCCATTCATTATGGATATTTAACATAGTTTCGACTCGGTAAATAATTTGATGCTGTTATTCGGCTGTAGATGGAGAAAACTCTTTAAATGCTGCCACGGCGTTTGCGGCATACATGAGTGATGGGCCACCGCCCATATAAACAGCAATACCTAAAATTTCATTCAATTCTTCAAAAGTCATGCCCATTTTGACCAAAGTTCTGACGTGAAAACCGATACAACCATCACAGCGTTGTGCCACACCAATTGCAAGCGCAATAAACTCTTTGGTTTTGGCATCAATTACGCCGTCTTTCATCGCAACTTGTGATAGGGCATTAAAGCTTTTAAGTAAATCGGGAGATTGTTCTTTAATGGATTTGATATTAGACGAAATTTCAGCAGTGAGTTCGGTATATTTCATGTTGTTTCACCATCAAGCAGATTAGAACCTAAAGACAATATACCATACATTTAAATATATTATGTTTGTATATATTAATTAGCAACTTTGCTTAAATTCAGTAAATCTGTATTTATAGCATTATCAATTCACCCAAATCACTTTATAATGTTGCCGCATATTCTGGAGTCGCTGTTAAATAGTTGCGATGACTTCAAACCTTATTTTTTAAGTCTAATTCTCCTCCTTGATTCGGCTTATAAATCAATATTCTAATTTTTTGTGTCTGAGTAGGCACAGACAATAGGTGCCTACATGGAAATTAAAGTCAATTATTTAGACAACTTGCGTCTTGAAGCTAAATTTGACGATTTTACTGTCATTGCCGATCAGCCCATCCGTTATAAAGGTGATGGCTCTGCACCAGGCCCATTTGATTATTTCCTTGCGTCATCTGCATTGTGTGCTGCATATTTCGTGAAGGTTTATTGCCAGTCACGTGATATTCCGACTGATAACATTCGTTTATCACAAAACAATATTGTCGATCCTGAAAACCGTTATAAACAAATTTTTAAAATTCAGGTGGAATTACCTGCAGATATTTCTGAAAAAGACCGTCAGGGTATTTTACGTTCCATTGATCGTTGTACTGTTAAAAAAGTGGTACAGACTGGCCCTGAGTTTGTGATTGAGCAAGTCGAAAGTATTGATGCCGATGCGCAAGCTTTGCTGATGCCAAACTTGACTTCATCTCATGCGACTTTTATTGAGGGTAAAGATTTACCGCTTGAAGAAACCATTGCCAATATGTCGGGTATTTTGGCAGATTTGGGCATGAAAATTGAGATTGCCTCATGGCGTAATATCGTACCAAATGTCTGGTCATTGCATATTCGTGATGCGCAATCGCCAATGTGTTTTACCAATGGTAAAGGTGCGACCAAAGAAAGTGCGTTGGCATCTGCTTTAGGTGAATTCATTGAGCGTTTGAACTGTAACTTCTTCTATAACGATCAGTTTTGGGGCGAAGAAATTGCCAATGCCGAGTTTGTGCATTATCCAAATGAAAAATGGTTTAAGCCTGGCCCAAATGGTGAATTGCCTAAAGAAATTTTAGATGAATATTGCCTAGAAATTTATGACCATGAAGATGAATTGCTTGGTACACATCTATATGACACTAACTCAGGCAATACTGAGCGTGGTATTTGTTCATTGCCATTTGTACGTCAATCCGATGGTGAAACGGTATATTTTCCATCAAATTTAATTGAAAATTTATATTTAAGTAATGGGATGAGTGCAGGCAACACGCTTGCAGAAGCTCAAGTGCAGTGTTTATCTGAAATTTTTGAACGTGCAGTCAAGCGCGAAATTATTCAGGAAGAAATCTGCCTACCTGATGTGCCGCAAGAAGTTTTGGCGAAATATCCAAGTATTGTGGCAGGTATTCAGGCTTTAGAAGAGCAAGGCTTCCCCGTATTGGTGAAAGACGCATCTTTAGGCGGTCAATTCCCTGTCATGTGTGTGACCTTAATGAACCCACGTACAGGCGGTGTATTTGCTTCGTTTGGTGCACATCCTAATTTTAAAGTGGCTTTAGAGCGTAGCTTGACCGAGTTATTGCAAGGGCGCAGTTTTGAAGGTCTGAATGACTTGCCACAACCAACGTTTAGCAGCAATGCAGTTACAGAGCCAAATAACTACGTTGAACATTTCATTGATTCTAGTGGTGTAGTGTCTTGGCGTTTCTTTAGTGCGCAGGCAGATTTTGAGTTTGTAGAGTGGGATTTCACCAACAATGGTCAATATAGCAATGTAGAAGAAGCCGAGGCTTTATTTACGATTCTGGAAGATTTGGGCAAAGAATCCTATATGGCGGTATATGAACACTTAGGTGCAACTGCTTGCCGAATTTTAGTGCCCGATTATTCAGAAGTGTATTTGGTGGAGGACTTGATTTGGGATAATACCAATAAAGCCTTGCTTTACCGTGAAGATATTTTGAATTTACACCGTTTGGATGACGCCCAACTTGAAGCCTTGGTTGAGCGTTTGGAAGAATGTGAGCTGGATGACTATACCGAAATTAAAACCCTGATTGGTATTGAGTTTGATGACAATACAGTTTGGGGACAACTGACCATCCTTGAATTAAAGCTATTGATTTATCTGGCATTAGAACAGTTTGAAGAAGCTAAAGATTTGGTCGAAGCATTTTTACAATACAACACTAATACCGTAGAACGTGGCTTGTTCTATCAGTGTATGAATGTTGTGCTTGAAGTTATTTTAGATGATGAAATGGATATTGCCGATTATGCAGTCAATTTCCGCCGTATGTTTGGCAATGAACGGATGGATGCGGTCATGGGTTCTGTTGAAGGCAGCGTACGTTTCTATGGACTCACCGAAACCAATATGCAGCTTGAAGGTTTAGATCGTCACTTACGTTTAATCGACAGCTACAAAAAACTGCATAAAGCACGTGCTAAGTTTGTCGGACTAAATGAAGGTTGATCTTGCTTAAATCAGATCATGTTCATCCAAATAATCATCACAAGAAGATGGTTGTTTGGATGAACGGTTTTATAAATATCCTTTCTTGATGTAACTGAAGTATATAGAAGCGCAATCAAAGACGAATCAGATCACAACTAAAAAAGCACTAATCGCCAAGTGCCAATAAGCCTTCCCAGCTAAAATAATTAGGGCTTAAATGGCTGCGCTGCATTGCCCACGTGCGGTCTTGTAATTTACATGCGCCAATAGCAAGTTTTTGCATACCATATTTATTTTTCACGGTATCTAATACCTGCTGTAATTGTTCCTGTTTTTCAATGACGTGCGTATCTGCAAGTAGGTCGGGAATATAGCCTTGCTTTGGCTCAAGTCCTGTTAAAATCACACCACATTTTTTAAAGACAATGCCTTCTTGAAATAGGGTAGAGATATGCTTCATGATGGCTTTGTTCATGATTAATGCAGAATCTGTTGGTTCATTAAAGGCAATAGTCACCGATTGATTGTAAAAAGCTTGGCGCTGATCAAAACGACTGGATTGCGCAAAAATAATCATACAGGAACATAAACTTTTTTCTTTTCTAAGCCTTTGCACCGCAGATTGTAAATAATCGCTCAGTGCTTCCGAAAGTGCATGAATGTCGGTGACTCGTTGTCCAAAAGAACGTGAGCTGATGATTTGCTGTTTACTCGCTGTGGTTTGTTCTAGTTCAATACACGGCGTACCTGTTAGTTCCAATATGGTTTTTTTCATTAAAATTGAAAATTTACGTTGCATTTGCTCAGGATCACTGATCGCTAAATCAAATACAGAATGAATCTTTAAAGCTTGCAATTTTTTTGCAAGTTTTCGGCCCACCCCCCAGACTTCAGCGACATCAATGTGTTGAAATAAGGCTTCTTTGCTACATAAGTCCATATGGAGTAAATTACACACGCCGTTGAAATAACTATTTTTCTTGGCGAGATGATTGGCCAGTTTGGCTTCAGTTTTACTGTGACCGATACCGACACAGACAGGGAGAGCCAGCCATTGCCATAAAGTTGCTTTAATTTCTTGCGCCCATTCATTTAAGTCGGTCTGAGAATATGAACTCAGTTCAATAAAGGTTTCATCAATTGAATAAATTTCAATGTCTTTTGCACTAACAAATTGTTGAATCGTATTATTAAAACGTCTAGACATTTCCGCATAGAGTGCATAGTTACTTGAAAAGACAGCAACATCATGTTGTTGAATCAATTCTTGAACTTGGTAAAAGGGCACAGCCATTTTAATGCCAAGTTGTTTGGCCTCTTCGGAACGTGATACCACGCAACCATCGTTATTGGAGAGCACCACCACAGGACGATGATTCAAATGTGGTTGAAACAACCGCTCACAGCTCACATAACAATTATTGATGTCAATCAGCGCAAAAATTTGCTTTAAAGGTTTCATGTATATTCTGCTTATTTGACTTTTATTATGGTGTGCTGGTTTAAGCCATCAAGTTTTTTAAGTTCCACGTCACCACCGCAAAGACTTCAAACGTTTGCCCATCTTTCAGGTAAATGCTGTCATAGTCGGGGCTTTCTGCTTTGAGCCAAGCTTCAGGCAAAGTGGCAGGGTCGTAGTCTTCACCAAAATGTTCAGCCAATTCACTTTTGGACATTTTGGCTGTAATCATCAGGCGTTTAATAGTCAGGTCTTTTTGGTCGATTAATGCAACCACAATGCTGCGGTGTTTGGCTTCTTTGCTACGATCTACCAATACAATATCGCCGTATTCAAGCCCTGCGTTTACCATAGAGGTGGTGCGTACCACATTTAAAAAGGTCGCATTTTCATTGGAAATGAGATATTCATTCAAATCAATATTTTTATCAATATAGTCTTGAGCAGGTGAAGGAAAACCTGCAGGAATGGATTCGACAGCAACTGGAAGCGGTAAAACGGTACGTTTGCAAACAGGCTGAAAGTCATATTCTTTCAGCAATTCTATCTGTTCTAGAATGGCATTCAAGGTTGGGCTAGGCTTACCATCCATACCCATGATTTTTTGTAATGACGCCCAAGCAGCATCAGAGAAGTAAATAGGTAACTTCTTAGACATGAGATTACTCCTACGCAACGAGGCGTGTTTGAAGTGAAATTTGATGTGTTGATAGCATAGCTGAAAATGTGAATAAGATTCAATCTGCCTGCATGCTTGATTGCTAGATATAGATAACACTCTACGATTGCATAGCTATACAAACACAATCCTTTAGGTTAGGATTTTTCTATTGCAGCAGCATATTTAAAGATTGGCGTGCATGTTGTTGAAGATATTTATTTATCGAATGAAAAAGTTGAATCTTTGCTGTTGGAATTCATCAATGCACAACTTGAACCTGAGTTTTTAATGCAGGATTTCATTAAACATCAGGGCTGGTCTTTGGCTGAATGTTTTAAGCAAAATACTGAACATGAAATTGACTTTGCGCAAATCAGTTGCCCGATTAAAGTCAAAGCAGAATATCAAAATCATCGTTTAAACGTCATTTTCTGGTTGAATTTCATCTGACCACGACGCTTTTTTTAATTATGAGCCAGAAGAAAATAGCGTGACTTATTTTCCTACATGATAAAAGATTTCATCTGACCGATAATATTTTTTATGATGCCTATATAGGTGAAAATTTGCAGGCTTGGTTGCAAAAAGATTCGTGATTTTACAAGCTAAACGTGAAATACAAGTGAACTCATTATCATGGTATGCAGATTATAATTTGCCTCAAATCACACAAAATATTGTGTCTTTTGTGAGTGAGGCTGCTTATTACACTGGTTTAGGGTTTAGATCAGATTGAAGATAAAGTGAATTTACATTTGCGACAAGCTAAGACCGTTAATTAAATAGCTCTGCATCCATCTAAAAATAATTGTTGGAGATGGATGACGGGGAATATATGACTACACAATGCTGATTAGATTTACACAATGCTGATTAGGTTAAGGAATATTGAAAATGACCACAATCACACCTAATTTAGGTCATGGCATGGGCAATGACTGGGAAAATAAAGATTGGGTTCATATTACAGTTCCAGAATTACACCACCTGCAACCTTATTATCCATGTTTGCAAGGGAGTGTTCAGATTCTGTGGTGTAGTCCACGCCCATTTTCTTCGGCAGTGTTGGTTGAAGTCATGCAGGCTTTAGCCAGTACAGGCCAAACAAATCTTTACCCCTATTTTATTAAGCGTAGCCATCGTTCATTTCGTCGTGCCCAAGATATTTTACAAGAGCATGCTGTTTTACAACATTTAGCCAGTAAAAACATTCCTGTTGCGACATTAATTAGCTCTAATTGCGGACAAACCGCTTTAGAACTGGGTGATTGGACTTATGAGGTTTATGAAAAAGCAGCTGGCTTTGATCTATATGTCGATCAGCAATCGTGGACGCCTTTTTTCTATACGGAACATGCCGCTAAAGTGGGTAGTTTACTTGCGAAACTGCATACCGCCATGCAGGATTTTCCTGAGTTACACGGCAGATCGACTCGTTATTTGGTCTCGAATCAGCAGCTTTTAGAAAGTGAAAATATTGTAACGGCTATTCAGCAACGTATTGATAATAGCCCTGAATTGAATCGTTATTTTGCCGATAAAAACTTAGATGCTGTTTTTTTAGAGCGCATATTCCAGACGCATCGTAAAATTAAGCATGTATTGCAGCAGGCGACTAAAATTTGGACGCATAATGATTTGCATGCTTCCAATTTGTTTTGGTCTACGCAAAGTGCCGATGCCAATATTACAGCGGTGATTGATTTTGGCTTATCGGATCGAAATTCAGCGCTGTATGACCTTGCGATAACGATTGAGCGTAACTTTATAGATTGGCTGGCTTTAGAACATACGTCACAAATTAGTATTGATGAAGCGGGTTTAAGCGCGTTTTTACAAGCGTATTGTGCAGAAATACACTCACAACAAGACTTTAGTATTCTGCCAGAACTGCTAAAAATTGTGCATTTGGATTTCGCATTTTCAGAACTTGAATATTTTGTCGGGATTACCCAAAACCTGAAACATGCCGATGCTGCTTATTATGATTGGATTGTTGGACATGTAAATTGGTTTTTTACAGAGCAAGGACAGAAATTTACCCAGACTTTTACTCGATTACTTCAACGCGAATTGTCATAATCTGTACAACTAAATGCCTCAAGCATCACCACTTTTTTAATGCAAGATTTTGTATGTACAATTGTAAATTCAAACAGAATATATTCACTGCGCCTTTAAAAATCTTCATTCTGTCAGCGCTGTGTTGAGAACCTTGGGTTGATGCAGAAAATGGTATTCAATAATTTGATACGATTGTCATCACAGCCAATGAAACCACGCCGTATTTTAGTTTTACAGTAAAGACTGAGGGTTTGCGTACAGATTGTTTACAAAAAGCGCCTGCCTCTATTTCTGTTATTACTGCAGATGCGATTGTCGATCAATTTAATTTATGGTTTGAATGTACAGCATAGCTCTGCTGCTGGAACAGGAGTACATTTAGAAATATTTCAACTGCCAATCATCACTATAACTGCTGAAAAGCAGGATGAACGTCATTCTTCATCTCAAGCGATTACACAGTTCAACCACAATTGACTAGGTCTTAATTGAGAAGTGTCCGTTTTAATTGGGGGCTATTACACAACATCAATTCACTGACAACCTACGTGTTAATGCTAACTGAACCTTACTGGGTTTACAACAGGCATTGAGCTAAATAGAACTTTAAATTAAAAAGCCCTGGAATTTTCTCGGGTCTTTTTTTATGGGAATATACAATGTATTAAACAGTGCTAGCTTCTTGTTGATAAATACAGGATTGTGCAATCTGTAGCTGATCCTCCACCGACAGATCAAGATTTTCCCATTTCTGCATCTGCTGCAGGAGCCAGATAAAATCATCGACTTTCGGTTCGGCACTTTCCCCAACAAAATTCCGGATAATATTCTTGATCTTGTAAAAGTCATAGACATGCCGCTGGGCGGAACATTCAAACTGAATAATCTGATAGTCCACCAGCATGTTCCATACTTCTGATAAATCACTGCGCTGCTTTAAATCATCCTGCGCTTTTTGTACTGCCTTGATCACTGCCTCTACGGTAAATGGATGCTGTTCTGCCCATTCCTGGGTCATGGCCAAGACTTTATCGGCAACTTTTGGAATGACATTCTGGCTCGCAGCGACGATAAAGCTATAGCCTTCAAGTTTGGCCTGAATATTCCAGGGTTCTCCCACGCAAAAACCATCAAATACCTGTTCTGCGATTCCTTTTACCATGGAAGGCGGTGGAGAGGTCATTAGCTGGATATTCTTGGCCAGTTGCGGATCAGTCAGCGCCAACCATTCTTTTAAGCAGTAATGGTGAATCGAATATTTATACACATAGGCCAGATGGATGGGATGATTCTGTTGTAAAGCCTGCACCAGTTTCTTTGAGGTACTTTTTTCATCATCCCCTGGCTGGATGCCGAGTTCATAACACAGATCTTGCCGCAGGCTAATAAAAGCCTGATTCACGCTCAGTACTAGAGGGGTTTGCAAAGCCACCTGTAACTGGTCTGTGCCCAAGGCAGCAGCGGGCAACATGGCGGACAGACAATGTGCAGCATCCAGAAAGCCATAGGCCAGACGGTCACGCAAACTTGACCAGGAGGCTTCACGGATTAAATTGATGGTTAATCCTTGCTCGGCAAAATAACCCTGTTTTTCGGCCCAGAGAATGGCCACACAATCAAGCAAAGGAATATAGCCAATATTGAGTTCAGTTTTTTCTAATGTGGACATATGCTTTTCCTTATTGGCCCAATAACAGCTTCTGTGCATCCAGTAAGCGTCTGGCCATTTCACCAATGGTAATCCGGTGACTCATGGCATTTTTACGCAATAAAGCAAAGGCTTGTTCTTCCGTTAAGGCATGTAGCTGGATGAGCAGTGCTTTGGCTTTATCAATATCTTTACGATCAATCAGCTTGTCCTGGGTTTCTTTTAAATCGTTCAGCAGCTTTTTATGCTTGCGAAACTGTTCAATTGAAATTTCCAGAATGCTTTCTAATTTGGTGGGATCAATACCATCGACAATATAGGCCGTGATTCCGGCATCAATCGCACTTTTGATGGTGTCTTTATTGGAGTTCTGGGTAAACAGCACGGTGGGAAGTTCATATTGGCTGACACAGCTTTCAATAATATCCCGATGCGGATGATCCATATTCAGCAGGATCACATCTGCATGAATGCCTTTGACATGCACCATATTCAGGTCATTCAGGATTAAACAGGCCACCACCTGAAAATCATGTAAAAGCAGGGATTCCTGGATGAATTGGGCACGCTCCAGATCATCATCAATAAGAGCAATTCGTAATTTGGACATGGAATATTTTCAAGTAAGGCCTAAGGAATATTCAAGCAGGATTAAAGCAAAAAACATGCCATTAAATTGGTGCATAAAATTTCGTTTTTCTGTTCAATTTAGTGCACAGCTTTAGGGATTTCAGCTGATGGCTGATCAAAATGAAGCGTTTAGGTAGATCATCTGCCTGAAACAAGGCATTTTTCTATTAAAAAAGTTGGCACGGTTTCTGCATTTATTAAATCGTCAAAGATGACTTTCAATACTAACAACGGCCAACGATGTCCGTTCTGATCGTAATTGCATTTTCAAAAAATGTGATTGGTATTTCGTTCAGCACAGGATAAATGACATGGTCAGTTGTTCAGCAATACAAAACGCACAAGCGTTTCAACCCTTCCTCCAGCATTACAAAGTGCTGGGTCGCGGTATTTACAACATATTCAATCAGCAGACATATCAATGCCTAGACGTGATATGTGGCTTTTTATCATCTTTAAAAAAACAATAGTTGGAGTGCAGATATGAAAATTCTCATGATTGGGCATGGCATGGTGGGGCATAAATTCATCGAATCTGTACTGGAACAGGCCGGTGATGACATTCAGCTGACCATTTTGGCAGAAGAGCCACATTTAGCTTATGACCGGGTACATTTGACCGAATATTTCAGCGGCAAGTCGGTCAAGGATCTGAGTCTGTGTCGTAGTGATTTTGCCGATGCTTATGGCATTGATTTGCGACTTAATACTAAAGCGGTTGAAATTGATCAGCTCCATAAAACCGTCACCACCAGCCAGGGTGATGTGCTGAGTTTTGACAAGTTGATTCTCGCTACCGGTTCTTATGCCTTTGTGCCACCAATCCCGGGCAATGACCGTCAGAATTGCTTTGTTTATCGTACCATTGAAGATCTTGATGCCATTCGCGCAGCCAGTCTGAATGCCAAAACTGGCGTAGTGATTGGCGGCGGCTTGCTAGGGCTGGAAGCAGCGAAAGCCCTGCGAGATCTGAATCTGGAAACCCATGTCGTAGAATTTGCTCCGCGTCTGATGGCGGTGCAGATTGATGATCTGGGCGGCCAGATACTGCGCTCTAAAATTGAAGACCTGGGTGTCAAGGTACATACTCAAAAGGCCACCTCGAGTATTGAAGATGGTGACAGCGCTCAGCATGTAATGAAGTTCGGAGATGGTTCGGTGCTTGAAACCGATATCATCCTGTTCTCGGCCGGCATTCGTCCGCGTGATGAACTGGCGCGCCAAAGTGGTTTACTGATTGGTGAGCGTGGCGGCATTATCATTAATGATTATTGCCAGACCTCACATCCGGACATTTATGCCATTGGTGAATGTGCACTTTGGGACAATAAAATTTATGGTCTGGTTGCACCAGGCTATGACATGGCGCGGATCGCGGCAAAACATGTCCTAGGCCAAGAAAGTCATGCATTCGCTGGTGCGGACATGAGTACCAAGCTCAAACTGATGGGCGTGGATGTTGCTTCTATTGGTGATGCACATGCCATGTCCCCAGGTGCTTTGAGCTATTTCTATGCTGATGAAGCCGCGCAGGTTTATAAAAAAATCGTGGTGTCAGCAGATAAGACCAAGCTACTCGGTGCGGTGCTGGTGGGCTGTGCCAAAGAATATAGCGATCTTTTACAAATGATGCTGAATGGTCTGGCTGTACCGGAGCAACCGGAAAGCCTGATCATGCCGGGCTTTGATCAGTCAACTTCCAAATCGGGTGGCAGTGGTGTCGATTTATTGCCTGACAGTGCGACCATCTGTTCATGTAATAACGTTTCCAAAGCGGATATCTGTTCAGCCATTGATGGTGGTGCAACTTCATTGGGTGCACTGAAAAAATGCACACAGGCTGCAACGGCGTGCGGTGGCTGTGCACCACTGGTAACGCAGGTTCTCAAATCTGAATTACAGCGTCAGGGTGTCACGGTGAACAATCACCTGTGCGAACACTTTGCCTATTCACGTCAGGAACTGTATCACCTGGTACGCGTGCATGAAATCAAGACATTCTCTGACCTGATTCAGCAACATGGGCACGGCATGGGTTGTGATATTTGCAAACCGACTGTAGCCAATATTCTGGCATCCTGCTGGAATGATTTTGTTCTGAAACCAAGTCATGCCGGTTTGCAGGATAGCAACGACTACTACCTCGGCAATATCCAGAAAGATGGTTCTTATTCGATTGTGCCACGTGTGGCAGGCGGCGAGATTACTCCGGATGGCCTGATTACCATCGGTCAGATCGCCAAAGATTATGGTCTATATACCAAAATTACGGGCGGACAACGAATTGACATGTTTGGTGCACAGGTACATCAGCTGCCTGAAATCTGGGAAAAACTGATCAATGCTGGTTTCGAGTCCGGACATGCCTACGGCAAATCCTTACGTACGGTGAAATCTTGTGTGGGTAGTACCTGGTGCCGTTTCGGAGTCGATGATTCTGTCGGCTTGGCGATTTTCCTGGAGAATCGTTATAAAGGCCTGCGTTCACCACATAAAACCAAAATGGCAGTATCCGGCTGTACCCGTGAATGTGCAGAAGCACAGAGCAAGGATGTCGGTGTCATTGCCACCGAAAAAGGCTGGAATCTATATGTATGCGGCAATGGCGGCATGAAACCGCGCCATGCTGAACTGCTCGCCTCGGATCTGGATACTTCCACCCTAATCAAATATATCGACCGCTTCTTTATGTTCTATATCCAGACGGCGGACCGTCTGCAGCGCACCAGCGTATGGCGTGACAATATGGAAGGCGGTCTGGACTATCTGAAAGATGTCATTGTGCATGATTCACTAGGCATTGCTGCTGAACTGGAAAACCGTATGCAGCATGTGATTGGCACTTATCAGGATGAATGGCGCACCGCGATTGAAGATCCTGAAGTACGCAAACGCTTTAAGACTTTTATTAATGCCAAAGCAGCCGAGCAGAATGACCCGCATATTCAGTTTGCACCTGTACGTGGCCAGATTCGTCCAAAGACAGAAGCTGAACGTGATTTAAACCGTATTCCAGTGGTTGAAGCCTAAATACCACAGTCAGGGAGAATGAAAATGACAATTTTAAAAGACATGAACGAACTGAACTGGTACGAAGTCTGCAATCTGGATGAGATCACTCCGAATACCGGTGTGGCAGCCCTGATTGAAGATCAGCAGATTGCAATTTTTCGCGTGGGTCAGGAACAGCGGGTGTATGCACTCAGCAATCAAGATCCATTTAGTCTGGCCAATGTCATGGCACGTGGCATTCTGGGTGATCTGCAAGGTGAGCGTGTAGTGGCATCCCCAATTTACAAGCAGCATTTCAGTCTGGTGACCGGCCGTTGTCTGGAAGAGCAAGACCAGAAATTACTGGTATTTCCAACCCGAATTGAAAATGGCAAAGTTCTGGTGAGTCCGACTCCACAAAAGACCTATATTTCCAGTAATGGTCAGAACACAGAGCGTTTAAAACTGGTACTGGTCGGAAATGGGCTGGCGGGTATGCGCTGTCTGGAAGACTTGCTGGATATGGCGCCAGATCGTTATGACATTACCGTGATTGGGGAAGAGCCATGGGGCAATTACAACCGGATCATGTTGTCACCGGTATTGTCTGGTGAGAAAAGCTTTGCAGAAATTATGCTGCATTCAGCCGACTGGTATGCCGAAAAAGGCATTCGATTCATCGCTGGAGATGCTGCCAGCTCTATCGACCGTTCACGTAAGCAGGTTCATACCGAAAAAGGTGAAATCGTTGCTTATGATCGTCTGATCCTCGCTACTGGTTCCAAACCCTTTATACCACCAATTTCAGGTGCTGAACTTGAAGGCGTGATTAGCTTCCGGGATATTCAGGATGTTAACCACATGCTGGATTACTGCAAAACCAAGCAAAATGCCGTCGTGATTGGAGGTGGGTTGCTGGGTCTAGAAGCAGCTTATGGACTGAAGCAGCAGGGGATGAATGTGACTGTGCTGCACCTGATGGATCGTATTATGGATCGTCAGCTGGATATGAAAGCCAGTCAAATGCTGAAAAAATCAATTGAAGATAAAGGCATCCGAATCATCACTGAAGCCAACACCGAAGAGCTGCTCGGTATAGACGGCCACGTGACTCAACTGCGTTTAAAAGACGGGACAGTGCTGGATGCTGATTTGGTAGTTTTTGCCGTCGGGATTCGACCAAATAAAACTCTGGCTGAACAGGCTGGTCTGCGCTGCAATCGTGGGGTGCTGGTGAATGACACCATGCAAACCTATGACCCGAGTATTTATGCAGTGGGTGAATGTATTGAGCATCGTGGTCAGACTTTTGGATTGGTTGAACCCTTATGGGGACAAGCCTTTATCTGTGCGACGCATCTGGCTGAACATGGCCGACTGACCTTTAAGGCACCGACTGTTCCGACCCAACTCAAGGTCAGTGGATGTGATGTCTTCTCGGCCGGAAATTTTGAACCTCAGGATGATTTTGAAGATATCGTGCTGAATGATGAAAAACGTCAAATCTATAAACGGATCATTATCCAGCAGGACAAGGTCATTGGTGCTGTGCTATTTGGCGATACCGAAGATGGAGCTTGGTATGCAGAACTGATTGCAGATCAGACACCGATTAGTAATATCCGCAGCAAACTGCTTTTTGGTCGGGATTTTGCATTAAAAAAGGCAGGGTAATCGGATCAATCTCCCAACCCCTCTTTAAACAAGAGGGGAACCTCTCTCCTTTATTAAAGGAGGGTTGGTGAGGATTAAAGCTTTTGAGACATAGAAAAAATTTAAATCAAACCTGTAAAAGCTAGATATCAGCGTTTTGGTGAAACAAGTGAATTTGGATGATTAAGGAGCACAGCAGCAATGAATAGTATTCCGGTTATGGAACTACATAGCTCTACTGAATCCCAAATAAAAACCACTCAGACAACCTGTCCTTATTGTGGAGTAGGCTGTGGTGTCATCGCGCACGTAAGCCAAACCTCGATGGGTGAAAAGGTTCAGGTTGAAGGCGATGTTCAGCATCCTGCGAACTTGGGCAAGTTGTGTATTAAAGGCAGTCATCTTGCCGATACACTTGGCTTAAAAACCCGGCTTCTACATCCGATGACAGGTCGAAATGAACAGCGGCAAATAAGTACTTGGGATCATACCATTTCAAGTATTGCCAATAAATTTCAGCAATGTATTGATCAGTATGGGCGCGACAGCATCGCCTTTTATGTCTCCGGCCAGCTTTTGACTGAAGACTATTATGTGGTGAACAAGTTTGTAAAAGGCTATCTCGGTACTGCCAATATTGATACCAATTCAAGACTGTGCATGTCATCTGCTGTGGCAGCGCATAAACGGGCTTTTGGCGAAGATCTGGTACCGGCCAGCTATACAGATTTTGAGCAGACAGAAATGGTGGTTCTGGTCGGATCCAATACCGCCTGGTGCCATCCGGTGCTTTATCAGCGCATTATGAAAGCCAAAGAAGAGCGGGATTTATTCGTGGTAGTGATTGATCCACGCTTTACCGCAACCTGTGAAGCGGCAGACTTACACTTACCCATTTTACCCGGTCAGGATGTCGCGCTGTTTAATGGCTTGTTGCAATATCTTCAGCAAAATGGCTATGCTGATCTTGATTTTGTTACGCGACATACGCAAGGTCTGGAGCAGGCGCTTGCCAGCAGCTTGACAGAGTCATCACTTGAAAGCGTGGCAAAACGTACCGGTATTGCTATTGAAAAATTAACCTTATTTTTTCAGAAATTTGCCCAGACAGAAAAAGTCATGAGCCTGTTTTCCATGGGCGTAAACCAATCCTCTCAAGGCGTAGACAAGGCCAATAGCATTATCAACTGTCATTTATTGACAGGAAAAATAGGCAAACCCGGTTCGGCACCTTTTTCCATGACCGGACAACCGAATGCAATGGGCGGACGGGAAGTCGGCGGGCTGGCCAATATGCTGGCTAGTCATCTGGATTTGGATAATCCGCAGCATCAGCAATTGGTGCAGGATTTCTGGCAAAGCCCAGTCATCGCGCGGCAGCCCGGATTAAAAGCGGTAGATTTATTTCAAGCGGTGGAAAGCGGAAAAATCAAGGCCATCTGGATTATGGCCACCAATCCGATCGTGAGTTTGCCCGATGCAGATCAGGTTAAACGCGCTCTGGAAAAGTGTGAATTTGTGGTGGTTTCCGATATTTGTCTCGACACCGATACCACGCAATATGCCGATGTACTGTTACCGGCACTGGGTTGGGGCGAAAAAGATGGCACAGTCACCAATTCGGAGCGCCGTATTTCCCGGCAAAAGGCTTTTTTGACGGCTCCGGGTGAAGCCAAAGCAGACTGGTGGGCCATTTCTCGGGTAGCTCAAGCTTTAGGTTTTCGCGGTTTTGACTTTAACAACAGTCATGACATTTTTCTGGAACATGCCCGTTTATCTGCCTATCAGAATAGTTCGCTTTCGCAACGTGAAGATACACCGAATTTTCGCTATTTCAACCTGCAAGGTTTAACTCATCTCGGTTTTGCGGAATATCAGAATCTAACACCGATTCAGTGGCCAGTCTGGGATAAGCAAGAAGTTTATCAGGTTGATCAACTATTTAGTCAAGGCCAGTTTAGCCATGCAGATGGCAAAGCCAGATTGGTGCCAACAGTTGCAGCCGATCCGGTACATGCTATTTCTGCTGAATATCCTCTGATCCTGAATACTGGACGCATTCGCGATCAATGGCACACCATGAGCCGTACCGGATTATCTGCCAGTTTGTCCCAGCATCGTGCCGAGCCTTATTGCGAGCTGCATCCGCAAGATGCACTGAAGTATGGCCTGAAAGATGCCGAGCTGGTCGAGGTGAAATCCGCTTGGGGAAGTTGTGTACTCCGTGTGCAATTTTCACAAAATATACGACGTGGCCAGATTTTTGCACCGATTCACTGGAACGACCAGTTTGCATCCGATGCGCGGATTGGCAAAGTGGTGAATCCGGTGGTTGACCCGATTTCCGGCGAGCCAGAATTTAAGCATACTCCGGTGATGATCCAGCCATTTTATACCCAGTGGCAGGGCGTGCTGTATGTACGGGAAGGCTTTGAACAACAGATCCAGACCATGATTGAAAATACGGTGTGGTGGAGCAAAATTCAAACCACTCAGGCCATCCGGTATGAACTGGCAGACCGGCGCCGTTTTTCTGATATCACCGGGCAGATCAAGAGCCTGTTAGCCTTTGATGATGAAAGCTTTGAATGGCTGAATCTCGAAGATCAAACGGCGCATATCAGTCATAGTGTGGTGCTTCAGGATGGCCAGTTAATTGCCAGTTTTTATATCGCACCGGCGGCACTATTGCCAGATCGTGACTGGGTGGCAGGCCTGTTTAGACGTGAACGTCTGAGTGCATTACATCGTAAAGCATTGCTGGCAGGTCAGGCCATGTCGATGGGAAATAGTGAAGGGCCATTAGTCTGTAGCTGTTTTAAGGTCGGTAAGAACCGAATTATTCAAACCATTAAAGATAAAAATATCACGCATGAAAAACAGGTAACTGCATGTCTAAAAGCCGGAGGAAATTGTGGTTCATGTTTGCCAGAAATTAGAGGCCTGATTAAAGCCTGCCAGACGGAGTACATAGAATGAAAAGAAGAGTGATGAAGACGGTGTCTTATCCGGAAACTGATGTGGTGATCCTGGCCGGAGGTTTAGCGCGGCGCATGAATGGCATCAATAAATTGCTGCACAAATTTGATGATGAAATCCAGCTCATTAAAATCCATCAGCAGTTGAAGTCCCGGGCAAGCAAAGTTTGGGTCAATAGTCATCGGGATCACTCCATTTATAAACGGATGATTCCTTCGATCGACTTTTATAAGGACGATGAACCCGGTTTTCAGGGACCATTGATGGGCATGAAGAGTGCTTGGTCACATGTACAATCTGATTATGTGCTGTTCGTACCCTGTGATGTGACCTATATTCCCAAAAAAGTCATTTCACGTTTACATCAGGCCCTGCAACGACATCCTTTATCTGAAGTGGCGGTAGTTGAAATCAATGAAAAGGCATTGTTTCCATTCTGTCTGATGAAACGCAGCAGCTTACCCACTCTTATACAACATCTTGAAAATGATCAGCACAGTTTAAAACTCTGTTTTGCTGACATGCACATGCAGCGGGCAAGCTTTAAAAATCGTGCCCTGTTTTTTCACAGTATTAATTCATTTGACGAGCTACAGCAGCATCAACAGCTTAACTTTCTCTAGCGTTTAAAATGCTAAAAGTCGAATTATCATATTCTGGTTCACCAAAATATTGCTTTTTTTATTTTTCGAGCGAACTTTTGGACTAAAAAAGAACAAATATTACCCATTAATATTCATTAAACATAAATTTGTGCAAAGTTGGAACACTTATTGCTCATTCATTGTGAAGAAATAGCGCAGTAAATCAAGACTGTTAAATAACCGTGCAGATCTCATCATGGACCGCAGCAATGAATAGCATGACAGCTTTAGCACCTCGCAGTATCTTTCAGGATCAGTTTGGACGCCAGAAACGTAAGTTGCGGATCTCGGTGACTGACCGTTGTAATTTCAAATGCAGCTATTGCATGCCTGAACATCCGCAATGGATGAATAAAAAAGATTTGCTCAGTTTTGAAGCCCTGTATGCTTTTTGCGAGTTTATGGTGCGACACGGGATTGAGCAGATCCGGGTGACGGGGGGCGAACCGTTGATGCGCCAAGGCATCGTTCATTTTATTGCCCGCTTACAGACATTGAAAGCAATTGGCCTGAAACGTATTTCCATGACCAGTAATGGCCATTATTTAGCAGATTATGCTCAACCGCTTAAACGCGCAGGACTCGATGATCTGAATATCAGTCTGGATAGTCTTGATCCAAAGCAGTTTCAGCAACTGACCCAAAAACAGTTACAGCCTGTACTTCAAGGTATTTCTGCCGCACAGCAGGCAGGTTTGACCGTCAAGATCAATAGTGTGCTCATCAAAGGCATCAATGACAATCAGATTATTCCTTTGGTGAAATGGGCACAGCATCAGGCTATAGAACTGCGTTTTATTGAGTTTATGCCCCTCGATGGCGATCAGAAATGGAATCCGTCTGATGTCATCAGTGAGCAGGATATCCTGGATCAACTGAAAACTGAATTTGATGTCCAGGTATCTCAAGGACAAGGCGCCAATCCAGCCCGTGGCTATTTGGTCAATGGGCAGCCTTTGGGGATTATTTCCACCATTACCCATTCATTTTGCAGTGATTGTGACCGTCTGCGCCTCAATGCCCAAGGTGAATTTTATAACTGTTTATTTGCCAGACAAGGCCTGAACCTTAAGGCAGATATCGAACAACTGGCGCTGGATCATTTCGCCACACAGACATTTCAGCACAAGCTCCACGCTTATATCTGGCATAAAGAAGCCGGTTTCCATGCGATCCAGCAATCACCAATACAAAAGCCGATCCGAAAAATCAGCATGCACAGCATTGGAGGATAAATATGTCACTCACTCAGCAAAAATTAATTCATATCAGAATAGAAGCCTTCGGTGCGATTGAACGACAAATTCCCACAGATTTAAATTTGCAATGCGAGTCTGAAATTCAGGTTTCTGAAGTCCTGAACCAGTTGCTATCCCTCTATCCCGATATACAGCCCATGCTGGAACGTTGTGCCTGTGCAATCGGTGAAGACATTATTTCCAGACAGAATGTTTTAAATCGTGACAGTACGCTGGTGCTGTTATCGCCAGTAGCAGGAGGCTGAGATGCAACTCAAGTCACTAAAACAATTTGCCCGAATCCAGCAGACTGCTTTTAGTCTGGAGGATTTTGATGGTATCCAGCATTTTCCGGAATGTGGTGGAATCGGCATCTTTGTCGGAACAGTACGTAACCATCATCAGGGGAAAGCTGTGCGTGCCCTGAAATATACCGCCTATGCGCCTGTGGCTGAAAAAATGATTCGTGAAATTGAACAGCAGATCCAGATCAAATACCAGGTGTCTTATGTGCGGGTAGTGCACCGTATTGGTGAGCTGGAGGTTGGGGAAACAGCCATTATTGCTATGGCTTATGCGGCCCATCGTCGTGAGGCCTTCGCTGCCTGTGAGGAAGCTGTGGAACGGGTGAAGCATGAGGTTCCGGTCTGGAAAGAAGAGTTTTATCTGGATGGTAGCAGCCAGTATGTGGAAGGCTGTTGTATTCGAAAAGATCATGGACCTGAAACTAATCACTCTCATCATGCAGAAGAAGCACATTGTCACCATCACCATGTAGCAGAACACGCTTGCCAATCACCATCTAATTAAATGCGTCCAATGAGGATGCATAAGATGAATCACTTTAAAACAGATTTTAAAAATTAGCCTGGGATGAATCATGAAAAATGTAGGGATGAAAGCAGAAAGTTACCGTACAGCAATTGCCACTGGAATCCTGCATGCACCGCCACATTGCATTGAGCTGCTACGTAATGGCAATACTGAAAAAGGTGATGCCCTGAAAACAGCACGCATTGCCGGCATTCTAGGTGCCAAACGGACCGATGAGCTGATTCCATTGTGCCATCCATTACCGATTTATCGTGCCGATGTGGAATATGAACTGTGTGATGCACATGTCGAAATTATTGCTACTGTTGAAACCATTGGACCAACTGGTGTGGAAATGGAAGCTTTGACAGCGGTCAGTCTGGCAGGTCTGACCTTGTATGACATGCTGAAGCCGCATTGTGAACCGGAAGATTTGTCGCTGGATCAATGCAGGTTGCAGCAGAAAAAAGGCGGAAAATCACATTTTACCCGCATACTTAAAGAGAGTCTGTCCGCTTCGGTTATTGTGCTGTCCGATACGGTTGCAGCAGGCAAAAAGCCGGACACTGCCGGACAAAACGTAATGGAAATTTTAAAAGAAGCCAATTTTGATTCTATTAGTTATCAGGTTATTCCCGATAGCCCAGAACAGCTCTTGACCCTGATTGAACAGCAGAAAAATCAGTATCCGCTGATTCTAACTGTGGGCGGTACTGGCTTAGGTCCTAAAGACCTAACGGTTGAAACCCTGCAACCTTTGCTGCAACGGGAAATTCCCGGCTTGATGGAAGCTTCACGTAGTTTTGGGCAAAAACGTACCCCTTATGCGGCATTAAGTCGTGGCGTGGCGGGCTATATTGAGAACAGTCTGGTGATGACCTTGCCGGGAAGTCGGCAGGGGGCGAAAGAATCCCTGATCGCGGTGCTTCCAGCGTTGGTGCACTTATTTGATGTGCAAAAAAACATTCCACATGCGGGAGGTTATCAATGAATCAGGCACTATCACATTCAGCCTGCGGTGCTGAACCGGGACTGATTTCTGTTGATCAGGCACTGCAGATGATACTTGAGCAGACGCATATCCTGGTAACTGAAAGCCTGCCGCTTGCTCAGGCTCTGAATCGCTATCTGGCAGAAGCGATTGATTCGGCCATTCCATTGCCGCTGTTTTCACAAAGTGCTGTAGATGGCTATGCGCTTTGCAGTCCAGAAAATCTTAGGACTCACAGCACTTTTGAACTCATTGGAGAAATTCGGGCAGGGCAAAGCACTGAAATTGAACTACGACCAGCTCAGGCAGTCCGGATTTTTACCGGTGCCAGGATTCCAGCAGGAACTACAACGGTCGCCCGTCAGGAAATTGTCGAATACCATGCCAATCAAATCATTATCACAACAGACCTAAAACCTCATACGGATATACGTGATGCAGGCGAGGAAATCGCACAAGGACAACGTCTGGCAGATGTAGGACAAAAACTGCATGTAGGTGCAATTGCAGCTTTAAGTATGGCAGGTGTGAAGCAGGTTTTAGTCTATCGTTATCCTAAAATCGCTATTGTGATTACTGGAGATGAAGTCGCTTCCAGCATTGAAGACCTGAATTCCGGAAAAATCTTTGACGCCAATGCTCCACTGATTCAGGCCTGGTTTCAGTCACAGGGTCAAAACGTAGATATTCTGCATGTGCCCGATTGTGAGCCCGAACTGCAATTATTACTGAACCGACTCAAACACCAATACGATGTCATCTTGACCACAGGCGGGGTTTCGGTGGGTGATTATGATTTCATTCGCCCTGTTGCCCTGGAGCAGGGTTTTGAGCAGATTTTCTGGAAAGTGAAGCAGAAGCCCGGAAAACCGATGTTATTTGCCAAGTATCGTCGAGATGATCAAGGTTACTGTTATCTCTTGGGTCTACCGGGAAATCCGGCTGCCGTGTATGTCGGGATGCAAATCTATACGGCAACTTTACTGAATGCCTTACAAGGGCAAAAGCAGTCACCTGCATGGTTGAGTGCGGTAATGACGCATGACTTGAAAGCGGATGCACGTGAACGCTTTTTAAGAATGGCTGCCGAATTTGATCAGGGCACTTTAAAGCTCAAGAGCCTGGCAAAACAACAGTCGCATATGTTGATTAATCTGATGCAGGCCAACTGTCTGGTCCGTATTCCGGCAGGAACAGAAATCCAGGCTGGGCAAGTGGTACAGGGTTTGCTGATTTGAAATGCCTGTCGCAATTTTCAATATTCGAATCACATAGAATGAGAAAGATGGATTTATTCAAAGTTCTACTCACTGGCGTGCTGTTGACTAGCCCCATGCTGTATGCCGAAACAGTTAAAATATATGCCGCAGCCAGCCTGACCAATGCGATTACTGATATTTCCAGACTATATGAGCAACAGCATCGGGACATCCAGATCGTTCCGGTTTTTGCTGCGTCTTCGGTATTGGCGAAACAAATTGCGGCGGGAGCCAGCAGTGATCTATTTTTCTCTGCAGACCTGGACTGGATGAATGATCTGATCAAGAAACAAAAAATTCAGATCGGTCAGATTCGACCTATGCTTTTGAATGAACTCGTATTGATTAGTTCTATTCAGCAAAAAAATCATTTTAAAATGTCAGCTGACTTTAATTTTGCTAAAGCCTTTCAGGGTTATTTATGTACCGGACAAATGGAATCGGTGCCTGCTGGAAAATATGCCAAACAAAGCTTAACCGGGCTGGGCTGGTTGAATCAGCTTCGAGGCAGAATTGTCGGTACGGATAGCGTTCGTTCAACTCTCGCATTTGTAGAACGTGGCGAATGTCAGGTCGGCATTGTCTATAGAACCGATGCCTTGATGAGTAAAAAAGTCAGAATTTCGGGAGTATTTCCAGCCAGTACACATCGTCCGATTGTGTATCCGATTGCTTTAACCCGGAAAGGCCAGAAAAATCAGGCAGCAATCCAATTTTCTGAATTTATCCAGACGAGTCCAAGGGCCAGGCAGATTTTCCAGAAATATGGTTTTAAGCTCAAGGTTCCATAACTAATGATGCTTACACCAGAAGAATTGAATGCCTTGATGCTTTCAGCCAAAGTGGCGGGCTTTGCCACAGCAGTGTGCCTGCCATTTGCCATTACCGTGGCATGGTTGCTGGCACGTTATGAATTCAGGGCCAAATTTCTCGTAGAGGCAATATTGCAGATGCCTATGGTGCTACCGCCGGTAGTACTGGGCTATCTTCTGCTCCTGCTATTTGGTCATCAGGGTATGCTGGGGCAATATCTACATAAATGGGGAATTCAGCTGATATTTAACTGGAAAGGTGCGGTACTGGCAGCAATGATTGTGGCATTTCCTTTAATGGTTCAACCAATTCGCTTGTCTTTTCAAATGATCAACCGGCAGTTAGAACAGGTGGCAGGATCTTTGGGCGCCACACCATGGCGGGTATTCTGTAGCATTAGCCTGCCTCTGGCTTTGCCTGGAATTTTAATCGGCAGCATTTTATGTTTCAGCCGCAGTCTGGGAGAATTTGGTGCCACGATTACCTTTGTTGGCAATATTCCAGAAGAAACCCGTACCATTCCCATCGCCATTTATAGCCTGTTACAACAGCCTGATGGAGAAAGTATGGCTATGCGTTTGGTCATTTTATCTTTGATTCTGGCTTTTTCAGCCTTGATTGCAAATTACTGGATCATGCAGAAGTATCAACGTAAATTGGAGGGCTAAGATGCTGAAGTGTGATTTTCAGTTTAATTACGCAAATTTCCAGCTACAGGCCAGTCTGGATATGCAGACACAATTGATTGGTATTGTGGGAGCCTCAGGAAGTGGGAAAAGCACCTTTTTAAAAAATATTGCAGGGCTATTAAAACCATCACAAGGCTTTATTCATTTTCAGCAAAAAATATTATTTGATCATCAGCAGAAACTGAATATTCCTGTTCATCAAAGAAAAATTGCCCTGATTTTTCAGCAAGCCCTACTGTTTCCGCATCTGAATGTCATGCAGAATTTGAAATATGCAGAACAGCTAAATATAAAAAATAAAGGTCAGCAGAAATTTACGTTTGAAGACATTGTGGAGCTACTCGAATTAAAGGCTCTGCTTCGGCATCGGGCGCATCAGCTTTCTGGTGGACAGGCACAGCGCGTTTCTATCGGTCGTGCACTTTTATCTTCTCCCGACCTATTACTTTTGGATGAGCCTTTAAATGGACTGGATCAAAAGCTGAAAAACCAGATTTTACCTTTTCTGAAAATTGTGATTCATCAAACAGATTTACCCATGATTTATGTGACTCATCATGTAGATGAAGTAGCGTATTTACAGGCGCAGGTGCTGCATTTTGAAAAGGGAAAAATTATTTGATCCAGTACTGCACCGATTTAAACCAGCAATGACTCCGAGCAGGTCATCCTCTCGCTTTTTTGCTAATAATGCCTCAGAAGCTATCTATTTTTCTCTCTATTTTTAAAAATGAAAAGTCTAATTTAAGAGCTTAAATATAAATTATTTTATATAAAACAGTATCTTATTTTATTTTAAAAATAATCTGGCATGACCTATGCATATATCTAATTAAAGTCAAAGAAGACTCTACATTTGTATGACGGCCAATGACGTCCGTTCTGATCGTTACTGATATGCCTTGTGCATCACAGTGACTTAAATACGTTCAGTTCTGGTAAGGAAATGGCTATGTCTTCAAATACAAGTCTCAATAAAGCAACAAAAATAAGTCTATTTAACTTCAGTAGTTCAGCGATGCGGGCCTTCCATATGAGTTGGCTCGCTTTTTTTGTCTGTTTCTTTGCATGGTTTGCCTGTGCACCTTTAATGCCTGTCATTGCCGGTGAATTCAGCCTGACCAAAGAGCAGATCGCCAATATCAATATTGCCGCAGTCGCCATTACCATTCTGGTGCGTCTGATCGTGGGGCCGCTGTGTGATAAATACGGTCCGCGTAAAACCTATACCGCCTTATTGATTATTGGCAGTATTCCGGTGTTTGGTGTGGCGTCGGCCAACAGTTATGAATCTTTCTTGTTTTTCCGTTTATTGATTGGCGCCATCGGTGCCAGTTTTGTCATCACCCAATATCATACCAGCATCATGTTTGCGCCAAATGTGGTGGGAACGGCAAATGCAACTACAGCAGGTTGGGGGAATGCCGGTGGCGGTGCGACTCAAGCCCTGATGCCTTTAATGCTGGCTGCTTTGGTCATGTTCGGTGTAGAACAGGCGATGGGATGGAGAATTGCGCTTCTGGTGCCGGGCATTCTGATGATAATTGTCGGTGTACTGTACTGGAAATTCACCCAAGACTGTCCACAAGGCAATTTTAAAGAACTTCGTGCGCAAGGTATTTCTGTCGGTAGCGATAAAAAAGGCGGCCTTGCCATCTTGATGCATGCCGCACGTAACTACCGTGTCTGGATTCTATTTGGGGCTTATGCTGCCTGTTTTGGTATTGAAATTTTTATCCATAATATTATTGCCTTGTACTTTGTCGACAACTTTCAGTTTGGCCTAAAAGAAGCAGGCATGGCAGCCGGGATTTTTGGTTTACTGGCATTGTTTGCCCGTGCCTTGGGAGGTATTGTTTCAGACAAAGTCGCGATTCAAAAAGGTCTGGATGGTCGAACCAAAGTTCTGTTTGCCTTGATCATGCTGGAAGGTCTGTTTCTTATTCTGTTTTCGCAAATGAATAGCGCGACCTTGGCTATTATGGCGATGACTATATTTGCCTTGTTTACTCATATGGCATGTGGTGCAACCTATGCACTGGTGCCTTTTATCGACCGTGATGCCTTGGGTGGTGTGGCCGGTATTATTGGAGCAGGTGGCAATGTCGGCGCGGTAGCTGCAGGTTTCCTGTTAAAAGGCATGCTGGATATTCAAACCACCCTGATGGTACTGGGTGGCTTGGTGGTGATTGCTGCAAGTTGTGTGTTGATGATCCGCTTCTCTGTCGAGCATAAAGAAAAAGAACAGCGTTTATATGAACAGGCCGTGACTGAACGCCATCTGGCAGAAGCACAGCAATAACACTACATTCCTGATTTAAAATGAATCAACAAAAAGGAGGCGAATTCAAACATGAGGTGCGACAGTCTGAAAAGTCTTATGATAATCAACAAGCTGAGCAAATTTCTCTAATGGTGTAAG
>DBIN01000005.1 GCA_002296655.1 Acinetobacter sp. UBA801
CATTGGCAACGTGCCCAATTTCGTGTGCCAAAACTGCACGTAATTCATCTTTGTTCATACGCTCAAGTAGCCCTGTAGATACAGCCACTAAAGCATCGTTTTTATTCCAACCTGTTGCAAAAGCATTCGATTGGTAAGAAGGGAAAATACCCACTTCTGGCATTTTGATACCAGCACGTTGCGACAATTGTGCAACTTCATTTAATAACCACGCTTCAGCTTGGTTACGAGGGGCATTTGGGTCAATTAATTCAGTTCCAGTTGTTTTTTTCGCCATCCATTTAGACATGAATAGTGAAATTAAAGAGCCA
Organism: Acinetobacter sp. UBA801; assembly: GCA_002296655.1. GTDB lineage: Bacteria > Pseudomonadota > Gammaproteobacteria > Pseudomonadales > Moraxellaceae > Acinetobacter. Next base: position 312 of record DBIN01000005.1, read on the forward strand.
ACCATACCAAAGACAAAACAGATGACCAACAGGTTGCCTAGGTTTAAGCCACCCGCGCCATGGTAACTACCGACACCGAAGAGTGACAAAATTATGCCAGCTACAACCAGTACCGCGAGGTTGGTTAGCAAGAACAAACCAATCCGCATCATTGAGTAAATCCTCTTATATTAAAAATGTAATCTGATTTATTAATAAACCATGCCATAAATATGCGGTGTATGTATTAAAAATTCAAGAAAAAATAATAAAACTGTACCAAAAATATCGACTTTATTCTGAAATGAAAATACGTGCCGAAGCTGTGGCATTGCCCGTGGCATAAGAGCCCGTTGGGGCATCGGTAAAGCGACCATCGGCGGCCATAATAATTTGACGTTGTGGGCGTTTGTTTGTCGCCACTTGATGATTACTGGCGGTGTAATTCTCTGACTGCGCAATCACTTGTGCATTTTGGCTCTGAGTATTGCTATTGTTATTTGCCGTAATTGCGCTGTTGCTAGAACTTGCATTGACACCGCTAGCATACAGGTTGTTAAAACGACTGGTCACACGCCGTACATAGTCTTGTGTTTCACGAAAAGGTGGTACGCCGCCGTATTTTGTGACATTACCTTCGCCTGCATTATAACCTGCCAAAGCTAAAGTGGTGTTGCCATTAAAGCGTTTGAGTAACCAAGCTAAATATTTTGCACCCGCCATAATGTTTTCATGCGGGTCATAAGCATTGCTGACATTAAAACGCCGTGCTGTCGCAGGCATGAGTTGCATTAAACCTTGTGCACCGACAGGTGAACGGGCGTTGACATTAAAACCCGATTCAGTATGCATCACCGCTTTAATCAGACCTTCTGAAACACCGTGCTGCTGTGCTGCCTGCTGAATAATGTGGTCAAAGGCATTTTTATTACGGCTATAACTTGGCAATACCGATGCTTCGGAATTGCCCCAATTGCGATAACTGTGGATATTACTGTCTGGATAATAGGTGACTTTTACTTTAGTCAGTGAACGATCTGCACTTTTGCGGTTGGTCAGCAAGGTACTGCCATTGCTGTCCTTATACATATAAATTTGACCTGCGTGCGTTGACGTTGCCAAAGGCATGATGCTAGCAGTCCCCAAAATATACAGTAAAAAGGCATTAATTTTATTATTCATGCTGTGAATACACTAAAAGCTGTTCCCAAACAGTTATGAGGAGTTTAACAAAAATCTCACAGATGAAAAGGCTTTGTACAAATTCATTTACAGTAGTGTTGAAAAAAATCAAGCTCAATTGCTGACAGAGTAATCAAAAAAATATTTATTTTTTTTTAATTGGCTTAACTTGACACACCTAAGCCGTTGATTTTTATTTAAAATAAAAACGATCAAAAAATGATCAATTTAAAGAGAAGCCTTAGAATATCGGGAAGAGGCGTTGTCAAGTTGTTTTAAATCCACAAAGTTATCCACAGGATTTGTGGAAAACTGTGGAAAAGTCCAAAAGATAAGCATCTTGCCGAAAAACTGAACGCGAAGGTTCAAAATAACATGCGGTTCAATACAGCCCGATGACAAAAATTTTGATTGCGATGAAATTACATTCTTTTGATGCGGGATTGGTCTGAATCGGCTAAAATTGCGCGGTAATTTTTTTCATGGGTTAATCTCGTCTATGTTCTCACCCGTTGAGTCCGATCAAGGATTTAATTTCAAGCCAGAACTCCCAACCAGCTCTGCGTATTATCGTTTGTTGAAAAAGCTGCGTCGCCAAGTCGGGCATGCGATTCGTGACTTCAATATGATTGAAGATGGCGATAAAGTCATGGTGTGTATTTCTGGCGGGAAAGACAGTTATACCTTGCTGGACATTATGTTGCAGTTTAAACGTATTGCGCCAATCAATTTTGATGTGGTGGCAGTCAACTTAGACCAAAAGCAGCCTGGTTTCCCTGAAGATGTATTACCGCGTTATTTAGAAGAAAATAACATTCCGTATTATATTTTGGAAAAAGACACCTATAGCATCACCAAGCGTTTAACCCCTGAAGGAAAAACCTATTGTGCGGTATGTTCACGTTTGCGCCGTGGTTCGCTCTATGGCTTTGCACAGGAAATTGGTGCAACCAAAGTGGCGCTTGGGCATCACCGTGATGATATTTTGGCGACTTTTTTCTTGAACTTGTTCCATGGGGGCAGTTTAAAGGCGATGCCGCCGAAGCTACTTTCTTCAGACAAGAAAAATATGTTGATTCGTCCACTGGCTTATGTGGAAGAAAAAGACATCATCAAATATGCAGAAATGCGCAAATTCCCAATTATTCCGTGTAACTTGTGTGGTTCACAGGAAAACTTACAGCGTGCGATTATTAACGTCATGCTGCGTGAGTGGGATAAAGCCCATCCTAAGCGTTTACACAGTATTTTTGGTGCTTTGCAGAATGTATCGCCATCACAATTGGCAGACCGAGAATTATTTGACTTTGAAGCTTTAGATAGCCAGCGTGTATTTGATTTTGCAGATCAGGCTGAACAAAATGCTGCTGAGCAGAACAAGCGCATCAATATGGTCAATTTAGGCTACGCTGCAGACTAAGTTTAAATTGTGCGTCAATCCTAGATTCAACATGAACCCCAAGCTTCGGCTTGGTGTTTTTTTATGCTATTGATTTATTTGATAAAGTATTAAATATACAAAAACTGAACGTCCCGTACAAAATTTCTTAGCCTTTATTCTGGTTATCATGCTATAACAATCAGCAAGCAAAATAGCTTAATAATGATGGTGTCTGGATAGACAACACACATGCACAAATATATTGAGGAAAAATCATGCCTGCTTTTTTAACTGATGATTGGTTTGCGACTGTAGAAAACTTAACGGCTCAAGCTGGTGATTTAAATTTACCTCCTGCATTGGCAAATCTGGCAATTAACTTAGTGGTGACTGATGCTGCAGGTAACACTGAGTTGTCTTTAGATGGCGGTAAAATCCAAAAAGGTTTGGCGGACAACGCGAAAACAACATTAAATATGGATGCGGAAACCTTACGCAAAGTATTCTTAGAATTTGACATGGCGGCTGCTATGCAAGCATTTATGACTGGTAAAATTAAAGTACAGGGCGATATGTCACAATTAATGGCATTACAAACTGCAAAACCAAGCCAAGAACAAAAGGACTTATTTAAGAAGATTCTTGAGCAATCTGCTTAATTAAAGTCATTTCTGCTGTAGTGGGTATTTATTGCCGCTACAGATAAAAAAAGCCTGGCTGACGTATCAACTAGGCTTTTTTATTTGGGCTATAATTAAGAAGCTACAAAATCAAATATGTGATTTAAGCGACTTAGATGTTAACCAATTGTGGTGTGGTCTTAATATGCTCTAAATAAGCACGAATACGGGTCACGTATTGCACCGCTTGACGATAACGACCATTGCTGGCTTTGTTACGATCTAAATAAGCATATAAGTTCACCCAGTTATTTGGGTTTTTACCTTGCGCACGAATTCGCTTCTGAATCTGACTGACTGCGCCTGGGCCCATGTTATAAGCCACTAGTGCGTACCAATTACGATCAGGGAACGGAATATGATCATAGCGGTTTAGCATTTGGTCATAATACTTGGCACCACCCTGAATACTTTGAGCAGGATCGGTACGGTTACTTACACCCATTGCTTTGGCTGTGTTATTGGTCAGCATCATAATACCGCGCACACCTGTTGGCGAAACCGAGTTTGGCTTAAGGTAAGATTCCTGATAACCAATGGCCGCCAAAAGATGCCAATCTAAATCGTACTGCGTGGCAGTCTTTTTAAAGTTGGCCTTATATAAAGGTAAACGATTACGCAAATCACGCTGGATCACATCCCACGATTCTTGCTTGACTACATTACGATTATAAAATGAAGCCAATTGGCTAATTGCGCCATTTTGCTTGCCATGACAAACAAAGTTGCTTGCGGTTTGGCTAAGCGGATCATCTGCGTGTTTAAACACCCAGTTCAACTCACTATTTAAACCATTACGCTTTAAAGTATTTAAATCGCCACAACTGGCTGAAAATGCCGTGAGTTGCTGCTTTTCAATACTTTGGATACTCGACGTGGTCATGGCAAAGTTCGCTTTACCAGAAGACACCCATTTTAATGCGGTCGCATTGTCGCTTACCGTTTTAAATTCGAGTTTCACATTCATGCTGTCGGCATAGTTACGCACTAGGTCATAACCAAAGCCATGTAAATGTTGTCCATCTTTAAACACTGTGGTTGGATTTACCACAGACACAACCGTCAATTTGTTCTGATTGACGACGCTGTCAAATTGGTGAACGGCTTTGCCTGCGTTAATACTGTGAAATGGGAGAAGAGCAGTACTGAAAGCGAGGGCTTTGAATGGGAGGTGATTAAAAAATGAGTGAAGGCTAAGCCTAGACCCAGACGTTGAACTACTGTGCATGTTGGCTCCGCTACAAGTAATTTATGCCCTAAAAAGCAAAGGTAACACCTTAAACTTTTTCAAGTTTGATAAATTCAATAAGGGTTGGGCAGTCATGACGTCATTCAAAATGACTTGGGATTAAAGGGGAAATGTGTAAAATTTCTACACGGGTTAAAAAGTGATCAAAAATAAAAGATGTGCGAATAATAAAGATGAAAATTTTGGATGTCAAATTTTGAACATAAATTTTTTTAAAAATACAACATAAGATATTAATTTCATTGGGGAATAAATTTTATAAATTTTTATTGTGTATAAAAATGCAATAAAATATACGATTGATGTTAACCAAATGTAAAAAAATGGCTGCAAAAACACCATGAAATCTAACTTAATTACACGTTCTGGACACGATAAACTCGTGGCTGAGTTAAAGCATTTGTGGCACGAAGAACGCCCTGAAATCACCAAAAAAGTAAACTGGGCGGCAAGCCTAGGCGATCGTTCAGAAAATGCCGATTACCAATATAACAAACAGCTTTTGCGTAAAATTGACCGTCGGGTGCGTTATTTGGGCAAGCGTTTGGAAGAATTGCGCATTGTTGATTTTGCACCTGAACAAGAGGGCAAAGTATATTTTGGCGCATGGGTCGAAATTGAAAATGAACAAGGCGAGCAAAAGACCTTGAGAATTGTGGGCGTGGATGAAATTTATGATCATCACCCGCAGCATATTTCAATTGAATCTCCTATGGCGCGGGCTTTGCTGTCTAAACAGGTGGATGATGAGGTGGAAGTGCAGACACCGCTGGGTAAAAAGAGCTGGTTTATTAATTCGATACGCTATGAAAAGCCTGAAATTGCAGAAAATGACTGATTTTTGATTTTATTTTGAACATTTGGATGATAATTTTTAGAAAATATTTGCCAAGCTGAATTTTTCTTTATATGATAGCCGCCATTGGAAGCGTGGCAGAGCGGTTTAATGCACCGGTCTTGAAAACCGACGAGGGTGTGAGTCCTCCGTGAGTTCGAATCTCACCGCTTCCGCCAAATATCAATGACTTAGCCCCGAATATCGGGGCTTTGTTGTTTTTGGGGTTTATGCAACGTAAGCCTGTAGTAAGCAATAAAGATAATTAGGAGGGGTAAATGGCATTAAATGAAAATTATATTCTTGAGGACTCAGATGCCTTGGGTAGCTTCGGTTTTATAACTTATACAGTTTCCTTAAAAGCTAAGGATAGAAGCTTCTTAATGGGGTTGAGAAATAAAGAAGACTTAGCGGCTTTTGAAGAGTCGCTAACGACCTATTCTACAGCTATTCATGAGTATAGACATTATTATGATATGACCCATACTACTTATGGGATAGAGTATTTTTATAATTTAGACCAAGCACTTAGACAAAGATTTAAGCAGGAAAATGGTGATGAATATCATTTTCATAAAATTAAAAAGTTTGCAAATGAACTAAAAAAAATTAGATATCCTTCTTATTACAACCAACTTTGGCAAGATGATGATAGTAAAAAATGGGACTTAATACCTTCTATTGGTAAAGTTTTTGATTCATATGGTAATGTATCAGACAGACCAATTTTATTTGCACGTTATTTTAATGCTCAAGGTGAATCTTTAGCTAGACATCCTTTCTCTATGGTGAGTTTGCTTGAATGCTCAGCAACAATTGATGAATATATTAATTCAATGAGGAATATCGTTGGTTTACTTAAAGATGATGAAACGCAAAGAAATTTTTTAGCGACTAGGTTCAAACAAAATAGTTTAGATTATATCTATAATATTTATTTAACAGAATATTCAACTTGTTTTCATCTAATAGCAAACCATTTTAGAATTGAAAATTTAGATGATCTTTTTGATATAGCTAGAGTGTTACTAGATATCTGTTTGAACTTTACAGAAAAACATTTTGATTTATTTAATGATAGTAATGTTGTAGATAAATTATTTAAGCCCTCAGAAGGGTTTACGACAGAACAGTTAAATGATTATATTTATTTCAATGCTTCATTAAAAAATAGACTTCTTGCGTTAGTCAANNAAGCAGTCAAAAGCTATATTTTATAAGGTTTTAGCCAATTCAAAAATTAGATAAAACTATACTTTCGCAAGAGGTCTAATGGTCTTAAGTTTTTAGAAAGACCAATTTTATTCTATGTTTTGTTACAGCTAATGGAAAAGAAAAAATTTGAAAATAAACAAGAAGTAATTCAAGAAATTGATAGGATATTAAGTTCATGTGGTTTAAGTTGTAAAAGTATTATCATAGACGCAAGAAAATTAGTTAAAGATAAAGCAAATCTAATTATTCACTCAGATATAAATTATTTCGCAAAAATATCTCAAACAATTGGTTCTAACTTAGACAGGATTAGCAGGGCAGAAAATATTGATTCAGGATTTAATTTTTTCTTGAAATTTATTCAACATTTAGATTTACCTCTTTTAGAAATGGAGTCTGGTTTTGAAATCTTACTTCCTAGAGATGGTAATATATTGGCAGAGGTTAATTATCCTCAGGAAACAAAAGCAATCTTATTACTAAAAAATTGGGTGGATCAGTATGATGATGCATGTATTTTTTAAAAACAAAAGAAAGATAAACTTTTAATTCCTAGTATCGTCAACTAATTGTTGTTGATGTGGTACAGAAATAGCTTCCCAATCATCATAAGACAAAATAGGTGGAAAACGGCTACGAATTAAATAGTAGTTGCGTTGTTCTTTCTATGGGTTTCGACTTTATCGAAAAGTCTTTCACATTGTGTAAAGGCGAGAAAATACCTCTAGCAATCTAATCACTCAAAAAATTCAGACTAAGTGATGAACTGCCCATAAAAACAAAAGCCAGTGAATTTTACAATTCACTGGCTTTTGAAATGACATTATGTATAGCGCATCGGCAAATGAACTACCCATGCGGCATAAAGCACTTAATTAATCGAATCATCCAAGTTTGGAGCTAACCAACGCTTCGCTTCATCTAAACTCCAGCCTTTACGCTGTGCGTAATCTTCAAGCTGATCTAAAGAGATTTTACCTGCGTTAAAGTACTCAGAAGCAGGGTTAGCATAGTAGAATCCGCTCACGGATGAAGGTGGCCACATCGCAAAGCTGCTCGTAAGTTGTGTGCCAATCTTTTCAGTTGAACCTAACCAGTTGAACAGTGTGGCTTTTTCAGAGTGTTCAGGGCAAGCAGGGTAGCCTGGTGCAGGACGAATCCCCACATATTTCTCTTTAATCAGTTCTTCATTGCTTAGTTGCTCATTCGGCTGATAGCCCCAGAATTCTTTACGAATACGCTCATGCAAATGCTCTGCAAACGCTTCTGCAAAACGATCACCCAAAGATTGCACCAAAATGGCAGAATAATCATCGCCCTTGGCTTTAAACTCATTGGCCATTTCTTCCGCACCAAAAATCGACACGGTAAAGCCGCCCAAGTAATCTTGCCCTTGCTCTGCAGTTGCAATAAAGTCTGCCAAAGACAAGTTTGGTTTGCCTGTTACTTTGTCTGACTGTTGACGAATATGATGGAAGGTGTGCGTTACTTGATCACGTGTTGCATCATATACTTGTACTGAATCTGCCGCAGAACGGTTGGCAGGGTAAATCCCAAATACTGCACGTGCATCAAAGCGATTATTTGCAATAATATCTTTGAGCATGGCTTGCGCTTGGTTGTATAAGTCAGCTGCAGCTTCACCCACCACTTCATCTTCCAGAATTTTTGGGAATTTGCCCGCTAAACTCCAAGAAATAAAAAATGGTGTCCAGTCAAAGTATGGCAATAAGGTTTCAAGTGGGTAATTGGTCAGCACTTGTGTACCAATTAATTTTGGTACTGCAGGCGTGTAGTTGTCCCAATCAATTTTTAAACCATTGTCGATGGCTTCTGCATACGACAATTTCGCGGCTTTAGGTTGCTTGTTGGCAATACGTTCACGAATTTTAGCGTATTCTGCACGATGCTCTGCAACAAAAGCAGGTTTCATTTCAGGGGAGAGTAAGGTTGTCGCAACACCAACAGCACGCGAAGCATCGGCAACGTAAATGACGGCATCATTTGAGAACTGTGGATCAATTTTAACCGCAGTGTGTGCTTTAGATGTGGTAGCGCCACCAATCAACAATGGAATGTTAAAGCCTTTACGCTGCATTTCTTTGGCAACAAAAACCATTTCGTCTAAAGACGGAGTAATTAAGCCAGACAAGCCAATAATATCGACTTTTTCATCAATAGCCGTTTGCAGGATTTTCTCTGCAGGTACCATCACGCCCAAATCGACAATATCATAACCATTACAGCCCAAGACCACGCCAACAATGTTTTTACCAATGTCGTGTACATCGCCTTTCACCGTTGCCATCAAGACTTTACCTTTAGACTGACCTTCGGTTTTTTCAGCTTCGATGTAAGGGTTGAGCCACGCAACGGCTTGTTTCATTACACGCGCAGATTTCACCACTTGTGGCAGGAACATTTTACCTGCACCAAACAAGTCACCGACCACGTTCATGCCATCCATTAACGGGCCTTCAATCACATCTAATGGACGTTTGGCTTTTAGGCGTGCTTCTTCGGTGTCTTCATTAATAAAGGTGGTGATACCTTTCACTAAAGCGTATTCAAGACGCTTTTCAACAGATTCGTTGCGCCATTCCAAGTTTTCTTCGGCTTTTTGTGTACCTGACTGACCACGGTATTTTTCTGCTACTTCTAGTAGTTTTTCCGTAGCATCTTGACCGCTGGCACCCTGATTCTGGTTCAGAATCACGTTTTCAACTGCATCTTTCAGTTCTGGGTCAATATCATCGTAAATGGCTAGCTGACCTGCGTTGACAATACCCATGGTCAGGCCTTGTTTAATCGCATAGTACAGGAACACGGCATGAATCGCTTCACGCACTGGCTCATTACCACGGAAGGAGAACGACACGTTAGAAATACCGCCAGAAATCATGGCATGTGGCAGATTTTGTTTAATCCAGCCAGTCGCTTCAATGAAATCCACCGCATAGTTGTTGTGTTCTTCAATACCGGTTGCAACCGCAAACACGTTCGGATCAAAAATAATGTCTTCAGCAGGGAAACCAACATCGTTGACCAGCACATCATAAGAACGTTTACAGATTTCTTTTTTACGTGCGGCAGTATCGGCCTGACCATTTTCATCAAAGGCCATCACAATCACCGCAGCGCCATACTGACGGCATAGACGCGCTTTTTCGACAAACTCGTCATAGCCTTCTTTTAGGGAAATAGAGTTGACGATGGCTTTACCTTGTACGCATTTCAAGCCTGCTTCAATGATTTCCCACTTAGAAGAGTCAATCATGATGGGTACGCGAGAAATATCAGGCTCAGAGGCTACCAAGTTCAAAAAGTGCACCATTGCACCTTCTGAATCGAGCATGCCTTCATCCATGTTGATGTCGATGATTTGCGCACCGCTTTCTACCTGTTGACGTGCAACATCTAAGGCTTCTGCAAAGTTTTCTTCACGAATTAAACGCAGAAATTTTTTAGAACCTGTAACGTTGGTACGCTCGCCTACGTTTACAAATAAAGAATCATCATGAATGTTAAATGGTTCTAAACCACTTAAACGACAAGCAGGTTTAATTTCTGGAATTTTTCGTGGTGGAATGTCTTTTACTGCATTGTAAATCGCGCGAATGTGGTCAGGCGTTGTACCACAACAACCGCCTGTAATATTGATCAAGCCACTTTCAGCAAACTCTTTGAGGAAAGCTGCAGTTTCTTCAGGCGTTTCATCATAGCCACCAAATGCGTTGGGTAAGCCTGCGTTCGGGTGTGCAGAAACGAATACATCTGCAACATCTGAAACGGTTTTGACGTGTGGACGCATGGCATCTGCACCCAAGGCACAGTTAAAACCAATAGAAAGTAAATCGCCATGACGTACCGAGTTCCAGAATGCTTCTGCAGTTTGACCCGTTAAAGTACGTCCTGAAGCATCGGTAATGGTACCTGAAATCATTAACGGCAATTCACGCCCGAGCTGTTTAAACACTTCTTTCACCGCAAAAATCGCGGCTTTACAGTTTAAGGTGTCAAATACAGTTTCAATGAGCAGGATATCTGCACCACCTTCAATTAAGGCATGCGCAGCTTCAATATAGTTTTCTTTGAGTGCGTCAAATGTAATGTTACGAAATGCAGGGTCGTTTACATTTGGTGAAATTGAACAAGTACGTGATGTAGGCCCAAGTACACCTGCCACAAAACGAGGTTTGTCTGGCGTTGAATATTTTTCACAGGCAGCTTTAGCTAAACGGGCTGCTTCACGGTTAATTTCGGGAACCAAATCTTCCATGTGATAGTCAGACATGGAAACGCGCGTGCCGTTAAAGCTATTGGTTTCGATAATGTCTGCGCCCGCATCTAAATAGGCTTCGTGAATGTCTTGAATAATTTTCGGTTGAGTCAGTACCAATAAATCGTTATTGCCTTTGAGGTCATGTGCCCAATCTGCAAAACGTTCACCACGATAATCGGCTTCTTCCAATTGATGGCGTTGAATCATAGTACCCATGGCACCATCGATAATTAAAATTCTTTGGGCAAGAAGCGCTTTCAGCGTGGTAAGCGTGGACATAAAAAACCCTTTATGACTGAATCCGAAATGAGCGCTATTTTAACAGAGTTCGCAAGGCTTTCGTGCACTTGAAGCGAACTAGAGCTAGTGTAAGTCGTAAAAATAGTGCATAAAGCGGTATTTTTAGGATTTTGCTCAGCTTGTTGATAATCATAAGTCTTTTGAAACTGTCGCACCTCATGTTTGAATTCGCCTTTTAATCCTGAATAAAAGGCGTGATGGTGTGTATTCAAATTTTAATTTTACTTTAATGCGTCATCGCTTTGTCATATTGCTGAGGCAAAATTGGCTCATTCTGAAATTTGTCTGAAGTTTTAGACAAATATGACAACCGTGTAATAATCTAAATTTAAGAGAATGACATCACGAAAGTAGGTTTTTTTATTCTAAGTGTTTAAATTTAAATATTTATTTTATTTTTATGCACATAAAACACAGCTTAAAGTGTGAAAATAAAGTATGTAAGTTGCTTTATATAGCAGCTCTTTGTCATATAATTGTCACAATTTAATTGAACAATAAGGGGATTTTAAATCCTCTTTTCTGCTTGCATGAATTCTAATCCAACTCCTGTAGATTCAGCACACAAGTCGACTACTAAATCGACCAATGTTCATGTGCCTACACCGAAATTTTTTATGCCGGTGTTTTTAACGATCATCGTTTCTACCCTTATTTATATTGGTTTCCAATTATCTGCGGACTTGTCCCACGTACCTGCACTGAGCATGTACTCGGTGATTTTATTAGCTACTGCTTTATTCATTGCCTTAGGCTTTGAATTTGTGAATGGTTTCCACGACACAGCCAACGCTGTGGCAACGGTCATTTATACCAATGCCTTGTCTGCACCTGTGGCAGTAATGTGGGCCGGATTCTGTAACTTTCTTGGGGTGATGGTCGCCAGTGGCGCAGTTGCCTACGGTATTATTGCCTTACTTCCAGTCGAACTGATTATGAATGTTGGTTCAGGCGCAGGTTTTGCCATGGTTTTTGCCATGTTGATTGCCGCAATTGTCTGGAACTTGGGAACGTGGTTCTTCGGTATTCCTGCTTCAAGTTCGCACACTTTAATCGGTTCGATTTTAGGTGTGGGCATTATGAACTACTTGCTTAACTCAGGTGCGGGCGCAAGTGGTGTAGATATGGAACAAGTCATGAAAGTAGGTAAGGCTTTATTGTTCTCGCCACTGATTGGTTTTGCTTTTGCCGCGATTTTGTTCCTCTTGGTGAAAAAAATCTTCAAGAAACAAGTAGAGTTGTTCCAACCGCCTGAAGGTAATAAGCCGCCACCACCTCTGATTCGTGCCATTCTAATTTTTACCTGTACTGGGGTAAGTTTTGCGCATGGTTCAAACGATGGTCAAAAGGGCATGGGTTTAATCATGTTGATTTTGATCGGGATTGTGCCGTTGGCGTACTCATTAAATAAAGAGTTAGACCAAAATCACATCCAATCGTTCCAGCAGCTTTCTACACAAACGGCTGATGTGATTTATGCACAACATGTCGATATGCCAGATGAAAAAGCACGTCAGATTATTACTAGCTATATTCAGACGAAAGAAATTACTCCTGAAGTAGTGCCTGCTTTGGCAAGTTTAACTGACCATTTGGGTGAGCGTGTGGGTCAATACGGCAACTTGAAAGATGTGCCTGAAGCTGAAGTGGCAGAAATGCGTAACGATATGTATTTAAGTACGACTTCGTTCAAGCGTTTGGACAAAGCTAATGCCTTGCCTGAAATGTCGGAAGAACAGAAAAAAGTGGTTAAAAGCTACCGCAGTCATTTAGATTCGTTTTTACAATACATTCCAACTTGGGTCAAAGTAGCCGTTGCCTTAGCACTAGGCTTGGGTACAATGGTCGGCTGGAAACGTATTGTGGTGACCGTTGGCGAGCGTATTGGTAAGCAGCACATGACTTATGGTCAGGGTATGTCTGCCGAGCTTGTGGCAATGTCAACTATTGCTGCTGCAGATGGTTTGGGGATGCCAGTTTCGACTACACATGTACTGAACAGTGCGGTGGCAGGTACGATGGTGGCAAATAAATCTGGTCTAAATTTCCAGATGGTTCGCACCATTCTTTCTGCATGGATTTTCACACTACCTGCAACAATTTGTTTATCGGGTAGCTTGTTCTGGTTGTTCTTAAAAGTGTTTTAATCCATTCAAAACTTTTTGAGTGGTTGAAAAAGCGCTGTGATAATACAGCGTTTTTTTTGTACCTAGTGATGAATAAGTGCAACATTTGCAGACAAGTTTTAAAGTGAGATTTCGCCCTTACTTTTTAAACTTAGCAATGAGTTTGTCGAGCGGCAATTTCTCTGCAGCAAAGCCATAGAGTGCAGCAAAAGGCAAGGCAGTTCGTGCCAAATACGCCACGCGCCATAATCCACCGTGGTTCGCACCTTCCATCATCAATTCGAGCGGATGATCAAGTTTCACTTCGGGATTGGCTGCCGAGTCTGGATTGCGTAGGTCATGAATCCATAACGCAGCCATAATCGCATTGGTGGTTTCAGGGCTAAACGCTTCAACATCAAACAAACTTGCGCCGCTAAATGCAGCCTTGAGCAATGGATTTTTGGTCACGGAGTGTGTGGTGGTTGAAGGTGCAATATTGATGCTGACACGCTGTCCTTGATGACGGGCTAAAATTGCACGCCATTGCTGGATACGTTTTGCCAAAGCATAGTTTGGCCCTTGTTCCACCACCAAACAGTCGGCAATACCATAATGTTGACCATTGTCTGAAGCAATCAAATTGTGCAGATTCTTTTGGAAGAAATGACTGCGTGAAATGGTTTCAATACTTTTGGTGAGCAGCTTTTGCCCTTGAGAGCGCTGCTGAAATTTCTCCGCAGATGCGCTGATCACTTCTTCAGGAACAGCATAAACATCGGTTGGAGTGCACATAAACATTAGGCTGCTGTCAGCTTTGTGTTCGCTGACATATTGCATAATGGCATCCATTGCCATAGCAACACGCACGTGTTTTTCACCATCCAAATAAGCAATGGCTGCTAAATCTAGCGTTTCAGTTTTTTGAGCTAACCATTGCGCAATTTCTGGGGTTTGCGTCAGCAGATTTGCACCCAATTGTTCTGTTAAAACGTCAAATGGAGTATCTGCCGCGAGTTGTGTTGTACTTGGTGCGTATAAGGTGGCATTGCCTTGTTGCACAGTACTTAGTATTTTATTCCATACACGGCTATTTGGTAAATCGACTGCAATAATATTGGCTTTCCATTTGGCTAACCATGTGAGTGGACCAGCTTCTGACGCTGCACCAAATAGCACCATATTACGCTCAGACAAATCAAACCATTCGGGATGCGCTACTGCTGCATTTAACGCTTCGGCATGACTTGGTTCAATAATGCCTGCTGCCAGCCAAATTGCAATTTGATCTAGTAAAGCTTGACCTTGTAACTTTTGCCCGTGATACGGCACATACCATTCAGGTGCTGATTGGCTGCTGCCTTGTAATTTAAAGGTATATAACGTTTCAGTAGGCAAGTGCATGACATCTTTCAGCACATATTTTTGCTCATGACGATAAAACTCAAAACTTTGATGTGCTTTTCTTAAACCATCTTCTGCAATTTGAATTGCGTTAGCTTGTTTACGAATTCCATTGATCACCAGGGCTTTAAAGTATTTTGGATAGTGCTTTCGCCAGTTTTTTTCTGCCAAAGCATCAACTGAGCTTTGATGATCGACAGTGGCTAAGGCTTCGGCAATAATTTGTTTGCCTGTGCTTGAGGTGCTGGGTTTATGTTTTTCTGGATGAATTGGGAACTGTAAGCCATCGAAAGAAGTGGACATGCAAAAACTCGCAAACTAAATTGAAATTAATATACAGATGTATACATTATCTATGCCAAGTTGCGATATGGGCTAGCAAAAACTACCAAAATTGAGTGAAATTTGAATAAAAAACCTTCACGAAGTGTAAAGGTTTTTAATGTGAATGAGATGTTGTTGGGATTTAAAGGTTAGTGTTTAAATGTCTAGGTTCGAATCATAAATGAGTCTGATGCTGTATCAACAATGTTATATTCACTCAGAGCAACAGCTTAACAACGTCCTTTTTTCGCCTGACCGGGTGGACAAAAATCACCATCACCATGCGGATGTTGGTGTGGATAATAGCCTTTCGGATAGATCGTGCGGTCAGGATCAATCACCACACTGCCTTCAGGGGTATGTACGGCACAGGCGCTTAATCCTAAACTAAGTAAAAAGGCGCTTAGAAGTGCAAATTTTTTCATGGCTGACTCCTGATTGCTTGATAGTTTTAGTCTTTATATTTTTAGTATAAGTGCTTGCTGAGTAACAGCATGTTATTTGTTGTGTGTTTTATCGTGTGTCACAAAGTTGATATATTGGATTATTCAGATACTTTCATCAAGCAAAAAAAACTCATTCCAAGTTCTTAAAGTGAAGATTGAAAAAGCGCATTTACCAAAGAAATACTGAGGATGAGAGGCAATAAATGATTGTTTAAGCGGATTTATAAAAGCGGTCTGTTGAAGGATTTGAAAATACTTAAAAGTAGTAACGACTTAGTTGTATATGTACTAAGTCGTTATAGTTTGAAAAGTTAAAACGGCAGTTGCGCTAGTTTATTCAGGAAGTGAGGTAAGATGCGTGGTTCAATTAAAATAGTCACAATCACACCATACGCCGCACCCCATAAATGCGCACTATGATTAATATTGGAATTACCACGTTTACCCGACCAAATGCTATACGCCACATACAGCACCGCAAAAATAATGGCAGGCACAGGAATAAAGAACACAAAAATCAGCTTCCACGGCTCAAACAAAATATAGGCAAACAACACTGCAGATACAGCGCCTGATGCGCCTAAGCTAGCCCAACGATGGTCATTTTTATGCTTTAAATAACTTGGAATAATCGCGGCAATCAAACCACCTAAATAGAATAAAACAAAGCCTAAATCATAGACGTATTGGCGATAAAAACTTTCAATGATGCTGCCAAAGAAAAACAGGGTAATCATATTGAACAGCAAATGCGCACCATCGGCATGCACAAAACCATGGGTAATGAAGCGGTCATATTGTCCGCGTTGCATCGCAGGCGGCCAAAAGATCAGGCGATTCATTAACTCTTGTTTGGAAAATGCCAACATAGACACAATGACCGTAATAATGATGATGGTCACGGTATGATTAAAAGGTAAATCGAGCATAAACGCCTATACTTTTACTTGAACTCTGCTGTAATAATGCATCAAAACTGAGTTTGAGTCGAACTTTAGGAATAAATCCGACAATTTTGGTTGATTTTTTTTTATTCCCCCGCATCTTCAGTTAAAATAGCCACTTCAGCTTGAGGAAATTATTGTTATGTCGACTGAGAACAGCAGCACAGCAGTTGTAGATGAAATTCCAAACTTATTGATTACGCCAACTGCTCAAGAGTATTTGAAGGATTTATTGGCAAAGCAAAATACACCAGGTATTGGTGTGCGTGTTTTTGTAGAAAATCCTGGTACACCGCGTGCTGAATGTTGCATGGCTTATAGTGCGCCCGATGAAGTTGTACCTACAGACTACAAACAGGAATATCCAGACTTTCCTGCATTTATTGATACGCCGTCTATTCCATATTTATTGGATGCCGTAATTGATTACAACAAAGACCGTTTTGGTGGTCAATTGACCTTCCGTGCGCCTAACTCAAAAGTGCCGCGCGTAGGTCCAGACGCTTCAATAGAAGAACGCATTACTTATGTTTTACAGTCTGAAATTAATCCAGGTTTAGCAGGGCATGGCGGTAACTGTGCTTTGGTTGAAGTGGTGGAAGATGAACAACATGGCTTAACTGCAGTATTGAAATTTGGTGGCGGTTGTCAGGGCTGTTCAGCGATTGATGTAACTTTAAAGCAAGGTGTTGAAACGACCTTGAAACAACACGTACCTGAATTGATGCGTGTGGTGGATCAGACTGACCACAGCCAATCCGAAGGTGCTTATTTTAAATAAGTTCTAAGCTTAGCTTAAAAATAACCTCCTAAATTTTAGGAGGTTATTTTTTATCTGAAATCGTCAGTAGACCCTACTCATTTGTTTGCAGATTTAAAATTTGTTGTGTTTTTTCAGAATAATAAAATTTCTCTAAATAATGACGTGCACGTTGTTTTAAATAGCCTTCAGCAATCATTTTTTGAATGACTGGATTTAACAGTTGTTGTAATTGTTGCTGGACTAGAGCTTCATCAATATTCAAATCACGTAACAACAAGTCAAAAGGTCGAGCTTGATTGCGTACATACCAAGCATACACACCATCAAGCACTTGCTGTTTCAAATAGTCACTTTGGCGTAAATGATCCCAAATTTCGTGTCCTAAATTGACAGTTAGGGATAGGTCTTGCACTTCAATATAGTTTTTTAAAACCGAAAGCGGTAAGTATTTAATTTTGTGCCATAAATTGGCTTGGAAGTGATACAGTTTTTCATCATCAAAGTGTTGATTGAGCACTGACTCGCTCATTTGAGTCAGTTTCTGTACATTTTTTTGTAAATAATGCTGAATGGCATGGTCTAAATTGCTATCGGTAACGCTTTCCAAAACCGATTTACCCATTTTCATAAAACGTGATACACCAGGCACGCTTTTGGCAATGACCGAATTATCCATATAATCTTGAATGGAATGTTGAATGAGTTGGGTAATCATGGCGGCAAAAGCAGGATTATTCACCACACTTTTAATTAAACGCTGACGATGTCCACTTTTACTTGCAACATATTGTGCAATTTTGTCGATGGTCAGCACAGGTATCACATCGGCAATTTGACTGCTGTCATTAACAGGGTGTACCAGGGCAAAACGAATATGCTCGGCAATTTGTTGCACTAAAAATGAACTGGCAGGCGTATTTAAAATTTGTTGTTGAATCAGTTGATGAATGGCTTCCGATGTCCATAGATCTTGTAAGCTTTGTTTGCGAAACCATTGGTAAAACTGCATAAACTCAGTTTGTACCGTTTCATTTTGGTTAAATTCTTGATCTAAGAAATCAAGCTGAGCGTCAATCAGTTGCTCAATGATGGGATGTTTCTGCATTCAGGTTTTATATAATAATTAATTGAGAGGAATCAGTTTATCAGCAAGTGGGTTTTTTAGGTTCTGTGTTTTAGACAGAAACGGCAAATAATATTGTGCGACTTGTTTTTCGGCTTCTAATAAAGGCATGTGTCCAACATTATTGAGAATCACGGGTGTTTCCGCGCGTTTGAGTAAAGATTGTAATTCCTTCGCCACTTCAACATTAATAATGCGATCTTGTTTGCCCCATAAAATCAGGGTCGGTGCTTCAATTGACCCTGTCAAACGCGCAAATGAGTCAGGCGTATAAATGCGGTTGAGTTTGACAATTTGCTCAATTGCTTTACGGGTTTGTTCCGAGCGTGAAATGAGGACTTCTTCTTGCGCATTTTGAATTTGTGAGGTCATGATAGGCGGGTTTTGCATGATTTGTTTAGCAATGTTGGCTAAATCACCATGTTTGCTCACAATTAAGTCATTTAAAGATAAAGGATTTTTGGTATAAGGCGTATTGGCGAGTTTATAAATTCCTGCACTATTGAGTAAAAATAAACTTTGCGTATCAAAAGGGTATTGCGAGGCATATACTGTTGCAATTGAGCCGCCTAAAGAATGTCCTGCCACGTGTAAGTTTTCTTCACAGCCAATTGCTTCAATAAACTGACGCAGTTGTGAGGTTACATTGGGTACTGAATTATCAAAATTGCTTGGGGTTTTGGTGTCACCGCTATTGGGTAAATCTGGAATAATCACATGATAATGCGGTGTTAAAAATTGCGCGACACGGTTCCAATTATCACGTGTGCCTGCCAAACCATGAATCAATAAAATTGTGGGTTTGCTGTGCGAGCCACCTTCGTTATAGCTCCAGACAACATCTCCAACACGAATGCTTTTAGAACTGAGTCCTGCCAGTTTGCGCTGTTGCTGAAAGTGATTTTGTAATAGTTTAAGTTCAGTCGCGTTGCTGCTATTGGTGTTATTGTTTTTTGTGAAGGTATATTGATTAGGCGCAGCACTTTGCACAAGGCAAGAAGTACTTAGTCCCAAAGCTAATATAGTCGTATGTAGATAACGTGATCGAATAAATTTCAACATGAAAACGTCTTTCCCTGACAAACCCAAAACAGGCTCGAATAATGATCGGCATTAGCTCTTAGGTCTAATTGCACAAGTGTATTCTGTCTATTGTAGGCGTTTAAAAATGAAAGTCATCCCTTGCTTTTTTGATCAAAGCTTTGAAATTGGAAGAAAATGTGACATATCTCTATAAAAAGTGAAATATTTATAACAAAAATGAATAGAAAAAAGCGCGGCTACATATTTTTTTGCAAGTGACATTCATAAAGACTGGCTTTAGAATATTGCAACTTCAAAGATCGGTGGTGAATCAAGAATGCTAACAGCTCAAGAAACTTTAGAACGTCTTAAACAAGGAAACCAACGTTTTGTTTCTGGTGATACCAAACATCCGAAGCAATTGTCGCACCAACAGCGTGCAGAAATGGCAGAAGATCAAAATCCATTTGCCATTATTTTAGGATGTTCAGATTCACGTGTCCCTGCAGAAATGGTATTTGACCAAGGATTGGGTGATCTTTTTGTAATTCGTGTTGCGGGCAACGTGGTTGCGCCATCACAGGTGGGTAGTGTTGAGTTTGCGGCAGAGCGTTATGATTGTGCTGTTGTTGTTGTCTTAGGTCATAGTCATTGTGGCGCAATTCAAGCGACAATTGATACTCTAATGTGCCCAGACTGCCCGCCATCGGCAAATTTAATGTCGATTGTGAACCGTGTTCGACCTTCTGTTGAAACTTTAATGCAGACTGAACTAAAAAATGATTTGGCGAAATTGTCTAAGCATGCAGTGCGTTCCAATGTGTTTGCATCGGTAAATCAATTGCGTCATGGTTCAGCGGTTTTAGAAAACCTGATTGAACAAGGTCAGTTGAAAGTGGTCGGTGCAGAATATTCACTTGAAACAGGTGAAGTGTTTTTTTTTGATTTTTAATCCGAACCGCACAGCAATTAGATTTTCCTCAAAGGCGCTTTATAAAGCGCCTTTGATATATGGATAGGCATTATTGAGCAAAATAGGCTGAGCTTTGGCATTTGGGTGAATTAAATCTTTTTGCATCAATTGCTTATTGCCTGCAATACCTTCCATAAAAAACGGCAGCAATTTGACTTTATATTGCTGACTCACCACTTTATAGTTATTTTCAAATGCTTTGCTATACGCCGAGCCGTAATTGGGTGGCATTTTCATCCCAAAAATCACCACTTTCGCTTTGGCTTTCTGGCTATGCTGAATCAGGTTCGCTAAATTTTTTTGAATCATTTGTGGTGGTTGTCCACGCAAGCCATCATTCCCGCCTAACTCAATGACTACAACGTCTGGGCGATGGGTCTGCAGTAATTTAGGCAGACGCGCCAAAGCGCCGCTGGTGGTTTCGCCACTGACACTTGCATTGACCACTTTATGCTGTTTCGGATACTGTTGATCTAAACGTTTTTGCAATAAATGAACCCAACCTTGTTGTGGTTGTATGCCGTAACCGGCACTCAAGCTGTCGCCTACAATCATAATGGTTTTTGCAGATACCACGAATGGGCTGAAACATAGACCAAGCACCAACACACGCGGAAAGACACGACTAGATAGATTGCGATTTTGCATAATGGGAAACGTATGACTCAAAACTCTAAAGAATCTAATATCATGCCACAAACGATTATTTCTGCCCAAAATTTGACACAAAAGATACAACTTGCACAAAAACAATTGACCATTTTTGAGAATTTAAACCTCAATATTCAGGCAGGCGAACAAGTTGCTATTACAGGCCGTTCGGGTTCGGGAAAATCGACCTTATTGGGTATTTTGGCAACTTTAGATCAAGCAAGTAGCGGAAAATTATTGGTTTGTGGTGAGTCGATTGCAGAATTAAATGAAGAACAACGTGCAGAAGTCCGTTTAAAGCATATTGGTTTTGTGTTTCAATCTTTTCAGTTATTACCGCATTTGACTGCATTGGAAAATGTGATGTTGCCTCTGCGTTTGCAGGAAAAATTTAAATATGCCGAGGCTGAACAAAAAGCCCTGAATTTGCTGAAACGTGTGGGTTTAGAACGACAGGCACAGCAAACGCCGAAAGTGCTTTCGGGAGGCGAGCAACAACGTGTCGCCATTGCACGCGCTTTAATTCGTGAACCTAAAATTATTTTTGCCGATGAACCGACAGGAAATTTGGATGGGGAAACTGCAACTGAAATTGAGCAACTGTTATTTGAGCTGAACCGCGAGTTGGGCACAACTTTGGTATTGGTCACGCATGATCCGAAATTAGCGGTACAATGTCAGCGCCACTACGCCTTAATTAATGGGCAATTGGTTGAGCAAGTTGCAGCTAAGCCAGCCGCTGCCATAACAGGAGGATGAAATGAACGCATTATTTCATCCACTATTAAAGCAGAGCTTTAAAAGCAGTGGTATCTATTTACTGATTATTGCACTGACTTTAGCGATTAGTGCGACCACGGCCTTAAAGTTTAGCAATGAACAAATTCAAAATGCGGTGGCGTTGCAAGCGGCGGAAATGCTGGCGGCCGATTTAGTCCTGAGTGACAATGGACCGATTGCACAAGACTGGCAGGATCAGGCGACTGCACATCAGTTACAACAGTCGCACGTGACTGTATTTAGTTCGATGGCACATACACAAGACCAATTTGTAATGGTGAATGTCAAAGCGATTGAACACAATTTCCCATTACGCGGTGAGTTACGCGTGAGTCCTGCAGCGGACAAGATTCAGTCTGGCGAAATTTGGCTAAGTCAGCGTGCTATGGATTTACTCCACGTTAAACTTGGTGAAACAGTCAATATTGCCGATGCGGCATTTACCGTGACTGCCAAAATTGAACATGATTCCAATCAAGAACTCGGTTTTTCAGGTTTTTCGCCGACAGTGATTATTTCACAGGCCGATGTAGCACGTACCAAAGCCATTCAAGTGGGTAGCCGTATAGATTATCGTTTGTTGTTGGCAGGCAACGCCAAAGATACGCAAAATTTTGAGCAATACTTTAAAACACATACACCACAGCCTGCACAGGCGCAGCAGACGGCTACGGCTAGCTCTGAACAAAACTTTGAACAACAAAGCAGTTTAAGACTACGTAATGCCAGTGAAGGCAATACGCGCTTAATGCGCCCAATTGCCAATTTAGATACCTTTTTACAGTTGGCTAACATCCTGACCATTTTACTGTGCGGAATTGCGATTGGTTTGACCAGTCAGCGCTATGTGCAACAAAATCAGGATCATATCGCCTTATTACGTTGTATTGGTGCGAGTAAACGCCAAATTTTGGCAGCTTATTTGGCGTTGCTGACCTTGGTTTTGTTCGTCGCTATGGGCATTGGCAGTATTTTGGGTGTGACCTTGGGCTATGCATTGTTGCAAATCATGCTGCAACTGATTCCGCACTTGGACATTCAATTTTCAGCCATAGCAATGCTGCTTGGACCATTACCAATCGCCATGCTGACCAGTGCTGTGGTGTTGTTGGGTTTTGTACTGCCTAATTTATTGCAACTGCTGAATACCGCACCGATCCGAGTGATTCGCCAACAAGACAAAAATATGCGCGCTTGGTGGTGGATGTTGCTTACAGGGACGCTAAGTCTGATTGTGTTTTGTGTGGTCTTGACCGAAAGTTTAGTGCTCAGTACATGGGTGATTGGCGCGATTATTGCGCTGTGTGTATTGCTATATGGGGTGGTGTGGAGTGTATTAAAATTATTACGTCATTTTAAAGGCAGGCTCGCAGCGTATATTCGTGCGCCTGCTGTCACGGCCTTTCAAATTACTGCATTGGCTTTAGGGTTAAGTTTGATTACTGTACTTGCAGTTTTGCGTACGGACTTGTTAGATCGTTGGCAACAACAATTGCCCGAAGGAACACCCAATCAGTTCGCTTACGGCTTACCACCTTTTGATATGCCTGAATTTCAACAACAACTCGCGCAGCAGCAGTGGCATAGTACGCCACTTTATCCAAATATACGTGGGCGTTTGGTCGCTAAAAATGACCAACCTTTTGCCGACGCCCTGATTCAGCAGAGCAACACATTAAGACGCGAACTCAACCTGACTCAGTCGGATCGTTATCCTGCCGATAATATCATTGTGAATGGGCAAGCCAATTTTAGTGCAGTGGGGCAAGTCTCAGTAGAAGCAGATACGGCTACCGAGTTGGGCATTAAAATTGGAGATCGACTCAGTTTTAGTCTGCCAGAAGGCATACTTGAAGCTGAAGTGATTAATCTGCGTACAGTGGAATGGGAAAGTTTTAGTCCGAATTTTTTCTTTATTTTTTCACCGCACACCATGGATGAAAATGCAGGCAGTTATTTGGGTAGTTTCTATGTGCCTGAGGCAGATAAACCGAAATTGATTCAATTGATTCAGCAATTTGCCAATACAGTATTTATTGATGTCAGCCTCATTTTGGGGGAAATTAAACGTATTGTGAATGTGTTGGTGCAGATCATCACCATTTTAGCCATTTTGGTGAGTGTGTCTGGGTTGCTGGTTTTGGTCGCGTGTTTAAACTTGTTGATGGATGAGCGCAAACGCGAAGTGGCATTGCTGCGTTCTTTTGGCAGTTCTAAACAAAAACTCAAACGTATGTTGAGTCTAGAAATTGGTTTTATGGGGTTTATTGCAGGAATTGTGGCGTGTTTATTTGCCGAAGTGATTAGTGCTGTTGCCAGTTACCGCATGGATTTAATGCTGCAACCGCATTGGGAAATCTGGCTGATTTTGCCTGTATTTATGACCGTGTTGTGTGCCTTGATTGGGCGTTATCGTTTAAGTTATTTGTGCGATATTCCACCACTACAAAGTTTAAGAGAGATGAATCAGTCCTGATTCATCTCTTATTTGCCATTTCAGATTGCAATGTTGCTTATGTTGAACCTAAACTGCGCTGCATCATGCTAAGCAACTCTTGCCAAAGTGGTTGAATTGGGGCAAGCAGTTGATGGCAATACCAGTAAAAGGCAACGCAGCCCAGTGGTGCAAGGAGCATCGCAAAACCGTTCACTAAGTTGCTGTGTTTACTGCGTTGTCCAATGTACCAAATGAGTGTCATGGCTGCGCCCATGAGCATGCCACCAATATGTGCAGCGTTATTAATGCCACTGATCATAAAGCCCATGCCTAAATTCAGTGCCATCACTATCACTAAGGTTTTGCCATCCAACAGAAATTTTTGGCGCGGCAATTGGGGCAATAACGCCAATACCGTCAGTGCAGCCCCAAGTCCCATCACTGCACCCGATGCACCTGCACCCACGCTAGGTAACAGCTTTGGATTGGCGACGCCTTGCTCGAGTAGGTTATAACTGGCTTGAATGCTGACATAGCCACTGAGCAGGCTGCCCATTAAACCTGCACAAACGTATAACACTATAAAATAGGCACGCCCAAACAACTGTTCACTGACGCTGCCAAAAATATACAAGGCCCACATATTTAACATTAAATGTACTAAACCGAAATGAAAAAACATGCTGCTGAACAGGCGAATGGGTTCCGCCAAAAAGGTTAAAGGTGCATAATCAGCACCCCAGCGTATTGCATCTTGCGGGCTAGGATTGCTAATGTTCATGCCGTTGAGCACTTGCCATGCAAACAAAGCCACATTGATTGCAATCAGGGCTGCGGTAATCCACCACAGGTGAATTTCAACTTTATGGTTGCGCAGGTTTGGGGGATGTTGGGACATATATTTGAATATTGTGTCGTAGTGATCAATCTAAGCTTAACACGAAAAAATAACGCTTCAGGAGCCATGCACCAAGATGAAAGCTTTTTTTATACGAACTTTGTTAATTCTTGTCAGTGTGGTGCTTTTGGTTCAATTGTGGATTTTTAGCAGCTTGGTGTGGTGGCGTACGCAGCCTGTGCAATCGACTATGATGATGCGTTTGGATTATTGGGCTGAACCGAGCAAGCCTATTCAACATCAATGGCGTGACTATGACCAACTCAGTGACAACTTAAAACGTGCTGTAGTGACTGCCGAAGATGGCAAATTTATGCAGCATCATGGCTTTGACTGGGAGGGCATCCAAACCGCTTTAGAACGTAACAAAGATGAAGGCAAAGTTGTTGCAGGTGGTTCCACAATTTCTCAGCAGCTTGTCAAGAATTTGTTTTTATACAATAAGCGCTCTTTTTTGCGTAAAGGGCAAGAAGTTGTGGCAACATGGATGATGGAACGCATGTGGTCAAAGCAGCGTATTTTAGAGGTCTATCTTAACTCGGTAGAATTTGGCGATAATATTTATGGTGCCGAAGCTGCGGCACAGCATTATTTTGGTAAAAGTGCAAAAAGTTTAAGCCGTGACCAAGCTATTTTTTTGGCTGCGATATTAACTAATCCCAAATATTTTCAAGAACACCGTAATGCGGGGGCATTAAAAGCCCGTAAACAGATGGTGCAGCGTTATATGCGTTATGCGGAAATTCCTTAAATTGAGGGAAAACAAACTATAAATGTCAAAACATCCGCAAAGCCTAATTTTTTAGGCTTTTTTTATGAAAATGTCACAAAATTGAAGCATACTTGTAGCAGTGCCAAACATTTTAAAAAGCATAGGTGGGTATGAATACGGCAATAGGCGCGACTCCTGCGCAACCAGAATATACATATAATGATCGCTACATTAACCGCGAACTGTCTATTTTAGATTTCCATTTGCGCGTGCTTGAGCAAGCTGTAGATCCGTTGCATCCTTTGTTGGAACGCATGAACTTCCTGCTGATTTTTTCACGTAATTTGGATGAGTTTTTTGAAATTCGTGTTGCGGGCATGATGGAACAATTGGACTTGGGCAATGAAAGCCGAAGTCCAGATGGTTTAACGCCTAAACAAGTGTTAGATCAAATTTCTAAAACAGCACATGCTGCCATTGAACGCCAGTACCGTATTTTGAATCAGGAAATTTTGCCAAAATTACGTGAAGAAGACATTTGTTTCTTACGTCGCGGTGAATTAACTCCTGCACAATCAGCATGGGTGAAAAAATATTTCCAAGAACAAGTTGCCCCTGTATTAACTCCAATTAGCCTAGACCCTGCACATCCATTCCCACGCTTGGTCAATAAAAGTCTGAACTTTATTGTGACTTTGGAAGGTAAAGATGCTTTTGGTCGTCATATTGATTTGGCGGTTGTTCCAGCACCACGTTCTTTACCACGCGTAGTCCGTTTGCCCGATGAACTTACAGGCGGTAAAGAACACCACGTCATGCTTTCCGCAATTATTCACGAGCATGTGTCAGACTTGTTCCCAGGGATGACCGCAACAGGTTGTTATCAATTCCGTGTGACCCGTAATGCAGATTTGGCGTTAAATGAAGATGTAGAAGATTTGGCTAAAGCCCTAAAAGGCGAATTAAACTCACGCCGTTTTGGTCGTGCGGTTCGTTTGGAAGTCACGCAGAACTGCCCAAAAGCCATTTATCATTATTTGTTAGATGAGTTTGATCTTGAAGAAGAACAACTTTATAAAGTAGATGGCCCGGTGAACTTGGCACGTTTATTGTCTAATTTTAAACGTCCGCATTTACGTTATGATTCACATACACCAGCCATTCCAAAGGTTTTAAAAAAGTCTGAAAATATTTTTTCAGCAATGCAAAAACAAGACATTTTACTGCATCATCCGTTTGAATCTTTTGCACCTGTGATTAATTTGCTGCGTGAAGCTGCACGCGATCCACAAGTCTTGGCGATTAAACAAACTTTGTATCGCAGTGGCGCAGATTCTGAAATTGTGCAAGTGCTTGCAGAAGCTGCACGAAACGGTAAAGAAGTAACTGCGGTGATTGAACTGCGCGCACGTTTTGATGAAGAATCCAACATTGCTGTGGCTAACGTGTTGCAAGAAGCGGGTGCTGTAGTTGTGTACGGTATTGTGGGTTACAAAACCCACGCCAAAATGATTTTGGTGGTGCGCCGTGAAAATAATAAATTAGTGCGTTATGTGCATTTAGGCACAGGTAACTATCACGCTGGCAATGCGCGTATTTACACCGATTATGGTTTACTGACCACAGATAAAGAGCTGTGTGAAGATGTGCATCGTATTTTCCAAGAGTTGACAGGCATGGGGAAAATGGCAAAACTGAAAAAGTTATTGCATGCGCCATTTACCCTGCACGCGCAGTTGGTCAATTATATTGATGAAGAAATTGCCAATGCCAAAGCAGGCAAGCCAGCGCAAATTATTGTGAAAGTGAATGCACTGACTGAAATGCAATTGATCAATAAATTGTATGAGGCTTCTCAGGCAGGTGTGCAAATTGATCTTATTATCCGTTCAATTTGCTGTTTGCGTCCGGGCTTGCCAGGTTTATCGGAAAATATTCGTGTGCGTTCGATAGTCGGGCGTTTCCTTGAGCATACCCGTGTCTATTATTTCTCTAATAATGGTAATCCACGTATTTATTGTTCAAGTGCAGACTGGATGGATCGTAATTTGTTTAACCGCGTTGAAGCGTGTTTCCCAATTGAAGATCCGGCCTTGAAAAAACGTATTTATGAGCAGGGCTTATTGACCTATATGCAAGACAATCAACAGGCATGGCTGTTGCAGGGTGATGGAACTTGGGTGCGTGTAAAAGCGGCTGATGGTGAAGAACCACACAATGCGCAGCGAATCCTTACTGATAGTATTGTTTAGTTTAAAACATTTATAGCAGGAAAAAGAGCGATGCCATACATCGCTCTTTTTTCGTCTCTAATATTTATTAAATACTTATATCTTTGATTTATCTTTTATATTGATCAATTTAAGAAAAACAGCGCATCGCATCATCTGCATTCATAATTTTACGATAAATACTTTTTACATAACCATGCACCAGTTGTTCGGATGCATTTAGGTTGGCTGCTACTTGTTGTGAGGGCAAACCTTGCCCTGAAAGCGACAATATTTCATGTTCAGTTTTAGACAGTGCCAAAGAATGACCCTGAGCGACAATGGATTGTTCGCAGGCTAAGATTTCATTGGCTAAGTTGCCATCTAGCGGTGAGCCACCACGTAAAATAGTACGAATCTGGTTTTGCATGCCTGTAGCAGTTTGGTCGCTAAAGACATAGGCTGAAATGCCTAAATGAATGGCTTGTAGCAATTGTTTTGGCATACTTGATGGCAACACCGCCACAATTAAGGTGTCTCTACGGAAAAGTTTAAGATTTTGAATAAAATCAATCTGTGCTTTGAACCAAGACTGTAAATTGATAAATACCAAATTAGGTAGATGTTGCTGCACCATCGATACTGCATTCGCGAGAGATGAGCTGCATAGCAGAACCTCTTTCGGGTAGCCAAAATTTTGTAAAATGTAGCTTAAATTTTGTGATGCTTCTAGCTGATCATCAATCAGTAGAACGGGCACAGGTAAAATTAGATCTCTGTGTATCATAACAATTACTCCTGTGCTGTTTTATAAATATTTTTGTTAAATAGATTGTGCGTGATATTGCTGTAACTGAATATCCTTAGATGTAGTGATATTTATATAAAAAGGGTAAATATAAGTAATTGTTGCTAATTATTTTTTTGAAATGTATTGGAAATGTGAGTAATGTAACTTGATACTGATCTTTGGTTTAGTGGTAAGAATGAAATGTTAAATTTGTGCTGAATTGCGCATTTTAAAACTTATTTATATTTATAAATCAGTTAAACATATTGAACTGCAAAAATATTAGGAGTTTTTGAACGAAAAATAAAAAAGGAGCCATGTTGGCTCCTTAATGGGATGTTGGATCGTGTGTCTAAATTTAGACTGCGTTTTGAGTGATTTTTTGTAAAATCCGCAGCAAAACATCAAATTCACTTTGTAGTGGTGTACTTTTACGTGTCACCAAAGCCAAAGTTCGGCTTGGTGCAGCCTCAATACTTTTGATCTGTAAATCTGGATTCGATTTGATCATGGCATTATGAATTGCAATTTCAGGCAATAGGGTAAAGCCTAAATTTGCAGACACCATTTCAACCAAGGTCGGCAAAGAGCTGGCTTTTAAACGTTGATCGTTTTTACGTTCCCCAATTGGGCAGGCACTTAAAGTGTGGTCGCGTAAGCAATGACCTTCTTCAAGCAGCATTAAACGCGATAAATCCAAATCATCTAAAGAGTTGGCCTGCGCCGATTTTTGATCACCTTTGTGATAAACCAAGAACAAATCTTCTTTAGAAATTTCTGCGACTTTCAAACCACGCGTATCGAATGGCAGGGCTAAGACCACCATATCTAAATTGCCGTGTTCCAATTTTTCGACAATTTTTTCACTTTGCGCTTCGTGTAAATGCAATTGAATTTTAGGTAGCTGCTTATGCACTTCATTTAACAGTTGCGCCAAAATAAATGGGGCAATGGTTGGAATCACGCCTAAGTGTAAATCACCTGTGAGAGGCTCACTCATTTCACGGCTTAAACGCATTAAATCCTGTGCATCTGCTAACAGAACACGGGCGCGTGCTACGACTTGTTCACCCAATGGGGTTAAACGTACATTCTGTCGATCACGTTCTACCAGTACACCGCCAAGCAGGCGCTCTAGTTCCATGATCCCGCCAGACAAAGTCGACTGAGTTACAAAAGAACGGCGAGCCGCTTCTGTAAAATGTAACGTTTCAGACAGTGTAACGAGGTATGACAGCTGTCTTAAAGATGGTAATGCAGCCATAGTGTCCTAATGATTATGATTTAAAGTGGTGAGCAAACAGTTCACTAAGATGAGGAATAAAGTGTGGAGGCATATCATGCCCCATTCCTTTAATTAATTCAAACTTAGCGCCCGGAATCGCTTTCGCAACAGCCTTACCATGCCCTGGTGGGAGCAAACGATCTTGCGAACCATGTACCACGAGGGTAGGTTGCTGAATTTGTTTGTCCAGTTGTAGCAACGAGCCTGTACATAATATTGCTAAAAACTGTTGAAGTACACCCGCAGGATAATAACTTCGCTGATATAATTTGCGTGCAGTTTGTATCGCGTCGAGCTGATTCACATAGCCTGGTGAGCCTATCACCCTAAAGAGTTTTAAACTATGTTCAACGATGCTATTTTCATCTTGCGATTTCGGTCTTTCTAGCAAGCTGAACAGTTGTTTTGGAAATGGTGGTGGTAAAAATGGCTGGTTATTACTGGTAAATAATAAACCTAAATTATTCACGCGGTCTGCATATTTGGCTGCTAAAATTTGTGCAATCATACCGCCCATAGAAGCACCAATCACTTCGGCTTTTTCAATGCCTAAGCGTTCTAATAGCAATGCAGCATCATCTGCCATATCAAACAAGTTATAAGGGGCACCGTGGTTTTGCAGACCTAAGCTAAAACGCCCCATCATTTTATAAGTGTTTAGACGTGGGCCTTTGTGGCGGATTTTAGATGACAAGCCAATATCGCGGTTGTCATAGCGAATGACTCGATAACCCTGATCAATCAGTGATTTACAAAAGAAATCGGGCCAGTACAACATTTGTGCGCCTAAACCCATAATCAGCAAAATAGGTGGATCTTCAGTTTTTCCACCCACTTCGACATGCAGTTGAATTCCGTTGCCTAAATCGACTTTGGTTTCGTGCATAAATGCCGTATAGGGTGATGTGTGGAACTGAAGTGCACTATTCATGTTGTGATCCTCATGTAAGACAAGAGCGAAATTAATCGCTCTTTATTCTTTTTATTTTATTCCGATACAGGCAATAAGTCTGGCACTAATTTGGTCAAACTCAAGCGTTGTTTGGCCGCCGTTGTACCTAATAGGACAAAGCCACGTAAGGTATCGGTTTGGTCATAGGCTCTAGCAATCATGCCATCGTCAAATTCTTCGGTATGCCAATTGACATCTACCCCTAGTGGTGCAGGTAAAACAGTCAGTGGTGCAGCAGGTGTTTTAACTGCAACAGGCATGGCAGGGTAGTGTACCTGAGTGGTTTCACCATTTAAGGTTTTGGCTAAGGCACGTGCTTGCTGCATGATTGGCATCACATACGGCAATAAAATACCATTCACTTCCGCACAGTCACCCACTGCATAAATATCAGCTTGGCTGGTTTCGAGTTGCGCATTGGTTAAAACACCACGACTGATTTCGATGCCTGCTGTTTTAGCCAAAGCAATGTTCGGCTGTAAACCAATCGCAGACAGTACCACATCGGCAATTAAAGACTGACCGCTGGTAATGGTCACTAAATAGTCGTCATTTTTAATTTTTGAAACTTTTTCAACGGTTGTGCCCAATACAAAATGAATGCCCGTTTCTTCTAGATTTTGTTTAAAAGCACTGGCTACATAATCTGGCAATAAACGACCTAGCGGTTGTGGTGCAAGGTCAATCACCGTGACTTGGTGTCCTGTTTGCTGCAAGTCATTGGCAAATTCACAACCAATCAAACCTGCACCTAAAATTACCACACGTTTATCTTGACGTTTTTCAAGCTGTTGGCGAAATGCAGTGTAATCACTTAAATTATTCACCACATGAATATCATCACTGCCATCGCCCGCAATCGCTAAACGCACAGGATTCGCACCCACTGCCAAAACTAATTTAGAATAAGGTTGTTGGCTGCTCACTCCCTCTTTTTCTAATTCAAGTACATGCGCCTCTGCATCAATCGCTTTCACCCAAGTGTGGGTTTCAATACGCATATTGAGTTGGCTTGCCATTTTAGCCGCATCGCCCAATGTAATTTGAGCAGGGGTTTTATTGCCCGCCAATGCGTTAGATAAAGTTGGTTTGGCATAACTGGCAGCATCATCTGCACAAATCATGACTAACGCTTGTTCTGCATTTAGCTTACGAAACTCGCGTGCAACAGTATAACCTGCCATGCCTGAACCAATAATAACGATAGGATGCATAAGGTGTGCTCCAAATGAGGGCATAGAAATTGGCGTTAAAAAAAGACCATCGGACATGGTCTTTTCATGGTCTTACATTTCAATCATTTCAAAATCAGCTTTTGAAACGCCGCAGTCTGGGCAAGTCCAATCATCAGGAATATCTTCCCATAATGTACCTGCCACAATACCATCTTGAGGCCAGCCTTCTGCTTCGTCATAAATCCATCCACAAACGATGCATTGATACTTTTTCATTCAATTCTCCATAAACCGATCTATAAATTTCCAGATCAGCAAAAAACTTATCTACGACGAGTTGTATGATATATCTATTTGATTAAGTTTTTACGCAGTTATAAGGCTAAAGTAAAGTAAATAAGCGATTTTAATCTGTGTTTTTATATAGTGAATAGATGCATGGGACAAAACTATACAGAAAAGATCTCTTTTGATAAAGATACTGCACTGTAATGAGAGAATGACAACAGGAAAAATAACGTTTGTATGCGTATAAACGCTATTTAAGACCTTGGTCGTAGAGTAAAAATCTTATATTTTTGCTATTTTATTAATGAACAAATATATATAGGACTTACGCATTGACGGATTCAAAAAAGTATTAAAATACCTTATAAAGTATCTGTGATCAGACGAATTAAAAATGCTTCTACAGCAACTTGTACTCTACCCATTTATATGGGCTTTCTCATGACAGAACCGAACTCTATTAGCTGCACACAACTTGCCGAGACTTATAATATCTCGCATGATAGTGTAAATCGCTTTCTAGAGCGTGAAGACTACACACCTCACGACCTATATCAAGAAGCAATTCAACATATTGATAATAATAAACTTA
>DBIN01000001.1 GCA_002296655.1 Acinetobacter sp. UBA801
GGTGTTTTTTTATGGGGAAAGATAATATTAAGAAGAATAATAACATTTTATTGTGTTTAAGATAATAATAAATCCATAATTAATAAAAGGTTTTAGACTAATGTTGAATTTTTATTTTTTGTGTTTTGTGTGAAAGTTACACAATCTACTTGAATAGTAAAAGTGGGAATGAAGGACTGATTAAATGAAAATCTTCACTGTAAAAATTGCTATTCAAGCTTATTTAAACATAAACTCATAGGAGTTGAGGAATGGCACATCAAGCAATTAACGTGAATGATGTCATTGATCACGCAAAATTCAAACCATTTCATTTTAATGTCGTGGCATGGTGTCTACTAATCATTTTATTTGATGGCTACGACTTGGCAATTAATGGGGTCGTTTTACCCTTATTGATGGATGAGTGGGGCTTAAGTGCTGTTCAGGCGGGGATGCTCGCGAGTACTGCGTTGGCAGGTATGATGTTTGGTGCGATGATTTTTGGCTCTTTGGCTGATAAAATTGGTCGTAAGAAAGTCATCATGATCTGTATCGTTCTATTTAGTGGTTTAACTTTTGCAGGTGGCTTTGCTTCTAATCCAACTGAGTTTGCTATTTTACGTTTCTTGGCAGGTTTAGGCATTGGAGGTGTAATGCCAAACCTTGTGGCCTTAACTTCTGAATATGCGCCTAAAACTATGCGTAGTACATTAGTTACTACTATGTTTAGTGGTTATGCTGTAGGTGGCGTAATGGCGGCTTTACTAGGTTCATGGTTTACCCCAAGTTTTGGATGGGAAATCATGTTCTTTATTGCAGGTATTCCATTGTTTTTATTGCCTGTGATTTGGAAATTTTTGCCAGAATCTTTAACCTTTATTGTCAAAGAAAATAAGCAAGATCAAGCCCGCCCAATCGTGGCGCGCTTAGCACCAGATTTGAAAATTACCCAAGATACAACTTTTGAATTGTATCAGGTCGGTGTACCTGAAGCTGCTAATGTGGTGAGCTTATTCAAACGTCGTCGTGCGGTGAATACTTTATTGTTCTGGTTGGCGTTCTTTACTTGTCTATTAACCATGTATGCACTTAGCAGTTGGTTGCCAAAATTGATGATGGCGGCAGGCTATTCTATGGACAATAGCTTAATGTTCATGATGGTGATGAACGTGGGTGCAGTCGTTGGTATTGTAGGCGGTGGTGTTTTAGCAGACCGTTTCCACCTAAAACCTGTATTAATGTTTTTGGGAATCCTGGGCGCATTGGTGATGAGCCTTATGGGCTTCCAATCTAATCAGCTCTTGCTTTACATCTTAGTATTCTTGGCGGGTGCAGCATCTATTGGTTCACAAATGTTGTTGTACAGCTATGTGGCACAATATTACCCACTTGCGGTACGCTCAACAGGTATTGGTTGGTCATCTGCCGTTGGTCGTATGGGTGCGATTGTGGGTCCAATTTTAATTGGCGGCTTATTGGGTATGAATTTACCTGCACACTTCAACTTTATGGCGGTAGGTTTGCCAGTGCTGATCACTGCAATCGCGGTTGCTTTGATTATGAGTGAAGATGAAGCTGAGCAAATTAAGGCGGGCAAAGCGGTTGCTGCCAAAGCTTAACCTTATAATGTGTTAAGTTCAAAAGTCCTCAACATTGTTTGGGGACTTTTTGATTATGGGGTGTATAAATAGAAAGCGATGATAGATAAAGTTAGGTATTCAAGGTAGAGATAAAAGAAACCCCATCATCCTGACGGGGTTTCTTTGTATTTCGTATTTAGGTATAACTCCTGTCGTACCTCACGATCCTGTTGCTCAAACTTATGATTGTTGTTTTTAGTTTGGGAAACATCCTGTCTCCTTATGCTTTATAGAATACTGTAAGCTCAAAATACTGCCTAGCCTCATTTTGCTTCAGTGTATGTAAGCAAAAACTGACAAAGTGATAGGTGATACTAACACTAGTTTTGAGCAAACGATAAAATAGCGAGCTTATTTTTGTCCATAAACAGGCGCATACTGATCGCGTGATTGGAGTAAATATGTCTGATTTAGCTGCAGCATCTCATGTTCAGTATGGTACCAAGCCGTTTAAAGCCATTCTTTTTTCGTTATTTCTAGCGGGTTTCGCTTCTTTTTCGACCTTGTACTGTGTGCAACCGATGATGCCAATTTTGGCCGATTTTTTTACGGTTACACCGACCCAAAGTAGTTTCCCATTGTCATTTTCTACTGTGGCTTTGGCGATCGGTTTGCTTTTCACAGGCTTTATCTCAGATCGTTTTGGACGTAAAGCCATTATGGTTCTGGCTTTATTTTTAGCTGCCATTTTATTAATTCTGAGTGCCTTACTGCCAATCTGGTCGTTCTTTTTAACCACGCGAATTTTTATTGGTATTGCTGTGAGCGGTGTTGCTGCAGTGGCCATGACTTATATTGGTGAAGAAATTCGACAGCAAGACATTGGTTTTGCCATGGGACTCTATATTTCGGGTACAGCTATTGGCGGCATGAGTGGACGTTTAATTGCTGGGGTTTTGGTCGATTTTATTTCTTGGCAAGCGGCAACCTTAATTATTGGTGGCTTAAATTTACTGATTGCAATCACTTTTTATGTGTTACTGCCCGCATCGAAAAACTTTACAGCGTATCCAATTCGTTTTTCGCGGTTCAGAGATGCTTTTGTTGCCAATTTGGCAGATCGTAAATTAAGAATCCTGTTTTTACAGGGCTTTTTGCTGATGGGCTGTTTCGTTAGTATTTTCAACTACATCAGCTATTATTTACTGAATAAACCATTTGAACTTTCCCAAGTCTGGATTGGGGTAATTTCAATTGCCTATTTGGCGGGTATTTACAGTTCGCCACGTGCAGCAAGTTGGGGTAATCGTATTGGGCGTGAACGAGTGCTGCCTATGGTGATTGTCCTAATGTTGATTGCATTGTGGTTGATGTCGATTGCACATTTAGCCGTCGTATTGGCTGCATTGGTGTTATTTACCTTTGCCTTTTTTGCTGCACATTCTACTGCTAGTAGTTGGGTGTCGATTCAAGCGCTGCAGTATCGTGCAGTGGGATCATCATTATATTTATTTAGCTACTACATGGGTTCAAGTTTGCTCGGTAGTGGTAGCGGATTGATTTGGGAACAATGGGGTTGGTCAGGTCTGACATGGGTAATGACTGCAGTCTTGGGTGTGGCGCTTTATGGCGCGTGGCGTTTAAAGCTAAAACCAGCAGCGCTGCGATAAGCATTCAGGATTATTGCTTTCGGCGTATCCGTTTAGGCTTTCCTTACTCAGATACAAATTTAAGGTATAAAAATAGTTTACTGATTTTGTGTGTTTTTTAATCAAGCAAGATGAGTGGAATTCATGCTAAAATAGACGGCTTTCATCTTTGATCGACTTCTGATCTTCCACTTCCCAGCCGAGAATTGCCAGCCATGTCTACTGCTTATAATGCTCAGACCGCACCCAAAGCGTTGTTTGATTACGATAAATATTGGGCGTCATGTTTTGAGCCTGCGCCATTTTTGCCGATGTCACGCGAAGAAATGGATCAGTTAGGTTGGGATGCCTGTGATTTTATTCTGGTTTGTGGTGATGCTTATATTGATCATCCCTCTTTTGTATCGGGCGTGATTGGTCGTGTGCTTGAGGCACAGGGCTTTCGTGTGGGGATCATCGCCCAACCAGACTGGACCAATGTGGAGTCTTTTCGGGTTTTAGGGAAGCCGACCATTGCTTGGGGCGTCACCGCAGGCAATATGGACTCGATGATCAACCGCTATACCGCTGACCGTAAAATCCGTTCAGACGATGCTTATTCTCCAGACAATCAGCCGAATAAACGTCCTGACCGTGCTGCTACGGTGTACTGTCAGCGTTGTCGTGAAGCCTTTCCAGATGTGCCTGTTTTACTGGGCGGGATTGAAGGCTCGTTGCGTCGGATTGCACATTACGACTATTGGTCTGATAAAGTCCGTCGCTCAATTTTAATGGATTCTAAAGCCGACTTATTGATGTACGGCAATGGTGAGCGTTCGATTATTGAAGTGATGCACCGTTTGGCCAAAGGCGAAAAAATCCACGAAATTACAGATGTACGTGGTACAGCATTTATTATCAATAAACATAACCGTGCGTCTAAAGCTAAATTTGTTGAAATTGCATCTAATGATGTAGATAGCGTGGGCCGTGTCGATCCAATCATTAACCCTTATGTGATGACCGAAGATTTAGACGGTTGCGAGATTGAAAAAGATAAGGGCAACAATCTCGCGCAATATCAAAATTTCCAGAAAGATCTGGTCAGCAATCCAATTGTTCGTGAAGGCGATCAGCTAGATGCGGATACCCAAATTGTACAATTACAGCCTGCGTCTAAAGCAATTAAACACAAATTACCACCACGTGAATTGGCAGTGATTCGTTTACCATCTTTTGAGGAAGTGGTGAATGATCCTGTGCTGTATGCGCATGCTAATCGTATTTTGCATTTAGAAACCAACCCAGGCAATGCACGTGCTTTGGTGCAAAAGCATGGTGAACGTGATGTGTGGTTAAATGCACCGCCTATTCCGTTGACCACGGAAGAAATGGACTATGTGTTCGATTTACCGTATGCACGTTTGCCGCATCCATCTTATGGTAATGCACGTTTCCCTGCCTTTGACATGATCAAGTTTTCGGTCAATATCATGCGTGGTTGTTTTGGTGGTTGTACTTTCTGTTCGATAACCGAACATGAAGGGCGAATTATCCAAAACCGTTCTGAAGAATCCATTTTGCGTGAAGTGGAAAAAATTCGGGATACTGCGCCTGGCTTTACGGGCATTATTTCAGACTTGGGTGGTCCGACTGCAAATATGTACCGTTTGCATTGTAAAGACCCTGAAATTGAAAAGAATTGTCGTAAACCTTCCTGTGTATTCCCGGGCGTATGTCAAAACTTACACACTGATCATGCACCTTTAACCCAGTTGTATCGTAAAGCGCGTGAACTGAAAGGCATTAAAAAAATTCTGATTGGTTCAGGTTTGCGTTATGACTTGGCGGTGTTGAACCCTGAATATGTGCGTGAATTGGTGACGCATCATGTGGGCGGTTATTTAAAAATTGCACCAGAACATACCGAAAAAGGGCCATTATCTAAGATGATGAAACCAGGTATTGGTACGTATGACCGTTTTAAACAAATGTTTGATCGTTTCAGTAAAGAGGCGGGCAAAGAGCAATATCTGATTCCGTACTTTATTGCTGCACATCCAGGCACGACTGATTACGACATGATGAATTTGGCTTTGTGGCTGAAAAAGAATGGTTTCCGTGCCGATCAGGTGCAGACCTTTTATCCGTCACCAATGGCAACCGCTTCGACCATGTATTACACGGGTAAAAACCCATTGGCCAAAGTGGCGCGTTATACCGAAAATGTGGATATTGTCAAAGGTGAAAAACGTCGTCGTTTGCATAAAGCTTTCTTACGTTATCACGATCCAAACAATTGGCCGTTGTTGCGTGAAGCTTTAAAAGAAATGGGACGCGCAGATTTAATCGGGAATTCTAAACAGCACTTGATCCCAACTTATCAGCCGCAAGGCACAGATGGTCAATATCAAACGGCACGTAAGAAAAACTCGACTGTCGCGGGTGATTCACAAAAACGTATGGGGCAAAGTGGTAATCGTGCTCAGAACAGCAATCGTCCAAAGAAAGGGCAGATATTGACTCAGCACACAGGCTTACCGCCACGTGAAACAGGTGAAAAACGTCCATTTTCACAAAAGAAATCTAAGCAAAAATCTAAAGCTTAGTACTTGCAGCTAAGATTCATCAAAAGGCGCTGCGGCGCCTTTTTGTTTGCTTTTCATTTCATCGGAATTGTCCGACAATCGAATCTGTTAAGCATTGCTTTGTTTTTTTAGCATGCTATACAGTATTCTAATCTAATGATAAAAACACGCTTAGACGCTACAGCACTTAGACAAAAGGCGGGCTTGTGAAACAAAATTTCTGTTTCTAAGATGGTTTTGTGAATGTTTCATGTGGTTTCTAAATGGAACGTTTAAATATAAAAGCGTGTTATATACTGATTTGATGAAAAAAATGGCATGAAGCCGAAACAACTATAAAAATGATATTAAGGATTGAATAATGACAATTTATATTTTGATTGGGGTTTTGATACTGATTTTCTTTCTCTTGATGGCGGTTAAGGGCTTGGAAAATAGAGAAAAACCTCAAGACAGTGTACTCAAGCAACGTGCAATTTTTAGCTTAAATGAACAGCTAACGTACACACGTTTGCAGGAAATTCTACCCCAACATACGATCTTGGCGCATGTGTCTTTTGATGCTTTGCTGACCACGAAATTTTCACGCACTCGCCATAAATACCGCAATATGATTGCCGATTTTGTGGTGTTGGATGCCCGTCATCAGGTCGTTGCAATTGTGGCCTTAGATGATCAGTTGATGTTGAAACGTAGCCGTAATGCACAATACCAAGATGAATTGTTGCGTTTGGCGGGCTATAAAGTCCTGCGTTATGAAGATGTGCCGGAATATCACGAATTGCGCGAAGCTTTTGGGCAGTCATCGTCTACAGATTTAGATGATTTGGGTGCTGCATTAAAAAAGTATGATTTTTTTGCGCATTCTGTACGGCATAAAGTGAAGGTATTAGGCTAAACGCTTGCCGAAAAAATCGCAAGATAGACAATATGAATCAGCATGTTGCCATGACATACTGATTTTTTGATTGACTCTGACTCTGCATTTAATCGCATCTATTTTACGTTTGGTAGGTATTAAGGTTTGACTGCAACCACCGTCATCTCAACCAAAACATCGGGGTGATACAGTTTTGCTTCTACGCAGGTACGCGGTAATGCTTGTATATCTGCCACCCAAGCATCCCAAACTTGATTCATTGCGGCATAATCACGCTCAATGTCTTTTAAAAAAATCATCACTGACATGATGTGACTTTTCTCTGTACCCGCATCTGCCAGTAAACGATCAATCAGGGCAAGTGTTTGTTGGGTTTGTCCTTCAATATCTTGTTGAGTGTCTTCTGCCAGTTGTCCTGCTAAATGGACTAAATTTCCCGAAATTGCAATTTCAGAATAACGGTTTTGGATATGTAGACGTTGAACAGCCATTGGGTGTGATCCTCGCGCCAAGCGATTAGATATAAAAAGCGTGAGGTATTATAGAGGCAGGCAAGCACGTGGAAAATATGCACGCAGCACACTGCTAAAAAATAAAAAGTAGTCGAATGGAAAATACGAGGAAGAGAGAGATGTGGTGTCAAAGCAGCGAAGTGCCAAGCGCAGAGTTGTCCTGTAATCTTCGGATTTGATCGTCACGCCAATCACAGGACAAGTATGCCAAAAGTAATGGTGATTTTTGGCATCTCAGCGTATATACGGATAAATACATCGCGCGTATAGATTACTCTAAAAAGCACAACTGTGAAGGATAAATAGTCTAATTTTTATTCTTTTGGCCGCAATTTATACAAAAATTAGCTTAAGTAGCCATTGGTAAGCATAGGCTTGCTATGTTTTATATAGAGCAGCAAGTTTACAGCTTTAATATCCGTGATATTTACAGTAAAGATAGTTGCACTTGCTCATCGGCAGGGCTGAGTTGATACAGACCAACACCAATTAAACGAAATTGATCCTGTGCGGGAATATACATTTCGTGGAGCAAAAGCTGCAGGACTTTTTCAAGATCATTTTTACTTTCAAGTGGCTGTTTAAAACTTTTACTGTGTTGTAAGACCTGAAAATTTTTGAGTTTTAATTTGACCGATATACCACGTGCAACATATTGTTTTTTCACTAAACTATGCCAAACCTGATCAATCAAGCCAGACCAGTAAGTTGCACATTCAGCTAAGTTTAAATCATCATCAAAGGTGATTTCTTTGGAAATTTGCTGGCGCTCACGCTCTGCCTGCACAGGACGTTCATCAATGCCTTGGGCAAATAAAAATAGGCGTTTTCCATATTTACCAAAATGATGAATCAACAGGTTTTCTTCGATGTGTTGCAAATCGCCCAAGGTATTTAAGTTCAGACTTTT
This sequence comes from Acinetobacter sp. UBA801, assembly GCA_002296655.1. Classification (GTDB taxonomy): domain Bacteria; phylum Pseudomonadota; class Gammaproteobacteria; order Pseudomonadales; family Moraxellaceae; genus Acinetobacter. The sequence continues at coordinate 8,081 of DBIN01000001.1, forward strand.
TAATTTTTCCTGTGTGACTTTGCCTACGCCTGGAATTTTCTGTAAGGCTAAGTCTTGAATAAATTGCTGCACTTGACTGGGTTTAATTACGCAAATGCCATTGGGTTTATGCCAGTCCGAAGCAATTTTGGCTAAAAACTTATTCGGTGCGACACCTGCCGAAGCTGTTAAACCTGTACTTTGAAAAATATCTGCCCGGATTCGCATAGCAACTTCTGTTGCGCTTGGAATACCTTGTAAATTTTCGGTGACATCTAAATAGGCTTCATCTAAAGACAAGGGCTCAATCAGTGATGTATAACGCTGAAAAATCTGATGAATTTGTGAAGAAACCTCACGATAGAGTGCAAAATTAGGTTCGAGTACTACCACCTGCGGGCAGCGTTTGCGAGCCTGTGCCATCGACATGGCAGAACGTAAACCAAACTCACGCGCAGGATAAGATGCCGCTGCAATCACAGCCCGAGGATGATGCGAAGCAATCACCACAGGTAAATGCTGTAATTCAGGACGACTGCGCAGCTCAACAGAGGCATAAAAGGCATCCATATCAATATGAATGATTTTCCGCATGGCACAAACTAGATGAAGCGTTTAGATTTCAACAGTATCGCACGTTTAGGAAGCAGGTTGTAGCATCGGAGCAAACGGATAAGATGTGTTGCTATTCAGCAAAATTGCCTGTGTTGATTGTTGTTCTGTACAGTCGATCAAACGCTGTAAACTGCTTGGACTATGATCGGCTATGCGAGGCAAAAACTCAAAAGGGCGCAAAGGCAGAAAAAAATTATCCCAATCGATTGGAATCACAGCATCAGGACGCAATGTCCCCGCAGTTTCGTCTAAATAGGGAGGGGCAACTAAAAAATCCATCAATTAGAACCTAGTTTTCGCCATCAAACAATAGGGTAGATACGCCAAAATAATGTACCTTTAAATTAGAACTTGTAGTTTTTGTTGGATATTGCTATGCGGAAAATTACTCCAGTTTACTCGCAGGTTGTAATAGGTAAAGCAGCGTGAATCCTGAAAATGCAGAGCGTGAGAGCAGCCCTTTAATCAATTTCATGACGGTATTTTTTTATTGTGATACGGCTAGCTTGTTATTTTTTCTGGTTCGGTTCAAATCTTGTGGGTTGAATCGCGTTGTCTGTTAAAAAACGCTGCCAGTGTTGGGGGTTTCCATAAAAAACATTCAAGTCAACTGGGGTGTGAATACCTTGTATTTGACCCCGATTGGTATGTTGCCAAAACAACCATTTTGGCTGACCTGCCAGTTGTGGTTTACCCTGATATTCTCTGACCCAAAGAGGCGTTTGCTTAAAACTTTCAGTCAATACCATATTGTAAAAAGCTTTGGATACATAAAAAATCGGTTGTTTTTCATAATGTTGATATAGCGCATCATGCATGATTTGAATTTCGCGCAGTAACTGTTCTTTGCTATAGGTGTTGATGCAGTTACTGTCATATTCCAAGTCAATTACAGGTGGCAAACTGTCGGATTTTTTTGGAACAGTCGCAATAAAGTTTTCTGCTTGGATTGTTCCATCACGGCATAAGCGATAAAAATGATAGGCTCCGACCAAAAAACCATGTTCACGGGCTTTGAGCCAGTTATCCTGAAATTTACGGTCTTTAAAATCGCCTCCTTCAGTGGCTTTTAAATAGACAAAGGCATATTTTTGTGGGGAAATTTTTTTCCACTGAACATCGCCTTGATGATGTGACACATCAAAGCCTTGAATCGGATATTCTTCGGCTACCGCAGGTTGTTGGCGCAATATGCCCAAATACAATAAAACCGCCAAAACAGCACTGCCCAGCACCGCGATGGTCATGCGATAGTGCGGTGGAAAGGCTGAGTGTTTAGCTCGATTTGACGGTTTACGCATGTTAAAAAAGCTTCGCGGAGCAAAGCTATATCATAACGCGCAGTGCGGTGTAGCACCATGCGCTTTCGGTAGTGGTGTTTTAAACAGCCGTATGCTTTGGAATATTCCAAAACACTAAAAATGCCCAAATATTTAATACACCTAGACAAATTAAAGTGGCATGAAAGGCACTGACTAGCTGTTCTGCACCGTAATAGGCACTAAACATATTCACCAAAGTACCTGCCAGTGCCACGCCAATACTCATCGACAGCATCATTATCATGGATAAAAAACTATTGCCGCTGCTGGCATCTGGTTGAGGTAAATCTTTGAGCGTAAAGGTATTCATAGCTACAAACTGCAATGAATTCAGCACCCCAAATATAAAGAAATGTAAGGCACGTAACCAAGTTGCAGTTTCGGCAGTGGTCAGCGCAAAACTGGCAATACAGGCACCGACCAATAAAGTATTGGTCAGCAAAAACTGCCGATAGCCGAAACGTTGAATTAAAGGTCGAATGATCGGTTTAGATAGCAAAGAACCAAGCACAGTCGGAATCATCATCAAGCCCGTGATAAACGGTTCAAAACCAAAAGCCACCTGCAGCATGATCGGCATGATAAAGGGCATGGCATTGCCCCCGAAACGGGCAAAAAAGTTACCTAAAATACCAATCGCATATAAGCGATTTTTAAATAAATCACTGCGAAATAAGGCATTTTGATGGGTATAGGCATGGCGGGCATAGCATGCTGCAGCAATACCGCCAGCCAAGATGAACGCTAAATTCCAAAACAGATTATGGTGTGGATTGGCAAAATTTTCGATGCCTAAAGATAAGCCTACCATTGCCACAACCAATAGAATAAACCCCAAAAAATCAAAGTTTTTGACCTCAGTTTCAGTTACATTTGGCATGGCTTTGATACAAATCCAACAGCCCAAGATGCCCATCGGAATGTTGATCAGGAAAATCCAGTGCCATGTGGCGACTTCGACCAACCAACCGCCCAGAGTTGGGCCAATTAAGGGGCCAATCAACCCGGCCAGACTCATCAGGCTCATTGCAGATAAAAACTGGGTGCGTGGAATAATTTTGAGCATCGCCAAGCGCCCGACAGGCAAAAGTAATGCACCACCGATGCCTTGAATCACCCGATAAAACAGCAATTCATTCAGGCTCGCTGCAGCGGCACACCCCAAAGAGGCAAGGGTAAAAATAATAATCGCTGCAAAATAGGTGTTGCGTACTCCAAAACGGTCTGCAAGCCATCCACTTAATGGAATACACGCTGCCACCGAGAGCACATACGCCACCACAACACTGTGCATCCGCAGCGGGTCTTCCTGCAGGCTGTGTGCCATTGCAGGGATTGCTGTATTCACAATGGTGGTGTCGAGCGCCTGCATAAAAAAGCCAATCGAAACCAGAAATACCAAAAGGCGGTATTCAGGATGCAGGGCTTGATGGGTCGGTGTTTGGTTCATAACGCGGCAAAATGGACATTTTGTCTAGTTTAAACCATTTTGCAATCTAGCTGGACTGCATCTGAAAAACATGAAAAGTGTTTGAAAATTCAAATAAATGCCATGAAATTGTCATTTATTTGTCACCGATTATTCACTTTGAGTTTGTAAGTTGGGTGCATTTAGAAAAATGATGAGTAATTTATGAAAGCGCAAATTTCTGCATTAATGTTGGCTTTATTGTCTGTGGGGATGGTGGGATGTAATGATGATAATGATCCTATTCCTGTAAAAGAAGAAGTGGTAGAAGTAACACCAACAACAATTAGTTTGGAGCGTTTAGGGGAATACGATGCACAAGTTTTTGGTGCCAGTGCTGCAGAAATTCCTGCTTATGATGCTGAAAGCAAACGTTTATTTGTAGTCAATGCGAAAAATGGTGTGGTCGATGTACTCGATTTAAGCAACCCAAGTGCACCTGTTAAGCTGAATAGCTTGGATGCCAAGACTTATTTAGCGAATTCTGAAGTCAATAGTGTTGCGGTACATCAAGGTATTGTCGCTTTAGCCGTTCAGGCCACGCCTAAAACGGATAAAGGCGTCGTGGCATTCTTTAATGCCAAAGACCTGAGCTTTATCAGCAAAGTTGAAGTTGGTGCATTGCCTGATATGTTGACTTTTACCCCAGATGGTAAAAAAGTTTTGGTTGCTAATGAAGGTGAGCCAAATGAAGGCTATGCGATTGATCCAGAAGGTTCAATCAGTATTATTAATCTGGCTGATATCACCAAGCCTGCTGTAAAAACTGCAGATTTTCAGGCATGGAATACACGTAAGCAGGAATTGCTGGATGCGGGCGTGCGCATTTTTGGGCCAAATGCGACTGTCGCACAAGATTTAGAGCCTGAATATATTGCGGTGAGTGATGATGGTAAAACCGCTTGGGCAAGTCTACAAGAAAACAATGCCATTGCTGTGATTGATTTGACTCAAGACCAAGTGGTCGATATTTTCCCATTGGGTTATAAAGACTTTGGCTTGGCTGAAAATGCTTTAGATGCTGGTGATCGTGATTGTGTTGTGGGTAAACAAGACTATAACGCTAAAACGATCACAGCCTGTGCGAAAGATGAGGGGATGATTAATATTCAAGCTTGGCCTGGTTTATACGGCATGTATATGCCAGATGCAATTGCGCAATATCAAGCCAATGGGCAAAGCTATTTGGTCACTGCCAATGAAGGTGATGCGCGTGAATGGTTGGTTGATGAAGACTTATATTTCAGTACGAATGATCTGACTCAAGGTTATGCAGAAGAAATTCGTGTTAAACACTTATTTAATAATAAAGGCTTCCGTAGCAATGGCGATTATGCTGCGCATTTACGTCTATTAAAGTCAGGGATTAAAGGCGCAAAGCTTGATTCAAACGTATTTAAAGCATGCACCACTACCGATGCCAATGAAGTCTGTGCAGAGAATTTGATTAAAGATTCACAATTGGGTCGTTTAACGATTACTTGGACGCAAGGTTACAAGAAAGATGCAAAGGGTGAGCCTGTGCTAGACAGCAATGGTTTAATGACTTATGACAAATTATATGCTTATGGTGGTCGCTCGTTCAGTATTGTAGATCCTAAAACCAAGAAAATTGTTTGGGACTCAAAAAATGACTTTGAACGTAAAGCTGCTGAATTATTTCCAGAATACTTTAATACCAACCATGAAAAATTAAGTGTAGATGATCGTAGTGACAATAAAGGTCCTGAGCCTGAAGGCATTGCTTTAGGCAAAATTGGTCAAAAAACTTTTGCCTTTATTGGGTTAGAGCGTATGGGGGGCATTATGGTGTATGACATTACCCAACCGACACAAGCATCATTTGTTGAGTATTTTAATGATCGCAAGTTTGGTGAAACCCGTACATCTTTCGATGCAGAAGGTAATGTAGTGACTGTTGAAAATTCGAATCTCGGCCCTGAAGGTTTAATCTTTATTTCAGCCAAAGACTCACCTAATGGCAAGCCACTTTTGGTTGTGGGTAATGAAGTCAGCGGAACTACTGCTGTGTACCAAATCAAGCTTAATTAACAGTATTTCAAATACTGGAAATCTATTAAAGTTGGAAACGAATGATCCATTAAAGAGAGCACTACGGTGCTCTTTTTTTATGCTGTAAAACCAATGAAAAGTGAATTAAAAAGCGAGTCACCGACTCGCTTTCACTACTCTTTCATGCACCTAAAAAAGTTTAACCCACAAAATGACGTGGAGAATCCATATTCTTTAAGGCATTAATAATTTTATGGGAGTGGTTACACACAATTAGTTTAGCGCGGTGTTGTGGTGGTAAAAAACCTTCGTGCACTGCATGGTCTAACTGCTGAATCAGGGCATCATAAAAGCCATTTACGTTATATAAAATCATCGGTTTCTGGTGTTGATTCAATTGCCCCCAAGTGGCAATTTCCAAAATCTCTTCAAAAGTCCCTAAACCACCTGGCAAGGCAACAAAGGCGCTGGCACGCTCTGCCATCATCGCCTTGCGTTCATGCATACTTTTAACCACGTGTAATTCAGTTAAATTACTGTGGGCAATTTCATAATCCAGCATAAACTCAGGAATGACCCCTACAGCTTGTCCACCATGTTGCACGACAGTGTCTGCAACCAGCCCCATTAAACCAATACTCGCACCGCCATAGACCATACCAAAACCTTGTTCTGCCAGCTTTCTGGCCAATTGCACTGCTTTTTCCTGATAAATCGGGTTATTGCCAGCACGTGAGCCGCAATACAAGGCAACCAAGGGTTGAGTCGTCTGAGGAGAGGGATTATTCATATATTGGGTCATTCTAGATACGCTATTCATTTATTTTCTTCACCATAACATGTTCTTTTTCTTGGCTCTAGCTTAGTCCCGAAATATGACAATCCCGCAGATCGTTTCTTTTCAATTTGCAAAGATTTGTGATTCTACCGTGACACAGCAGCGCTGCATCTAAAAAAGGGGATGAATCTGAGCGCAAACTTTCCTATACTCAAGGCTTGTCTTACAACTATAGAATCGTCATGGACAGTGGCAGTAGTCGCACCGAACGAATATTTTTTAATGTGATGTCAAGCCTGCAAGGGCAAACCAAGTTAGCTTCAATACAGGATACGTTTTGGGCGTATTCAGCTTTAGAGATTCAGGAGAAGAACAGATGATCTTTGAATGGATGTCTGACCCTGCAGCTTGGGTGGGTTTGTTGACCCTGATCGTGCTCGAAATTGTACTGGGTATTGATAACTTAGTCTTTATTGCCATTTTGGCTGAAAAACTTCCACCAGAACAACGTAATACGGCACGGGTGGTGGGTCTGATCCTTGCTTTGGGCATGCGCCTGATTTTACTCGCATCTATTGCGTGGGTGGTCACCCTGACCCAACCACTGTTCCATATTTTTGAACATCCTTTCTCTGGACGTGACCTAATTTTACTGTTTGGTGGTGTATTCCTATTGTTTAAAGGCACGATGGAACTGCGTGAACGCATTGAAGGCAAACCTGCACTAAAAGAAGAAAATCCTGTACATGCGACTTTCTGGATGGTGATCGTGCAGATTGTGGTGTTAGATGCGGTGTTCTCACTCGACAGCGTGATTACTGCTGTAGGCATGGTGCAACATTTATCGGTCATGATGATTGCGGTGATCATCGCGATAGGCATTATGTTGTGGGCGTCTAAGACGCTCATGGATTTTGTCAATAAGCATCCGACTGTGGTGATTCTATGCCTGTGCTTCCTGATGATGATTGGTTTCTCATTAGTGGTGGAAGGTTTTGGCTATCACATTCCAAAAGGCTATTTATATGCCGCCATCGGCTTTTCGGTGATGATTGAATTCTTGAATCAAACCATCCGCAGAAATCAGGAAAAAACCGTGACCACCACCGATTTACGCTACCGTACTGCTTCTGCAGTGATGCGTATGTTGGGTGGCAAAAGCCAAAACACCACAGAAAGTAGCCATGTGAATGAAGATGTTTTGGCTACCCGTGCCTTTGCAGATGAAGTCTTTGACGCAGAAAATGGGGTCTATCACAGTGTCATGGTGCAAGGGGTATTGGGTTTATCTGAACGTCCTGTAAAGTCGGTCATGACACCACGCCCTGAACTGGAATGGATTGATTTAGACGAAGATGACGCCTCAATTCGCAGCCAATTATTAAGCATGACGCATTCACGAGTGATTGTGGCACGTGGTGAATTAGACAATATTTCGGGTATTGTCCTGACCCATAAAGTCATGAATCAATACATTGAAACAGGGGTGCTGGATTTTGAAACACATTTGCGTGAACCTGTGATTGTGCATGAAAATGCCCAAGTCTTGATGGTGATGGAGCAATTACGTCAAGCACCGCTGCAAATGGCAATTGTGCTGAACGAATACGGCTCGATTGAAGGCGTTGCCACACCTATTGATATTTTGGAAGCAATTGCGGGCGAATTTCCAGATGAAGATGCACTAGAAGCCAGTGCTGAAAGTTTGGAAGATGGTTCTTTGTTGCTAGATGGTTCCACCGATATTCGCCATGTTTCCTTATTGCTTGGGCGGGATTTAGTGGATGAAAGCGAGCAATATTCAACTTTATCTGGCTATATTTTATTCCATTTGGGACGTTTGCCTGAAAATGGTGAAAAGCTGCTTTCAGATGGTTATGTTTTTGAAATTGTGACCATGGATGGACATAAAATTGAAAAAGTACATTTGATTCAACAGGAATCTTCAAGCGCATCATAAACTGAATGCTAGACTGTATTTCAGTCTTGTGCTTCCGCTAAAATAGCCTGCATTGTCAGGCTATTTTAAATTATCGATTTGAATTTATGGAATTTTCTATGAATCACTTGGCATGCCCATGTGGGCAGGGCAATTATCAACACTGCTGCCAACCTTTACATGTGGGGCAGGCAAATGCAGAAAGCGCGAGCCAACTCATGCGTTCGCGCTATAGTGCTTTTGCCTTACAACAAAATGATTATATTGTACAAACGACTGCGCTAGGACAACAGGCAAGTCTGGATGTTGGTGCAATTGCAGATTGGAGCAAGTCGAATCAATGGTTAAAGCTCGAAGTGCTGAATAGCAATGAAAAGTTAGATAAAAACCACGCCCAAGTTGAATTTAAAGCCCATTACCATGATGGCAAGCAGACGCAAATTCACCATGAAATTTCCCATTTTGTACAACATCAGGCCCGTTGGTATTTTCTAGATCCGACTACAGGGCAACAGCCGACTATGAAACAGCCGTGTATTTGCGGTTCGGGTAAAAAATTTAAGCAATGTTGTGCGCAATTTTTATAACTTTATCTTGGTTTTTCGCTTATGATAACGCACATCTTTTGGCCTAGTGAAAGAAGGGCAAGTCCATGTTGTTGTTGGTCATTTACTTAATCGCGATTACCGCAGAAGCGATGACAGGCGCATTGTCTGCAGGGCGTCGCAGCATGGACTGGTTTGGTGTTACCTTAATTGCCTGTGTCACCGCATTGGGTGGTGGTTCGGTGAGAGATGTATTGTTGGGGCATTATCCACTGACTTGGGTCAAACATCCTGAATATTTGGTGCTGACCTGTATTGCCGCTTTTATCACCATTTTAATTGCCAAATGGATGAGGCATTTACGTTCCATCTTCTTGGTGCTCGATGCTTTAGGCTTAATTGGCTTCACGATTATTGGTTGTCAAATTGCTTTAGAAATGGGGCATGGCTTTGTGGTATCTGCTGTTGCAGGCGTCTTAACAGGTGTGTCAGGTGGGATTCTACGTGATATTTTATGTAACGATGTGCCTTTGGTGTTCCGCCGTGAGCTATATGCCAGTATTTCTTTTGTGTCCGTGATTTGCTATTGGTTGTGTATTAAAATCGGTTTATCACTCGAATTAACCGTGATTGCAACGCTTATTTTTGGTTTCACCTTGCGTTTGATTGCGATTTATTTTGGCTTAGAAATGCCGAAATTTATTTATCAGGACGATGATGAACATTCAGCATCCTCTAAAGATGAAACCTAATTGGTTATAAGATAAGAACAGTATTGAACATAAGCTAACCGATCACCAGATCGGTTTTTTAATGCTATCCACATCCTGTCAATTCATAGTATAAAAAATAACAGCAGCTGTGTTTGGCATCGCCCATATCCTTTTAGCCAACTTAAAGAGTGTGTTATGGATTTAGTTTCGCGTGTGCAACGTCTACCCATTGGAAAATTCCACTATAGCCTACTGGTGATGATTGGTCTGGGCTGGATGTTTGATGCCATGGATACAGGACTCATCTCCTTTATTTTGGCAAAGATGGCAGAAGACTGGAGCATGACTCCTTCAGAAAAAGGCATGGTGGTGTCAATTGGCTTTGTCGGAATGGCCATTGGGGCAGTCTTTTCGGGCGGTCTGGCCGATAAAATTGGACGTAAAACCGTATTTGCTACCACGCTGGTGATTTACAGTCTAGCTACTGCGGCCTGTGCCTTTGCACCGAATTTAACTTGGTTACTGGTCTTTCGCTTTATTGTTGGTTTAGGTTTGGGCGGGCAACTTCCCGTAGCGGTCACTTTGGTCAGTGAGTACATTCCTGCGCATGTGCGTGGGCGTTTTATTGTATTGCTGGAAAGTTTTTGGGGCTTGGGGTGGTTGTGTGCGGCATTAGTTTCTTATTTTGTGATTCCAAAATTTGATTGGCACACAGCATTTTTAATTGGTGGTTTACCTGCTTTATATGCCTTAGTCATTTGGAAAAAAGTCCCTGAATCTATCCCTTATCTGATCAATCGTGGTCGAATTGCCGAAGCACATGCACTGGTACAAAAATTTGAGCGTCAATGTGGAGTTGAGGTCATTGAACAAATTGAAGTTCAGCCTGTTGCCGCCAAACAGCATATTTCTTTTACTCAATTGTGGTCGGGACCATTTGCGCGTCGTAGTTTAATGCTGTGGCTGATTTGGTTTGGCATTGTCTATTCCTATTATGGCATTTTCACTTGGTTGCCTAGTCTGTTGGTACAGCAAGGCTACAGCATCGTACAGTCATTTGAATACGTGTTGGGCATGATTTTGGCACAATTACCTGGTTATATTGCAGCCGCTTGGTTGGTCGAAAAACTGGGACGCAAAGCCACACTGGCGGGTTTTATTGGCATGTGTGCTGTTTCGGCATATTTCTTTGGTCAGGCTGACAGCGTGGCGATGATCATGTTCTGGGGCTGTTTGATGTCGTTCTTTAACTTGGGCGCGTGGGGGGTGTTATACACCTATACTCCTGAACAATACCCAACCAATATTCGTGCTTTTGGTTCAGGTTGGGCCTCGGCCATTGGACGCATGGGCGGTATTGTTGCCCCAATGGTGGTCACGCACATGATGGTCATGCAAAATGGCTTTAGTTATGTCTTTATGATGTTTACCGCAGTTTTATTGGCTGTTGCTGTGGTGATTGTGGTGTTGGGGGAAGAAACTAAAGGCAGAACTTTAGAGTCGATAGGTTTGTAAGCTTATAATAAACCTATCTTCCAATTTGAAATGACAGTCAGCGTAAACCTGCTTGAGGGATTTACGCTGACTGGCTCCAAGATTTAGCAGTCAGGACGAATTCCTGATTTAAAGCCAAGGAGATATTTTGTAAGTTAAAACTATGCCGATCTTCAGGAAGTTGTAGCAATAATGGTAAGCGTGTTATACCATTTTCACCATTGGCAAAAGCATAGTGACGGATTTTAGGGTCAATTCTGCTAATGAGATTCTTGGCTTCTAAATAAACACTTTGTTGGGTTGCCTGTTTTTGAATACTAATAACTCCAATATAACAGCGATCTTGAATATCAATCAGGTTCTTTTTCAGCTTCTCTATTTTCACCTGATTATTTTCAGATTTTTTCAGCAAACGTTTAAAAAATCCCGCTTTTTCATTTGTTTGAATTTCTCGTTCGAGACTACGTATTTCTTGTTGTATATTGCGGCTCTGTTCAATCGCAGCATTCACATACTCTCTGATCTTTTGAACAGGGGCGATTACCGCATTTAAATGTCGTTGATAATGATATTCATCTTCAAAGAGTACAAAAACTTGTGTGCGACGCTGTACCAATAAATGCAAATATGCAATCAAACGATATTTAAAGCCGCGGGCGTAGAGATTAAATTGCAACAAGGGTTCTTGAGATAAAGCTTCAAAATGATGTAATAGTTCAGTCATTAAACGTTTCAGATTTAAATAACAAAACTCTAATTCATCAGACTGTTGCACACTTTGTTTTAAACCTCTTGCAAATGGTTCAAGCACTTGCAAACAAAGGTCTTTTTCTAAGCAATCTAAATGCTCTTTGACTAAATAATCTGTAGAAAAACCTTGAATATCCAACACTTTTTTCATTTGTGGTAAAAGTTGCTCTTGCTTATATAGGTGTAAAGATTCAATCAACTCCACAATATGCGGATTCATTTGACGTTGAATGCCGATAATTTGTGTCATTTGCTGTTTAAAATTTTCAATATAATCAATTTGATCTAACTTTTTCGGATCAAGAACTAAACCACTAATATAGAATTTATTTTCTACGCCAAAGTTTTCTTCTGTTAAAAAGCGTCGAATGGAATAAGCAGATACACGGCTGTCGTAGGAACTACTCACAATAAAATAGTAATCTGTAGCATCGATAATTTCAAAGTCACGAACATGCAGTTCATGAACCAAGTAATCCTGAAAAATTGATGGTTTTTGTTGTGCATATTCACTTGGTAAAATATAAGCAAACCAATTGCCCAAAATTTCACTTTTCATAAACACTTCAAAGATAAAACTACGAATTTGTGCTTGATCTAGATTGCGATGGTTAGTTGTAACGGTGAAGTCTAAATCACGAATAATTAAAGCAGCATCATATAAAAACGCTTTTTTGAGTAAAAGTTGGGCTTGAATATCCTGTGGCTCATGTAATTCAATTTGATTCATTTCATGAATCACCATTTCTAGAAAATCGGCGATTTGAAAGTCGGTTTGGTAGGTTTCTAAATAGTCAAAGCTACTTTGTAAGTTTTTGGCGAGTTGTAATAATTCTGGATACTGTGTGTACTGTGGAATGTCTTGCAGACGGATGTAACCATGAAATTCAAAGGTTGCTGTAAGATAATTCCAGTGAATATTTTTGGGTTTTAAGTATCGTTCTTCTATTTTTTCATGCAGTTCTTTAGGTGTAGCGGAAAGAATTGCGTTTAGCTGCTGCTGCCATTTATTATCAAGAATAGGATCAATTTGTTTTAACTTTACTCGAAGCTGATAAGGAATATAGGTCTGCATAGCGAAATCCGAAAGAACCGTTACAATAAATTTAAACTTTCAATAAAAAAACTTCAGTGTGTTTTATATCACAAAAACAGCATTTACATTGATAAAAATAAAGGAATTTTTATGTAATAAGTATTGTTTCAAACATCTGTAACGTGTCAATAGACCCTCATAGAATGAATCGTTATAATTTTATATTGCTGTTTTTTATAAAATGAATATTTTTACGGCATAAGACACAAATTGTCGCAGAGCATCCTTACTAGCCCTTGTGCAGGATGCTGCTGCGGCATAGCATAAGCCGATTGATACAAAAACAAATGATTTAGGACGACAGGTTTTATGACAAGCCTCGCGCATCATGCAACAGAAAACCGTTCCGTAGCAGAATTTACTGAACGTGCATACCTTAACTATGCCATGTACGTCATTATGGATCGTGCATTACCCCATATCAGCGATGGTTTAAAACCTGTACAGCGCCGTATTGTGTACGCCATGAGTGAGCTTGGACTCAAACACAGTGGCAAACCGAAAAAATCGGCACGTACCGTGGGGGATGTATTGGGTAAATACCATCCGCATGGTGATTCTGCTTGTTATGAAGCTATGGTGTTGATGGCGCAGCCGTTCAGTTATCGTTATCCATTTATTGAAGGACAGGGTAATTGGGGTTCGCCCGATGATCCTAAATCCTTTGCGGCAATGCGTTATACCGAAGCCAAACTATCGCAATATAGTGAAGTGCTTTTGGCTGAATTGGGGCAAGGTACTTGTGATTGGCAAGATAACTTTGATGGCTCATTAAAAGAACCTGTCAATTTGCCTGCGCGTGTACCGAATATTTTGCTGAATGGCACCACCGGTATTGCAGTAGGGATGGCGACCGATATTCCACCGCATAACTTGCGAGAAGTGGTGAAAGGCACAATTGCCCTGATTCGCAACCCAAATTTAACCGATGAAAAAGTTGCAGAATATATTCCTGCACCAGATTTACCGACCAAAGCTGAAATTATTACCCCGCCTGAAGAATTGCTGAAAATGCAAAGTACCGGTCGCGGTAGTTACCGTATGCGTGCGGTGTACTGCATTGAAAAAAATGAAATCGTGATCACAGAATTGCCGTATCAGGTTTCGGGTTCAAAAATCATTACTCAAATTGCTGATCAGATGCAGGCGAAAAAACTGCCGTTGGTGAGTGACGTGCGTGATGAATCTGACCATAAAAACCCAACTCGTTTGGTGATTGTGCTGCGTTCCAACCGTATTGATGCCGAAGCAGTGATGAGTCACTTATTTGCCACGACCGATTTAGAATCGAGCTATCGTGTCAATATGAACATGATTGGCGCAGATGGTCGTCCGCAGGTGAAATCAATTCGTCGTATTTTACTGGAATGGATTGAGATTCGTAAAAATACCGTCACACGTCGTTTGCAATATCATCTCAATAAAATCGAAAAGCGACTGCACATTTTGGCAGGTTTGCTGATTGCCTATTTAGATATTGATACCGTGATTCGGATTATTCGTGAAGAAGATCATCCTAAAGCTGAGTTGATGGCACATTTTGGTATTGATGAAATTCAGGCCGAAGCCATTTTGGAATTAAAGCTACGCCATTTGGCCAAGCTTGAAGAAATGGAAATTCGCCGTGAACAAGAAGAATTAGAGGCACGCGCAGCCATTATTCGTGAACAATTGGCCAATCCTGAATCGTTGAAAAACTTAATTATCAGTGAGTTAAAAGAAGACGCGAAAAGGTTTGGTGATGATCGTCGTTCACCTATTGTATTGCGTGCCGAAGCGACTGCAATTAATGAACAAGATATGCTACCTGCCGACCCTGTAACGGTGGTGTTGTCTGAAGCAGGCTGGATTCGTTGTGCTAAAGGGCATGAGGTTGATGCGGAAAATCTGAACTTCCGTGCGGGTGATCAATATCTCAGTCATGCACAAGGCAAGTCTAATCAGCGTGTCTATATTTTAGATGATACGGGGCGCAGTTATGCGTTGCCAATTAATAGCCTGCCTTCGGCACGGGGTTTGGGTGAACCATTAAGTTCAAAACTTGCTCCTGCCAGTGGTGTTGGCTTTAAACAATTGCTGATTGCCGATGATGAGGCTGAAATTCTAGCAGCCAGCAGTAAAGGTTACGGCTTTAAAACTCAGGCCAAACAGTTAGATACCAGTGCCAAAGCAGGTAAAGCATTCCTGTCTTTGCCTGAACAATCGACAGTGATGAACTTGCAAATGATTGAACACGCGAGTCATGTTGCACTGCTCAGTTCAGCAGGGCGTTTACTGGTGATTGAGTTGTCAGAATTGCCAATTTTGAATAAAGGTAAAGGTAATAAATTGATACAACTTGAGGAAAAAGATCAGTTGGTGTCTATGTTACCTTTAAGTTTAGATGAAACAATTCAAGTATTTGCAGGACAGCAACAACTCAAACTCAAAGGGGATGATTTGCTGAAGTATGTAGCGAAGCGCGGCACGAAAGGTCAGCTCCTACCACGTGGTTACCAAAAAGCAAATAAACTGTTAATTCAAAGATAATACTAGCGTTTTTTAAGCAAAATACGTTATATATGGTTTGTGTTCGTGAAAATGGATGCAAAGCAGGACATAAACAAGCAAACAACGACGTCTTGTATTGAGAAAAATAGTTTAAAACTAAGGATTACTGATTGGAGAAATTGGCATTATGGAAAAGATTTGGTTTGCTGAATACCGAAAGACAGGAATTCCAGAAACTGTAGAACTGCCTGCAGAAAATACGTCACTCGTAGACATTTTTGAACGTAATTTCCAAAAATTTGGTTCACGTGATGCCTTTATCTTTATGGATAAAGTTTTAAGCTTTAGTGAACTAGAAGAAGCTAGCCGTAAATTTGCAACCTATTTACAAAGCTTAGGTTTGGCACCAGGCTCGCGTGTTGCCGTAATGATGCCGAACGTACTTCAATATCCAGTGGTTGCATTAGCGGTGTTGCGTGCAGGCTTAGTATTGGTGAACGTGAACCCACTTTATACTTCACGTGAGTTAGAGCACCAATTAAATGACTCTGGTTCTGAAGTTTTAGTGATTATCGAAAACTTTGCATCGGTTTATCAGGCAATTATTGGTAAAACTCCTGTGAAGCATGTGGTTGTTGCTTCTGTGGGCGATATGTTAGGTGCATTAAAAGGTACCTTGGTGAATTTTGTTTTACGTTCAGTGCGTAAGCAAATTCCAGCATGGAGCATTCCGGGTCACATTAAATTTAATGCGGCAATCTCTAAAGTGAGCCCAAGCAACTACAAACGTCCAAACTTAACTTTAAGTGATACTGCTGTGTTGCAATACACAGGTGGTACAACAGGCGTATCTAAAGGTGCAGAATTAACGCATCGTAACCTTGTGGCAAACATGCTGCAATGTGATGGTATTTTCCAAAGTAAATTTGGTGCGAAAGATGGTCAGCCAGATGATCGTATTTTCTGTGCATTGCCGCTTTATCACATTTTTGCATTTATGGTGTGCGCGCTTTACGGCATGTACAAAGGTCAAGCAAACGTATTGATTCCAAACCCGCGTGATTTACCTGCGGTAATGAAAGAATTACGTAAATATCAACCGACTTTCTTCCCTGCGGTGAATACCTTATTCAATGCGCTCGTGAATAATGAAGAGTTTAAACAGCTTGATCACAGCCGATTGAAAATGGCGATGGGCGGTGGTATGGCCGTATTGCCATCAACTGCAGAAGCATGGAAAAAAGTCACAGGCACCAATATTATTGAAGGTTATGGCTTGTCTGAAACTTCACCCGTTGCAACGGCAAACCCACCTACATCTGAAGAGTTTAGTGGCACCATTGGTATTCCATTGCCATTAACTGAAGTGGCAATTTTAGATGATGACGGCAATGAAGTTGCACTGGGTGAGCAAGGTGAAATTTCAATCCGTGGTCCACAAGTCATGAAAGGGTATTGGAACCGTCCAGATGAAACCGATAAAGTGATGATTAATGGTTTCTTCCGTACAGGTGACATTGGTGTTATGGATTCACGTGGCTATGTGAAAATTGTAGACCGTAAAAAAGATATGATTCTGGTATCTGGGTTTAACGTTTATCCATCTGAAATTGAAGAAGTGATTGCGAAGCATCCGAAAGTCTTGGAAGTGGCAGCAATTGGTGTGCCAGATGAAAAATCAGGTGAAGTGCCAAAACTATTTGTGGTGAAAAAAGATCCATCATTGACCACAGAAGAAGTATTAGCATTCGCTAAAGAGAACTTAACTGGCTATAAACGCCCACGTTATGTGGAGTTTATGGATGAATTGCCAAAATCGAACGTAGGTAAAATCTTGCGTAAAGATTTGCGTAAAACTGCGTAATTCATGTTGCTTTGAAACAAAAACGCCTCTGAAAACTCAGGGGCGTTTTTTATATGCTTATAAAATAGATAGCTTCTAGTTCAATACAGACGAAGTGTCAACAGACCTTATTCTTTCATCAACCAACGGTCAAAGTAGCGACGCCCAACACCCACAATACCCAAGAAAATAAACATCGCACCAAATTGGCGACTAAAACCTGATTGATTAAAACTGCCATAACTTAAAATATTATCAATTAAGCAGTACACCACAATCACGATAATCCAGTGCCATAACGGTAAACGCTTAATCCCCACCGCATAAAACGCCACCCAAAGCACAACAAAGCTAAAAATGGTCGACCATACGTTCATGTTGGCACAAATTACCGTCAATAAAAATGCCACAATAGGCAACACAATTTTTAAAACACGATCCACTCGCAGTTGATGTTGGCGTTGCTTTTCAAGTATATCTAGCATTTCCTTTTGATCTGGGCTGACCATAATGGATCCTTTATACAATTGCTTAAAACATGCTATTTAACAAAATTTATTCCAGAAATGCCATGTTATGATAAGTTCTCAATACAGTTTATGAGAAAAAATAGATGCAAAGCATAAGCGGAATTGTTTATCTAATTATTATTGCTTGCTTATTGCCGTATGTCTTTGCTGTTGTCGCAAAAATGGCAGGCGGCTTTAAACGCGAAGATAACCAAAATCCACGTGAATTTTTAGCCAAAACTACAGGTTTGGCTGCACGTGCCAACGCCGTACAACAAAACAGTTTTGAAAGCCTGCCTTTGTTTATTGCCGCAGTGCTTATGGCGGAATATATGGTCATCCCTCAAGTAGTGGTGATGATGTTTGGTATTGCTTATATTGTGCTGCGCATTATTTATGGAATTTGTTATTTAGCCAATTGGGCGACGCTGCGTTCAATTGTTTGGATGCTGTCTTTACTTTGCCCAATTTGTATTTTACTGATGGTGATTAAACTGACCTGATCAAGTCAGGTGTGAAAATATGTATTTTTGCCTTGCAGATGTATAATCGCGCAGTAATTCAGGACAGAAAACCGTTATAATTGACGCGGTTTTAAAAAGATTTAACTTGTTTAAGAGTGATGCTATGAGCTACAGCAATATCCCTGCGGGTAAAGATGCACCAAATGACATCTATGTGATCATTGAAATTCCTGCTAATGCAGCGCCAATCAAATACGAAATTGATAAAGATTCTGATGCATTATTTGTAGACCGTTTTATGGGTACAGCGATGTTCTACCCAGCGAACTACGGTTATGTGCCAAATACACTTTCATTGGATGGTGATCCGCTAGACGTATTGGTTGTGACCCCACACCCAGTAGAGCCAGGTTCTGTGATTCGTTGCCGCCCAGTGGGTAAATTGAACATGGAAGATGATGGTGGTATTGATGCGAAATTGGTTGCCGTTCCGCACGAAAAATTAACCCCAATTTATAAAGATGTTCAAGAATATACTGATCTTCCACCATTATTGATCAGCCAAATTGAACACTTCTTCCAACACTATAAAGACTTAGAGCCAGGCAAATGGGTGAAGTTAAGTGGTTGGGAAGGTGCGGATGTTGCGAAACAAGAAGTATTGAACTCAATTGAAGGCTACAAAGCTGCAAATCCATAATTTGCACAGAGCCTGTTCGGCTTTCTCATGAAAGCTGAAATGTAAAAAACCTGCACAAAGTTTGTGCAGGTTTTTTATTGGGTTGGCTATTCCGAGAAATTAGAATAATTTCACAGGAATATCTAACCAGATACGCCATTCGTTGGTTGAGCCGATAGCATTACTTACATAGTTGCCAGAAGCATTATTGTAAGTATCACTTGCGCGCAAGTATGAGTGACGTAAGCGTAAGCTTGCATCTTTGAATGCACCCGATTGAACCGTATATTTCACTTGGTTAAAGAATTCATGTTCTTCAGCTTGGTCGATAATTTGTGCTGGATTATTTATTTCGGCTACATCAATATCCCAACCATAAACGAATGCTGTTGTCCAGTTTAGACCTGGAAGACCATGGTTTTTAAAATTATAGTTGTACTGTAAGCCAACAGATTTTTCATCGTTGCCATTAAAGTCGGATAAGTATGAGTTTGGTACATAAATGCTTTGTAGACCACCTGCGTTGTAAGCATAGTCGTAACCTATGTTGCCTGCATTATCTTGGTATGCAAGCATCAAATTGTGTGCGTCCCTGTTATAGCTTGCAGATACACCCCAAATCGAGTTAGTCAATTCTTCAGTTACACTGCGTGGATCAGTGGTTGCTGCTCCAACTTTCCATTTGGTATTGTAACCCATTGCATCTAAAGTTACGGTCGCACCATTTGCTGTAGGGAAGCTATAATTCACATTCCCATAGTGACGATCTAATTTATCTTTAACTTCCACACCATAATAAGAAGTATTTACTTGGTCGTTAAATTTGTATTTCGCACCCCAGAAAATAGCACTATCCAAACCTTGTTGGTCTGAGCTGATATCATTTGACCATTGGTTTTTAGTAAATTTACCACCAACTAACGTCAAGTCTTTAATTTCATTACTTTCAATATAAAGACCAGTGTAGTACTCAGGGGTTAAACGAGCAGTATTGCTTGCAATTACTGGTATTTCAGATACTTGCGTACCATATTTAGCTGTGGTATTCGATACACGTGCTTTTACATAAGCACCACCACGTGCCCAGTGGTCATAGGCATCTTTAGTTCCATCGGCATTATCTTGACTATGAGTTGGGATCATTTGGTTACCAGTATGCCCATTTTTACCGAGTTTAAATGAAGCATCACCAATAATCCCTGCACCAAAACCAATTACACCTTTGGTAAAGCCAGAATCTAATTTTACGATAGCAGTTTGTGCAAATGAACTTGTATCTGTACCAGGTTTTACATCTTTATAGTCACGAGTTAAATAACCTGTACGGAATAAAACCGAACCGTTTGCGTCTTCTACAAAGCCTTTAGATTCACTTTGTTCGCTCGCAAATGCAGTTGAAACAAGCGCTGCGTTGATCAGCAACGCAAGTGTTAATTTTTTAGATTGCAGCATTGGGAGATGGCCTCATGCAGTAAATGTGTAGTTGAAACGTAGGCGAATTGTATCGCTATTTGTGCGCGAAAATATCATTTTTAAAGCAGCTATGACACTAAAGTTAAGTATTTTTTCGATAAACTGTGGGGTCATTAAAAATATCGACTTTTCAAAAGTTGAATAAATATTTTATT
This sequence comes from Acinetobacter sp. UBA801, assembly GCA_002296655.1. Classification (GTDB taxonomy): domain Bacteria; phylum Pseudomonadota; class Gammaproteobacteria; order Pseudomonadales; family Moraxellaceae; genus Acinetobacter. The sequence goes on from DBIN01000001.1 coordinate 28,406, forward strand.
TTTTAGTAAAAACATAAACATAATTTAAAACTTACTGAGTCACTGAAACATAGCCAAATACAGCGCATCTGCAACTTGTACATTAAAAATACAGTTTGTTCATTTTTTCAACAGCTTGTTGTGTGATCAAAGCGCACAAGGCACAGCATAAATTTTAAAATAGGGTGAAGTTTTTCCTGTGAAATGGTTATCTATGAAGTCGAATTTTGGGCAAGAGATAAGTGGGGAAATAAATTTATAAATCTTTATTTGAATTAAGAGTATAAAAATTAAATTTTATCTAATCTTTCAGTAATAGCTTTTGGCTATTACGGATTTCATGTGAAACATCGGTGTTTAGTTTTGGGCGTTACGATGAAAACAGAACGGTTTAAGAAGATGTTTAATACATAACTTTTATATGGTCGTTGGCTTGCGATCATTAAATTTGAACTATCGTTTCCGTAATTGAATTATTTTTGATGTGAAGATTGAAGTGTCTCATTGCATGTTGATGTCAAATTTTGGTGCAGAAATATATTGCAGTTTTGGACTGGATTTTTGTCTGTGCACTGAGTTTTGATAGTTGATGGCGTAGGGATGAACAGGATAGGCCTGACTTTCGATTTTTTGATCAGGATAGGCTTGTGATTCTTGACTGCACTTTTTTATGCATGTTATTTAGCTTTATTGCAATTCAAGGATGCAAAAAATAATCATACGGCTGTGCAAATCAATGCTTAAAGTGTAGTCGTTATAAGATGAGTGTTGATGCACATCAAAAGTCACTGCAATCAAAATAAAAAATTCTATAAAAATAATTTATATATAACAATGATCTATGTTTTTTATTTGGGGTTTTAATGCTTAATTACTGTTCTGAATTTCAGCGTTGGCATAGGCCTTGCTACTCCCTCATTGAGTCAAACAAAATAGACAACGCATCTCATCCGATGCAGGGGGAATCCATAATGAAATTTGCATTTAAAGCTTTATCTCTTGCTGTACTAGGCGCAGCTTCAACGTTCACATTCGCTGAAGCGCCAGCTTCGGAACATACGATTTCTGGAAATATCGGGGTATTATCTAGCTATAACTTACGTGGTATTACCAATGTGCCTGAAAATAAAGATGCGACAATCCAAGGTGGTTTGGATTATAGCCATGCATCAGGCTTCTATGTAGGTTGGTGGGGTTCAACATTAAACTATGGTGATGACCTACCGAATGGTTTTGAAAATGATTTTTATGCGGGCTATAACGGTTCAATTAATGATGATCTTGGTTACACAGCAGGTCTAACTTACTACTATTACTATGATATTGATACAAGTGATGCAAACGGTTTAGAAACAATGCTTGGGCTAAGCTATAAAGATTTTGGCTTAACAGCGCAAACTTTGCTTGAAGATGTTTCATGGGGTAATGCAGGTGATACTTATATCAAAGCATCATATAGCTATGCACTTCCTAAAGACTTCAGTCTAGATACCGCGCTTGGTTTATATGCATATCAAGATTCAGGTGATTTTGAAGATAATTTAGGAACAACAGAAAGCTTTGGTTTCCGTCATTTTGATGTGGGCGTGAGCAAACCTTTAGCTGAAACAGGTTTAACCGCAAGTATGAATTACACCTTGGGTGGTTATGACCGTGCGGACGTAAAACAAAAGAACAAAGTTGTCTTCGGTTTGAAGTATGAGTTCTAAGCTGTACGCTGCTTAAATATAAAAAAGCCCACTCCAATCGAGTGGGCTTTTTTTATCGGCGATGGGATTTCGCTCTAACTTGTCAGTTTTTATGAACAGTCAGCCGTTTTAGTGATGTTGCCCACGATAAGACAGGGCTTCGGTTAAGTGGCCTGTTTGAATATGCTCTGACTGGGCCAAATCTGCAATGGTACGCGCCACTCGTAACACCCTATGATACGCACGTGCCGATAAATTCAAGCGCTGTTGCGCAATGGCTAAAATATTTTGGGCAGTATCATCTAAGCTTGCAAATTGCTCTAACTGTTTGGGACTGAGTGCCATGTTGAGACACTCTTGGCGTTGTAATTGTCGTGTATATGCTTGAATGACACGGCTTCGCACGGTTTCAGAATTTTCTACAGGTCGGGTGTCTTGTAATTCATGTGCTTGCAGGGGCGGTACATCAATATGCAAGTCGATACGATCTAGCAAAGGCCCTGAAATACGGTTTTGATAGCGTTTAATACTTTCTGCAGAACATTGACAGCGCACATCCTGATTAAAAGCATAACCACAAGGACAAGGATTCATGGCGGCAATCAGTTGAAAGTTGGCTGGGAAGGTAATTTGCCGTGAGGCGCGGGAAATCACAATTTCCTTGGACTCTAAAGGTTGGCGCAGTACTTCTAAAACTTTTTTATCAAATTCAGGCAGTTCATCTAAAAATAAAACACCTAAATGTGCCAAGGTAATTTCACCAGGTTTGGGATATGAGCCTCCACCGACCAATGCCACAGCAGAAGCGGTATGGTGCGGCGCACGGAAAGGACGCTGTCCAAAAGTATGCGGGCTGTTCGCCACAGAATAGATGCTGGCAACCTCTAAATTTTCCTGCATATTTAATGGCGGCAAAATACTAGAAAGTCTGGATGCCAATAAGGTTTTACCTGTACCCGGTGGGCCTTTAAACAGTAATGAATGTCCACCTGCAGCCGCAATTTCCAAAGCACGTCGTGGGCGTAATTGTCCTTTCACATCGACTAAATCAAATGCAGAGTGTGATAACTGTGGTTGGGCAGTCACTATAACTTTATCTAAAGGCTGGTTTTGTGCCAAATGTTCGCAGACTTGTTTTAAATGTGTGGCGGCAAAGACTTCAAAGTCTGGCAATTGTGCAGCTTCTTGTGCATTTTGTTCAGGTAAAATCAAATGATGCTGTGCCTGTTGGCAGGCAATCGCAATACTGAGTGTGCCTGTGGTAGGGCGTAGTTGACCATCTAAAGCCAATTCCCCAATAAATTCTAAACCCTCAGTGCTCTGTTCGGGCAATTGTCCCGATGCAATTAAAATACCTAAGGCGATGGCTAAGTCCAAACGCGAACCATCTTTGGGCAAGTCGGCAGGTGCTAAATTAATGGTCAGACGTTTGGTTGGAAATTGAAAACCACTATTAATAATGGCAGAGCGTACCCGATCTTTACTCTCACGTACGGCAGCTTCGGCTAGACCGACAATGGTTAAAGAAGGTAAACCTTGACTAAGATGGACTTCAACTTCAATTGCAGGGGCGTGCAAGCCAAGAAGCCCCCGCGTATACACTTTGGCAAAAGACATGCTTATGATGATCCGTTTTGGTGCGTTATTTTTATAATGTTTGGTTTTTTTGTTGATGCACTCAATTGGTGCTTATTGTTTGAGTTGAATTTTCTGTTCTAGTGCTTCAACCTGTTTTAACAATTCATTTAAACGTAAGTTGGCATTATTGAGCGCAGTACGTTGGCGGTCTAGCTCATCTTGCGAGACCAAATCCATTTTGGTGACCGCTTCATTAAGCAAAGCACGTAAATTATGTTCTAAATCTTTTTTGGGTTGTTCAATTTGTTCCAAAATGGCTTGTAATAAAGTTTCAATCATTGTTGTTTCCACAAAGATGGAGAAAATGGAAGCAGTGTAGCACTGGTCTTGAATAGACTATAGCATTTCAAACGAAATATGGATTTATTCGATGAGTAAAATCGTAAATCTTCTAGTAAATATGTCTATTTTTTGAAGATCAAAACCATATAAATGTATAAAATAAGGTATAAAGAAAACTCATGTCACGGTTTCTAATTTCTCCCGACCTTAGAACTTTGGCATGGAATTTGAACATAAAACCTTACTGGTGAATTAAGCCGAAGGAAAACACACATGAAGCTCGTAACTGCAATTGTAAAACCCTTTAAATTAGATGATGTGCGTGAAGCATTATCTGAAATTGGTGTTCAAGGGATCACCGTAACAGAAGTCAAAGGCTTTGGTCGCCAAAAAGGTCATACCGAACTTTATCGTGGCGCCGAGTACGTCGTTGACTTCTTGCCTAAAGTTAAAATCGAAATCGCAATTATCGATGAAATGGTCGATTCGGTGATTGAGTCAATCACTCGTGTTGCTAGTACAGGCAAAATTGGTGATGGCAAAATCTTTGTAACTAACCTCGAACAAGTCATCCGTATTCGTACAGGTGAAACGGGTGCAGATGCTGTTTAAAAGATGGCATGAAGTTTGCTGAGTACTTAATAACTCACAAAAACAAAGGTCGGGGGACACAAATGAAAAAAATGCTACTCGCGCTGAGTCTATCGGGCGCACTCCTTGGTGGTTCTGTTGCTTGGGCTGAAGAATCCGTAACAGCCACCACTCCAACTTCAGATGTGGCAGTAACCACTGTCGAAACATCTCCTATTGAAACAACAAATGAACCAGAAGTTGCAGCTGTAGCAGAAATCAGCACTACCGAAGCGGCTGAATCAGAAGCTGTATTAGATACAGGCGATACCGCTTGGATTTTAGTTTCGACTGCTTTAGTTTTACTTATGACCATTCCTGGTTTGGCACTGTTTTATGGTGGCATGGTACGTAAGAAAAACGTACTCAATACTATGGCTTACAGTTTCGTAGCAGCAGCCGTGGTCAGTATTGTCTGGGTAGTAGTGGGCTATAGCTTGGCTTTTGGTGAAGGCAATGCTTTTATTGGCAGCCTAGATAAAGTGATGTTGGCAGGCATTGGCACAGATGCGCTCAGTGGCAGTATTCCTGAAATTCTATTTGTGATTTTCCAAATGACCTTTGCCATCATTACTGTAGCAATTATCAGTGGTTCAATTGCAGAACGCATGAAGTTTGGTGCCTTTGTTGCCTTTATTGCGATTTGGGTGGTCGTGGTCTATGCACCAATTACCCACTGGGTATGGGGTGGTGGCTGGTTAGGCAATGATGGCGCACTGGATTTTGCAGGCGGTACAGTTGTTCACATTAACTCAGGCGTGGCAGGTTTAGTGGCTGCTTATATGTTGGGTAAACGTATGGGCTTAGGGCGTGAATCTATGGCGCCACATAACTTGACGTTGACTGTAATAGGTGCAAGTTTACTCTGGGTGGGTTGGTTTGGTTTCAACGGTGGTTCTGCTTTAGGTGCGAATGGTGCAGCGGGTTATGCCTTAGTTGTGACTCAAGTGGCAGCAGCTGCGGCAGCAATTGCATGGCTTGTTGTTGAAAAACTGGTACGTGGCAAAGGTTCTGTATTAGGTGCTGCATCGGGTGCTATTGCAGGTTTGGTTGTGATTACACCAGCAGCAGGCTTTGTGACTGTCGGTGGTGCATTAGCGATGGGTTTAATTGGTGGTGTCGTATGTTTCTGGGGGATTACTGCCTTAAAACGCGCCCTGAAAGCCGATGACTCTTTAGATGCCTTTGGTCTTCATGGCGTGGGTGGTATTGTCGGTGCAATTTTAACGGCTTTCTTTGCCAGCGAGTTTATTATGGGCGATGCTGCACCAAGCAACCTAATGAGCCAACTTTGGGTACAAGTTGAAGGTGTGTTAGCGACTATTGCTTACTCAGCTGTACTGACTTTCATCATCTTAAAAGTAATTGATCTCACCATTGGTATTCGCGTGGCTGCAGAAGATGAGCGTATGGGACTCGACTTAAGCCAACATGGTGAACGTGTAGAATAATCCACACAGCACATAATCAATATATTGTGTAAAACAGCCCTTCGGGGCTGTTTTTCTTCTATATATTGCGTAAAACTCTACAAAGTATGGAAATTTTGCTAAACTGCATTTTCATTCAAATTTGTGCAATTAAACCGCTATGCATTGTCCATTTTGCAACACTGCAGACAGTAAAGTGATTGACTCACGTTTGGCGGCAGAAGGCTGTCAAATTCGCCGACGTCGTGAGTGTATTGGCTGTGGTGAACGCTTCACCACTTTTGAAAGTTATGAAGTGGTCATGCCACGTGTGATTAAATCGGATGGGAAAAGTGAACCCTTCGATGAGGCCAAGTTGCGCCGTTCACTGATGCATGCTTTGCAAAAACGTCCTGTGACCCAAGAGCAAATTGAAACTGTACTCAGCGACATTCAATTACAAATTCGCCGTTTGGGCGAGCGTGATGTGAAATCACGTACCATTGGTGAAATTGTCATGCAGGCTTTATTTGCATTGGATCACGTGGCGTATGTGCGTTTTGCTTCGGTGTATCAAGACTTTCAGGATGTGGAAGCGTTTCGCCGTCAAATTGAACAAATGCAGTTACGTGAGCAATAAATCTTCATGTCAGCAAAAAGCACACAACATCTGAATATGACTGAATCCACTTCCAATTTACCTCCCGATGATCTTTTTTGGATGCGCCGTGCTATTGAGTTGGCACGTTTGGGGCAATACAGCACCAAACCTAATCCAAATGTAGGCTGTGTGATTGTTAAAGATGCGCAATTATTGGGCGAAGGGCATCATCCGCGTGCAGGACAACCGCATGCTGAAGTTTTTGCTTTGCGTCAGGCGGGCGAACAGGCACGTGGTGCAACTGCGTATGTAACTTTGGAGCCGTGTGCGCACTATGGACGCACGCCACCTTGTGCCAAAGCGTTGGTCGATGCAGGCGTGGTCAAAGTGGTAGTAGCATGTCCAGACCCAAATCCATTGGTGGCAGGTAAGGGCGTTCAAATTTTAAAAGATGCTGGTATTCAGGTTGATGTCGGTGTGGCAGAAGCTGAAGCGCGTCAGTTAAATTTAGGCTTTTTAAAAGCCATGGCTACGGGCATGCCCTATGTGCGTTTAAAAGTAGCTTCAAGTTTGGATGGTCGCACTGCAATGGCTTCAGGTGAATCCAAGTGGATTACTGGCACAGCTGCGCGTACCGATGTGCAGCATTGGCGGGCAATTTCTGCTGCAGTATTAACGGGTATCGACACAGTACTGGCCGATGACTGTCTGCTTAATGTACGCCACTTGGCGGGTGTAGATGACACTCACAGCGTAGTACAACCCAAACGGATTATTTTAGATCGCCAAGGTCGTTTGCCTTTGAGCGCACAAATTTTGCAGCAGCCTGAAACGGTAATGGTGATGGGACCATATCGTGCAGAGTTGGAAGCCTTAGGCGTGATACAATTGGCGGTACAGCCTTTAGCAACCTTACTTGCCCAATTGGTACAGCAACATCAAATTTATGATGTATTGGTTGAAGCGGGAGCAACCTTATCGACTGCTTTCTTACAGGAAGGTTGGGTAGATGAAGTGATCAGCTATGTGGCACCTACATTGTTAGGGCGTTCGGCTCGTACCATGTTTAATGCAGAATTTGAGCAGATGGCAGAGCAACTCCGATTTAAACTTTACGATGTCACTCAATTGGGTGATGACGTGCGCCTTAGGTTAATTCCTTCTCAAGAGACACTATGAGTTCAGAGTCAACGGTTTATCATAAACGTCGTCATGCGGCACGCACCACTGATGAATATTTATTCCATCAGTTAGTGCCTTATTTGGGCAATAAACGCCGTTTACTGCATCTGATTTTAGAAGCACTTGAACAGACAGGAACGCTGCATCCTAAAAATGGTCGTGCGCCAATTTTTGCCGATTTTTTTGCAGGTTCAGGGGTGGTATCACGTTTGGCTCGTCAAAATGGTTATCGGGTCATTGCCAATGACTGGGAACCGTACAGCCATGCCTTAAACCATGCGATTTTGGCCTGTACCGAAGCGCCTGCGTTTAAAGAATTAGGCGGCTATCAAAAAGCCATTGATTATTTGAACCGTTTGCCTGAAGTCAAAGGCTGGGTGACGCATAATTTGTGTCCGCGCAATGACGAAATTTATGACCCAAGTCGTGACCGTTTATTCTTTAAACGTCGTAACGGCATGCGCATAGATGCGATTCGTCAGCAAATTGCCACGTGGCAAGCGCAGGGCGCCATTGATGATGTGGAGATGTCGGCATTGTTGGCACCGTTGTTGTACTCTGCGAGTTTTGTTAGCAATACCAGTGGGGTGTTTAAAAGCTTCCACCACGGTTGGGGTGGCAAAACCCAAACTGCACTTGAACGAATCGAATCGTTATTGTGGCTCACGCCAAGTCGTTTTTGTGACATTGGCGAAGCAAATAAACTTGCTGCGGAAATGTGGTGTGTTGATGCACAGCATCTTGCCAATCAAATGAGTGGTTTTGAGGTGGATGTGGCTTATTTAGACCCACCGTATAATCAACATGCTTATAGCAGCAACTATCATGTTTTAAATGCCTTAACCTTGTGGGATCAGGTCGATTTACCAACCCCAGACACCAAAGGATTTAAAAGTGGTATTGACCGTGCATGGCGCAAAGAACGTCCAAGTCCATACAACTCATCCAAACATGCCAAAGAGGCGTATGAAACCTTATTGGACACCATTAATGCACGTTTTATTCTAACCAGTTATTCTACTGATGGTAATATTAGTGCCACAGACTTGTTGCAAGCCAATTTAAAACGCGGTCGAGTGACGTTATTGACCCAAGATGTTCCGCGTTATCGCGTGAGTAAACAGCGACAGTCGGAGCGTGCGCGCGTACTTGAATTTATTGTGATTACTGATACGCATGCCAAGTCAGGTCCACCTATTCGCCAGTTGTTAGGTCAACTCTACCACTTTGCAGAATTGGGCGGTGTTGATACCTCAGGCGTGAGTACCCAATTGGCATTGTGGTAAATCCACAAATCCTCAGTGAATGAGAGAAAAGATTATGTTTACAGGCATTATTGAAAGTTTAGGTAAAGTAGAAAGCCTGCAAAGTGTGGGCGGTGATGTACGTTTGCGTATTCAGACCGATTTGGATATGTCTGATGTACATTTGGGGGATTCAATTGCCACCAATGGTATTTGCCTGACTGTGATTGAGTGGGGCGACAACTGGTATGCCGCAGATGTTTCCCGTGAAAGTTTGAACCGTACCACTTTAGGTATGTGGAAAGTGGGTCAGCCTGTGAATGTTGAAAAAGCCATGCTGCCGACCACACGTTTTGGTGGGCATATCGTAAGTGGGCATGTTGATGCAGTCGGTGAAATTACATTGGTGCGTGAAGATGCACGTTCCATTTATTATGAAGTGACAGCACCCGCAGAAATTGCCAAATATCTGGCAGAAAAAGGTTCGGTGACCGTTGATGGCATCAGCCTGACCATCAACCATTTACGCGGTAGTGTCATTAGTCTGAATTTAATTCCGCACACGGCAGAGCGTACCAATATTGGCACATGGAAAGTTGGTAGCAAAGTCAACTTAGAAGTGGATGTCTTGGCGCGTTATATTGAGCGTTTGCTCTTGGGCGATAAAGCGGCAGAAACAACGCAGCAGTCCAAAATTAGCATGGAATTCTTGGCTGAAAATGGCTTTTTAAAATAAGCACTGAGCCGAATGAAATTTAAACAGTCTGATTGAAAAATTAGACTGTTTTTTTGTTTTTAGGGATAATTAAGGAGATATAGAGTAAGCGTCCGCTGAATCCCATACCAATTTTTAATTCAATTTAGGTTTCCAGCAGTGTGGCAGTAACTCTTCAATCTGGGTCACTTTATGTGTCGGTAACCTTTTCAGCACATCACTTAAATAGGCATACGGATCCAGCCCATTCAGCTTTGCTGACTGGATTAACGTCATGATGTTTGCCGCTCGCTGACCACTGCGCAGCGAACCTGCAAACAGCCAGTTCTTGCGCCCCAACGCCCAGGGACGCATCTGATTCTCGACCCAATTATTGC